>JAHHQL010000016.1 GCA_020026415.1 Alistipes sp. | reverse complement strand
TGCTCGAAAAATTAGCCAAACAAACCGCCATCTACGGCATCAGTACCATCGTGGTACGCTTCCTGAGTTACTTGCTCACACCCTACTACACCCGTATTTTCGAGCAGGGGGTCTATGGAATCGTCACCGATGTCTATGCGCTGGTGCCCTTGGCTCTGACCCTCCTGACAATGGGTATGGAGTCGAGTTATTTCCGCTTTTCGGCAAAGGCCGACGAGGCGGGCGGCGACGTCGTGGGAGCAAAGCGCAAACTCTTTGCCACAACGTGGGGCATAACTTCGCTGGCCGCACTGATTTTTGCGGCGGCGGTCGTCTTGTTCCGCGAACCCCTCTCCGCCGTCATGGGCAAGGCGTATGTACCCCACCCGATGTATGTCGTCCTCGTCGGACTGATCATCCTGTTCGATGTGGCGGGGTGTATCCCCTTCTCGCGCCTCAGGGAACAGGGTCGCGCCCAAACCTTCGTGGGGATCAAGACGCTCAACGTCCTTCTGAACGTGGGCATCGCCATTGCATTCGGTTTTGCGGGGTTATACCGATCGGATTTCGGCGTGGGCTGGGTCTTTGTCGCCAACCTGATCGCCAGCGTGGTGACCTTCCTCGTGATTCTGCGTACGACCGATCACGTCATCCCGCACATTGACCGCCGTCTGTTGGGACGCATCCTCGTCTATTCGATGCCGCTTCTAATCGGCGGACTGGCAGGTACCGCCAACGAGTTCCTCGACCGACAACTCATCAAATACCTCATCCCCGACGGCAGCGACCCGATGGCGCAATTGGGCATCTACGGCGCAATCACCAAGATCGCCGTGGTGATGATGCTCTTCTACCAGATGTACCGTCTGGCTGCCGAGCCGTTCTTCCTGTCGAACTTCAAGAAGAGCGACTTCGTGGAGATGAACGCCGCCGCCCTGAAATACTACGTGATGGCCTCGATGGTCATTTTCTTGGGCATCGCCCTCTTCCGCGACCTTTTCGCACTGATCGTCGGGCGTAATTTCCGCGAGGGTATTTACATCCTGCCCGTGGTGCTCGGAGCAAACATTCTTGCGGGCGTATGGCTCAACCTCTCGTTCTGGTACAAACGGGAGGAGCGCACCTCGCTTGCCATCGTGGTGACGGGTTGCGGTCTTGTCGCCATGTTTGTGGCGGGTCGGATTCTGATCCCTCTGTTCGGCTACTTCGGTGCGGCATGGACACGTCTGGCGAGCGAAACCGCGATGGTCGCCGTCAGTTGGTGGCTCAACCGCCGCTACTTCCCCACACCCTACGCATGGAAACGCATGGGCGAATATGTTGTCGTGGCACTCGGCTTGTTCTACACATGCGAGTTCACGGGACGCTGTACGGACAATGTTTTTCTCGGTTATTCGTTTAATATGCTGGCATTTGCGGGTTATCTGACCTATCTCGTGGGCAGGGAACACATCGACGTCGGGGCTCTGATCCGCTCGGCACTCAAAAGAAAATAACGACATGCAGTTCAAGGACATCATCGGTCAGGAGGAGTTGAAACGACACCTCGTGCACGCCGTCGATACGGGGCGCATCAGTCACGCGCAACTCTTCTCAGGCAGTGCCGGAGCGGGCAGTCTCGCGCTGGCGGTTGCCTATGTGCAGTACCTGTGCTGCACGCACCGTCTCGACGGCGATTCGTGCGGCGAATGTCCTTCGTGTCGTCAGATCAGCCAGTTGGCACACCCCGACCTCCACATGGTCTTTCCGGTGAACCGTCAGGGCAAGAAATCGACCGATGTGATGCTCAGCGACCAGTTCATGGGTCAGTTCCGCGAACTGTTCACCGAAACGGGCGGTTACTTCTCGCCCCACGAGTGGTACGCGCGGCTCGACCTCGGCAAGACGCTCAAAGGAGTGATCTCGGCGGGTGAGGCCGACGAAATCATCCGCAAACTCTCGTTCAAGAGTTTCGAGTCGGAGTACAAGGTCATCCTCATGTGGCTGCCCGAAACGATGATCGAGGTGGCGGAGAACAAACTGCTGAAAATCCTCGAAGAGCCGTGGGAACACACGTTGTTCGTGTTGGTGTCGGAGCAGTCCGACCTGCTGTTGCCGACGATTCTTTCGCGCACGCAGGAGGTCGGCGTCCCGCGCATCACGCCCGAAGTGTTGCAACGCTATGCCGCGGAACACGGCGTGCGGGATGCGGAACAGAACCGTGTATTGTCACGACTGGCGGCGGGTGATATTCTGCGTCTGAAGCAACTGATCAAAGGCGAGGATGACACGGAACGACAGGAGAATTTCGAGTTGTTCTGCCGACTGATGCGTCTGAGTTACAACGACAGACACCTCGAACTGATCACTTGGGCGGAGGATGTCGCCCGTCTGACGCGCGAACAGCAGCGTTCGTTCCTTCGCAATGCCCTGCGTCTGTTGCGCGAGAGTTTCATGCTCCATTCGGGCATCCCGCAGGTGGGTTACCTCTGGGGCGAGGAACTGAAATTCTGCACCAACTTTGCCCCCTTTGTCGGGGCGCGAAACATAGAACCCCTGTCGGATGAGATCGAACGCGCAATGAGTCAGATCACGCAAAACGGCAATCCGACCATCGTATTCACCCATTTTGCTCTTGCCGTGAGCAAAATGATCAAACATTTGTAGCATTATGGCACGTGTGATATTGTTGTTAGGCGGAAATCTGGGTCAGATGAAGCAGACGCTTCATGCCGCCCAGCGTTTGATCAACGCCCGCATCGGAGCCGTTCTGCGCTGTTCGCACCGCTACGAGTCGAAAGCGTGGGGATTCGAATCCGAAAAGATGTTCTCGAATCAGGCCGTGGAGATCACCACAGACCTCCGACCCGAAGAGATCCTTCTGGAGATCCACTCCATCGAGCACGAACTGGGACGCGACCGCAAGGCGGAGGCCGGCGAAAAGGCCGCAACGGGTGTCCGTTACACCTCGCGCACGATCGACATCGACATCATGTTCTACGACGACGAGATCATCTCGACTCCCGATCTGGAGATTCCCCACCCGCGGATGGGCGAACGCGAATTTGCCCTCGTGCCGCTGTGCGAGATTGCCCGCGACCGCATCCATCCCGTGACGGGAAAGACCCTGCGCGAAATGCTCGACGAATTGAAAACAAAAAAACCAAAATACGAAAACAAGTGAAATTGAGATTCCTATACTGTATGCTGGCCGCGATGTTGTTCTCAGGCTGTCTGAAAGACAACTCCACCGCAACCACCTATGTGCTGAAACCCTTTGTGCAGGCCAAATCGGTCGATCAGCCCGAACCGCTCGAAGGCATCCGCCTCTACACCTATGCGGTCGATACGACTTCGTGGCAGATACTCTCGTATGACGATGCCTTGGCAGGCGTGATCACCTCGAAACAGAACCCTCAGGAACAGCAGAGCGAACCCGCCGCTGTCGGTACGCCCTATCAGTTTACGGGAACGGCCGAGGACGGTACGTCCGCGGAGGCTGTCGGATGGTTGCAGATGCCCATCTCGCGTCAGCCACAGATGGTCGTGGCGGTCGATCCTTCGTCCCGCCTTTTTGCCTACACGATGCAGGAGAGCGTGCTGAACGTGCCTTTCCTCTACGTTTCGCTGACCTTCACCCCCTACAAGGAGGGTCGTTGCTACAAGTCGGGCAAATGGGTGCTCCGCAACGATTTCTACAATCCGCCCGCCAAACTCAAGGCTTATGTCGATCCCAAATTCAAGACAACGCCAGAGGCTGCCGAGGAGCATTATGCCAACGGTCAGATCAAGATCTATGCCTATGCCGCCGATACGACCGACTGGAAGATCAAGTCCTACGAGGACGCATGGGCATCGCGCATCACGCTCAAACGCGACGAGCGTCAGCAGCGCGACGAACCCAACTTCATCGGCTATGCGGAGGAAAACGGCAAATACGGCATGACGATCAACTCGACGCCCATCATGCTCGTGGCGGTCGATCGCGTCAATAAAATTTACGCCTACACGAAGCAGACACCCGATTTGGAGGGTGAAGAACCCACTTGGAACATCCTCTTCAGCCTGTGGCCGGAGGAGTGGATCCGCGAGGAGAACGGCTGGACGATCATCAACGAGAAATTCTCGCCCGAAAACCAGAAACCCGATCCCGAACCGGAGCCCGAACCCGAACCCGAAATTCCCGATCCGAATACCGACAAGCAGTAATTTAAACCCAAACCGATGACACGCAACAAACGACATATCCTTCACATCGTGCGCACGCTTCTGGCCGTAGTTTTCCTGTCGGCCTTTCTGACCCGTTGCGCCCACATGTTAAGTCCCACGGGGGGCCCGATCGACACCCTCCCGCCCGTCATCGTGGCGATGACGCCCGACAATTTCACGAAAAACCGTCCGCTGACCAAACACGAAAAGATCTACATCGAATTTAACGAGTTCGTGCAGTTGAAGGACCAGCAGAAGGAGTTCTACACCTCGCCCGCCATGAAAAAGAAACCGCTGCTCACATTGCGCGGTCGCGGGATTGTCGTCCAGTTGCGCGACACGTTGGAGCCGAACACCACCTATGCCCTGAATTTCGGCGGTTCGGTGCGCGACAACAACGAAGGTAATCCTCTCTTCTCGATGCGTTATGTCTTCTCGACGGGCAACGAGATCGACTCGATGTATATGTCGGGCTACACCGCCGACAGTTACAAGGCCGACTCCGTGCCAAAGAGTTTCATCTGGTTCTTCCCCGCCGATTCGGTGGAGGACAAACCCGAATACGATTCGACGATCTTCAAATACAAACCTGCGGTAATCGCCCGTGCCGAGACCAACGGCATTTTCATCGCGCAGAACCTCAAGCCGATCGACTACCGCGTCTATGCCGTGCAGGACAAGAACGACAACCAGCTCTACGAGCCGGGAACCGATCAGGTGGGATTCATCGAAGGTCGCTACAACCCCGCCAAGTTGCCCGACTTCTCGATCTGGTATGATTCGTTGCGGCGTTACGTGTCCGCCGAACCGCAACTCTACATCCGTATGTTCACCGACAAGGCCTTCCGCCGTCAGATGCTCTCCGAGCAGCAGCGTCCCATGCAGCACAAGGCCCTGCTCTACTTCTCGTCGGCACATCCCCGGATCGAGTCGATCCATTTCGACAGCATCCCCGACGATCATGTGATCATCGACCCCCAGACCGAGGGACGCGACACGATCGCCCTGTGGTTCAACCACCCCTCGAAACTGCTGCCCGACACCATTCGCGGTAAGATCACCTACATGAAGCACGACACGCTGAACGTGCTTCAGAAAGTCACCGAAAATCTGAAACTGCCGTGGAAACTCGTCGAGTCGAAGCAGGAGGAAAAGGAACGCAAACGCATCGAGGAGGAGAAAAAGAAAGCCGAGGCCGAAGGACGCGAATACAAAAACCCGCTGGAGAAGAATCCCTTCGAGATCAAGTTCCCCACATCGGGCGAGATCAATCCCGAAAAATACCTCGAAGCGGAATTTGACCATCCGCTCGTCAAGATCGACTCGGCAGCCATCTCGCTGGTGGAGGTCGATGGGAAATCGGGGGCGGAGCAACCCCTCGCGGTGCATTTTGTGCGCGACACCGCCAAAATGCTGCGCTGGGAGGTGCGTGCCGCATGGAAACCCAAAGCCAAATACAAACTGACGATCCCCGCAGGCGCACTGACCAATGCCGCCGGATTCCGGAACGATTCGATTTCGGGCGAATACACCGCCTACGATCCCGAAAAGTTCGCCATCGTGAAACTCCACGTCAAGGGTCGCGCCGATGCCACGAAATACATCATCCAGCTGACCGATGCCTCGAACCGTGTCCAGCAGGAGCGTCGGGACGTCTCGTCGGGCGACGTGCAGTTCAACTACGTCTCACCGGGCGAAATCAAATTCCGCATCATCGAGGACAAGAACGCCAACGGCAAGTGGGATACGGGAAATGTCGTCGAACGCCGCATGCCCGAACGTGCCGAATTTTACATCAACGAAAATGCCGAAGAGGTCTTCTCCACGAAAGCCAACTGGGAGGTCGAAGTGACGATGGATCTCGAAAAACTATTCGCTCCCGTGACGATGCAGTCGCTGCAACGCATGTTGGACGAAAGAGAAGCGCAACGCTTGAAGAAAGAAGCCGAGCGTCTTGCCAAAGAAGGTCCCAAGAAGAATCGTGAACGCGAACGCATGGAACGCCAGCAGCGCGACCGTAACTTCGGTTCGGCAGGCAATATGTTCGACCGCCGATAAAACGCACATTTTTGACATGAAACGAAAACTCATTCTATTTACACTGACGCTCTTCGCCCTGTTGCGGGTCGGAGAAGCCGCCGCACAGCATACCCTCGGTTTCACGGCGGGTTACGGACTTTCGACCGCACGCCTGAAACCCGAAGAGGAGATGAAAGGTCTTTGGGACAGTTACGCGGTGGGACTTACGTGGCGACATTACAGCCGTTCGCGCATCGTGGGCGGTTTCGGTATCGACCTTGAGTTCATGAACCGCGGCTTTTCCTATGCCAAGAACTCCCACTATACGGACGATCCTTCGGAGTATCTCTACTACACGCGTCACGTCAAGTCGATCGTGATGCCCGTGGTGTGGCAGCCCCACTTCTACATGCTGCACAACCGCCTGCGTTTCTACCTCGAAGCCGCCGCCACCTTTTCCTACAACCTCTCCTCGACCTACGAGAACGAGTATGCCCGCGACATCGACAAGCGTCCCGACTGGAAGGGCGACTACCATTTCCGCCTCACGCGCGACAACCGCTGGGGCTACGGACTTGCGGGCGGTGCGGGTCTGGCGTTTCTGATCAAACGCTACGAGATCAACATCCGCGCCCGATACTATTTCGGATTTTCGGATATTGTCCGCGACCGCAGCAAATACGACGACAACCTCAACGACAACTCGTCGGAAAACCCGTTCCGTCTGACACCGCTCAAATCGCCGCTCGACAACTTCATCATCTCGATCGGCATAAGTTACCGCTTCAACAAGGCGGGATTCGACGAATGGAAACCGCGCCGCAAACGCGAAAAAAACACCGAAGTATTCAAATACGCACTTTAAACAAGAATAACCATGGAAACAACACGTCAGCAAAAAATTGCCAAACAGATCCAGAAGGATATGGCCGAGATCCTGCAAAAGGAAGCCCCCGAAGTCGTTCGGGGTTCGCTGGTGACCGTCACCGCCGTGCGCGTTTCACCCGATTTCGCATACGCCAAAATCTATGTCAGCGTCTTCCCGTTCGACCATTGCGATGCGGTGATGGCCTCTTTGGACAAACACATGCGCCAGTTGCGCGGCCTGCTGGGCAACCGCATCCGCAATCAGGTGAAGAACATCCCCGAAATTCAGTTCTTCTTGGACGACTCGCTCGAATACATCGAACAAATCGACAACGCTCTGAAGAAATAAACGCTTCATGCTCGCCCGCATCTTCGCCAAACGCTATCTGTTCTCGTCCCGGTCCCGATCGGTCGTCAATCTGATTTCGGGACTGAGCGTGATCTCCGTAGCCGTACCCGTGGCGGCGATGATCATCCTGATGTCGGTCTTCAACGGCTTCGAACAACTCGCCGCAGGTGTCTGCTCCGCCATCGACGCCCCGCTGACCGTAACGCCCCGAAAAGGAGGGACATTCCGCGAGGAGGAACTTCCCGTGGACAGGATCCGCAACCTGCGGGGCGTGGAAGCCGCCTCGCTCTTTCTGGAGCAGGGCATCCTTCTGGAACACGAAGGACGGCAGGCCGCTGCCGTTTTGCGCGGTGTGGAGGACGACTACGAACGGGTACTCCCGATGGAGGATTACATCTCGGCGGGGCGTTGGAAGGTGAGGACGGGCGATTTCGACCGCATCGTCCTCGGACAGGCGATGGCGATGCAACTGGGCATCCGCACACTGTCGGACAGCGAGGTCTCGACCTATGCCGTACGCCGGAAATCGTTCTCCTCGCTCTTGCCGTTCGAGAACTTCACGCGCCGAAAGATCGCCCTCGGAGGGATCTATACCCTCGATTTGGAGACCGAGCAGACCTATGTCTTCTCGTCGCTGCGTTATGCCCGCGAACTGCTCCGCTACGACGGCCGCGCCTCGGCTCTTGTCCTCCGCGTCCGCCGTGGCGACACAGATCGGGTACAAAAGGAGGTGCAGGAGTTGGCAGGCGAGGGATTCAAGGTCGAAACCCGCGAACAACTCAAGGCCTCGTTCTACCGCATCATGAAGTTGGAAAAATGGGGGATCTTCCTGATTGCCCTTCTGGTGCTTCTGATCGCCTCGTTCTCGATTGTGGGGGCATTGGCGATGCTGATCGTCGAGAAACGGCAGGATATTGCCACCCTGCGCGCCTTGGGTGCCGACACACGGCTGATCCGGCGCATCTTCCTTATGGAGGGGCTTTTGATCTGCGCGTGGGGAGGGCTTATCGGAATGGCGGCCGGTGTGGGACTTACGCTCCTGCAACAAACCTTCGGATGGATCGAGATCCCTGCCGAGACGTTCCTTGTGAAGAGTTATCCCGTGATTTTCCGCGCGGACGACCTTGTGATTATACTCGTTTCGTCGGCCGCCATCGGATATACGCTGTCGATGGCAACCGCACGCAACATGATAAAGTCGAAATTATGAACACAAACCGCATTATCACCCTGATTTCCGTCCTGCTGCTTTTGGCGGGATTCTCCTCGTGTCGGAAACGCACGGTCATCCCCGACCGCGAGTTGGCCGACATCTTCCACGACATCTTTCTGGCCAACGCCTATACCGCCTCGGACATCAATCGTTTCCGACTCGATTCGCTGAACATCTACGAACCAATCCTGAAGGATCACGGTTACTCGATCGAGGATGTGCAATATACGATCGGCAACTTCTCGAAACGCAAGAGTGCCCGTATCGGCGATGTGGTGGAGGTCGCCATTGCCCGTCTGGAGCAGGAGAGCGAATTTTACAAGCGCGAGGTGTCGATCCTCGACACGATCAACAATGTGGCACAGCGTACCTTTTCACGCACGATTTTCGCCGACACGCTGATCCGTGTGGGACGACTGAAGGATACGGCGCGGTTGAAGATGGATTTCGACCTGATGCCCGGCGAATACACCCTTTCGCTCGATTACGAGATCGACTCGCTCGACCAGAACGAAAAGCAGGGACTGCGCGCCAACGTGTGGGTCGAACGCCACAACAAACAGCGTGCATTTGTCTATAACATCTCACTCATGCGCGGAGACAGAGAGCATTTCCGCCGTCGTTTCACCGCCGACACGACCCACAAGACACTTCATTTCGATTTCCTGCACTTCAGCGGCAAACCGAAACGCCCCTCCGTCACCATCCGCAACATGAAACTCGAATTTAAACCGCCGGTCGAACCCGCCGTGGACAGCCTGTTCGAGAAGCAGTTGAATTTCCGTATTTTCACCGATGAATTTTTCGCACCCTTCCGCCCCAAGACGGACAGCCTCCCATCTCGCGTGGACGGGGAGTAGGTTCGTCCGCAATCCGCTTCTGACGCTCTCCGAAGAGGGGGAAATCCTCTCGATCGAGGAGTGCGGGGAGGTTGATCGGATGGCGTGCACGGAATTTTATGCGGGAATCACCGTAGGACATTTTCCACGGGATTACCGCGAGGCATTTTCCCGAATGATGGAACGAACGGATACCCCGCTGGAAGATCTTTTGCGGGAATTTACCGATCCCCACGGGATCACGGTCGTGATTTCAGGAGCGGATTATGCGGCGATGCGTCTTACCTGCAAGGCGCAGATCCGCCGCCTTTAAGCCTTGTTCATCAAAGGAAGATGCTCTTCGAGGGTCTTGCGCAGATGCGCACGATCCAAGTGGGTATAGATTTCGGTCGTGAGGATGCTCTCGTGGCCGAGCAGTTCCTGCACCTGTCGGATGTCCGCACCGCCCTCCAAAAGATGGGTGGCAAACGAATGACGGAAGGTGTGGGGCGATACGGATTTGTCGATGCCCGCCATGGCGGCCGCCCGTTTGATGATCGTGAAAATCATCACGCGCGAGAGTTTGCGCCCGTTGCGGTTCAGAAACAAGATCTCCTCGCCCGCACGCGCGGGTTTCCGCAACTCCAAATAGTGACGGATGCGTCGTTTGGCGGCATCGCTCACGGGCACGAGCCTCTGTTTGTCGCCCTTTCCCACCACACGCAGGTAGCCTTCCCCGAAAAACAGATCGGAAATCCGCAGGTTGGTCAGTTCCGACACGCGCAATCCGCACGAATACAACACCTCCAGCACCGCCGCGTTGCGAACGCCGCGTTCGGGGTCTTCGCTCTCGGCGGCTGCGATCATGCGGTCAATCTCCTCGACCGACAACACATCGGGAAGCGAGCGGCCGATCTTGGGCGTGGCGATAAATTCGGCAGGCGAACGGCCGATACGGTCGTTCACAAGCAGGTATTCGCAAAGGCTGCGTATGGAACTCAGTTCGCGTGCCTCGGATCGTTTGGTCTGCCCCTCCTCGTAGAGCCTCGAAAGGTAAGCCTCAATATTCTCCTTTCGGATTTTACACGGATCCGTAACCCCGCGCTCCATACAGAACGCCGCAAAACGCTCCAAGTCTCCCGAATAGGACTGAATCGTGTTGTGCGAGAGGTTTTTCCCGAAGCGGATGTAGGTCTTGTAACCCGCAAGGATTTCCTGCCATTTTTTGGAGGTTTCGCTCATCGTATTTATCTTTGGAAGATTATCATTAACTTTGCGTGTGATCGGGAAACACCGATCACACAGGCGAAGATACGAAATTTTACGGACATGAATTACACGGCACTCAACATACCCTGCACGGAGGATCTTTCGGAGATCCTCACAGCCGAACTCGGCGACTATCCCTTTGAATCGTTTCTGTGGGAGGACGGCACGCTGAAATCCTACATTCAGACCTCGAATCTTGAGGAACTCGACAAAAAGGAACTTTCCGCACTGATGGCACGTTACAACGTGAAGGGCACTTACGAGGAGATCCCCACCGAGAACTGGAACGCCCAATGGGAAGAACACGACTTCACGCCGGTCGATGTGGACGGCCGCCTGCGCATCCGCGCCCCGCATCACAAACCTGCCTCCGAAGGGGAATGCGAAGTGGTGTTGCGTCCGCGGATGTCGTTCGGATCGGGGCATCACGCCACCACGTGGATGATGTCGCGCGAGACGATGGATCTCAGGGTGGAGGGACGCACGGGACTGGACATCGGTTGCGGAACTGGCGTATTGGCGATCGTCGCCGCCAAATGTGGCGCACGTCACACGGATGCCGTCGATATTGACGACGTGTGTGTGGAGAGTTGCCGCGAAAACATCGCGCTGAACGGGGTCGAAGAGCGCATCACGCCGATCTTGGGGGATATTTCGGTTGTCGGTGACCGTCATTACGATTTTATTTTAGCCAACATTCACCGCAACATTCTGATCAACCAGATGGAGATCTCGGCGCGTCTTTTGAGCGAGGGAGGGGATCTTCTGATGAGCGGATTTTTGGAAGAGGACGTTCCCGCCATCCTTGCCTCTGCCGCCGAATGCGGTTTACAGCACATCGCCACCCGTTCGCGCGAGGGTTGGCAGTTGGTTCACGTGCGCAAATAATGGGCGGACTGAGAAAATACTACAAGGCACGCGGCATCGTCCTCCATACGTTGAAATATGGCGATTCATCGCTGGTCGTGCATCTTCTGACCGACGAACGCGGACGACAGAGTTACATGGTGCAGGGTGTGCGCAGTCGTTCGGGACGCGGTTCGAAGATGGGGCTTTTCCAGCCCGTGTTCCCCGTGGAACTCGAAGGGGCGGAGACGGCTCACGGCGAAATGCACCGTTTCCGTGAGGTGCGGGCAGGATTTGCTTTGCAGTCCATTCCGTTTGACGTGCGCAAATCGACCCTTGCCCTGTTCATGGCCGAGGTACTCTATCGTCTGGTACGCGAATGCGAACCCAACAGGGAATTGTTCGAGTTCGTGTGGCAGAGTGTGGAGGCACTCGATGCGCTGGAGGACGGAGTTGCCGATTTCCATCTCTGGTTCATGGCCAATCTGAGCCGTTACTTAGGGTTCTGTCCCGGCAACGAATACCGCGAAGGGGCGTGGTTCGACATCAAGGAGGGACTTTACGTCAGCGAGAAACCGAGCCATCCCTGCATCATGGATCGTTCGTGCAGTCTGATTTTGGACTCGATGCTCGAAAACGGCACCGAAATCTTGGGCAGCATGCCTCTGAACCGCCAAAACCGCCGCGATTTTCTCAACGCCATGCTTGTTTATTTCGGCTACCACCTCGATGCCGTGGGTTCGGTACAGTCGATACGCATCCTTCAAGAGGTATTTTAACCGTTCTGCAACTATTTTACGCAAAAAAAGATCGGCGACAGGTTTCAACCTGTCGCTTTTTATCGGTTTTTTAGGTGTTTTCGCTTATTGACAACCGAGTGCATTATCCGTACTTTTGCACTCGTAACATAAAATCAATCCCAAACAACAAATATGAAATACATTTTTACACTGCTCTCCCTTTTGATGATATGTCCCCTGTTTGCACAGGAAAACACACCCGCCCCGTCCCTCGAAGAACTCGCCGCAAAGATCGGGCGTCTGGAGAAAAATGCCGAGCGCATGGAAAAGCGTGCGGAGCGTTGGGACAAAATCGCAAAACATCTGCCCGAAATTTCGGGTTACATCCAACTCCTGTTCGACTGGAACGAAGATAAAACCGATTTCTCGATCAAACGCGCCCGTCTGAATCTCCAAGGCGACCTGCTCAAAGACAAACTCGACTATCGTCTGCAATTGGAATTTGCATCACCCAAGATTGTCGATGCCTTCGTGCAGTATCATCCGATGAACGAATTGAATTTCAAGACGGGTCAGTTCAAGATTCCCTTCACGATCTTCAACACCTCGTTCAAACCCGCATCCTATGAATTTATCGACACGCCGACGGCCTTCTCCAAACTCGTGGGCGGCAAGGATCTCTGTGGTGTGAACGGAGCCAATCGTGATCTCGGTTTCAACGTAAACGGCCGTCTGTTCAATCTGATCAGTTATGATTTTGCCGTATTGAGCGGTTCGGGCATCAACACCAAAGACTCAAACAACCACAAGGACATCACTTTCCGTATGGGCGTTCATCCCATGAAGGCACTGACCGTGTCGGGATCGCTCTACTCGGGCAAAAGCGGCGCGGACAAGACCACGCGCGACCGTTACAGCGCAGGCGTGCAGTACGAAGGCACTCGTCTGATTCTTCGCGGTGAATGGATCGGCGGCAAAACCGGCATGGCCGACCTCACATCCGAAGAGGAGATAAAACCCCTGAAGGAGGTCACGAGCAGCAGTTGGTATGTATCGGGGGCATTCCGTTTCGTGAAGAAGGCACAGGTTGCCCTGCGTTACGACACCTTCTTGCAGGACACCGACTTCAACAATTCGCGTCAGACGAACTACACGATGTCGCTGGTGTGGAATCCCGTGAAGCATTTCCGCGCCATGATCAATTACACCTATGTCGATTATGCCGGGTCGAGTCCCTTCTTCCTTCACTTCAAGGGCGGCAACAACCGGATCGGCGTGATGGTCACCGCACAATTCTAATCCCGCAACAAACAAAAAAAACAATATCATGAAACTATTTTCAGACAAACTCCGCACCGAAGACTGGGTGACCGTATGGGTTGCCATTCCCCTGCTCGTCCTTGCAGGAACATTTGCCAAAAACGTACCCAACGTACCCTCGACCCTGTTCGGAGAGGTGGCATGGTACAATATCCTCATCCTGTTCGGCATCGTGACCGTCATCACCTATGCAGGCATGGCACTCTTGAAACGTCCGATGAAAGGCCTTCTGCTCTCGCTCGTATGTGTCTTCGCCCTCTCGATCGTCGCGCAGATGCTCGCCAAGATCCCCTTCATCAAAGCCTACGGTTTCGAGGCCGTATTCTTCTCGGTGATCCTCGGTCTGATCGTCCGCAACGCATGGCACGTGCCCGCATGGCTCAAACCCGCCATTCAGGGCGAGTTCTTCATCAAGATCGGTGTCGTGTGTCTGGGTGCCACGATCATGATTCAGGATGTGATGAAATCGGGTATATTCGGTCTGGTGCAGGCCGTCATGGTCGTGACCGTCGTCTGGTTCTTCGCCTATTGGTACGCATGCCGTTCGGGGATGGATCGCCCCTCGGCCATGATCCTCGCCAGCGGTCTTTCGATCTGCGGTGTGTCGGCAGCCATCACCGCCGAACGCGCCACGGGCAGCAAGGAGAACAAACTCCCCTACATCGTGTCGTTGATTCTGATTATCGTCGTGCCGATGATCTATCTGATGCCGTGGTTGGCAAACATGATCCTGCCTCTCTTGTTCGATGATCCGCAGACCGTTCAGGAGGTGACGGGTGCATGGATCGGCGGTACGATCGACACCACGTCGGGAGTCGGCGCATCGAGTATGATCGCCGGTGAAGTCGCCAACACCCATGCCATGATCATCAAGGGTACGCAGAACGTACTGATCGGCGTCGTGGCCTTCTTCATCGCCCTCTACCTCTCGACCCATCAGCAGGGTGGCGGCGCACAGAAACCTTCGCCGGGCATCGTATGGGAGAAGTTCCCGAAGTTCATCATCGGTTTCGTGGTGGCATCGCTCGTCTTCTCGCTTCTGAAGGAGTACGGCATATTCACCCCCAACGAACTGGGCAAACTGCCCGAAAAAGATGTCGCCAAGATGTTCTCGACGTTGTTCTTCTCGCTGGCGTTCGTCTGCATCGGTCTTGACACCCGCCTCAAGGACATCATCTCGAAGGACAACCGCAACGTATTGCGTTCGTTCCTCGTGGCTCAGACCTTCAACATCATCGTGACGTTCGTCATCGCCTGCGTCATGTTCGGTATCCTGAAGCCGATGTGGTAGTTTAATTTTTCGGATACAAAAAATCCCGAAACCTGAAACGGTTTCGGGATTTTTCATGCGGGTTTAGCAGTGTTTCTTCCTGAAGGGTGCCGTTCCACGTGAAACCGCGCCTTTTTTCCCTCCGAAGCGGTCTGGACGGGAATCCGTTCGGCGATCGGTCTGACGGTCGTCGAAGCGTTCGGGACGCGCATTGTCACGGCGCGGGGCGGAGTGGCGGTCGTCTCGGCGGAAGAGTTTCCCGTTTTGCACCTTACGGCCTCCGTGCGGGATCCGGTGGGGATGGAACTCTCCGCGCAGGGCTTCGCGTTTCTCGTCCGTGAAGAAATAACTCTTCTGACGGCGTTTGTCCTCCTGCGACTTGGCGACAAAGACCTCCTCACCCGTATAGGGGTTGATGCCCGTATAGAACATCACCGACGAGAAAGTCATCGGGGTCGGCGTGAGATCCTGCACCTGTTCAAGCGTGAAATGCAGTTTGCCCAAGACCTTCTCCGAGAGGTGGCGCATGTCGCACTCCTCGCATCCGGGGTGGGACGAAATGAAATACGGGATAAGTTGATAGCGCAGACCCTCCTTATCGCAGATGCGGTGGAAATCGGCGTTGAGTTTCTCGAACAGGGCAAAAGGAGGCTTGCGCATGAGGTTCAGCACACGATCCTCCGTATGTTCGGGAGCGACCTTCAGACGACCCGACGTATGATATTTGACGACTGTCTCCAAATAAGGCGAGTCGTCGAACAGATCGTATCGGATTCCGCTGCCGATAAAGGCCTTTTTGATGCCTTTCACGTTGCGGATCTTCCCGTAAAGATCCAACAGCGGGCGGTGGTCGTTATTCAGGTTGGGGCATTTGCGCGGGTGGAGGCATGACGGACGGCGGCATTTGGCGCAGAGTTCCTTGTTGCGGCCGCCCATGCGGTACATATTCGCCGAAGGCGCACCCACATCCGACAGGTAACCCTTGAAATCGGGCATATGGGTGATCTGCTCCACTTCGTTGAGGATGGAGCGTTCGCTACGCGAATTGATGAATTTACCCTGATGTGCCGAAATGGTACAGAACGAACAACCGCCGAAGCATCCGCGGTGGATGTTCACCGAGTGTTTGATCATCTCCCACGCGGGGATGTCGCCCTTGCCCTCATAGCGCGGGTGGGGCGCACGTTCGTACGGAAGATCGAACGAGTGGTCGAGTTCCTCGGTCGTGAGGGTGGCGTTGGGCGGGGTCACCACGATAAAGTGATCGCCTACACCCTCAACCAGTGTCGATTGGGGATTCATGAGGTTACTCAGAGTCTCGATCTGCACGAAATTCTCGCCAAAGGCGCGTTTGTCGGCGCAGCACTCCTCGAACGAGCGGAGGCGGATGGTCGTGGCGGGGTCGAGACGTTCGACATATCCCGCATCGGCACGGAACGCCACCTGTCGCACCGAGCGCAGAAGTTTGGCGTTATAGCCGTTACGCATCTTGCGGGCAACCTCCTGCACGACCTTTTCGCCCATGCCGTAGATCAGAAGATCGGCACCCGACTGCTCCAGAATCGAGGGGAACAGCGAATCCGACCAATAATCGTAGTGCGTCAATCGGCGAAGCGACGATTCGATGCCGCCGATCACGACGGGAACGTGCGGAAAGAGGCGTTTCAGGATCTTGGAATAGACCGTGACACAGCGGTCGGGACGGAATCCCGCCTTGGCACCCGGCGTATAGGCATCGTCGTGGCGCAGGCGCAGGTTGGCCGTATAATGATTGACCATCGAGTCCATCGCTCCGCCCGAAATGCCGAAAAACAGACGCGGCGTGCCCAACTTCTTGAAATCGCGCAGATCATCCTGCCAGTTGGGTTGGGGGACAATCGCCACACGGTAGCCCTCGGCCTCCAGCAGACGGCCGATCACCGCCGCACCGAATGCCGGGTGGTCGATGTAGGCATCACCCGAAAAAAGGATCACATCCAACTGATCCCATCCGCGTTCGCGCACCTCTTTGACTGATGTGGGTAAAAACATGATTGTAACTTTATGCTGACACGATCCCGCGCCGTCCCCCGCTCCCGTGGAGCAGAATCCGGCGTCGAAATCGGCAATATATTTCTTCTTATTCTTCGGGCGTCACCTCGCGCGATGCGACATACGCCTCCCACTTCTCGATCAGACGGCTGAAATCCTCAGGAAGCGGACTTTCAAATTCGACATACTTGCGGGTCGAAGGATGAATGAAGCCCAAAACCCGCGCATGGAGAGCCTGTCGCGGCATGATCGCAAAGCAGTTTTCGATGAACTGCTTGTATTTGGCAAAGGTCGTACCCTTCAGAATGCGGTCACCGCCGTAACGTTCGTCGTTGAAGAGCGGATGGCCGATCCACGACATGTGCACACGGATCTGGTGCGTGCGTCCCGTCTCCAGACGGCATTCGACCAACGTCACATAGCCGAAACGTTTCAGGACGCGCCAATGTGTCACGGCGCGTTTGCCCTGCGAGCCGTCCTCAAAGACATACATCTTCTGACGATCCTTCGGACTGCGGCCGATATTACCCTCGATCGTACCCTCGTCTTCGGTGAAATTACCCCACACCATCGCCACATAGCGGCGTGTGATGGAGTGATCGAAGAATTGTTTGCCGAGGTAGGCCAGAGCCTCCTCGTTCTTGGCCATCACGAGGATGCCCGACGTATCCTTGTCGATGCGGTGCACCAGTCCCGCACGCTGATTGCCTTCGGAGAACATCGGCAGGTTTTGCAGGTGGTAGGTCATGGCATTGACCAGCGTGCCGTTGTGGTTGCCCACACCCGGATGCACCACCATGCCCGCCGCCTTATTGACGATGACCACATCGTCATCCTCATAGGGAATATCCAGCGAGATGTTCTCCGGGATGATCTCATACTCGCGTTTCGGGTACGGCATCACCAATTGGATGTGGTCGAAGGGTTTTACCTTATAACTCGATTTGGCGGGTATGCCGTTCACCAGAATGTTGCCGTTGTCGGCAGCCGCCTGAATGCGGTTGCGCGAGCAGTTCTCGGTATGCGCCACCAAATATTTGTCCAGCCGGAGCAGTTTCTGCCCCTTGTCGGCCGTGATCGAGAAGTGTTCGTAAAGGCCGTCGGTCTCTTCCTCGTCATCTTCGGGAAGATCCGTCACCGGATTCTCCTTCAGAAGGTCTTCGCGTTGTTTCAAATCCTCCATGTCTATTCTTCGATCGGTTCAAGTTCGGGACGGGCAACGGCCGTCGAGTCGATCGTCACCTCGAAAGACGACAATTCGCCCATGAGTTGTTGCAGGGAGTCGCGGCGTTGTTCGTCGAGTTGGCGTTCCTGCTCCTCGATGGCGTTGGCTCGTTGTTCCGCCAGATTCTTCTCGCGGTGAAGTTTTTTGGCATCGAGCGTCAGACGGAAGCCCACTTTCGATCCCAATGCCACTCCGCGGCGTGCTTCGGGCGTCTGCGCATAGACACGGGCATTCTTCTGATTCAACAGATTGATGTCCTCTTCAAATTCGATCCTGCCCACATTGAGACCTGCCTCCCAAAGGCGGCTCTTGGCATCTTTCAGCGACAGACCCACGACCATCGGAACGATCGTATAGCCCACACCGCCGTGCATACCCACATGGAGCGTGATGCCCGTACCAAATTCGGTCATGATGTGCGACCCCTCAAGCACGGGTTTGTTCTTGCAGTACTCGGCAAGGACATAGTTCGTGGCCAAGTCGGGTTCATAGACCAGTTTCTCGATCTGAAGTCCTGCCGTTTCAAGCATATTCTTGGCCTGACGCAGGGAGTAGCCCGCCACAAACGGCACGGGGACCATCTTCTCCTGAAACGAGTTGATCGTCACATAGACCGTACGGCCGGGTTTCACTTCGACACCCCCTTCGGGCAATTGGTCGAGGACGATGCCGCCGTCGTAAGCCGGCACGAAAAGCGAGTCGTTGATGCGGATGTCCAGATCGCTCCTGCGTGCCATTTTCAGTGCCTCGTTGATGTGCACGCCCGAAAAATCGGGTACCGTACAACGTGCGCTGTGGCGTGTGCCGATCTGCATCAGGAAGTGGCACAGAAGTGCCAGCGCAAGGATCGACAACAGGATGAGCAGCAGGTGGTAAACCAACGGATACTGCTTCAAACGGATGAATATTTCTTTGAGTTTGTCCATATTTCGGTTTATTTGGGTGCTTTCTGATAAAGGTAAATTGCAATGAACAGATAGATGATGTTCGGCAGCCACACGGCAAGTCCCGGCGAGAGTTCACCGCCCTTGGCAAATTCCTGAAAGAACCTCAGGATCAGGATATAGGAGAAGCACAAGGCGGTACCGATACCGATATGTTGTCCCGTACCGCCGCGCACCTTGCGCGAAGAGAGCGACACGCCGATCAGCGTCAGAATGAAGGTCGAGAGCGGGTAGGCAAAGCGCGCATGGCGTTCCACCTCGATGATGTTGATCGAGTCGGATCCCTTGCGGCGTTGTTGCGAAAGGAAGGTGTTCAACTCGGTGATGTTCATCGTCTGCACCAACTCGTTGATACGTCCCAACTCGGTTGCTTCGAGGTTGATGAGCGTATCGAGGTTACGGTGTTGGGTGAAGGTCTCCACGCCCAGCGAGTCGAACGAGCGACGGATGTATTTCTGCGCACTCCAGCGTTTCGATTCGGGGTCGAACTTCACGTTGGAGGTTTCGAGCGAGCGGGTGATCTTTCCCCCATCGTAGTGCTCCAGAGCGAAAAACGAGGCGCGTTTCTCGGCATCGGTATAGCCTCTCACATAGACGAACGTGCCCGGTTCGATCTGGCGGTAGATATGCTGGTCGTAGGTGGCACGCATACGGCGTTTGTTGTATTTCTGCTCGAAATTCACCACGTGACGTTGCGAAATGGGGATCACCCACAGGTTCAAGGTCAGGGACATCGAACCGATGATCAGCGCACCTAAGAAATACGGCCACATCAGTCGGCGGAACGACATACCGCCCGACAACATGGCGATGATCTCGGTCTGATAGGCCATCTTCGAGGTGAAGAAAATACAGGCGATGAACGTGAACAATCCGCTGAACTGGTTCGCAAAGAACGGGATGAAATTGAGGTAGTAGTCGAAGACAATCGCCTTGAGGGGAGCCTTCAACTCGGTGAAGTCGTCGATCTTCTCCACATAGTCGAAGATCACCACGATGATGAGGATCATCGCAATGGCAAAGAAGTAAGTCGAAAGGAACTTACCCAATATGTAACGATCCAAAATTTTGAATCCCGGAAACCGAAACTTCATGGTTGAACTTTTTTATGTTTAAAGTCTGCGACCCAGTTTTGCGACCATCATCTCCTTCCATTCGGGGAAATCGCCCGCAAGGATATGTTGGCGTGCCATGCCCACCAGACGCAGGTAAAACGCGATGTTGTGCAGCGAGGCGATCTGTGCGGCGAGCATCTCTCCGCACACACACAAGTGATGGACATAAGCCTTCGAGTAGAGCGTATCGACAAACGCCGTGCCTTGGGGGTCGAGCGGAGAGAAGTCGTCCTCCCACTTCTTGTTGCGCAGGTTGATCGTCCCTTCTTCCGTGAAAATCTGGCCGTTACGGCCGTTTCGCGTCGGCATCACGCAGTCGAACATATCCACACCGCGGGAAATCGCCTCCAAAATGTTGATCGGCGTTCCGACCCCCATCAGGTAGCGCGGGCGGTCTTCGGGCAGGATGGCATTGACCACCTCGATCATCTCGTACATCGTCCCGGTGGGTTCGCCCACGGCCAATCCGCCGATGGCGTATCCGTCGGCATCGTACTGCTGGACATTCTCGGCGGCGTGGGCACGCAGGTCGGGATAGGTACAGCCCTGCACGATGGGGAACAGTGCCTGATAGTGTCCGTATTTGGGTCGGGTCTGGTGATAGCGGTTGAAACAGCGGTCGAGCCAGCGTTCGGTGAGTGCCAGCGATTTGGCGGCATACTCGCGCGGAGCATCGCCCGGAGGACATTCGTCGAACGCCATCATAATGTCGGCACCGATCGTACGCTCGGTATCCATCACGTTTTCGGGCGTGAAGAGGTGCTTCGAACCGTCGATGTGCGAACGGAAATGACAGCCCTCCTCCTTCAGTTTGCGGCAATCGGCCAGCGAAAATACCTGAAATCCGCCGCTGTCGGTCAGCATCGGGCCGTTCCACGTGGAGAAACGATGCACGCCCCCCGCACGCTCGATGATGTCCATGCCGGGGCGCATATAGAGGTGGTAGGTGTTTGCCAGAATGATCTGGGCATGTGCCTCATGAAGCACATCCCGATGGAAAATACCCTTCACGGTCGCCGCCGTGCCCACAGGCATGAAAATCGGAGTGAGAATGTCGCCGTGGTCGGTCTTCAATACGCCGGCACGCGCCTTCGAGCGGGTGTCCTTCTGCTCAAGCGTGAACACCAGTCTGCTGGTTGCTGTCATTCGGTTGCTTTTTATTTTTGTCGTAAATACCCGTCGGGAATCGCACGGTTTCCTTAACCGGTTGAAACCCGACACTCTAACCCGACAAAAGTACACAAAAATATTCGTATATTTGAATTTTGATTTCTGAATTGTTTTGTACCTTTGCAGGGATTCGCAAAGATTATGAATTTTTTTGATCAAATATTGGCCGCTTACGGCTGGGAAGGAGTCGCTCTTTTCCTCATATTAGCCGTGTTGTTTTCCGTTCAGATGTACTACTATGTGTTCTGCTACGGCAGGATCGCATCCTACAAAAACAACAAACGTCACGTTGTCCGCAAGGAAGATACCCCCCTGTCGGTCATCATCCCCATGTTCTCGGAGAACTACGTCTTTCTGGAAAACCATCTGCCCCGAATCCTCGGACAGGATTATCCCGAATTTGAGGTGGTGATCGTCTATGTCGGTCAGGACAACGACTTTTTCGAGGATCTGCAACAACTCAAGCGTTCGTTCCCCCAGATCACCGTCACCAAACTCCACCTCGATCCGCGCTACCCCATTTCGCGCAAGATGGCGTTGAACCTCGGCATCAAATCGGCCTATCACGACTGCATGGTCTTCACGTCGGTCGATGCCGTACCCGAAACCCAGAACTGGCTCAGAATCATGGGCAAGGGTTTTTCGAGAGGCGACATCGTATTGGGGTACTGCGGCATGGAGGAAAAGGAAGGATTCACCCCCGCGATGATGCGCACGTGGCGCATGATGGACTCCGCAAACTGGCTCTCGGCGGCCGTGAAACATCACCCCTACCGGGGCATTCTCCACAACTACGGGTTCACGAAGGATCTTTACTTCGACGTGAAGGGATTCAACTATCTGGCGATGAACATCGGCGAGGACGACCTCTTCATGCAGCGCATCATCCGCAACGACAACGTGAGCGTCGTCCTTTCGCCCCGTGCCCTCGTGCGCGAACGCATCTGGGGCGGCTGGGGCTGGTGGTTCAACACCATGCGCTACTTCTCCTCCGCCCGCAAATACTACTCGGAACGGGTACACAACTTCGTGGAGTGGGAAAAAGGTTCGCGTCTGTTGTTTTTCCTTGCGACCCTCGTGGCGTTGTGCGTCATGCCGTTGGAATTTAAGGCCTATGCCGCACTGCTGTTCCTGATCCGACTGGGCATCGTCCTGTGCGAGGTCAAACGCATCTCGAAACGACTGGGCGAAAAGGGCTTGTGTCGTCTTTATCCGCTGTATGATTTCTTCGGATGGATCGGCGATGCGATTCTTTCCGTGATGCTCATCCGCAAAGACGAACGGGTATGGAGATAGCCGACTACATCGTTGCCGACGACCGACATTTGGTGGAACTGGTGCTCAAGGGCGATGACGTTGCCTTCGAATACCTCTTCAACCGCTACCGCGAAGCCATTCGGAGGCTTTTCATGGCGCGTCTGGGCGGTGTAAACGATGCAGACGACCTGCTTCAGGAAACCTTCATCAAAGTATATATCAACATCGCGCGCTACTCGCCCGAATACACCTTCGGGCAGTGGGTTTATACCATTGCACGCAACACGTTCATCGACTTCATGCGGCGGAAAACCGACGAGCAATCCATCGACGAGCAATTCACCTCGCCTGCCGAAAACTCGCCCACGCCTGAGGAACGGATCATAAACCTGCAACAACGTTCCCAGTTTGAGGATTATCTCAACCGACTCACACCCCGCTACCGCCAGTTGATCATCATGCGTTTCTTCGACGAACTCTCCTACGAGGAGATCGCCCAGAAACTGCAACTGCCGATGGGTACCGTCAAAACACAGATTCACCGTGCCCGCAACCGCATGTGTCACATGATAGAAAACGAAAAATAGACATGGAACTCATTCTGAAATACTTTCCCGACCTGACACCCGCACAGCGCGAACAATTTGCCGCGCTCTACGCCCTGTATGCCGATTGGAACGCCAAGATCAATGTCGTTTCGCGCAAGGATTTCGACCAGTTGTATCTGCGTCACGTCCTCCACTCGCTGGCCATCGCCAAGGTTTGCCAATTCAAGCGCGGCGCACGCATTCTGGATGTGGGTTGCGGCGGCGGATTTCCCTCCGTCCCGCTGGCGATTCTCTTTCCCGATGTGCAATTCCTGTCGTGCGACTCGATCCGCAAGAAGATCACCGTGGTCGAAGGCGTTGTGGCAGGACTCGGTCTGAAGAATCTCGAAACACACTGCGGTCGTGTGGAAGCGATCGACCGCAAGTTCGACTACGTGGTGTCGCGTGCCGTCACCGCCATGCCCGAATTTGTGAAGTGGATCTGGAAAAAAATCGAAGTAGGCCAGAAAGGCTCGCTCCCCAACGGCATTCTTTACCTCAAAGGCGGCGATTTGGACGAAGAACTCGCCCGGACCCACATGCGTTGGTATCTCTACGAAATCAGGAAATTCTTCGAGGAGGAATTTTTCGACACCAAATCGGTCTGCTACACTCCCAAGCAGTAATCACGGCGGACACAAGATAAAAAGGACACTGCCCGAACGGGGCAGTGTCCTTTTTAATATATAGGTATATATGGTAAAAGTGACCCGAAAGCCGCTTTCACCGGGAGTTTTCCGCCAAAAACAAAAGAGGACAATCCGATTGATTGTCCTCTTCAGAGCTGTTTCCGGGACTTGAACCCGGGACCTCTTCCTTACCAAGGAAGTGCTCTACCACTGAGCTAAAACAGCGTTTACCCCTTAAAACGTTGCAAAAGTACACAAGATTTTTGAATCTGCAAAAAATAAAGATGATTTTTCTCAAAAAAAAATTGTTTTTCACAAAATATGGCTACCTTTACATCACAATTTAACATTAACCCAATGAAACATATTCTTATCGTTGGTGCAGGCGGACAGATTGGTTCCGAACTCACCGTTTATTTAAGAAGCATCTATGGCAACAATAACGTTGTCGCAACCGACATGCGCGACTGCCCCGCTCTGGCAGCAGACGGTCCCTTCGAGCAACTCGATGCTCTGAATACCGAAGCCGTTGCTTCGGTCGTCAAGCGATACAAAATCGACGCGATCTTCAACCTCGTTGCCCTGTTGTCGGCTACCGGTGAGAAAAATCCCCAACTGGCATGGAAAATCAACATCGGTGCCCTGATGAATGCCCTCGAAATCGCTCGCGAGAACAATTGTGCCGTATTTACTCCCAGTTCGATCGGTGCTTTCGGCCCTACGACGCCCAAAGACATGACGCCTCAGGACACCATCATGCAGCCGACCACCATGTACGGCGTATGTAAGGTTACCGGCGAAATGCTCGGCAACTACTACTACCAGCGTTTCGGTGTTGATGCCCGTTCGGTTCGTTTCCCCGGTATCATCTCGAACGTAACCCTCCCCGGCGGCGGTACGACCGACTATGCCGTGGAGATCTACTACGAGGCCATCAAGACCGGCAAATTCGTCTGCCCCGTTCCCTCGGACGTATATATGGATATGATCTATATGCCCGATGCCCTGCGCGCCTGCGTTGAACTGATGGAGGCCGATCCTGCCAAACTCGTTCACCGCAACAGTTTCAACATCGCTTCGATGAGTTTCACGCCCGAAATCATCTATGCCGAATTGAAGAAACGCATGCCCGAATTTACCATGACCTACGACGTAGATCCCGTAAAGAAGGCCATCGCAGAGAGTTGGCCCAACAAGTTGGACGACTCGTGCGCACGTGCAGAGTGGGGCTGGAAACCCGAATGGGATCTCTCAAGCATGACCGACGACATGTTGGAGAAAGTCCGTATCAAACTCGGCAAATAATTCCGTTCCTCGGATTCGATAAAAGACCTGCCTCTTCGGGGCGGGTCTTTTTTATGCCTTTCGGACAAGGGTTGTCGCGCTTTTTTCGTATCTTTATCTCTCGGAAAAAACTCTAACCAATGAAACAAGTTCTGAAAATTGCGGGATTTACGCTGGTCGGTCTGATCTTTTTACTCACCATCGGCGGTAAAATACTCCTGTCGGTGGCTCTGACACCCGATTTCGCGGCAGAAAACACCGATTCTGCCTCGTTTGCCTATATGGCAAGGGAATATCCCCACATTGTCCCGTGGATGGATTCTCTGCGCACGACACACGCCTTGCGCGATACGGTGATCATCGGCGTGGAGGGGGAGCGTCTTCATGCGCGTTATGCCGCCGCGCCCCGACCCACCGACCGCACCGCCGTCATCGTCCACGGCTACACCGACAACTCGATCCGCATGATGATGATCGGCTACCTCTACAACCACGATTTGGGGTACAACATCCTCCTGCCCGACCTCCACGCCCACGGGCAGAGCGAAGGCGAGGCGATTCGCATGGGCTGGCGGGATCGGCAGGATGTCCTCCGGTGGATGGAGGTTGCCAACGGCATTTTCGGCGGAAAAACACAGATGGTCGTACACGGCATCTCGATGGGTGCCGCCACCACGATGATGGTATCGGGCGAAGAACAGCAGCCCTATGTGAAGTGTTTCGTGGAGGATTGCGGCTACACGAGCGTGTGGGATCAGTTCGAGAAGGAGTTGAAGGAGGATTACGGATTGCCCGCCTTCCCGTTGCTATATGTTGCCAGTTACTGGTGCGGAGAGTCCTACGAATGGGATTTTCGGGAGGCTTCCGCATTGGAACAGGTCAGGAAATGCCGTCTGCCGATGCTCTTTATTCACGGCGATCGGGACGATTATGTACCCACGCGGATGGTTTATCCGCTCTACGATGCCAAGCAGGGCGAAAAAGAGTTATGGGTAGTGCAGGGTGCCGCACATGCGAAGTCCTACCGCGACAACCCCGAAGCCTACCGCGACAAAGTTGCCCGATTTGTCGGCCGTTACATCCGATAATTTATTTGGAGGAGGCGGTACGGCTGAAAGTCACCAACAGAACGCCCGAAAAGACCGTCACAATCGCCAAGACCTTCTCCCACGAGAGGGTATCCATACCGAGGAAGATCGAAATGACGATGGCAATGATCGGCTGCACATAGGAGTACATGCTCACCAGTGTCGGGCGGATGCGTTTCTGACCCACGGGAATCAGGAAATAGGTGAAGAACGTGGAACAGACGATCAGAAAAGCCAATTCCCAAAGGTGCGAAGAGGGAATCGAGGCGTAGTCCAGCGTCAGGATCTCGCGTCCCGCGGCAGGGGCGGACAGCAGGAACGAAAACAAAAAGATGTATTTCATGAAAGTCACCACCGAATATTTGGTGATGATCGGTTTGAACACGCCCAAATAGATCGAGAAGCAGAGGCTGTTCATGATGATGAGGAAGATACCCGCCGGAGTACTCTCCGTAACACCTCCCGTGCGTCCCACGCTGTGGAGAATCAGATAGATAATACCCGCAAACGACAGCACGACACCGCCCGCCTTTTTCAGCGTGACGGGTTCTTTGAGGACAATCGCCGCGATGAACATCGTATAGATGGGTGACATGGAACTGATGATCGAACAGTTCATGGGGGTGATGTCGGGAATCGCCATCAGAAAGGTGAGTTGCGTCAGGAAAAATCCGAAAATCGAAGCGGCAAGGATCTTTCCGAAATCGCGTCGATCGACCTTTTCCTGCGGGAGGAACAGCGACAAGAGCCAAAACAGCATGCCCGCACCGATGGAACGCATGCAGAACAACGCGATCGGCGAGATCAGATGGCTCGACGTCAGATCCTTGCAGACAATGATATTGATTCCGAATATGGCGTACGCCACAAAGCACGCGGCATGACCCGCCAAACGACCCTTTTGCTCCATAATTGATTTTTTATCCGACAACCGCCCTTCTCGGACGGATGTGCAAAGATAGGGATAAAGAGTCGAATCTGAAAACATTCACCTTCAGAGATCGGCAATCACCCCGAATCCGAGACGGCCGTCGCAGATGCGTACCCGCATCGGGCGATTGACAGGGGTACGGGCGTAGCGGGCATCCGAGACATCCAATTCGTATTCCGCACCCGATTCGCTCCGCACGACCACATGGCGGGTCGTGTGGGTTTGACGTATTCCGGAGTGCGGGCGGCGCGAGGTATGGCGTTTTTCGTATTTATTCGTCACCATCAGTTCCGTCTCGCGTGCCGTGGCGGGATCCAGTCCCAGCGAATTGACCGCCAGCACCCCGAAATAGGACACGCCGAACAGCAACAGCCAGCAAAACCCCATATCGGACAGATCCCATGCACGTTTTCCCGCAGCACGGATCACCACGAGCATCAAAGTCGCAAGCAGGACGGCGATCTCGACGGGAAGCCACCAACTGACCAGAGTACGGTTATGCAGGCAGGCACCGCCCGCAAGAAGCACGATCAACACAAGGATTCCCGCCACGGGCAGAAAGCGGGAGCGCAAAGAGCGGGGAGCGGCGGCAGATGCGGTGGCGCGGTCATAAGCCGACGCGGGGTGTTGCGCCGTGTCGGATACGGACGCAGAGGTCGGTTTGGGGTCGGACATATTCATAATCGCAAAAATTTCCGTTTCTCAAAATTACTCGTTTTCCGGGATTTGACACGGCAAGGATAAAAAAAATGAGGATGACCCCGAAAGGATCATCCCCGTTTTTTTGAAAAATCTGCGTTCAGATTACTCTGCCTTGCCGGCCGAACCCAGAACGTTCTCGCATTTGTGGATGTAGAGTTTCTTCAACTCGTCACGAGCGGGACCCAGATACTTGCGGGGGTCGAACTCGGCAGGATGCTCAACAAATACCTTACGAACGGCAGCGGTCATAGCCAGACGACCATCCGAGTCGATGTTGATCTTGCAAACCGCACTCTTGGCAGCCTCACGCAACTGATCCTCAGGAATACCTACGGCATCCTTCAAAGCACCGCCGTGGGTGTTGATGATTTTCACATACTCCTGAGGTACCGACGACGAACCGTGGAGTACGATGGGGAAGCCGGGAATACGCTTCTCGATCTCCTTCAGGATATCGAAACGCAAGGGAGGAGGAAGCAGAATACCCTCGGCATTGCGGGTGCACTGCTCCGGTTTGAATTTGTTGGCACCGTGCGAAGTACCGATCGAAATAGCCAGCGAATCAACACCGGTCTTCTTTACGAAATCCTCAACGTCGGCGGGATCCGTGTAGTGCGAGTGCTCGGATGCGACCTCATCCTCGACACCGGCCAATACGCCCAATTCACCCTCAACCGTTACGTCGAACTGGTGTGCGTACTCGACAACCTTCTTCGTCAAAGCGACGTTCTCCTCGTAAGGAAGAGCCGAACCGTCGATCATTACCGACGAGAAGCCCATGTCGATACAACTCTTGCACAACTCGAACGAGTTACCGTGATCCAAGTGCAGGCAGATCGGAATGTTCTTGCCCAACTCCTTGGCATACTCGACAGCACCCTGTGCCATGTAACGCAGCAGCGTCTGGTTGGCATACTTGCGTGCACCCGACGATACCTGAAGAATGACAGGCGACGAGCACTCTACACAAGCCGAAATGATGGCCTGCATCTGCTCCATGTTGTTGAAGTTGAACGCGGGAATAGCGTAACCGCCTTTGATTGCCTTGGCAAACATATCACGCGTGTTTACCAAACCGAGATCTTTGTACGATACCATAATTATTTTATATTAGATGTGAATTAATTTATTTTTTAGTCCGAATCCGAGGATTCGATACAAAACTAATAAAATTTCCTAAACTACGCCAGTATTATTCATTCAAATTTAAATAAAAGAACAAACAAATCATTAAAATTTAAGTAATAGGCATTTTTTTGTTCCTGAATTGATGTATTCCCAACCCGAATCACCAAATTCGTGGCAAAATTAATAAAAATTCTAAAGAACGACTATTTTTTACAAAAAAAAATAATGCTCCGAAGGCAAAAGTTGCGCAATCCCGATTGTTTTTTGTATTTTTGCAAGGATAATCAATTCTTTTGAATACAACACAAAAACATCACAAACATGGCAGATTTCATCTACAAGGATCCGTTCCCCGTGGGAGAGGACAAGACCGAGTATCGTCTTCTGACGAAAGACTATGTCAAAGTCGTTGATTGCGACGGCCGCAAGATCCTCAAAATAGATCCCAAAGGCCTCGAAGTACTCTCCGAAGCCGCCTACTCCGACGTTTCGTTCTATCTGCGCGCAAGCCACCTCCAGAAGTTGAACAACATCCTCAATGATCCTGAGGCAAGCGACAACGACAAATTCGTGGCTTACACCATGTTGCTCAACCAGACGGTCGCCGCCGACCACGAACTGCCCACCTGTCAGGATACCGGTACGGCAATCTGCTCGGCTCACAAGGGCGAAGACGTATATACGGGTGTCGATGATGCCGAGTACATCGCCCGCGGTGTTTACGAAACCTACAAGAAAAACAACCTCCGCTATTCGCAGGTCGTTCCCTTCACGATGACCGAAGAGAAAAACTCCGCCACAAACCTGCCCGCACAGATCGACATCTACGGCGGCAAGCCCGGCATGGAGTACGAATTTCTGTTCATCACCAAAGGAGGCGGTTCGGCAAACAAGAGTTTCCTCTATCAGAAAACCAAAGCCCTGCTCAACGAGGAGTCGCTGACCAAATTCATCAAGGAACACCTGATGGATCTCGGTACGGCCGCCTGCCCGCCCTATCATCTGGCAATCTGCATCGGCGGCACATCGGCAGAGACCTGTCTTGCGACCGTCAAGAAGGCTTCGGCAGGCTATCTCGACGAGTTGCCCACCCGCGGCGACGAGTCGGGTCACTACTATCGTGACTTGGAGTGGGAGGAGCGCATCCTCAAGATCTGCCGCGAGAGCGGTATCGGCGCACAGTTCGGCGGTAAATATTATGTACACGACGTGCGTGTCATCCGCGGCCCGCGTCACGCCGCATCGTGTCCCGTGGGCATCGGCGTAAGTTGCTCGGCCGACCGCAACATCAAGGCAAAGATCACGCCCGATGGCATCTTCCTCGAAAAGTTGGAGAAAAATCCCGCCCGTTTCCTTCCGGCACAGTCGCCCTCGATGACACCCGCCGTCGATATTGATCTGGACGAGGGCATGGACAAGGTACGCGCCATCCTGACGAAATATCCGCCCAAGACCCGTCTGAACCTCAAGGGTACGCTGATCGTTGCCCGTGACATCGCCCACGCCCGCATCAAAGCCATGCTCGATGCCGGCAAGCCCATGCCCGAATACTTCAAGAAGCACCCGATCTACTACGCAGGCCCCGCCAAGACCCCCGAAGGCATGCCCTCCGGATCGTTCGGCCCGACGACCGCCGGCCGTATGGATCCCTACGTCGATCTGTTCCAAGATCACGGAGGTTCGATGGTGATGGTAGCCAAAGGAAACCGCTCGCAGCAGGTAACCGATGCCTGCAAGAAACACGGCGGTTTCTACCTCGGTTCGATCGGCGGTCCTGCCGCAATCCTTGCCCGCAACTCGATCAAGTCGGTCGAAGTCGTCGATTTCCCCGAACTGGGCATGGAGGCCGTGCGCAAGATCTATGTGGAGAACTTCCCCGCATTCATCATCGTGGACGACAAGGGCAACGACTTCTTTGACGAATTTAAATAGAAAATTCCTCAAAAAGTGGTATTTATAGAGAATTAAAAACGGGAAACACGCACTAAATCAATCCGTCGATCCGTTTATAAATTTGAAATAAGTAACATATCCGCAAAACTCAATGAGAGATTTTGTTTTAAAAACGGCTTTTGCCGTAGTCTTCATCACAACTGCAATCTTCTCGGCATTCGGTGCCGGGAAGATTGTGTTTCAAGCATCATGCCCGCTGACGGTCGCCATGGGCGAACCCTTCCGCGTGGAGTTCCAGTTGAACGCCTCGCCCGAAGACGGTTCGTTCCAGAGTCCCGACTTCGCGGGATTCGATGTCATTGCAGGCCCTGCCGTCTCGACAGGCTACTCGTTTTCGAGCATCAACGGCTCGATGACCCGCAGCGTAAGTTACACGGTGACCTACGTCCTGATGCCGCAAAAGGCGGGAAACGCCACCATTGGGGCAGCCTCGATCAAGGTCGATGGCACGGAGTATCACACCAAGGCGCAACCCGTCGAGGTGGTAAACGAGGGGCAATCGACAGGCGGCAACACCCCACAGGGCGCATCTGAAGAGCAAGCCCGACCGCAACAGCAGGCGAATACGACGAAAATCGCCCCCGAAGACATCCTCCTGCGCACGATCGTATCGCGCACGTCGGTCTATAAGGGCGAACCGCTGAGCGTGATGTTCAAACTCTACGTCAGGGTGAATGTGGTCGGATTCGAGGATGTGAAATTCCCCTCGTTCAACGGGTTCTGGGCACAGGAACTGGATCTGACCAACCAGCGCGTCAAACGAGAGACCTACAACGGGAAGGTCTATGACACGCAGATTGCCCGCGAATTTCTGCTCTATCCGCAGCAGACCGGTACGCTGACGATCGATCCCGCGTCGCTGACCGCCATCGCACAGGTGGTGACCCAGTCACGCAACTACGACCCGTTCTTCGGGCCGGGACACGATGTGTATAACGTCCCGCGCAAGATCCAGAGCCAGAAGGTGACGATCGACGTGAAACCGCTCCTCGCCGGAGCACCCGAAAGTTTCAACGGTGCGGTGGGTCACTTCAAGATGTCGGCCAAGGAACCCGCATCGGAATTGGCAGCCAACTCGGCGGCGACCTACATGGTGAAGATCTCCGGTGTGGGGAACATGACTTTCGTGCAGGCTCCCAAATTGGAAATACCCTCCTCGTTCGAGTTATACAACGTGAAGACCACGGAGTCGATCACCTCTTCGGCACAGGGAATTTCGGGATACCGTCAGTTCGAGTATCCGTTTATCGCCCGCGCCGAAGGTAATTACGACATTGCCCCGATCGAATTTAGTTATTTCGATCCCGACCAGCACCAATACATCACGCTGAAAGCCGGCGGTACGACCCTTACGATCACCCCCGATGCCAACAGTTCGGGCAATGGCGAAGTGGTCGTCAATCGTCACGGCATGTCGAAGGAAGAGGTGAAACTCCTCGGTCGTGACATCCGCTTCATCAAGTTGGGTCACCCGAATCTGACGGAGAATCGCCGTCCGTTCCTCTGCAGCAACCTCTACTGGGCATTGCTCGTCGGTACGGGAGTCGCCTTTACGGCCGTTTATCTGATGCTCCGCAAACGAATCGCAGAATCGCAGAACACCGCGCTGATCCGCGGCAAGCGTGCCAACAAGGTCGCCGTACAGCGTTTCCGCACCGCCAAGAGGTACATGGAGGAGCAGAATCTCCACGCCTTCTACGAGGAGATGTTGCGTGCCTTGTGGGGGTACATGAGCGACAAGTTCAACATCCCCGTATCGAACCTCACGAAGGAGAACGTCCGCGAGGAACTCCACAAACGCGGCATCCGCGAAGAGGAGTCGCAACGCTTCACCGCGATCATCACCCTGTGTGACGAGGCGCAGTATTCGCCGATGGCCTCCGCCCGCATGACGGACGTCTATGCGGAAGGGGTGGATTTCATCTCGCGCATCGAATCGGCCATTAAACGCTAAAAGCCATGAAAAAACAAATATTAACCACGTTTCTGATGCTGTCGGTGTGGTGGTGTACGGCACAGACACCCGAAACCGCCCCCGCCGATTCGCTCCACGCAGAACCCGCAAAGGAAGCCGTCAGGGAAATCACGGAAGAAACGGGCGCAGAACCCGAAAAAGAAGCGAACTCCGAAGTTCTGCCCGAAGAGGAATCGCCCGAAAAGTTGTGGGATGCCGCCGCAACCGCCTATCTCAACGGCAATTACCACAAGGCGGTGGTGATCTACAAACGTCTGGCGGATCGCAACCTGAGTTCCTACAAACTCTACTACAACTTAGGCAATGCCTATTTCAAGGAGAACGAAATCGCCAAAGCCATCCTCTACTACCACCGCGCGCTGAGACTCGCTCCCGGTGAAGAGGACATCCGCTACAACCTGAGTGTCGCCGAAACAAAGGTGAAGGACACCATCGAGAAGATTCCCGAATTTTTCCTCTCGCAATGGTTCACGGCATTGCGCCGCACGATGAGTTGCACGGCATGGACGATCTTTTCGCTCGTAGGATTGGTTTCCGCGCTGAGTCTGTGTCTGATCTATCTGCTGGCACGTCGTATGACGCTGCGCAAGATCGGATTCTACGGAACGCTCCTTTCGGTTGTGGTCTTCATCTTTACCACATGGTTTGCCTTGGGTGAGCGGCGCAGCATGTTGGACCGTTCGGATGCCGTCGTGATGACCTCTTCGCTTGCCGTAAAGAGTTCGCCCGACCGTTCGTCCACCGATCTGTTCGTCCTCCACGCAGGTACCACCCTCAAAATCCGCCACAAGTTGGACGGCTGGTGCGAAATCAACATCGCCGACGGCAAGAAAGGCTGGGTCGAAGAGCATAAAATCGAAGTGATCTGATGACCTCGAAACTCTTGCAGGATGTGGTGGGCGAATTGTCGAAACTGCCCGGAATCGGCCGCCGTACCGCTCTCCGACTGGCAATGCACCTGTTGCGCATGGAACCCGAATCGGTCAGCGACATGACGCGCAGCATCGACCGTTTCCGTACCGACATCAAATACTGCCGTCTGTGCAACAACCTCTCGGACGAGGAGATTTGTCCGATCTGCGCCGACCGCGAACGCGACCACTCCACGATCTGCATCGTCGAGCAGGTTGCCGATGTGTTGTCGATCGAGAATACCCGTCAGTACAAGGGGTTGTACCATGTTTTGGGCGGTGTGATTTCGCCGATGCAGGGCATCTCGCCGTCGGATCTGAAGATCGACCTGTTGCTGGATCGCATTGCGCAGGGCGGGATTCGTGAGGTGATTCTCGCCATCTCGACCTCGGTCGAGGGAGAAACAACGCTCTTCTATCTGATGAACCGTCTGAAGCGGTTCGAGGGGCTAAAGATCACCTCCATCGCACGCGGCATCGGATTCGGCGACGAATTGGAATATGTCGATGAGCTGACGATCACGCAGGCGTTACGCAACCGACGCGAAATCGAATAATCATTGAGCAAAAATAAAAAGAGCAGGTTTGCCGTATGGGCAGACCTGCTCTTCTATTATATGTTGTATGTTACGCCGTGGCGCGGAGTGCCTCGATGAAATCGGGCCACTGCGCCCAGATGTTTTCGGTCTGAAGCCACAACTCGCGGGCAAGCACCTCATCGGCGGGTCGTTCGGCCTCCAGTCCTTTGAGATAGGCTTCGTCGGCGGGATGGGTGTCGGCGACAAATTCGCGGTAATAGGGAGCATAACGGCTCTTGAAGCGTTGCAGTTCGCCCTCGGCGAGTTTGCCCGTCTGGCGGTAATCCGCCCACAGCAGGAGCAACACACGGCTCGGATATTTATCCGACACATCGTTGATCACCTCGTCGAACAATTCGCGTTCGTCCATGCAGAGGTAGTCCCACGCAAGGGTCTCGCTACCCTCCAAATGATCCTCAGGATCGAGATCAAGCAGGAGTTCCAACAGGGCGGCCGACATCTCGAAATCGTTGATCAGAAAGTGGTCGATCGCCGAAGCATAGATCAGTTGCAGTGCCGCACGCGAATTGGCGTGTTCCCACTCCAAGTTGATCTCTTCATCGTCGGGAAGCAATTCCTGAAGGCTCTGGAAACCTTGGAAACGAAGGTTACACGCCTCTTGGACATATCCCTCGCGCTCCAATTTGCGCGACCGGGCAAGAAGTTCCTTGAAATTAAAGCGACCTTCGCCTACGACCTCAAAAGTCTGGTCGGGAGTGGGTTTAAGATAAGCGTTTTGCATCACGTTGTAATTTGTAAATCATAATAATAAACACGGCCAGCGTCACGACTCCGCCCAGAACGGCAGCCATCGTATGATCCCGCATGCCGAAAAACTGATCCGACACGAAAAGGAACATCGAACAGATGAACGTCATGAAAACCGACGGCAGAAGGGCAATCCATTTGTTGCGTTTCAGGCGGTACATATAGACCGTGATGCTCCACAACACGATCGTGGCCAACGTTTGGTTCGTCCATGCGAAATAACGCCACACGACATCGAAATCGACCTGTGTGATGATGTAGCCGACAACGAACAGCGGAATGCAGATACAGAGTCGTTTGAGTTTGTTTTTCTGGTCGATGCGGAACATGTCGGCGATGATCAGTCGTGCCGAGCGGAAGGCCGTATCGCCCGAAGTGATCGGGGCGGCGACCACACCCAAGAGGGCAAGGATACCGCCTGCAACACCCAACATACCGTTGGAGATCTCGCCCACCGCCCATGCGGCACTGCCGCCGTGTTCGCTCAATGCCTGCGAGAGTTCGCCCGCACCGCCGAAAAAGGTCATCGCCACGGCCGCCCATACCAACGCAATGATTGATTCGGAGATCATCGCACCGTAAAACACCGAACGACACTCGCTCTCGTTACGCACGCAACGCGCCATGAGGGGCGACTGCGTGGCGTGGAATCCCGAAATCGCACCGCAGGCGATCGTGATGAACAGGGTCGGGATGATCGGCAGTTTGTCGGGGTGGAGTTGGAAATTGGCGAAGGTGGTCATTTCGGGAATGTCATATCCGCCGGAAAGCAGAGCGACCATCAGTCCGACCGCCATGGCAACCATCGCGATGCCGAATACGGGATAGATCTTGCCGACGATCTTGTCGATCGGCAGGAGGGTGGCCACAAAATAGTAGGCTAAAATGATCCACACCCACACCGAAGTGGAGATCGAAGGGGTCATGCCGCCTAAAAGTTGTGCGGGACTCAACAGGAACACGGCACCCACCAAGATCAGCAGCAGCACCGAGAAGACACGCATAAAACGGCGCATACCCTCGCCCAAGTACTTGCCGACGATCTCAGGGATGCTCAAACCGTCGTTACGCACGAGCATCATACCCGACAGGAAATCGTGCATCGCACCCATAAAGATACCGCCGAAGGTGATCCACAGGAAGGCCACGGGACCGAAGCAGGCTCCGAGCACCGCACCAAAGATGGGTCCCGTGCCGGCAATGTTCAGCAGTTGGATCAGAAAAACACGCCAGCGCGGCAGCGGCACATAGTCCACTCCGTCATACAAGCGGTCACACGGAGTCTTTGCCGAAGGATCGACATCGACCTTGTGTTCCAAATAGCGTCCGTAGGTGAAATAAGCCAAGACGAGCAATCCGAGACAAATCAAAAATGTAATCATATCTTTTTTTAAATCTATCGTTCGGTGGTGGTCGGTGGTGGCCGGATCTAAAGCCCCTCGGTAAAAGGTCAAGTCACTCGCAATTGTCCCGAAAAACGAGACTTCGCGCCGAAAATCACGCCTTAAAAAGTTATTTTACGCAAAGATACGAACAAAAAGTAAGATTTTTTACTGTTTTTCTTGCGAACAACGAATATTTTTCGGATATTTGCAATCCGAAAAGGGGAAGGAAATCCCCCGAAGGCCGAAATAGCTCAGTTGGTAGAGCGTTTCACTCGTAATGAAAAGGTCCCGGGTT
>JAHHQL010000015.1 GCA_020026415.1 Alistipes sp. | reverse complement strand
CCATGCAGTACCCTCGAAACTCTCCTCGCCACCCTCCGTCTTATGCTTTCCGATAAGGATGATGATTAGCTGTTTTCTTTATTTTTTGAGAGCAAACACACATTAAACGGTCATAATCAACAACTTAAATAGATTACAACCGTTATTTTTCCTATATCCAAAAGGGAATTAAAGGGGTAGATTTTCACGAAAAAGCCGCTTTTATATAGTCGTTTTTGCCATTTTGGGGGAGTATTCCCCTACCGATAACTACATCCAAGACTATACCCAACACTATACCCAAGCCTCATTTTTCAAACGAAACGTACCGTTTTACCTCCTACCCTACCCGACCATTTACCACCTCAATCCTACCATTTCCGAAAGCCAATATAACTGGTGATTAAACACCTGACAAAGAGTATTTTTCCACATTTGCAGCCTCGCTACTCCCCTCCCCTACTCGACGCCTAAAAACAAACAGGCGACACGACCAGAAGCCCCATTTTACGCCGTTATTGCTCGTTTGCAGTGGTGTAAAAGAAAGCGGCCAGAAAGCCCCCAAAAGCCATCTGACCGCCCATGTGATTAAAGCAAATTAAACCTGATGCAAAGCAGCATTAAACACCTGCTTAAACACTTTGCCTCGTTCTTAAAGCAAAACTAAACCAACTTAAACCTTTTGTACGTTTCGTTTTCTAACCCTCTACCCTACCAAATCTACTTATTCATTGAATTATCAAAGGTTTACGCATTCAAACATTCTTCATACTGTTGTACGCTTCGTTTTCATGCCCATAGTTAGGTTTATAATCATCTCATTCCATGCTATTCGGAATGAGATCTATAACAAATATAGATTTTCCGCCTTTATTTTCAAAATATTTTCAATAAAATATTCGTTTATTATTAACATTTTATACAAAATAATATAATTATTAATTCATTTAAACACTATATCCTTTTCAAAAGTTCTTCCGATTTTCAAACATCTTCCACATTTACTTTCGGCTTTCTATAAAAACACACACATCAAATTAAATCTTTACAAAGATTTCCCATTCGTAAACAAAAAAAAGGACGATTGCCCGAAAGCAATCGTCCCCAACAAAAATATTGATCGGTTTTATTCTATTTCAATCAGCGGAGCATCTGTCGGCACAACTTGATCTTCGGCGACCATGATCTGCTTCACGGTACCTGCATAATCCGTCGTGATGGAGTTTTCCATCTTCATGGCCTCAAGGATCAGCACCTCATCATCAGCCTTAACCACATCGCCAACCTTAACCTTGATCTCGATGACACGCCCCGGCAGCGGTGCATTGACCGTGTTGCCCGTGATGGGATCGAATTTGGGTTTCGCAGCCTCAATGGCGGCCTGCTCGGCGGCGGCTTTCTCGGCCTGTACGGTCTGATAAGCACACACTTTCTTGTCCGTCAGGTATTTCTTGGCAACCATCGGGAAAAGTTCGAGCAACAGCACCTCTTTCTCGGTCTCGGCCAACCTCACACCGCCTGCATTCTCCAATACGGGATTCGGCTGGGGCAGATTTTTCGATGTGTCATAGGGTGTTTCCTCGCGCACACCGCAAATCTTAAAACGAAATTCGGGATCGACCTCAACAGGAGTCTTACCATATTCGCCCTTCACCAGACCGACAAACTGCGAACTTTTGTTCGAATACATCGGACGACCAGCCTTCTCATCCAAGGCGCAACTTACGGCCTGTCCGCCCACGATCTGCGAAGTCGGCGTAACCAACGGCGGCAGACCTGCTGCCAGACGTACCGTCGGGATCAACTCCATGGCACGCGGCATAATCGCCTCGGCCTTGAGTTGCTGCAACTGGGCAACCATGTTGGAATACATGCCGCCGGGAATCTCGGCCTTGCGCACCAACTCGTTGGGAGCGGGAAATCCGAAATAAGCCTCAATCTTGCGGCAAGCCTCCACCGTAGCGGCCTCATCATCGTTCTGTGCGGCACGGATGGCGGCATCGAACAGCGCATCCACCTCGGCGGGCAGCGTCTTCATGTCGGTCAGCGGGTTGAACGCACGCGGTTCGGGTTTCTCGGTGTTGAATACCGAACGGTTCAACTCTTTGCGAATCTCGCGCAACTCGACATTGATCTTGGCAACAGCCTCCATATTGACATCCAACTCCACACCCATCTTCTTGCAGAAGACATAGATCAACTCGATGGCCGGAGCACCCGTACCCTCGGCAAAATACCAGCAGTTGGTGTCCACAATATCAACACCTGCGACAATTGCCGCCAAAACCGAAGCCAGACCATAGCCGGGCGTACAATGCGTGTGGAAATCGACGGGAATCGAGACGTTTTTCTTGATGAGTTTGACGAGTGTCGAAATGCGGTGCGGAGGAATCAGACCCGACATATCCTTGATGGTGATCATATCGGCACCGAGGTCGGCCATCTGACGAGCCTTGTCGAGGAAATATTCGTCCGTAAAGACGGGTTTCGGGTTTTTCTTGCCCGTCAGACGACTCCAAAAACCGATTTCGGGGTATTTCGGATCAACCGTATAACATACGGCGCAGTCGGCGATACCGCCATACTGTTTTACATATCTGATGGTGGACTTCACGTTGTTCACATCGTTCAGCGCATCAAAAATACGCATGATGCCCAACCCCGATTCAATGGCATTTCGGCAGAAACCGTCGATGATCTCATCTTTGTAGGGAGAATATCCGAACAGGTTCCGACCACGCGAAAGGGCTGTCAGGTAAGAGACACTGCCCACGGCTTTATGAATTTTTTCGAGACGATCCCACGGATTTTCATTCAGATAGCGCATCACCGAATCGGGAACGGCACCGCCCCATACTTCCATTGCATAGAAATTGGCATCTTTATAGAACGGCAAACAACGATCTACCTGACTTTGATTCATACGTGTGGCAAACGACGACTGCTGACCGTCACGCAGGGTCAGGTCTCTAATTTTCAGAATTTTTGCCATGATTGATAATTTTACATATAAGATATTCAATCGATTACGGCACTTTCAAACACAAAATTACAACTTTTCCGTAATCCGGGGCAAAGATACGAAACAATTTGAGAGATCAAGCATCATTGCTTATATTTTTTCTTTTATTCGTTTTTTTTTGGCATTTTCCTACCACAAACGAACATTCGAATTCCGATTTGCGCAACCCGCGGAATCGAGATAACCTCGTTTGAAAAATCCGATAAACGACACGAGCAATGCCACAAGTAACGGGCCGAAAATCAAGCCCATAAACCCGAATAGCGATAATCCGACGACCACTCCGAGAATCGACACCAACGGATGTTGGCGACACATTTTCCGTTCGACATAACGCTGCACATAATTATCAACCTGCACCACAGCCAACACGCCCCATGCCATAAGTCCTCCGGCCATTCCCCAACTACCGTTTATACCGATCACCAGCGACATCGGAAACCATACCAAAGCCGCCCCCGTCACAGGGATCATCGTTGCAAAGGCGGTCATCACCGCCCAAAACAGCACCGACGGGACATCGAAAATCCAATAGCCGACACCTGCCATAATTCCTTGGATCACAGCCGACAACGGAATATGAAACGCCATCGAACGAATCACGCGTCCGACCTCTCCGACCACTTCCGAAGTCTCAGACCTGTCGAACGGCACAAAATCCAACAAACACTCCTCCATACGCTCCCCGCCCAGCAACATAAAATACAGCACGACGGGCAACAGCATGATGTTCAACGCAAAATCGAGGCTGCTGTTCAACACCCACTGTCCCATATCTTTCACCACTTCAAGCAATATCGCCAAATTATCCTCCTGCCACAGATCATACCCCACCGTTTCACGCACATAATCCGCCACAGCCTTCAACTGCGCCACCAACGGATCGGGATTCAGCGCGAGGTCGGTAAATTCGCGCACGACCAGCCACACGACCAGCGCAAACGGCAACACAAATCCCACGACAGCCTCCGCAAGCAACAACACGGCAGCACATTTTTTGCGCCAATGCCTTCCTGCGACCAGCCGCCGCATCTGACCGCGCAACAACACATAGAGCGTCGTCGCGCCCAACAGGGCACTCATCACGGGGAAGAGCTGCCTGACAACAACCACACCGAGTACCGCAATCAGTACCCAAAGGCCGTATTTCCGATATTTAGTCCGATCTTTCTCCATAATACCACCTCATCCTGCAAAATTCATACAAAAAAAAGGAAGTCCCGTTCTTCAGACCGATATTTTCCATAATACCGACCGATTCAATCCGCTTACAGAAGACGCTTTCTCAACTCCCGGCAACTCTTTTCCGGATCGGTGTGATCGAACAGGAAACCGTTGATCTCCAGAGTCTCGGCAGCAACGATATTCTTCTCCCGGTCGTCGATAAAGAGCGACTCGCGAGGGTTCAACCCGTAACGCTCCAAAAGAATTTCGTAGATGCGCATCTCAGGTTTCACGACATGCTCCTCGCACGATATCACCTCGCCGTCGAACAGGCCGTACAGCGGGAAACGACGCAGGAACTCGATAAACTCCTTCGACATGTTAGACAACACATAAAGACGGTATCCCGCCGCCTTCAGTTCGCCCAACAACTTCTCCGTCGGTCCGATCGGACGCTGCATGTCGATGGCCATTCTGAGATATTCCTCACACTTCTCCCTCGAACAGCCGTTCTCCTCACAGAGATGGTCCCTCACACGGTCGATCGTCCACGTTCCGCGGTCGTATTCCTCCCAGAAAAGGGGCATCTCAGGCCAGCGCACAAAGGCAAAAAATCGTGCAAACTCCTCCGTACACTCACTTCTTTTGCGTGCAAAAACCACGCCTCCCAAATCGAATATGATATTTTTCATGACAACAAAGATACGAATAATATCCGATCTCAAAACTCTTTCCCTCTCTAATTTAGGCTTTCGGGGTACTCAGAACACGTTTATTCTTACTTCTTGTATTGAAATATCCGCCAAAAATGTTTACTTTTGAACTCTGTAACAAGAATCAATCATTAACTCATTTTAAAACTTTATGAAACTTTTGACTTTGTGTGCTGCGGCATTTGCCCTGATGGTAAGTGTCACTTCCTGCACGGACAATCATTTGTTCAGCAATGCCGAAGAGTACCGACAGGTACAACAAGACTTCGACAACCGCTGCAAGGCATTGCCCGACGGCGATCTGTTCGCCATATTCCAGAACAAGGAACTTACGCCCCGGCAACGTGAGGCACTGACGTTCCTCTACGCCTACATGCCCCTCGGCGACATTGCCGACAATTCGGGCGACTACTTCCTCGAACAGGTCAATTACTCGTTGCGTGCCCGCGAGGAGATGCCTTGGGGAAAGGACATACCTGAATTGGAGTTCCGCCACTTCGTACTCCCGATCCGCGTCAATAACGAGAACCTCGACGACAGCCGTAAGGTATTCTACGAAGAGTTGAAGGATCGCGTGAAGACCCTCTCGCTGTACGATGCCGTACTTGAAATCAATCACTGGTGTCACGAAAAGGTCGTCTATCAACCTTCGGACGGACGTACCAGTTCTCCGCTGGCTTCCATCAAGACGGCTTACGGCCGTTGCGGTGAAGAATCGACCTTCACGGTTGCCGCACTGCGTGCCATGGGTATTCCTGCCCGTCAGGTTTACACGCCGCGTTGGGCGCATACCGACGACAACCACGCATGGGTAGAGGCTTGGGTCGATGGCAGGTGGTATTTTCTGGGTGCCTGCGAACCTGAACCCGTACTGAACCTCGCATGGTTCAACGCTCCCGTATCACGCGGTATGATGATGCACACCCGTGTATTCGGCGGACGCTACTTCGGCAAGGAAGAGATCATGCGTCAGACCGAGACCAGCACCTATATCAATGTCACCGAAAACTACGCGCCCGTAGCCATGGCTCACCTTCAGGTCGTTGATACGGAGGGCAAACCCGTAAGCGATGCCAAAGTCGAGTTCAAAGTTTACAACTACGGCGAGTTCTTCACCGTATCGTCCAAGAAGACCGATGCCGAAGGCAAGACATTCCTGTCGGTCGGTAAGGGCGACATGATCGTATGGGTATCGAAGGACGGCCGCTACGGTTTCAAGAAACTCACCTTCGGCAAAGACGACAATGTAACGATCGCCCTCGACAAAACGGGCTCGTCGTCGTTTGCCATGGAGATGGACATCATCCCGCCGGTTGAAGGTGCCAACATGCCCGACGTAACTCCCGAACAGCGCGCCGAAAACACTCGTCGCATGTTGCAGGAGGATTCGATCCGTAACGCCTACATCGCAACCTTCCCCTCGGAAGAAGTCGTTCGCGAGTTCGCCGCCGGACAGGGTCTCGATGCCGACCGCTGTGTGGATTACTTTGCCATCTCACGCGGCAATCACGAGGTCATCCGTCAGTTCCTTGCCCAACTGAAAACTCCCGAACAGAAGGAAGCCGGCATGGATCTCTTGGACCGTATCGCCATGAAAGACCTGCGCGATGCCACGCTTGAGGTACTGAACGATCACCTGAACACTCCCGTGGCGGATCGTGACGACGAGACCTACCGTCAGTATGTCCGCAACCCGCGCGTATGGCTCGAAATGCTGACGCCCTACAAGTCGTTCTTCCGCGAGGTTGTCTCGAAGGAGGATGCCGCCGCATTCCGCGCCAACCCCATGAGCCTTGCCAAATGGGTTGCCGAAAACATCAAACTCGACCCCACCTGCAATACGGGTGCTATTCCCATCTCGCCCGAAGGCGTTTGGAAGACACGTATCGCCGACGGTATAAGTCGTGCCATTTTCTTCGTGTCGATGGCTCGTGCACTGGGTATTCCCGCACGCATCGACGGTGTGACGGGCAAAATTCAACTGATGGGCGGCAAAGACCCCGTCGATGTTGAATTTACCGCCGTACAGGAGGAAATCGTTGCTCCCACGGGAACGCTGAAACTCACTTATTCGCCCATCGAATCGCTTGACGATCCCAAATATTTCGCACACTTCTCCATCTCGAAGATCGAAGAGGACGGTACGATCCGCCTGCTGAACTACGAGGAGGCCGAACTCGACATGGGTGGCGGCACGACTTGGAAGCACTGCTTCAAGAACGGCATCCGCATGGATGTCGGCGACTATCTGCTGATCACGGGTACGCGTCTGGCAAGCGGTGGCGTTCTGGCAACCGTACGTTCGTTCTCGATCAAGGAGGGCGAGACAACCGACATGGATCTGGTAATGCGCGAATCGAAGGACGACATCCGCGTCATCGGCAATTTCAACTCCGAGGCTCCCTTCAAGGACATCGCCAGCGGTGAGACTAAGACCGTTCTTTCGGCCACGGGTCGCGGTTACTACGTAATCGGCATCCTCGGTATGGGTCAGGAACCCACGAACCACGCACTGCGCGACATCGCCGCCAAAGCCAAGGATTTCGAGGAGTGGGGTCGCAAACTCGTCCTGCTGTTCACCGACGAGAACAGTTACAAGATGTTCCGCCCGGAAGACTTCCCCGGTCTGCCCGGCACCGTTGTTCTGGGTATCGACGAGGGCGGTCTGATCCGTGACCACATCCTCACGGAGATGAAACTCTCGGACAAGACCACTCTGCCGTTATTCATCATCGGCGACACGTTCAACCGTGTGGTATTCAAATCGCAGGGTTATACGATCGGTCTGGGTGAGCAGATGATGAAGGTGATCCACAAGTTGTAGTTCAACCTCCATCCCGATTTATCGGTGTGCCTTTCTTCGGATCGGCACACCGATTTTTTTTATACCTTGCCACAGGTATCATGCGACCGTACCCACACACAGAATATTCGATAAAAGATCTTCGCAAATACCCGTATTTCCGTCCTTTCCGCACGAGATCCGAAGCAAGTTCCTCCGTTCTCATATATACAAAAAAGCGGTCGGCTGAGAGATTCAGCCGACCGCTTTTACTTATTTATATACACCCTATTTCAGTGCATCGTAGGCAGCACGCACCAATTCGGGTGCCGTGATGTCACGCTCGTACTCTTCGATCTTCACCGTTCCGCCCATCGAGACACGCGGATTGCGGTACTTCATACCACTCTCCACGCTCTTGCGACCCGAAAAATGAAATTCACAAGCCCCCGTCTCCGAGGCAATTTTACGAATATTCGCAGGACGCACGCCGCATCCGGGCATGATGATGATCCGACCGGCGGCACGCTCCACCAACTGCTTCAACAGGGGAATACCCGCCTCGGCGGTAGGCTCCTGACCCGAAGTCAGAATACGTGTGCAACCCAATTCGATGATCTGCTCCAAGGCTCGCATCGGATCCTTGCACATATCGAATGCACGGTGGAAGGTCACGTTCATGCCCTCCGAAGCCTCCATCAGAGGACGCATCGCCTCCATGTCTATTTCGCCGTCGGCCGTCAGGCAACCGAATACGATGCCGTCCGCTCCCAATTCGCGGCAGATCTTCACGTCGTGCAACATGATCTCCAACTCCTCTTTCGAGTAAAGGAAATCCCCGCCGCGCGGACGGATGATCACATGCAGTTTTGTCTCGGAAAGCATCTTGCGAGCCATCACAATCTCGCCATACGAGGGGGTTGTACCGCCCTCAGGGATTCCGGCACATAATTCGACACGATAAGCACCACCCTCCTGTGCACGCACGGCACTCTCCGAAGAGTTGGCACAAATCTCAATTCTCGGATTCTCGGTCATCACTATTTCAGCGTCAATTCAACGATGTAGTCAATGTCGGTCGGCACTTCGCCCAACTCAAGGAAGAGACCCTGACGGGTCTGACGGAACTTGACGGGGGTCTTGTCACCGAACTTCTCGGCCTTAACGACCTTCGAGGTTACGGGCAGATACAGACCGTTGTCCTGCAAATCGAGGATGTGGATGAACAGACGGTTGTCCTTGCGGGTCGAAACGCCCCACTCGTGGGGAGCAACCTCACCGGCACGTGTACCGTAAATCGTCTCTCCATAAACCTTCATCCATTCACCCATCTCCTTCAGACGCTCCACGCCGACAGCAGGAAGTTCGCCGTTGGGCTGAGGCCCGAGGTTCAACAACAGGTTGGCATTCTTGCCTGCGGCACGTACCAGATACCGAATCAGCGTTCCGGGCGATTTGTAGTCCTGATCGCGGAGTTTGTAACCCCACATGCCGTTCATCGTCTCGCAAGTCTCCAATGGCAGACGACCGATCTGCTGACCCGACAAACCTGCGGTGTTCTCACCGGGAAGATCACGCTCGAAGATCTGAATATCCTCTCCTGCGAAGGGAATCATGTGGTGGTTGTTGCCGATCAGACAGGCGGGCTGCAATTTATGAATCAAAGCATACTGTTCGGGCAACTGCCAGTCGAAATCGGGATTCTGATCCTGATCCCACAATCCGTCGAACCAGATGGCACCGATCGGGCCGTAGTTGGTCAGAAGTTCGGTCAGCTGGTTGTTCATGAACTGATAGTACGAAGCCCAATTCTGTTTTTTGGGATCGCGTCCCTTGTTGTGACCCGTACGGCCGAGGGGATAGTCCTCACGACGCCAGTCGAGGTGCGAGTAGTAGAAATGGAGTTTGATGCCCTGTTTCCGGCACTCCTCGGCCAGTTCTTTCATGACGTCACGTCCGAACGGAGTGGCATCCACAATGTTGTAATCCGAATATTTCGTCTTGAACATCGAAAAACCGTCGTGATGACGCGTCGTGATGCAGATATACTTGGCACCCGAAGCCTTGATCGCCGAAACCCACTCGGCAGCATTGAACTTATGAGGATAGAACGCCGAAGCCATCTTCTCATACTCCTGCCACGTCACACCGTCGGCATTCATAAACCACTCACCCTGAGCGATCATGCTGTACAAGCCCCAATGGAGGAAAATACCGAACTTGTTATCCTGAAACTCGGTGCGAGCCTTCAGATTTTCGGGTGTGGGAACATAGCCCTTTTCGGGTGTTTCGGCGAAAAGCGTCGAACCGGTCAGCAGAGCCGTGACGATTCCCAATCCGATTTTACGGAATACATGTGTCATAATTTAAAATTCTATTAGGTTAAATTTGTTTCAAAGGTACAAAGATTCGGATGATTTTTAAAGGAAAACCGTCCTAAAAACACCCGCAGAGACAAAAACAGGATGGATTCAATGTGAATCCATCCTGCATTTTCGATTTCGAAGAATCGGTTACGAACCGAAGTTGTCGTAAAGGATGTTCTCCGAAGGTACGCCCAGATTGTCCAGCATATTGACAACCGACTTGATCATCATCGGAGGTCCGCACATGAGGTAAATACAATCCTCTGGAGCCTGATGATGTTTCAGATAGTTTTCGTACAATACGTTGTGAACGAAACCGGGAGTGTACTTTACGCCCTTCTCGTCTGCTTCGGGATCGGGACGGTCCAAAGCAAGGTTGAACGAGAAATTGGGGAACTCTTTCTCGATTGCATGATACTCGTCCAGATAGGGAACTTCCTTCAGGGCACGGGCACCGTAGTAGAACGATACCTTGCGTCGGGTCTTCTCCGTCTTGAACAGGTGCATCAAGTGGCTGCGCATAGGAGCCATACCGGCACCACCACCGACAAAGATCAGCTCCGTGTCGGGCGAGAGGTTGTCGGGCAGGAAGAACTCTCCGTAAGGACCCGAAATCGTCACTTTGTCTCCCGGCTTGCGCGAGAAGACATACGACGAACAGATACCGGGGTTCACCTTCATGAAACCGCCATTAACACGGTCGAACGGAGGAGTTGCGATACGAATGTTCAGCATGATGATGTTACCTTCGGCAGGGTGGTTGGCCATCGAGTATGCACGGAACGTGTCCTCGGGGTTCACCGTCTTCAGGTCAAACATCTTGAATTTCTCCCAGTCGGGACGGAACTTCTCGTCGATATCCATATCCGAGAACTTGATCTCGTCATACTTCGGAATATCCACCTGAATGTAACCGCCGCTGCGGAACTTGAGGTTCTCACCTTCGGGGAGTTTAACGACAAACTCCTTGAGGAAGGTCGAGATGTTACGGTTCGATACAACCGTACACTCCCACTTCTTGACACCAAGTACCGACTCCGGAACGTGGATCTTCAGGTCGTTCTTTACTTTGACCTGACAACCCAGACGCCAGTGATCCTTGGCCATTTTACGCGAAATGAAACCGGTCTCGGTCGGGAGAATGTCGCCACCACCTTCCAAAACCTGGCACTTACACATACCGCAAGCACCACCACCGCCACAAGCCGAAGGCAGGAAGACCTTGTTGTCGGCCAGAGTGGCCAGCAGGGTCGAACCGCTCTCCGATTTGAGGACTTTCTCGCCATCGTTGATGTCGATCGTGACTTCTCCAGACGTAGTCAGTTTAGTCTTTGCATAGAGAAGCAGGCCGACCAGTACGAGAATAATCACCAAGAAGGCGACAATTGCAACAATAATAGTCATTGTATCCATTTTCTGAATCTCTTTTTAAAGTTAGAACTGAATGCCCGAGAACATCATGAAGGCAATACCCATCAGACCGGTGATGATAAATGCGATACCGGGACCTTTGAGCGGAGCGGGGATGTTCGAATAATGACATTTCTCGCGGATTGCAGCCATCATGACGATAGCCAGCCACCAGCCCAGACCGGAGCCCAGACCGTAACCCAGCGACTGCACGAACGAAGTGATCTCGCCTCCATCGACTTTCTGCTGCATGAACAGCGAACCACCCATGATGGCGCAGTTCACGGCGATCAGCGGCAGGAAGATACCCAACTGGTTATACAACGTGGGAGAGAACTTCTCAACGGCCATCTCGACCAACTGCACGAATGCAGCGATGGTGGCGATGAATACGATGAACGTCAAGAAATTGAGGTTCACTCCTTCAACGAGCACACCGTCTTTCAGAACGAACTGATACAAGAGGTAGTTCAACGGCACGGTCATGGCCATCACGAACGTAACGGCGGCACCCAGACCCAGAGCCGTTTTAACGCTCTTCGAAACGGCAATATACGAACACATACCGAAGAAGAACGAGAATACCATGTTGTCGATAAAGATCGACTTAATAAATATATTCAGTGTTTCCATACTCTAACCTCCTATTTTTCCTGTAAATCTTTGTTGATCGAGCGGTGGATCCAGATGATACATCCGACAATAATCAACGCCATCGGCGGGAAGAGCATCAGACCGCAGTTCGAATAGAAACCGCCCTCGGCCAGATACCAACTTTCGGGGATGATGCGGAAACCGAACAACGATCCCGAACCGAACAACTCGCGGAAGAATGCCACGATAACGAGGATCATACCGTAACCCAGACCGTTACCGATACCGTCGAGGAATGCGGGCCAGGGTTTGTTGCCCAAGGCGAATGCCTCGACACGACCCATTACGATACAGTTGGTGATGATCAGACCGACGTAAACCGACAACTGCTTGGAGACCTCGTAAACGAATGCCTTCAGAATCTGATCGACGACGATTACCAGTGCGGCGATGACAACCAGTTGGACGATGATACGGATACGCGACGGAATACCGTTACGCAACAGCGACATCACCAGATTGGAGAAAGCCGTAACCACCATAACCGACAGACCCATTACGATTGCAGGCTTGAGCTGCACCGTAACTGCCAATGCCGAGCAAATACCCAGAATCTGGACGATCACCGGGTTGTTTGCAGAAAAAGGCCCTGTCAGATACTTCATGTTCTTGGCTGAGAACATGGGTTCTTTTTCATTATTACTACTCATGGTTTTCTACTTTTTCTTCGTTAGACACATTCTCGGCGGCGGGGGTCTCAGCGGGCTGCTGTGCAGCGACCTTGGCCTGACGACGAGCGTTCAACAGCGGCAGGTAGTGTTCCATGCTGTCGTGCAACATGGCCGTAACGCCGTCCGAAGTTTTCGTACCGCCGGTGATTGCGTCAACCTCGTGGATGAGGTTGTCCTTCGAAGCACCGCCCTTACGCAACTTGATCGAAACGAACTCGTCGCCGTTGAAGATTTCCTTGCCGATAAATTTAGCCTGATACTTGGCCGTGGCGATTTCGGCACCCAGACCCGGGGTTTCACCCTTGTGATCCATGATGATACCGCCGATGGTGTTCATGTCCTCGTTGATCGAGACATAACCCCAGATCGGGCCCCACAGACCGGTACCCGTCAAAGGCAGTACCAGACGGCCGTCCTTAGCCTCGAATACGGGGAACTTGCCCTCTTCGAAAGCCGTTTTCAGATCTTTCAACAAATTGAAGACATCCTCGCCTTCCAACTTGTTACCCTCTTTATCAATCGTATAAGCGTTGATGAACTCGTCATAGTTCTGATCCTGTGCGGACAGCGAACCCAAAATCATCTGCTTTTTCTCGTTGAGCTCGTTCGCATACTGGCGACTTTGCAACGACAGAGAAACGACAGACAAAAGAGCGGCAACCAACACGACCATTACAGTCGAATAGATGAGGATATACGAATTACTATTTGTATTCTTTGCCATATTCATCTGTTATTTTGCGAGTTTAACACGATTTTGACGACGTTTGATGTTGCGCTCCACAACGAAGTAGTCGATGAGCGGCGTCAAGGCGTTCATGAAGAGAATCGAGAGCATCATACCTTCGGGGTAAGCGGGGTTGATCACGCGGATCATGATGGCAATGGCACCGGTCATGAAACCGACGATATACTTACCGGCATTGGTCTGCGACGAGGTTACGGGGTCGGTAGCCATAAATACGGCACCGAAAGCGAAACCACCGATTACGAGATGCCACCATGCGGGATAAGCCGTCACGCCGAGCAACTCGAAGAAGTAACCCATGGCCAGACCGCCGACGAACACCGAAACCATCGTGCGCCACGAAGCCACGCCCACGAAGAGCAGGATTGCGGCACCGATCAGAATGGCGAGGGTCGAAGTCTCACCGATCGAACCGGGAATGAAACCGAGGAATGCATCGCAAGGCGAGAAATTACCCAGCGTACCGTCCTTGGCCAGATAGTCCAAGCAGGTAGCACCTGAGAAGCCATCGACAACACCCTCGCCTTTACCGAGACCTGCGATCCAGACCGAAGCACCCGACATTTGGGGTGTGTATGCGAAGAATACGAAGGCACGAGCCATCAGGGCGGGGTTGAATACGTTCATACCCGTACCGCCGAATACCTCTTTACCGAAGATTACGGCAAAGGCGGTACCCAGAGCGACCATCCACAGGGGAACATCGACGGGCATGACCATCGGGATCAGCAGACCCGTAACGAGGAAACCTTCGTTCACCTCGTGACCGCGCATCTGAGCGACGGCGAACTCGATACCCAGACCGACGACATACGAAACGACGATGATGGGGAGCACCTTCAGAAAACCGAACCAGAAGTCGGCCCAGAAGCCCTGTTCCACTCCGATCGAAAGCGAGTGCTGATAACCTACATTATAGAAACCGAAGAACAAAGCGGGCAACAGAGCGATGATGACCATGCTCATGGTACGCTTCATATCGTTACAGTCACGGATGTGTGCGCCGCGCACGGTAGTCGTGTTAGGCACGAAGAGGAATGTTTCGAAGGCATCGAAAGTCGATTCCAAAAAGCCTAATTTACCACCTTTGGAGAACGTCGGCTTGATTTTATCTACAAATTTACGTGCTGCCATTGTTATGCCTCCTTAATCATTAAGTTGATACCATCACGAATAATCTGCTGGATGTCGATTTTCGAAGGATCGACGAACTCGCACAGGGCGAAGTCCTCTTCAACCACTTCGTAGATACCCAGATTCTCCATGCGGTCGATGTCCTGAGCCAGACAAGCCTTCAACAGATATACGGGATAGATGTCCATGGGCAGATACTGCTCGTAGAGACCCGTAACGACGAACGGACGCTCGCCGCCGTTGATGTTAGTGTCGAGTTTGTAGGCTTTCTTGGGGCAGAGCCACGAGAAGTACGAACGCGAAACGGAGAATTTCTTGAAACGGGGAGCCATCCAACCGAACATCTCATACTTGTCGCCTTCAGGGATCACACAAACGGTGTTGTGGTAGAAGCCGAGATAGCCTTCGAGCGAAGACTTCTTGCCGGTGAGCACATTGCCCGAAATAATACGGACGTGATCGCCTTCTTTCTGGGCTTTGATCTCCTTCCCGACGATGGAGTTCATGCGCGCACCCGCAATGACACGCGCATAATGCGGTTTTTCGATTTCGGAACCGGCAACGGTAATGACGCGCGTCATATCGACACGGCCTTCGTTTACCAGACGTCCGATTACGACAACATCTTGCAGGTTGACCGTCCATACGATTTCGCCCTTGTTGACGGGGTCGATGTGATGGATCTGAACGCCAACATTACCCACAGGGTGTTTTCCGGCAAAGGTGTGTTGTTCGACGCCCTTCATGGTGACCATCTGACCCTCGGCCTTTGCGCGCATCGACAGATGCACCTTACCGTCGGTCAGTTTGCCCAGCACGTCAAAACCTGCCTGAATGTTTTTCTCCTCACCGCGCAACGCGAAGTTGTAATCGGGAGCGAGCGGGGCAGAATCGAAAGCGGAAACGAAGATTGCTTTCGGCTTGTCGTTCGGGTTGGCAATGATGCCATAGGGACGTTGCACGATCATGGGCCAGAGACCCGCACAAAGCAACAACTCGACGATTTCTTCTCGCTTGGCCGATTTCAAATCGGGCTTTGCGAACTCTTCGTAGCACTGCCGAGCATCGGGAGTGACGGTCACGGTGAGAATCTTACGTTTCTCGCCACGGTTTACGGCTTTCACCGTACCGCTGACCGGCGAAGTGAAGAGCACGCGGTCGTTGTACTTGTTGAAGAACAACGGCTGACCCGCTTTCACTGCGTCACCCTCTTTGACCAGCATCTTCGGAGTGACGCCCTCGAAATCGAGAGGCGACACGGCGTATTCCTCAGCCATCGGAGCCGTTACGATCGACTCTTCGGCCTTGCCTTGAAGATTGATGTCGAGACCCTTGCGTAGAGTAATGATTTTCGACATGGTTAAAAATTTTGATTATTTAATGGGTTTATCCTTTAGTTATAAGTGAACTAACCTTTCAATAGCGTGCGAAATTACGCATTTTTCTTGAGAAAAATAAGTATTCGGTTCTTTATTTTTCATTTTCGGTGGAGTTTGGTGATTTTCAGATATTTCAAATCGGGGATTTACTTACCGCCCCTTCATTTCAAGGGGTTCGGGGCTGGATTTCCGAAAAATCAGAGGCTTCACCTTATATATGTTTAATAATTTTAAAATATGAAAATCATCCCGATTCGGTTAAAAATTTATATTTTTGTGGCCTATGGAAACAGTTTTCGTCAATATCCACACCCACCGTCCGACCCACCGTCACCTCGAACCCGAGGCATGCGGCATCCACCCGTGGCACGCCGACCGCGGGGAGACCTGCCCCGCGATCGACAACAGTGTGAAGGCCGTCGGCGAGATCGGTCTGGACTTCGCGTGCAATGTCCCGCGCGAGAAGCAGGAGGAGGTTTTCCGCCACCAATTGCAGTTGGCGGCGGAGCATCATCTGCCGGTCGTCCTGCACTCGGTAAGGGCGTTCAACGAAGTGCTGAAACTTCTTCGTGAGTATCGAATCGAACGTGCTGTTTTCCACGGATTTATCGGGTCGTGGCAACAAGCCTCGGAGGCGATCAGACACGGTTATTTTCTCTCGTTCGGACTGAGGACTTTCCGTTCGCCGAAAACACTCTCGGTACTCGAAAAACTCCCCTCGGAATTTCTCTTTTTGGAGACCGACGACGAGGAGATTCCGATCGAGGAAATCTACCGTCTTGCGGCCGATGTGCGCCACACCACCCTCGAAGAATTGCAGCAAGTCTGCCTGAATAATTACGAACGATTTTTTCACCATGGATAACTGGTTGGAACGTACCGCCCTGCTTTTGGGCGAAGAGAAACTCAATATTTTGCGCCAATCCCACGTTTTGGTTGTGGGTCTCGGCGGTGTGGGTGCCTACGCGGCAGAGATGATCGCACGCGCGGGTGTCGGACACATGACCATCGCCGATGCCGACGTGGTATCGCCCTCGAACATCAACCGACAACTCGTCGCCCTGCATTCGACCGTGGGTCGTTCCAAGGCCGAGGTGCTGGCCGAGCGTCTGCGCGACATCAACCCCGAAATTGACCTTCGGATCGTCAATCAATACATCAAGGACGATCTGACCTGCGAACTGCTGGATGCCGCCCATTATGATTATGCGGTCGATGCCATCGACACGCTCTCGCCCAAGACGGCATTCATCAAGGGGGCACTCGACCGACACATTCCCTTGGTCAGTTCGATGGGTGCAGGAGCCAAAACCGACCCTGCGAAGATGGAGATCACGGACATTTCCAAGACCCACCACTGTCCTTTGGCGCACATGCTCCGCAAACGCATGCACAAACTGGGCATTTACAAGGGTTTCCATGCCGTTTTCTCGCCCGAACCCATCCGCGAGGGAGCCATGATCCCGTGTGAGGAACAAAACAAGAAATCAAACGTCGGAACGATCTCCTACATCCCTGCCCTGTTCGGCATCGGGTGTGCCTCGGTGGTCATCCGCGACCTGATCGGAGAAATGCAACAATAAACGAACCACATAAAACTATGGAAAACAAAAAACCGGACATCGTATTTCTCGACGCCTACTCGCTGGGAAATGCCGATCTGAGTAAAATCAAGGCTCTGGGTAATTACACGGCCTATGAGACGACCCGCCGCGAAGAGGTCGTCGAACGCTGTAAGGATGCCGAAGTTGTCATCTCCAACAAGGTGATGATCGACCGCGAGGCGATGCAGTCGCTGCCGAAACTGCGCCTGATCGCCATTGCCGCCACAGGCATGAACAACGTGGATCTGGAGGCCGCCAAGGAGTTCGGCATCACCGTCCGCAATGCCGTCGGCTACTCGACCCATTCCGTGACGGAGACCACCATCGGTGCCGCCCTCGCCCTCTACCGCCAAATCCCCTACTACGACCGCTATACCAAGGAGAAATACCCCTTGCAGGATCGTCAGTTCCATTTCGGTCGTGAGGTGCACACGCTCCACGGCAAGCGTTGGGGCATCATCGGTCTGGGCAACATCGGTCATGAGGTGGCAAAGGTTGCCACGGCACTCGGATGCGAGGTGGCCTACACCTCGACTTCGGGCGTAACGCGCGAAGAGGAGTACCCCGCCATGACGCTCACCGAACTGCTCACGTGGGCGGACATCATCTCGATCCACTGCCCGCTGAACGCCCGCACACACAACCTGATCGACGCACCCGAACTGGCTTCGATGCGCCGTTCGGCGATTCTGATCAACGTGGCACGCGGCGGTATTGTCAATGAAGCCGCTTTGGCGGAAGGCTTGAACCGCAACGAACTGGCAGGCGCGGCACTCGATGTATTTACCTCGGAGCCGTTCACCTCGGAGAGCCCCTTGATGCAGGTACACGACAAGAACCGTCTGCTGCTCTCGCCCCACAACGCATGGTCGGCCGAGGAGTCGGTCAAAATCCTTGTGGAGTGCATCCGCGACAACATCCGTAACTTCTACGCTTAACCCATGGAAGAAATCACACTTACACCCGAAGAGTGTGTCGCACTCGATGAACGCCGACAGAAAGTGTTCGAGTTTCTGGACTGCCACGGCATTCAATACACGTGGTACGAACACCCCGCATCCCCGACCATCGAGATTGCCCGCACCCATTGGCGCAAGGACGGTTCGAAACACTGCAAGAACCTCTTCTTCCGCAACCATAAGGGCGACCGCCATTACCTCGTCTGCTTCGACTGCGAACAGAGTATGGTGATCCACGATCTGGAACACAAACTCCATCAGGGCAAACTGTCGTTTGCCTCCGAGAAGCGCATGTTGAAATGGCTCGGGCTGCAACCCGGCTCGGTATCGCCCTTCGGACTGATCAACGACCCCGAACGCCATGTGCATCTGTTCTTAGATGCCGCGTTGCGAGACCTGCCCTCCTACTCGTTCCACCCGAACGATTTCCGCGCCACGGTGGTCATCTCGCGCGAGGAGTTTATGAAGTACCTTTCGATCGTGGGCAACTCCTACGAATTTATCGAATTGTATTAATTCCTTTGAAGTCACAAAAAAGAGCCGCACGAGAGGTCGTGCGGCTCTTTTACTATTTGCATGCTCGATTATTTGAACTCAACGAGTGCCTTACCGGTCATCTCGGCAGGCTGCTCGACACCCATCAGTTTCAAAACCGTGGGTGCGACATCGGCCAGAATACCGTTCTCAACCGACTTTACGCGATCCGAAACCACAACGATGGGTACGGGGTTCAGCGAGTGTGCCGTGTTGGGCGTACCGTCGGGGTTTACGGCGTTGTCGCAGTTGCCGTGGTCGGCAATCATAACGACCTCATAGCCGTTCTTCTTGGCTGCCTCAACGACCTGCTCCACGCAACCATCCACAGCCTTCACTGCCTTCTCGATGGCTTCGTAAACACCCGTATGACCGACCATATCGCCGTTGGCGAAGTTAAGACAGATGAAGTCGAACTTCTGTTCGTTCAGTGCAGCAACCAACTTCTCGGCAATCTTGGGAGCCGACATCTCAGGCTGGAGATCATAGGTGGCAACTTTCGGCGAAGGAACCAAGATACGATCCTCACCCTCGAACTTATCCTCGCGTCCTCCGTTCAGGAAGAAGGTGACGTGTGCATATTTCTCTGTCTCGGCAATACGCAACTGCTTCAGACCCTTGCTGGCAACCCACTCTCCGATGGTATTCTTCACGTTCTCCTTGTCGAAGAGGATGTGCAACCCATGGAACTTGTTGTCGTAGGGAGTCATGCAGCAGTAATACAGCGGCATGGTGTGCATTCCTTCGGCCGTCAGATCCTCCTGCGTCAGGGCAATCGTCAATTCCTTGGCTCGGTCGTTACGATAATTGATGAAGATCACCAGATCATTCGGGCGAATCAGACCTACGGGCTGCCCCTCGGCATCCACACGAACCACGGGCTTTACGAACTCGTCGGTGATGTCGTTGTCGTACGACTTCTGCATGGCCTCAACCATATCGACAGCCTTCTCGCCGACACCTTCGACCAACGCATCGTAAGCAATCTTCACACGATTCCAGTTCTTGTCACGATCCATGGCATAGTAACGGCCTACGATCGTTGAGATCTTACCCGCCGATACGGTCAGATGTTTTTCCAGAGCCTCGATAAAACCCTTACCGCTGCGGGGATCAGTATCACGACCGTCCATGAAGCAGTGGATGAAGGTATTCTCGCAGTTGTATTCCTTGGCCACATCACACATCTTGAAGAGGTGATCGAGCGACGAGTGGACACCTCCTGTCGAGCAAAGCCCCATCAGGTGTACATTCACGCCGTTGTTCTTGGCATACTCGAATGCCTTGACGATTTCGGGATTCTTCAGAATCGAATTGTCGGCACATGCGCGATTGATCTTCACCAGATCCTGATAAACGACACGACCTGCACCGATATTGAGGTGACCGACCTCCGAGTTGCCCATCTGACCGTCCGGCAGACCGACATTTTCGCCATCGGTACGCAGTTCGGCATGAGGATAATGCTCGGTCATGGCCGAAATATATTCGGGATGAACCGTCGAAATGACATCAGCCTTGTCGTGTTTGCCATTTCCCCAGCCATCGAGGATCATCAATAATACTTTCTTGTCCATAGTAACTCTCATTATTTAATTTAACCTTTACTTACTTTACTTGGGCGCAGATCAACTCCACAGCCTTATCGACTGCGGCCTGCAAGCCATCGACATTCTTACCGCCTGCCGTGGCGAAGAAAGCCTGACCGCCACCGCCGCCCTGCATCAGACGTGCGGCCTCGCGGACGACCTTGCCGGCATCGGCACCCGCACTCACGATCTCGTCACCGAGCATCACAGTCAGCGTGGGTTTTCCGGCGTAGTGCGAACCTGCGACAAACACGAGTTTCTTCGAACGTGCCTTCAAATTGTAAGCCAGATCCTTCAGGAACTCGGCCGTACGATCCGAAACGATCGAGAAGATCTGCATGCCGTCACGCTCGACGGTCGAGGCGATGATCCTGTCTGCCCATTGGGCCACCTGCTCCTTGCGCATGGCCTCAACCTCCTTCGAAAGTTGCTCGTTGGCCTCCAGCATTTTCTTCACGGCGGTCAATACCTGCGGGTTGTTCAGATATTCGGCTACGTTGTGCAGGGCATCCTCTGCGGCGTAAACCAACTTCTCGGCCTGTGCTCCCGTCACAGCCTCGATACGGCGGACACCTGCCGAAATGGCACTTTCGCTCACGATCTTGAAGAAACCGATCTTACCGGTCGATGCGGTGTGCGTACCGGCACACAACTCGACCGACGGGCCGAACTTGACCATACGCACCTTGTCGCCGTATTTCTCGCCGAACAACATCATGGCACCTGCGGCCTCGGCCTCCTCCTTGGTGGTGTTGCGGTTCTCCTCCAACTCGAAATCTTCGCGGATCATGCGGTTCACCTCGCTCTCCACCTCGCGCAACTGCTCCGGCGTCACCTTCTGGAAGTGCGAGAAGTCGAAACGAAGCACTTCGGGGGTTACGAGCGACCCCTTCTGCTCGACATGCGTACCCAGCACCTTACGCAGAGCGTGGTGCAGGAGGTGGGTTGCCGAATGGTTGTTGGCGGCCGACTGACGTTTCTCGGCATTCACCACAGCCGTAAATTCGGCTGCGGGATTATCGGGCAGGTCGTTCAGGATGTGAATAATCAGACCGTTCTCCTTCTCGGTGGCTACGACCTCCAAACGCTCATTGGCGTTCTCGATGTAACCCACATCACCGATCTGACCACCACCGTTGCCATAGAACGGCGTCCGGTCGAATACCAGTTGGAACGATACCTTGTTCTTCGATTTCACACGGCGGTAACGGGCAATGTGTACCTGCTCGGTGAGGTGGTCGTAACCCGTGAAGATGCTCTCCTTGACGGGCTTCACCTCCACCCAGTCGTCCGACTCGACGGCTGCCGCATTACGCGAACGAGCCTTCTGAGCCTGCAACTCCTTCTCGAACTCCTCCAAATCGACCCCTACTCCCTGCTCGCGGGCGATGAGTTCCGTAAGGTCGATCGGGAATCCGAACGTATCGTACAATTCGAATGCCTCGGCACCCGAAATCGCTTTTTTGTTCTCTTTCTTGGTTTTGGCGATCACTCCGTCCAACAGGTTGATACCCGTGGCCAGCGTACGCAGGAACGATGCCTCCTCGTCCTCGATCACCTTCTCGATAAGCGTCTGCTGGCTCTTCAGTTCGGGGAACTGTGCGCCCATCTGATCCACCAGACCGGCTACCAACTTACACAGCGTCGGTTCGGTGAAACCGAGGTACGTGTAACCGTAACGTACGGCACGGCGCAGGATTCGACGGATCACGTAACCCGCCTTCACGTTCGAAGGCAACTGACCGTCGGCAATCGAGAATGCGATGGCACGCAGGTGATCGGCGATCACACGCATGGCGATGTCGTCCTTCTCGTTCTGTCCGTAGGTCTTACCTGCCATGGCGGCAATGCGGCTGATCGTCGGCTGGAAGACATCGGTATCGTAGTTCGATTTCTTGCCCTGAAGAATCATACACAGACGCTCGAAACCCATACCCGTATCGACGTTGCGTGCGGGCAGCATCTCCAATTCGCCGTTGGCCTTGCGGTTGTACTGCATGAACACGAGGTTCCAGATCTCGATCACTTGGGGATTGTCCTTGTTGATCAGATCGCGGCCGGGGATCTTGGCGATCTCCTCCTCGTCACGCAAGTCGAAGTGAATCTCCGAGCAGGATCCGCAGGGACCCGTCTCGCCCATCTCCCAGAAGTTATCGTGCTTGTTGCCGTTGATGATGTGATCTGCGGGCAGGTAGCGACGCCAGTAGTCGTAAGCCTCCTGATCGAAATCCACGCCGTCCTCCTTCGAACCCTCGAATACGGTGGCGTACATACGCTCGGCGGGCAGGTGATACACATCGTGCAACAACTCCCAAGCCCATTCGATGGCCTCTTTCTTGAAGTAATCGCCATACGACCAGTTGCCGAGCATCTCGAACATGGTGTGGTGGTAGGTATCGTGGCCGACCTCCTCAAGGTCGTTGTGCTTACCCGACACACGCAGACACTTCTGCGTATCGGCGGCACGGGGATATTTGCGGGGGGCATTGCCCAAGAAAATGTCTTTGAACTGGTTCATGCCCGCGTTGGTGAACATCAGCGTGGGATCACCTTTGACGACCATCGGAGCCGACGGTACGATGTGGTGGCCTTTGCTCTCGAAGAAGTCGAGGAAAGCCTGACGGATTTTGTTTGATTCCATATATAATCGAAATAATATTTTCTCGTTCTCTTTTTACCAAGTTGCAAATTTACACATTTTACGCTATATTTGCATAAATAAAGGTAAGTTTTTTAATAATGAGTGAAAATCAGCAAGACGAATACCACGACCCGAATCGGGACATGCGTCACGAGGCCATGCACGTATTGGACACCCTCTGCGAAAAATCCACGGAGTTGGCTCATGACGTGGGATCGGTCACGGCACGCCTGCGCACCTACCGCCTGATCCGGCGCATCCTCATCGGATTCATCCTCGTGTCGGTTGCCAACGTGGTTTTCTCCTACTTTTTCTTCACCCCGAAAATCTACCGCATCAATCGCGACAACCGCCAGCTGATCACCGAATACCGCATCCTTCAGGAGCGCATCCGCACGGCACAAAACCGCATCGACAACATCCGCCAACGCGACAACTTTGTCTATCGCACGCTGTTTGCCACCGATACGCTTTCGATTCCGGGCGTATGGCAACCCTATGCCGAAAACAAATATGCCGCCCTCGCCGACGACGATTTCGCCCCCTTGATGACCGACACATGGAAACAACTCGACCGCCTTGCGCGCACGCTCTATCTTGAGTCGGTTTCGATGGACGAACTGCAACGCCTGAGTCACAACAAGGAGCAACTTTCGGCAGCCATTCCCGCCATTTGGCCGATCGACCGCAAGAAACTGCGCAACAACCACATCGGCGCATTCAACATGCGCCGTCTGCACCCCACTTTAGGCATTATCCGCCCGCACAAGGGAGTCGATCTTGCAGGCCGCATCGGCGATCCGGTCTTTGCCACGGGCGATGCCGTTGTCGAATCAACCAAATCAATCCGAGGCTACGGGAAACAGGTGCTTCTGAACCACGAATTTGGCTACAAAACGCGCTATGCACACCTGAGCAAGATATTGGTGCGTCCCGGCGAGAAAATCAAACGCGGACAACTCATCGCGCTGATGGGGAACACAGGTATTTCGAGCGGCCCGCACCTCCACTATGAAGTCATTCACAAGGGGCATCATGTGAACCCGATCAACTACTTCAACAAAAATATGACACCCGAAGAATACGACAATCTGATGAAACAGATGAAAGACATAACCTACGAAAAGTTCTAAAGCCATGATGACCGGAAAGAAAAATTTGGAACGTCTGCGCCGACGCCGTCTGCGCAAGACCCGCATCATCCGCTTCGTCGTGCGCCTATTCGTGTGGGGCGGTCTCACGGTGCTTTATTACTTCGGATTTTCGTTGTTTTTCGACACCCCGTTCGAATATGATCTGAAACATCAGACTGACGAACTCCGCGAACAATACACGCGCCTTTCGCAACGCTACGACTCGCTGATGCAAGTTGTCGATAACCTTTCGGAACGCGACCGCAACGTATTCCAAACATTGTTTGAGGCCGCTCCGAACGATCTTTCCGCCGAATTTCAACAACGCCGCAACACAACCTACGAACAGGTCGTGAACCGCACCTCGCAAAGCCTTCGCGAAGAGTTGGAACGCCGTATGGAACACATGGACAAGGAATTAAGTTCGCTCAACGAGATTTATGCGACACTGCACCGCCGTATCCGGCAAAAAGGCGAGGAGTGCAACAGCATCCCCTCGATCCAACCCGTCATCAACAAAAAACTGACGCTGATGACCGCCTCCTACGGCATGCGTTTCCACCCCTTCTACAAAACCCTCCAACCTCACCGGGGCGTGGATTATACCGTACCCGAAGGTTCGCGCGTTTTTGCCACGGCCGACGGAGTGGTAAGCCACGTCATGATGCGTAATTCGACCTCCGGAAAGACCATCGTCATCGACCACGGCAACGGGTACAGCACCAGTTACCACCATCTGGGGGAGATTCATGTGCGGGAGGGAAAAAAAGTACGTCGCGGCGACATCATCGCCTTTTCGGGCAATACGGGTCTTTCGCTTGCCCCCCACCTCCACTACGAGGTGCGCCACAACGGCATGAGGGTCGATCCGATTCACTATTTCTTCATGGAACTCACCCCGACCGACTACAAGCGGCTGATGTACATCGCCCAGTCGGGCATGCAATCCTTCGACTGATGCACAACCCCGTAAAATTGATTCTCACGGATTTTGACGGTACGTTGGTCGATACGCGCCGTGCGAATGCCGCCTATGTCGCCACGCTCCGCGAGGCAGGATTCCCGCTGACCGAACAGGAGTATCTCGATCACTATTTCGGGATGCGTTGCGCGGAGTTTCTCTCGGCTTACGGCATCACCGATCCCGATCTCAAGGAATGCCTGCGCCTGCGTAAAATCGAACTCTACCCTTCGTTTTTCGACTCGGTGGTCATCAACCGCGAATTATGGGATTTCTGTTGCCGGTTCCGGCAGGACGGCGGACACGTATGGATCGTCTCCACGGGCAGTCGCGCCAACATCGACAACGTGATGCGTCACTTGGGCATCGGGTTCAGGGGCGTAAGCAAAGGACGGATCGGCGAGGTGGACGGCGTGATTGCGGGGTGCGATGTGGCGCACAGCAAGCCCGATCCCGAATGTTTTCTGAAGGTCATGGAACGGGAAGGATGCTTGCCCCTCGAAACGCTGATCTTCGAAGATTCCCGCGTAGGGCTGGAGGCAGCACGACGAAGCGGTGCACCCTACTTCAAAATCACCTTCTAAACAAAAAGGGATGACCCGAAAGGTCATCCCTTTTTCCGCTCAACGCAGACGGATCGGTCGCCATACATGCGAAAGCGTAATTGCGACCAACGTCCTCGGAGTCTGATGACTGCGCCAGCCGACCCACGCCTGCTCACGCACCGCACGTGCCACATATTTGCTCAAATCGCCCAAGGTCACCTCACCACGTGTCTGCTGCAATTTCTTGAGCAGGAAGTAAGTGAATGCTCCGTGACCCTTTTCTCGATAAACATAGGCGGTCTCATCGTTTTCGGCAGCCGCAAAGACCATCATCTTTCCCGACGGTACACACTGACGAGGCATCAGACGGCCGTTGCGGTTGGTCTCCAGCGTTGCTCCGTCACGGCGCACACCCGCAAACGACGAATCCAAGAAGAGCAGGGTCGAACGACTGCGGCAGAGCGAGAGTTCGTCGCACAAATCATCCAATTTGTAACCCGTCTTCAGATCCTCGCAGAATCCGTCCGACGGCAGGATGTAGGCCTCGCGGGTTCGCAGATCGGCCATGCCGTGTCCCGAATAATAGACGATGATCTCGGCATTGCCGCCATATTCGTTTACGGCATTTTTCAACCGGCGCAATTCGTAACGGATGTCGTTGAGCGTCGCATTAGGCGCAAAACGGATGTTTTTTTCGGGAATGCCCAGCGTTTCGTGACAGTAGCGGGCAAAGATCTCGCCGTCACGCAACGAGCACTCCGAATCGGCATCACGACGATAGCGTTCGTTGGCAAACACCACCACAAAAGTCTTGTCGTTGTCGGTCGGATTAACGGGAATATCCACATCGACATCCGACACGATTACGGGGACAGCAGGCTCTTTCCCGCTTGCCGTATCGTCCTTCAGATCAACCCCGTAGCCGTAACGCTTGCCGTAGGGCATCTTGATGATCAGCGACTTCAAGGCCAAATGCCCCTGCTCGATTCCGAACGTGGGCTCTTCCTCCTCGTGTTGCAACCAGTAGCGGGCAAACTGATCGGCATCCTCCTCAGAAACCTGCACGAAAATCTCGCCGAACTGGGGATCCAACACCAAAAACGCCTTGCGCTCTTCGTTGTACTCTTTGAGCGTGAGGTTCAGACGAATATCGTCCTTCACCAAATCGACATAAACGCGTTCAGCCTTGAGGTTCAACTCGTTGCTTTTGACATTACGCAACGAATCGGTCGCCTCGTCATTCTCGGCCGACCAATCGCTCATCGCCTGCGCCACATATTCGCGGGCGAACGATTCATAGGATTTATCCTGACGCACCACGGGAAGCGCACGGGACACGAAATTCAGCGCACGGGACATATCCCCCGCCTCGACCAGATGCACGGCGGCATCCAGCATATTGGCTTTCGACGGATCTTGTCCGACACCGCGTCCCTCACGGTAACACGCCACCAGACTGAGGATTGCCGCCCGATCGCCCGAACGCGCACCCTTCATATAGAGTTCGACGGCCTGTGCGGGACTTTTCGCCACACCCAGACCTTTTTCATAACAATTACCCAGTGAATTATAGGCCGACACGACACCCTTTCGACAGGCCTCCGTCCACCAGCGGACAGCCTCCCGATCGTTTTTCCCGATACCGAGTCCCGAATGGTAACAGCGACCCAGTTCATCCATCGCCACAGCATCGCCCCCCTGAGCCTTTTTCAAGAGTTCCTCAGAGTAGGTCTGCGCCGACACGACGCAAGTCGTCATCACCAAAATCAAAAATAGAAATATACGTTTCATAGGTTTTTGTTTCAAATCTTCATGCCCGACAAAGGTACAAAAAAAGCGAAAAAAATCTATCGCCGACAGATCTTGCGGAAATCACAATAGGCACAATCCTTTTCATTTTCAGTCTGTCGGAACGGAATTTCGGGATTGAAAATCTCGGAGAAAGTCTCCGCGAGCAGTCGCTCGAACGCCTCCCGATAGAACGAATAATTCGCCCCCTGCACCTTCAGTTCCTTGTCGCAGAGCATCGGCGAATAGTCCTCGCGCGACATATCCCGCACATAATAAAGTGCAGGTACAACCTCCTTGTGGCGCGTATGCGAAAGGATCATCGCATAGATGAGCGTCTGCAACACGTTGTTCCTCGCCCCTCGCTCCTCGGAACGAAACAGGGCATCCATCCCTCCAAATTCGAGTTGCGAGGCTCCCGTCTTGTAATCCACCACGCGGATCGTGCCGTCGTCGAGCATGTCGATACGGTCGGCGACACCGCCGATGCGCAACTCATACTCCCGACTGCCACACTTAAAGGGGAATTTCCACTGAATCTCCTCCTCCAGTCCCGTCACCGTAAAATTGTCGTGACGAATATCGAAATCCATCACCCCGTTTTCCAAATAGCGCGTCACAATATCCTCGACCAACAGCAGACTGCCCGAATACTCCTCGCGCGAGGAGTTCGGATTGCACAGATAGGATTCGTTGATTGCCTTATCAACCGCCTTCACGACCGCCTTCGATCGGCGCAGGCCATCCAAGGCTTTTGCGGGATGAAGTTCGTCCTTCACCCGCGCGTAAAGGCTCTGGGCAGCGGCGTGAAGGATCGTACCGAACATCGGAGCATCGACATCCTCCGACATCTCGTCATCGGGCGAAAGATGCGCCACCGAATAGAAGTAAAAACTCAACGGACACTTGACATACCGCGAAAAAGCCGACGGCGAAAGTTTTCCCGTCTGTGCAGGGTCGGTGAACCGCTCCAGCGAGGCCATCACCTCCGGGGTTTTCTCCACCTCGATCGCCTCCTCGTCCGCCAAATTGACATCGACACCCACCTCCGTGCGTTTCAACGTAAATCCGCTTTCGTAATCCAACTGACGGATGTAACGGCTCGGCTCACCCGTCGATTTATCGTCGGCATGCGAGCAATAGACCATGTGAACGGTTTCGGCACGCTGGATCAGCCGGTAAAAATAGTAGGCATAAACGCCTTCATGGTGTTCGATCGTCGGAAGTTCATAAGCCGAGCGCAGATTATACGGCACATAGGAGGCATCGCCCAATCTGTTGCCCGGAAAATTATCGTCGGTCATCGAGAGGATGATCACATTCTTGAAATCGAGGTTTCGGGTTTCGAGGATTCCCATCACCTGAATACCCCTCAACGGCTCGCCCTTGAACGGGATGCGCACGGTTTGGAGGTGTCGCCTCAGGAGCGAAGTATAGATCGACGGCGTGAGTTCCACATCACACTCGTCGAGCGAATTGCGCAACTTCGAGATCTCCTCCGAAAGGATGGTCAGATATTCGTAACGCTCCCTGCGACCGATCTCCTCCGAAGGGATCTTCGCCACGGCATCAATCACCCCGAGCAGATAATCCGAGAGTGCAGTCCATGACTTTGCCGCCGAAAAGACACAACGCAACAGGTCGTTCTGTTGCAGCCATTCCCCCGCCACCATGATCCGTCGTTCACGCACGATGCGTTCCCTCAGCAAAATCATCAGCGCGGAATCCTGCTCCTGAAGGAAAGGATGCGCCAGAAGTCCCGCCACATCCACGTGATAGAACGACACTTGATTGTCCTTTACCCGACAATGGCTCTGCAACCCGATCAGTCGCTCGACAAACGTATAGGCAGTGGTCTGTCTCAAAGGATACCCCATCGTGACGTTCACCTCGCCCAACTCCTTCGGCAGGGCATACAGCAGGGGCATCAGCAGGTTCTCGTCGGTAAGCACCACGGCGGTCTCCTTATCCAGACGCCCCGTAGGACTTTTAGCGGCCAACTCGCGCAGGATGTCGGCCGTATATTTACACTGCACGGCATTCGACACGGCAGCCACCGCGGTCATCTCCTTGGGGCGCGCCATGCCGTCGTGCGGAAATTCGGTGCGTTGCGGAAAACGGACGATATTGTCGCGGATAAACATACCCGCCTCCTGTTCCGTGTTGCGCACATAATAATCGTCGTAATCCCAATAAAAATCCGTCTCGGCCGATCGCTCTAAGAATTTGAAAAGTTCCTTTTCGCAGGCCGAAAGAGCATTGAATCCCGCCACCACAAAGTGACGTTTGTCCTCAAGTTCGGCCTCCCCGCTCCGAATCCTCTCGACCGCCGCACGATGAATCATCCCCGTATAGGCGATGCCCAGATCGGTCAGTCGCTGACGGTATTCGCGATAGATAGGGAGTAACGTGCGCCAGATCTTCATGAACTTGCGCTGCTCCTCCGAATAGTTCGCCTCCTCGCCGAACGATGCCCAGAACCGCAGGATCTGCAACTGCCGTTCGGTCAGATACGAGAGATCCGCTTCGATCTGTTTGATGTCCGAAATATTCTCGAAGAGCATCTCCGCATCGATCAGATACTTGTCGATGGTGTCGAAGTCCGTGAGGAGCATCTCGCCCCAAAAGTAGAACTTGTCGAACGTCTCGTTGTGGTATTTCGAATAGACCTTGTAAAGTTCCGTGATCAGACGCACTCGGTCACCCTTCTTCAGCCCCGAAATATCGCCCATCAGTCGGTCGATGGTCATCCAACGGGGTTGCCACAGCGGATGATCCGTCAGTCGTGACAGGGCATCCGTAAAAAACAAGCAGGTACGCCGCGACGGAAAAAGGATGGCACAATCCGATATGCCATCCCCCATACGCGAGAAAAGATCCTGCGCAAGTTCTTCCAAAAATCCCTTCATCTTCATTTTTTATTCGATTCCGACAATGCTTCCGCCCATAAACCGAACGCCCGCGCCACGCACGATCGAGGGTTTACCCTTGAAGGTGATCGTGCCTCTCATCGAGGTTCTGGCGTCGATGCGTTCCGAAACGCTGATTCGTACCGAGGCACCGCTCCGCGATTCGACCGTGGCGGACATCACGTCCAAAGCCTCGGCCGACACCGTGCCCGCGGTTGCCGTCAGCGTCATATAACGCGCCACACCCGAAAGGTTGGCCGTGCTCTGACCCGAAAGATCCATTTTCAAATCCTTCACATCCAACCCCGCCTCAACCGACGACTTTCCCTCAACATAGAGGTCGAACAAATCGCCGCACAGGGTGTCCTGACACGTCACGCGGGCATCGCTCACACGCAGTTCACGGAGCGTATTGTAATACACTGTCACGGTTGTGCGTTCGGGACGGCGCGGATCCGTGCGTTCCGAGATGCGTAACACGCGATCCTTGATCTGATATCGGAATTTGGAGGTATAAGCCCCCTTTGTATCCCACGATATTTTGGGAGCCTGCTCCCCGCTCACGGCAACGAGCACCACATCCACCGGGCCCAAAATTTCGAGCGAGGAGAAGTTTTGCAGCCACTCGCTTTGGACGGCGGAGGTTGTATTTTCATCGGATTGCGTTTGAGCAAAGCCCGTAAACGCCATAAGGACAGCCGCAAAGGCCAACATCATTCTTTTCATATTATCTGATTTTATGGGACTAATTTACAAATTTTCCGCGAGAACGGGATTGGTTTGCCCATATTTTTTCGGTTTTCTTCCTACAAGAGCCTTACAACACATCCGCTTCACAATGAAACGAACATATGTTTTCCCGTTTTTTTGTTTGCAGATCTCAAGAAATTTTCCGATTTTTGTATAAATATACGGTTCGCATCTTTTTTACACAAAGATAATCATTTAAGAATCAACCACATACCCCAGAAGTGAGAGCAAAAATCTTCAACGCGAGTGCCGGATCGGGCAAGACCTACCAACTGGCCTACAAATATGTGCGGGATGCCATAGAGCAACCCTCCGTTTACCGCCACATCCTTGCGGTGACCTTCACCAACAAAGCCACCGAGGAGATGAAATCGCGTATTCTGAAAGAGATTCACACTCTGGCATCGGGCTGCGAAAGCAACTACATGCAGAACCTCTGTCGGGAGTTGCACCTTTCGGAGGAGATCATCCGCGACCGCGCCCGACAGGTACGGTCGAAGATTCTGCACGACTACTCCCACTTTACGGTGCTGACCATCGACACCTTTTTCCAGCGCATCCTGCGTGCTTTCATCAAGGAATTGGGGCTGGATCTGAATTACAACATCGAACTCGAAACCACGACTCTCCTTGCCAAAAGCACCGATGCACTGATCGAACAAATCGCCTCGGACGAGGATCTGAAGAAATGGCTCATCAAATTCATCGGGGAACGCATCGAACGGGGCGAAAAATGGGATGTCCGCGAGGGCATCCTCGCCATGGGCAACGAGATTTTCAAGGAAGCAAACCAAGAGGCGATCGGCGTGAAAGGCATGCGCGACAAGTTGGACGGAATCGTCCGCAAAGCGACCGGACAAAGCAACCGCACCCGCGAGGAGATCATCTCCTGCGCCCAAGAGGCAATCGACCTCATGACCCGAAACGGCATCACACCCGCAGATTTCAAGGGCAAGAGCCGAAGTTTTGCGTTTTACTTTCAGAAGATCGCTTCGGGCAACCTTACGGCCTATACCCCGACCGTTGCCCAGATGAGTACGACAACCGACGGATGGTGTCCGAAAGAATCCCCCGCCGCACCGCTCGTTACAACCCTGCAACCGCTCCTGAGGCGCATCTGCACCCTCTACGACGAGAATTTCGACAAGTGGAACACCACGGCACTCCTTCGCGAGAATTTCCGCAGTTTCGCCCTGCTGACAGACCTCTACGAACAGGTCAAGCAAATGTGCGAAGAGCAGAATCTGATGCTGCTCTCCGAAACGAAACAGATCTTGGCAGAGTTTATCGGCGACAACGACGTGCCGTTTATCTACGAGAAGGTCGGCAATCGGTTCGATCGGTTCATGATCGACGAATTTCAAGACACATCGCTCCGCGAATGGAAAAATTTCCTGCCCCTGTTGCAGAATGCCATGGCGCAATCGGAGGACAACAGCGTATTTTTGGTGGGCGACATCAAACAGTCGATCTACCGCTGGCGAGGCGGTGATTGGGAGTTGCTGCACCACGAGGCGAAGAACGCTTTGGGACGCAACGACACCGAGGAGAAGATTATGCGCGACAACTACCGCAGTCTTCCCGCCGTCGTGGAGTTCAACAACAACCTCATGGCGCGCATCATTGCGGGCGACAATGCCGCGCTCAACGCCGAACTCAACGCCGCCCGCGAACAAGGCATCCTCTCGATCGAGGAGAACGCCGCATGGCACGACATGCTGAAAAACGCCTATGCGGGACACGCCCAGAACGCCAAACGCAAATGTACCCGTCCGGGTTATGTTACCGTGGAAACCTACGCCGAAGAACCTCCCGTCGTGGAGTGCATCTGCCAATTGCTGGATCGGGGATTCCGCCCGTGCGACATTCTGATCCTCGTGCGGAAAAAAAGCGACGGCGCAGAGATCGCCGACAAACTGCTCGGATTCAAACAACAGAACAAAGACCCGCGCCACCACTTCGATGTGATGACACAGGAGGCTCTTATTATCGGATCGGCACCCGTCAGCGGATTCATTGCCGCATCCATGTCGCTGACAATCAACCCCGACGACAAACTCAACCGCGCAGTCTATAACCGTTTTCTGAATCGTCCGTTCGATCAGGCTCTCGATGACGACGAACGCCAATTCTTCATCTCGCTGAGCATTCTTTCGCCCGAAGAGGCATTCGAGCGCATCGTGATCCGCCATTCGCTGGAGGAGGATCGCCAACAGACTGCCTATCTGCAAGCCATCCACGAACAGATCATCGCCTTTTCGGCAAATAAAGTGGCCGACATCCCGCTCTACCTGAAATGGTGGGAGGAGCAGGGATCTTCAAAGTCACTTTCGATCGAGGAGAGCCGCGAGACCATCGAAATCTCCACCATCCACAAGGCCAAAGGTCTGGAGAAACCCGCCGTCATCATCCCCTACTGCCAATGGACGATGGATCCCCGCACGAACTCCATCGTGTGGGCAAAAAGCACGGGCGATGCGTCCGAAATCGGGCGTTTCCCCGTGAAATACAAGAAACAGATGATGGAGTCGGATTTTGCGAAGTCGTTCTATCACGAAAAACTCTTCTCGCACATCGACAACATCAATCTGCTCTATGTGGCACTGACCCGTGCCGCCGAGTCGCTCCACATTTTCGTCCCCCGGAAGGACAGTAACCGCGTCAGCAGTCTGATCCTCAACCACATCAATGACCCGATGACGTTCGAGGATGTTGCTGCCCCCGATGCCGATCGCATGACACCGATCCGCCCCTCGTGGGACGAGTTGCGCCAAACGACCACCGATGAGGGCAACATCCGCTATGAGTTGGGCGAACCCTCCGCCCCCGAACCTTTCAAGGAATCGAAGGACGACTCCACACGCCACGTCATTCTGGAACATTACCGAACCTCCGAAGCCGAACTGCGCTTAAGCCTTCCGTCGGAACGCTACATCGAGGAGATGGACAACATCCGTTCACCGCGTGATTTCGGTATCATGATGCACAAGGCCTTTCAGGAAGCCGAAACCACCGATGACATCCGGGAGGCGATCCGTCAGATGACCCTCGACGGACTGCTCAACCGGCAGGAGGCCGACACGCTCCTTTCAAAATTGGAAGAAGTAATGTGCATCCCGATGGTTGCCGATTGGTTTTCGGGTACGTGGAGCGACATCCGCACCGAAAACGACATCATCCTCCCGCAGGGTTCGACCCGCCGCCCCGACCGCGTGATGATCCGCCGAGGGGAGGCCGTCGTGGTGGATTACAAGTTCGGAAATCAACCCACCGAAGCCAACCGCCGTCAGGTCAGAGACTACCTCTCGATCCTTAGGCGTATGGGCTACACCCCCTGTACGGGTTACCTGTGGTATGTGCTGCGGGGTGAAATCCAAAAAGTCGAATAACAATGAACGGATTGCTTGCCATACTCCCCCGACCGTTTCGCCGTCGCGGATTGTGGATTACCCTCACGCTCCTGATCCGCGCGGTAATGAACCTTGCAGGACTGGCCGTGCTGCTGCCCGTACTGACTATGGTACTCGACCCCTCGCAGATCACGCAGGAAGGTATCATGCACCGCCTGTTCACCGCTTCGGGTCTTGAATCGCAACGCGCCTTTTCGTTGTGGCTGTGTGCGGGTGTGGTGGGATTCATCCTGTTGAAAAACGTCATTGATGTTGTCTTGATGCAGATCGAGAACCGCTATGTGATGTGTCTCTACCGCACGCTTTCGCGTCGTCTGTTCACCGCCTACCATCAGAAGGGATTAGGGTTCATCAAAAACTCCAATTCGCAACTGCTCACACGCAACGTCAATTTCGTATGTCTGGCATTCGTCACGGGCATATTGACTCCCGCGACCTCCATCATTGTGGAATTGTTGCTGTTTGTCATGTTGTTCGGGACACTGCTTTTTTATGCTCCCGCAGGCGCACTGCTTGCCATGGCGGTCTTCATCCCTTCGATGTGTCTCTACTATACGCTCGTGCGTCACAAATTGGTGCAATACGGCGATGAGGAAAACAAGGCACAACGCGAAAAAATGCGCCTTGTCGCCGAAACTTTCCGCGGCTATGCCGACATCGAGATCAACGATGCCTTCCCGAAGATGCTCCGCCAGTTCGACACCTCGACAGATCGCATCATCCGCATCCGCATGCGCGATTCGCTGATGCGTTCGCTCCCCTCTTCAATCACCGAGACGGGACTTGCCGTGGGTATGGCACTTCTGGTCGGTATGAGTCTGGGCGACGATCCCACGGAAGCACGCCTTTTGTTCGGTGTCTTCGCCGTGGCTGCGCTCCGCCTGATGCCGTCCGTCCGTTCGATCCTCGCAAGTTGGACCGCCATCCGCTATAACCGCTATACGATCGACATCCTTCGCGAAGCCCCCGCCTCGACGGATCCCGATTCGCTCCGTGAGGAACATCGTCAGATCTCTTTCAAAAAAGCGATCACGGTCGAAGACCTCTCGTTCCGTTTCGACGACGAAAAGGAGGATCTTTTCTGCCATCTTTCGCTTACAATACACAAGGGCGAACGGATCGGCATCCGCGGAGAGTCGGGTGCAGGCAAAACGACCCTGTTCAATCTGCTTTTGGGGCTTTACACCCCGACATCGGGCACAATACGCATTGACCAGACCACGCTCAATCCCCAAAACCGCCGTATGTGGCAACGCCGCATCGGATACGTGTCGCAAAACCTATTTTTGGCCGACACTTCATTTGCGGGAAACGTGGCATTGGGGATTCCCGACAAGGAGATCGACCGCAACCAAGTCATGCGTGCGCTGGAAACAGCCCAATTGGGTGATTTCATCCGTTCACTGCCCCGCGGCATCGACACCCCCGTCGGAGAGTGCGGATGCCGTCTTTCGGGCGGACAACGCCAGCGGATCGGCATCGCCCGTGCCCTGTATCGCAACGCCGATGTGCTGTTTTTCGACGAAGCCACCTCGGCACTCGATGCCTGCACCGAACAGGAGGTCAATCGTGCCATCGCCCGTCTGGCCGAAGAGCATCCGGGGCTGACACTCATCGTCATCGCCCATCGAGAGACAACCCTCGAATACTGCAACCGAATCATCACCCTCGAAACAAAAAAAACAAATAAACCATGATATTCACGATCGCAAAAATCCGTTTCTCCCTGCCCGATAAATTCGTCACTGGATTTTTTGCACAGGGACTTGCCCCGTTCAAGACCGAAGAACCGGGAAATGTCAATTTTGAAGTCACTTACAGCCCCGACGTCAAACCCGTGGGCGAATACCACGAACTCGAAAAATTCGATTTTGCCGAGGCGGAAGCCGACTGCCGGTTTGGCCTTGACGACGGTGACAACTATATGCTTTACATTCTGCCGCACGATACCTCGGCACCTGTCACAACCTTACGCATCTCGAACGACGGACGTCAGGTCATCTGCGACCACGACTCGAACCATCTGCTCAGCAGCCTTCGTTTCGGCCTTTGGATCGCCTACAACATCACCGCCGTACACCGCAACACCGTTGCCATCCACTCGTCGGTGATCGTCTATCGGGGACAGGCCGTGCTGATGCTCGGTGAATCGGGGACAGGCAAAAGTACTCACACCCGCATGTGGCGCGAACATATCGAGGGCGCACGTCTTCTGAACGACGACAGCCCGATCGTCTGCGGCAATGCCGACCGCGCGGCCGACTGCTACGGTTCGGCTTGGAGCGGGAAAACGCCCTGCTACATCAATGCCCGTGTGCCCATCCGCGCCTTTGTACGTCTTTCGCAAGCCCCACACAACCGCCTGCGCAAATTGAGCCGTCTGGAGTCGATCGGTGCCCTGCTGCCCTCGTGTCCGCTGGCATTCTCGCACGACAAGCAACTTTTCAATGCCGTCTGCGCCACCGTCTCCACGATCCTCAAGCACACGGAGGTATATCACTTGGAATGTCTTCCCAACGGCGATGCCGCACGTCTGGTACGCGACACGCTGTTTGAATCCGACAATCAGTAATGCGCGCTCTGTCGAATAATTCGGGATTTCAACTGACACGCGACCTCTTGCTCGAAGGACAGGAGGTGTCGCTTCGTGTGCAGGGGCAAAGTATGCTGCCCTTCTTCCAAAGCGGTCAGAAAGTTCATCTGCGCCCCTTACGCGAGGGGGATTTGAAGCGAGGCCACGTGGTTTTGGGCGAGACCGACAACGGCCATTTCGTCATCCACCGCATTGTCCGCGTGGAAAAAGATCGGATTATCCTTTTCGGCGACGGCAACACAATCGGCATGGAGCATATCGCACGGGATCATGTCTATGGCATTGTCGATTGCGGGCGCGTGCATCTCTTCTTCGCACGGCTTTGGTTATGGCTGAAACCTTTAAGAAAATACCCCTTGTGGTTCTTACGGCGAATCTGCCGCAAATAAAATTCATCTCAATAAAAAGGACAGATGAGTACACCTACGGCGCGTTAGATTCCACGGCAGCCGAGCGCAAACTCCGCTGGGACGAGGAGAACCGCCTGACGGCTTCCGATGCCGACGGAGAACGCACGGTGAAGACCTCCGGTGAGGGTGAACAGTTCTACGTGAACTCCGAGTTTGCGGGCGGACGCACCAACACCGAAAACGCTACACCAAGCACATCTATATCGGTTCGCAGCGCATCATTTCCAAGATTGGCGACTTCGCCTCCTACGGTTCCGACCCGAGACGCATCCAGTATGCCGGCAGTGAGACGGACAGAATTTCTGTGAATTACAAGCAAAAGTATTCCGCCCAACAGCAGGTAATTAAGGATAATTATGCTATTTTTGAGGTGCCGTACAACGGAACGGACAACAACGACTATGTAACCGGACGCATACGAGAAGTTGCAGTTCTACTACCATCCCGACCACTTGGGCAGCAGCAGCTACATCACCAATCTGGACGGCGAGGTGGTCCAGCACATCGAGTATGTGCCGTTCGGCGAAGTGTTCATTGAAGAGCGGAACAGCATCTGGAATACGCCTTATCTCTTCAACGCGAAAGAATTCGACGAGGAAACGGGATTGTATTACTATGGTGCGAGGTACTATGACCCGAGGCTGAGTGTTTGGATGTCTAC
>JAHHQL010000014.1 GCA_020026415.1 Alistipes sp. | reverse complement strand
GACAATCCCTCTAAATCTCCCTTTGAAAAGGGAGACTTGCCTTCGGTACTATTATTTCTCACCCAATACCCCTCTTTCCGGAGAGGATTCGACATTCTTGCCCAAACAGGCTGACAATTCTTAATAAAGAAATTCCTTATAAATCTTCCCCCGCGTCCAAACTACGCAGGGGCGATTAAAAAAACCGAGCGGGGACGATCCGACCGCCATCAAACGGCCCGACTGCCCCGCTCGAATAAAACCGTATCTGAATCCTACTTGGAAATCAATCTGTAAGGAACGTCCACGTTCTGGAACAGGAATGCGTAGCAGTCGGCAGCCTCGTCGATACGTTTCGAGGTCGGTTTGCCGGCACCGTGCCCCGCCTTCGAGTCGATGCGGATCAGCACGGGCGCATTACCTGCCTGACAATGCTGCATCGTGGCGGCAAACTTGAACGAGTGTGCCGGAACCACGCGGTCATCGTGATCACCCGTCGTGACGAGTGTCGCAGGATATTTCACGCCCTCGCGGATATTATGCAGCGGCGAATACTTATAGATATACTTAAACTGTTCGGGGTTGTCGCTGGTTCCGTACTCGGTACCCCAGCCCCAGCCGATCGTGAACTTGTGGAAACGCAGCATATCCATCACACCCACAGCCGGCAGACACACGGCATAGAGGTCGGGACGCTGCACCTCGCACGCACCCACCAGCAAACCGCCGTTCGAACCGCCAGCAATGGCCAGTTTCGACGACGAGGTATATTTCTCGCGGATCAGGTATTCGGCAGCCGAGATGAAATCGTCGAACACATTCTGCTTGTTGGCAAGCATGCCGGCCTTGTGCCACTCTTCGCCGTACTCCGAACCACCGCGCAGGTTAGCCACGCAATGGATACCGCCCTGCTCCATGAACATGATGGCCGAGGGGTTGAACGACGGGGAGAGATTGATCTGGAAACCGCCGTAAGCATAGAGGTAACACGGATTCTTGCCGTCGAGTTTGATGTCCTTGCGGTGCGAGATGAACATCGGCACCTTCGTACCGTCCTTCGACGAGAAGAAAACCTGCTTGGTCACGAACAGATCGGGATCAAACGCCACTTTGGGTCGTTTCAACAGGGTCACCTTACCCGACTTCAGATCGAAATGATAACTCGACATGGGCGAGGTGTAGTTCGTCAGCGTAAAGTAGAGTTCCTCGTCCGTGTCGCCACCGCCGAATCCGCTGATGGTGCCGATTTCGGGAACTTCCACATCGCGTACAAATTTGCCGTCGAAATCAAACTGACGGATCTTGCTCTGCGCATCCTCCAGATAATTGGCGAAGATGTAGCCGCCGCAAGTACCCACTTTGTTCAGCAGGTTCTGCTTGTCCTCAGGAATAACGACCTCCTGCTTGAAGGTCTTGAGGTTGATCTTCTTCAGCGCATAGTTCGAAGCGTCCTCATTGGTGCGGAAGAAGAGTTCGTCACCCTTGCACTCCACGATTTCGTAGTCATATTTGAAACCCTTCAGCAGGATGCGGAAATCACGATCCTTCAGGTTCTTGAAGAGGATCTCGCTGCCCGAAGTACCTTCGGTCGAGGAGACAAACAACCACTTGCCCTCGGAATCGGCCTCACCGAAGAAGTAACGCAACGGGTGTTTGCGATCGACATACACCAACTTGTCGTCGGTCTGTTTGTCGCCGAGTTTGTGGAAATAAACTTTCTGATATTCGTTCTTCGACGAATAAACGCCCTCTTTGGGTGCGTCGTATGCACTGTAATAGAAACTCTTCGAATCGGGAGCCCAACATACGCCGGAGAACTTCACCCAGTTGATCCGGTCGTCCAGATGCTCCTTGGTCTCGGTGTCGATCACACGGATCTCCACCCAGTCCGAACCCGATGCGGATGCCGAGTAACTGAAATAACGCCCGTCTTTCGAAAAGGACGAGGTCACGAGGGCAACCGTACCGTCATCGGCCAGTTTGTTGGGATCGAGGAATACCTCGCCGCGTTCCTTGAGGTCTTTGGTGCGGTAAATCACAGACTGATTCTGCAAACCGTCGTTATAACTGTAATACCACCAATCGCCGTGTTTTTCGGGCGAAGACTCTTTCGTATAGTTGAAAAGTTGTTTCAGACGATCGCGGATGGCATCACGGAACGGAATTTGTGCCAGATAATTCTCGGTCACGGCATTCTGTGCTTTGACCCACTCGGCGGTTTCGGCCGAATTGTCGTCTTCCAACCAGCGGTAGGGGTCAGCGACAACCGTACCGAAATAGTTGTCGGTCACCTCTCCGCGCTTTGTTTCGGGATAAGGCAAATGCTTCACTGCGGACATGTTGTTGCAGCCGACACACACGGCTCCGAGGAGCGCAACAGCCGCAACTTTCTTAAAATTTTTTAACATAATCTGATGTGTTTGGATTCAGTAGTGCAAATATAAAAAAATTTTGCATAACTTTGTTTTTAAATGACAAGTAACGAACAAAACAAGATAAATATGTATCAGGAACTGAAACAAACGATCGAAGCGGCGTGGGAAAACCGCGATCTGCTCAAAGACGAAAAGACCCGACAGGCGATCCGTCAGGTCATCGAACTGGTCGATAAGGGCGAGTTGCGCACGGCCGAGCCCATCGACCCCGAAAAGAGCGAATGGCAGGTAAACGAATGGGTCAAGAAGGCCGTGATCCTCTACTTCCCGATCCAGCCCATGCGCAAGATGGAGGCGGGCGAATTGGAGTGGTTCGACAAGATGGAACTCAAACACGGCTACGAGGAGTTGGGCGTGCGTGTCGTACCCCATGCCGTGGCACGTTACGGTGCGTATATCGCTCCGGGAGCCATCCTCATGCCCTCCTATGTCAATATCGGCGCACACATCGAAACGGGTACGATGGTCGATACGTGGGCAACGGTCGGCTCGTGCGCACAGATCGGTCGTCACGTCCATCTTTCGGGCGGTGTCGGCATCGGCGGTGTGCTGGAACCCGTACAGGCGGCTCCCGTCATCATCGAGGACAACTGCTTCATCGGTTCGCGCTGCATCGTCGTCGAGGGCGCACACATCTGCCGCGAGGCGGTTTTGGGTTCGAACACCGTCATCACGGGATCGACCCACATCATTGATGTCACGGGCAGCGAACCCGTCACCTACAAGGGTTATGTACCGCCCCGCTCGGTGGTGATCCCCGGCAGTTACAAACGCCAGTTCCCCGCAGGCGAATACAGCGTGTCGTGTGCGCTGATCATCGGCAAACGCAAGGAATCGACCGACAAAAAAACTTCGCTGAACGATGCGCTGCGCGATTTCGGCGTTTCGATCTGAAACTTATCCGGGGCGTTCTTTTTCAGGGAGGACGCCCCTTTTCAAAAAATAAGATTCCCCTATGAAACAAATCCGCAAAAACATCCGCTTATTCCTGTTTTTCTGGGCATTATGCCTCGGCGGTTATCTGCTGATCCTGTGGCTTTACAAGGCTTCTGTCACCCGCTACGACATCGGCAACGGCATTCTTTCGGCCATTGCCATCGCGGTGGTGATCACATGGACGATCCGCAAACGCCGCGAAGAGGAATCAAACGCCAAAAAGCAAAAAGACCATGATCTTCCACATCGAAAAAACCACCTCCACAAACGATGACGCCCGCCGAGAGGAGTTCCGCGAAGGCGACATCATCTGGGCGGAGCATCAGAGTGCAGGCCGCGGTCAGCGAGGTCACACATGGACATCGCCCGAAGGCGAAAACCTCACCTTCTCGCTTGTGCTCGAACCCACGTTCCTGCCTGTTTCCGATCAGTTCATGCTGTTGGAAACCATCGCATTGGCTCTGTGCGACACGTTTGAAAAATTCGACATCGAGACCCGCATCAAGTGGACGAACGACATCTACCGGCTCGACCGCAAATTGGTGGGTATTCTCATCGAACACAACTATTCGGGCAACCGCCTTTCGCGCACGATCGCGGGCATCGGCATCAACGTCAATCAGGAAGTTTTCGACCCCGCGCTGCCCAATCCCGTGTCGATGCGCCAAATCACCCGCCGCGAATACGACCGCGAAGAAGTTTTGAACACTTTTCACCGTGCGATGATGAAGCGTTACGGGCAACTCCGCCGTGGCGAAAGCGAACAAATCCAACGAGATTACCACCGAAAAATGTACCGCATCGGGGAGTTCCGCCCCTACCGCGAACTCCCTTCCGGGAAAGTGATCCGTGCCGCCGTTCAGGGCGTGCGCCCCACGGGCGAACTGATCCTCCGAAAAGAGGACGGCACCCGTCGCGAATACCTCTTCCGCGAGGTGGAATTTATCCTCTGACAAAACACTTCCCGGAATCGCTCTTCCGGGTTACCCGCCCCGCTCCCGTTTTTCGTGAATTTCACCTGATTCACGTCCCGGAAAAATTCCTCTTTTCGGGACGAAACACGCTCCAAAACACCGATTTCGGAGAAACCGCCCGAAACTGTGAAAAAAATAACACAAAAACCTTTTTTTTGCAAAAATAACCGCTATATTTGCATACGAAATATACAACAACCATTTAACCTTAAAACCAAACAAACATGAACGTACCAGCTAATTTGAAATACTCCGCCGACCACGAATGGTGTCGCGTAGAGGGTGATGTTGCCACCATCGGCATTACCGACTTTGCACAAAGCGAATTGGGCGACATCGTATTTGTGGATGTACCCACCGTGGGCGAAACCCTTTCGGCAGGTGAAGTGTTCGGTTCGATCGAGGCCGTAAAGACCGTCAGCGATGCCTTCCTTCCGGTCAGCGGTGAGATTTTGGAGTTCAACGAGGCTGTTGATGCCGACCCAGCCATCATCAACAAAGATCCCTATGGCGAAGGTTGGATGATCAAAGTCAGAATGTCGGATCCTTCGGAATACGACAAATTGATGTCGGGCGAGGAGTATGCCGCCCAGTGCGAGTAACACCCCGACACCACGTACATAATCCGTCTTAAAAGGAAGGGCTCAGCCCCTTCCTTTAAGATCGGAAAAACAAGAGGTTAAATGACCCATAGTATATACGCTTAACAAATAAAAACATTACATTATGTCAAAAGTAACAGTTGTAGGTGCAGGCGCAGTAGGCGCAACCTGTGCAAATGTAATTGCCACTCGCGAGGTAGCAAGCGAAGTTGTTTTGATCGACATCAAAGAGGGACTGTCGGAAGGCAAAATGCTCGATATGTATCAGACCTCGACCCTGATGGATTTCGATACCACATTGACGGGTGCCACCAACGATTATAGCAAAACTGCAAATTCGGATGTCGTAGTCATCACTTCGGGTATTCCCCGCAAGCCGGGTATGACCCGTGAGGAACTGATCGGCACCAACGCCAAGATCATGCGCAGCGTTATCGACCAAGTCGTTAAATACTCGCCCAATGCCATCGTTATCGTCGTTGCAAACCCGATGGATACCCTGACTTACTTGGTTCACAAGACCTCCGGTCTTCCCAAAAACCACATCATCGGTATGGGTGGCGCACTCGACTCGTCGCGTTTCAAATGCTACTTGGCAAAGGCTACCGGTGCCAACATCAACAATGTCGATGGTATGGTTATCGGCGGTCACGGCGACACGACGATGATTCCTCTGTTGTCGAAGGCTTCGATCAACGGCGTACCCGTATCGCAGTTCGCTTCGAAAGAGGTTCTGGAGGACGCTGTTCAGAAAACGATGGTCGGCGGTGCAACCCTGACGAAACTCATCGGCACTTCGGCATGGTATGCTCCCGGTGCAGCCGTTTCGATGATGGTCGAGTCGATTCTCCACGACCAGAAGAAACTCATCCCCTGCTCGTGTCTGCTCGACGGCGAGTATGGTCAGAAAGATCTTTGCATCGGTGTTCCCGCCGTTATCGGCCGTGAGGGTATCGAGAAGATCGTTGAGGTTGAACTGACGAAGGAAGAGGCCGAGAAGTTCGCCGCTTCGGCCGCTGCCGTTCACAAGACCAACGACGTATTGCGCGAGGCTGCCGGCCTGTAATCAATACGATCCGATTTTAGTAAAAAAGCATCGCCTTTTGGAGGCGATGCTTTTTTTGTGCCTTTTCCCGACTCCTTGTGATCAGACCCGCTTTACCCCGTCATCCGAACATCTTTCCTCCACGCATCCGACCTGCGCCTTTGTCGTATCGGCTGTACTCCGAACCATCCGCACATCTTCAAGATTCGTTTCCCTGTGAATTTACTCCGCATCCCGAAACAAATTCCGCTCAAACGGACGGATTGCCCGCTCCCCGAAGCCATATCCCCGACCTCAAAAAAACGCCGTTTTCCTACCTTTCCATCTGCTGCAAATACTCCCGTTTCCGAACTTTCCTTTCTGCACCCTTTCCCGCAAAGCAAAAAAAAAGTGTCCCGAAAAAATTCGGGACACTTTCTATAAAAAGATCTGTTCGTATTACTCGATCAGCACAACAACCGAACGGTTAGCCTCCTGAGTCTTGAACGGATTCTCGTCACCACCCATATTGCGAACCTTCAACATATCGGGGTTCACACCCTTCTTGACGAGGTAGTTGCGGACGGCCTCCGAACGCATCTCCGAAAGGGTTGCGTTTCTCTTGGCCGAACCGGTCTGGTGATCGGCGTGGCTCTCCAGTACGTAAACGATATCCTGATCGCCGTCCTTGATGACCTCGGCAACGATGTCCAGACGGGTCTTCTCACGCTGCGTCAGCGTTGCAGAACCGCAGTTGAACAGGACAACCATATTGCTGCGTTTGTCAGCCTCAACCTCTTCGGGTTGTTCCTCGGCAGCCTTCTGAGCCTTCAAGAGGGCATCCTTCAACTCGGCGTTCTCGGCAGCCAGACGCTCGTTCTCGGCACCTGCATTCTCCAGATCGCTCTTCAGCTGACGGTTTGCATCCTGATAAGCGCGAACCTCCTCAGGCGAAGGACCTACATAACCGCGCGTGAAGTTACGCTGTCCGAAACGATAGGTCAGACCGATCGAAGCCGACAGGGCAGTCATGAAACGTCCGTGCATCTCGGTCGAACTCAAATCAGCCTTGGTCAGGAAACCCTTCAGTTCAAGGTCGATATCCAACTGACGGCAAACGCGGAATTTGTTCAACAGACCGAAATCAAATGCGAACTCCTGATCGGTCTCGGCATTGTTCTTTCCCTGACGGGCGAAGTTCGAGCAGATCCAACCGCCACCGACAAAAGGAACAGCGTAATAAACGCGATCCTCACGATAGCCGCCTACCCAGTTCGAGAAGTTCACCATTGCATCCACATGAGCGAATACATAAGGCCATTTCTCTTTAGCACCCCACGGCTCCACGTTCTTGAAGTAACCGCCCTGCAACTGACCGCGCACACCGACAACCGGGTGGAACCATTTGGTCAGCGAGAAAGCGACTTCCAGACCGCCGATACGATCCTTGCGAGCACCGATATTATTACCCGATGCGATTGCGGTATTGACACCGCCACTCAACGAAATTTCCCAGTTATCCCAGAAACCGTTTGTCTCGAATCCTGCGAAACTCGGCTTTTTTGCCACTTCTTCCTGAGCAAATGCCGATGTTGCCGAAAAAGCGACAACACAAAGAATCAAGAATAATTTTCTCATAATATTTGAATTTTAGTTCTTCTTCCAAATAAACAATGTAAAGGTAGTGCTTTTTTTCGGAAAACACATACCTTTATACAATTATTTACAAACTTTCTGAAAAACCACAGCCCGACCGCAGTTTTTCCGAAACAAAATCAGCCACACTTGGAATAGCCGCAAGACATACAGGTCAGACAGCCGTTTTGGTAGGCCATCGTCTCCTGTCCGCACGACGGACACTTCTCCTTGGATTTGGTTCCGTCGGCAATATATTGCTTCAGAGCGCGGCAGACACCCGTTTTCCACGTGTTGATCGACTCGTTGTCGAGGTGCAGCGATTCGATCAGCGACACCGTTTTTTCGATCGGCATTCCGTAGCGCAACACGCCCGAAATCAACTTGGCGTAGTTCCAGAACTGCTCGTTGAACAGACGCGAGATCCCGCCCACGGTATTGACATAACCGTAACGGTCGGTGTACTGGAAGTCGTAACGCTTCGTGCCGTCGGCCTCGCGTACCTTGAGGATGTTTCCGTGCTTGATCTTGGGCGGAATGTAAAGGGCATCCTCCTCGACCTTACCCGTGAAGATCTCGTAGGGAAGACCGTCACGCAGACCGACAAAGGCGATCCAATCCTCCTTGCCGTTCTTGAAACGAACGATGTCGGCGGGAATCGACTTAGGACGTTTGGCGGCATGAATGCACTCGGCAACGGGTTTTGCGGTCTTCTTGTCGAGCAACACGCCGTCACGACAGCCGTCGCGATAAACCGTCACACCCTTACAGCCGCACTCCCATGCCGTCTGATAAACCTCGGCGACCAACTCCTCCGAAACATCGTTCGGCAGATTCACCGTCACCGAAATCGAGTGATCGACCCACTTCTGGATCGCTCCCTGCATCTTGACCTTCGCCACCCAGTCGATGTCGTTGGCCGTGGCCTCGTGGTAGGGTGATGCAGCCACCCACTCGTCCAACTCCCTGTCGGAGATGCTCTCCAGACGCGAGGTGTCGTATCCGTTTGCCGCCAGCCATTTCACGAAATTGTGATGGTAAACATTGTATTCCTGAAACTTTTCGCCCGTTTCATCGACATAGTCCACATGCGTATCGACATCCGAGGGATTGATCTTGCGACGGCGTTTATAAACCGTACGGAACACCGGCTCGATACCCGACGTGGTCTGCGACATGAGCGACGTGGTTCCCGTCGGCGCAATCGTCAGAAGAGCGATGTTACGACGTCCGTAACGTACCATGTCGGCATAGAGTTCGGGATCAGCCTCGCGGATACGGCCGACCATCGGATTGTGTTCCTCCTTCTTGGCGTCATAAACCGGGAATGCACCACGCTCACGAGCCATCTCGACCGATGCACGGTAAGCCGACAGAGCCAGCGTCTTCTGCACCTTCACGGCAAAATCCATCGCCTCGTCGGTTCCGTAACGCAGCCCCACGGCTGCCAGCATATCGCCTTCGGCCGTGATACCCAGACCTGTACGGCGACCCTTGACCGCCATTTCACGGATCTTCTTCCACAACTCCGACTCCACACGACGCACCTCGAAATCCTCAGGATCGTGGTCGATCTTGTCGATGATCAGTTCGACCTTCTCCAACTCCAGATCAATGATGTCGTCCATCAGACGCATTGCCCGATTGACATGGTTGCGGAACTTGTCGAAATCGAACTTGGCTTCCTTCGTGAAAGGGTTCTCGACATAACCCAACAAATTCAGAGCCAGAAGACGGCACGAATCATAGGGACACAACGGTATTTCACCGCAGGGATTCGTCGAAACGGTCACGAAGCCCTCATCGGCGTAGCAGTCGGGAATACTCTCGCGCAACACGGTGTCCCAGAACAGCACTCCGGGCTCGGCCGACTTCCACGCATTGTGGATAATCTTGTTCCAAAGTTTGCGGGCATCTATATCCTGCTCGTATTTGGGATGATCTCCCGTAACGGGGAACTGCTGATGGTACTTGCGTCCCTCCTTCATGCAGTTCATAAACTCGTCGTCGATCTTGATCGAGACATTCGCACCCGTCACCTTACCCGTATCGACCTTGGCATCAATGAAACCTTCGGCATCGGGGTGTTTGATCGAAAGCGACAGCATCAGCGCACCGCGACGGCCGTCCTGTGCCACCTCGCGCGTCGAGTTCGAGTAACGCTCCATGAAGGGAACGACACCCGTCGAGGTAAGTGCCGAATTGAGTACGGGACTCCCCTTGGGACGAATCTCCGACAGATCGTGACCCACACCGCCACGACGTTTCATGAGTTGCACCTGCTCTTCGTCCATGCGGAAAATACCGCCGTAGGAATCAGCCGGGTGACGATGACCGATCACAAAGCAGTTCGACAGCGAAGCCACTTGAAAATGATTACCGATACCGGTCATCGGGCCGCCCTGCGGGATGACGTAACGAAAATGATCGAGCAAGGCAAAAATCTCGTCGCGCGACATCGGATTGGGATATTTCTTCTCGATTCGTTCCAGTTCGGCAGCCAGACGCTCGTGCATCTGACGGGGCGACTTTTCATAGATGTTGCCGAACGAATCCTTCAAGGCGTATTTCGACACCCACACCGTAGCGGCAAGCGTGTCGCCCTCGAAGTAGCGGGTTGCCTCTTCGACAGCCTCGTTGTAGGAAACGATCTGAGGATTGTTTTGTTTGGTTTCAGACATTATATTATATGTATATGGTGAAGATCCCGTTGCAGGATCTGAAAAATAATTCGGCACTTTGCCTTGCGGAGGGGCTGTCCGAGGGCAAAAATTGGGACTTTCCGTGAGGAAAAGTCCCAATCGAGCGGTTGAATGCAGCCTCGCGTATGCGGGGACGGATTTCTCAGGCGGAGATTCTCTTCCGCTTATTTTGCAGCCACGGCGTCGATCTCGACGAGTGCGCCCATCGGCAGGGCGGCAACCTCGAAGCAGATGCGTGCGGGCATATCCTTCGTGAAATATTCGGCATAAACGGCGTTCATGGCACCGAAATCCGAAATGTGCTGCAACAGAACGGTGGTCTTCGTCACATCCGAATAATCGTAACCTGCCTCGCGCAGGATGTGACCCAAATTGTCGAGCGACTGGCGGGTCTGCGCCTCGATGCCTTCGGCCATCTTGCCGGTTGCGCCGTCGATGGGCAGCTGACCCGAAATATAAAGTGCGCCGGCCTCAACAGCCTGCGAATAAGGACCCACGGCCTTGGGAGCCAGCGGAGAAGCGATAATCTTTTTCATGATGTTATATCGTTTAAATATTTATTAGTAGTTCTTTGTGCAAACTTATGAAATATTCCGCGATTTTCCCGTTTTTTCCGTTTCTTTTTTCGTCCGATCCGCCCCAAACGAGGATTCGGGAAAAGCAAGTCGGGAAGTTTGGCAAAAAAACACCCCGCGCCAGTTGTCTGACACGGGGTGCATATCACGGGATTCTGCTCCGGGGAGCAGAGGTCCGACTTCGTTACATCATGCCCATTCCGCCCTGAGGCATGGCGGGCATGGCAGGCTCGGCGGATTTCTTCTCGGCCAAAACGCACTCGGTCGTCAGGAACATCGAAGCCACCGAAGCGGCGTTCTCCAAAGCGACACGCGACACCTTGGTCGGGTCGATGATACCGGCTTTGAGCATATCCTCGAACTTGTCGTCACGAGCATTGTAACCGAAAGCACCTTCGCCCTCGCGTACCTTGTTCACGACAACCGAACCTTCGCCGCCTGCATTGGCAACAATCTGACGCAAAGGCTCTTCGATGGCACGTTTCACGATGTGGATACCCGTTGTCTGATCCTCGTTGTCGCCCTTCATGCCTTCGAGTTTCTGCGATGCGCGGATGTAAGCCACACCGCCGCCCGGAACGATACCCTCCTCGACGGCTGCACGGGTTGCCGCCAGTGCATCATCGACGCGGTCTTTCTTCTCCTTCATCTCGACCTCGGTTGCGGCACCGACATAAAGCACGGCAACACCGCCTGCCAATTTGGCCAGACGCTCCTGCAACTTCTCCTTGTCGTAGTCCGAAGTCGATTTCTCGATGGCGGCACGGATGGCGGCCACACGAGCCGAAATGGCATCCTTGTCACCGGCACCGTTTACGATCGTGGTGTTCTCCTTGTTCAGGGTAACTTTCTCGGCAGTACCCAGCACAGCCAGCGTAGCATCCTCCATCTTCATGCCCTTGTCGGTCGAGATGACGGTTGCACCCGTCAATACGGCGATATCCTCCAAGATCTCCTTGCGGCGGTCACCGAATCCGGGAGCCTTGCAGGCGGCGATCTTCAACGAACCGCGCAGACGATTGACAACGAGTGCCGACAAAGCCTCGCCATCGACATCTTCGGCGATGATCAACAGCGCACGACCGCTCTGGGCAACGGGTTCCAAAACACCCATCAGTTCCTTCATGGTCGAAATCTTCTTGTCGGTGATCAGAATGTAAGGCTTCTCCAACTGAGCCTCCATCTTCTCGGCATCGGTAATGAAGTACGACGAGATGTAACCGCGGTCGAACTGCATACCCTCGACAACCTCGACGTGCGTCTCGGTACCCTTGGCTTCCTCGACGGTGATGACACCCTCTTTATTGACCTTGGCCATGGCCTCGGCGATGAGTTTACCGATGTTGTGGTCGTTGTTGGCCGAAATGGTGGCCACCTGCTCGATTTTGGCGATGTCGGAGCCGACCTCCTGACTCTGCTCACGAAGCGATGCAACGATCGTTGCAACCGCTTTGTCGATACCGCGTTTCAGATCCATGGGGTTTGCACCTGCGGTGACGTTCTTCAAACCGACACCGATAATCGACTGCGCCAACACGGTAGCCGTCGTCGTACCGTCACCGGCATCGTCGTTGGTCTTCGAAGCGACCTCCTTGACCATCTGGGCACCCATGTTTGCAAACGGATCTTCCAGTTCGACCTCTTTGGCGACCGAAACACCGTCCTTGGTCACCTGCGGAGCACCGAACTTCTTGTCGATGATCACATTGCGACCCTTCGGGCCCAGCGTTACCTTCACTGCATTCGACAGTGCATCCACACCCACCTTCAACATCTCGCGGGCTTCCACATTATATTTAATCTCTTTTGCCATGATTTTTCGATTTAAAAAAGTTCAAACTAAATGATTGCCAGAATATCGGCCTGTTTCATGATGAGGTAATCCTCTCCCTCGACATGAATCTCCTGACCTGCATACTTGCCGTAGAGTACCCGGTCACCGACCTTGACCTCCATCTTCACCTCCTGCGTACCGGGGCCGACAGCCACAACTTTGCCTGCCAGAGGACGCTCCTTGGCTGTATCGGGGATAATCAAACCGCCTGCTGTTTTCTCTTCGGCGGGATTCGGAAGGATCAATACGCGATCCGATAATGGTTTTACGTTCATTTTATTTGTGTTTTTAATTTGTTTGTTACTTTTTATCGGTTTGTCTTTTTCCGAAGACATTTCTTACCTGATCAATTGCTGTGCCAAGCGGATTTTGTCAGTTTTTCCGGCAAACGGAGGTGACAAACCTTCGCTTCGCCTGCCATTTTGGCAGAGAACCCGCACACAAAACCTCCGAACAAAACATTTATGGAATTTTTCCGCTGTTTTTTTTGGAGGTAACGGAAAAGTGTATTACTTTTGCACCCGATACGATTGACGTGTCAATATGGTGGATGTAGCTCAGTTGGTTAGAGCACCGGATTGTGGTTCCGGGTGTCGAGGGTTCGAATCCCTTCTTCCACCCCGCAAAGGCCCGCAAGGCGATGAAACCTTATAAATCGCATGATTTATAAGGTTTTTTTCTAAGACCCCACCGGAGAGGTGCAGGAGTGGTTGAACTGGCCCGCCTGGAAAGCGAGTAAACCCCTAAAGGGTTTCAGGGGTTCGAATCCCCTTCTCTCCGCAAGAACGGGTGTAAATCAAGCATTTGCAAGATTTACACCCGTTTTTTCATTCTCAAGAATCGAGAAAGGAGAAAAATTGGGGCTTCCGCTCCGAATTGCCGGTGAACCCCCAGCAATTTTCCCAATCCCGACAGACTGATTGAAAAGATTTTCAATCAGTCTTTTTTTTATGCGGAAAAACCCGCAAAAGAAGACTTCCGTTTTGTGTTTTTTGCAGAATCGGGCAATCCGTACGCCATTCAAAAAAAAACTTCCGCCATCGTATAAACCAATGATATTTCGTATATTTGTACTGATATTGGCGATTTGTCGCGTTGGGGCAATGTCGCCTGTAAGGTTTAAACAAAAAGACACAAACGATAATGGCAAAAACAAATACCGCCGAAATCGGTTTCGAGAAAGAGATTTGGAAGGCGGCCGACAAGATGCGCGGCAATCTCGACGCATCAGAATATAAATCGGTGATTTTGGGATTGATTTTCCTGAAATATATCTCCGATCGTTTCGAAACGAAATATGAGGCACTCGTTGCCGAGGGCGAGGGTTTCGAGGAGGACCGCGACGAATATACGGCCGAGAATATTTTCTGGGTACCCCGGAATGCCCGCTGGTCGGAAGTCGCCGCCGCGGCACATCTACCCGAAATCGGAATAACGATCGACAATGCGATGCGAGAGATCGAAAATTCCAATCCGCGCCTGAAGGGTATTCTTCCGAAGAATTTCGCGCGTCCCGAATTGGACAAACGCCGTTTGGGCGATGTGGTGGATCTGTTCACCAACATCAAGATGCACGCCCAAGGCGATGAAAAGGATCTTTTGGGTCGCACCTACGAATACTGCCTTTCGAAGTTTGCCGAGGCCGAGGGAAGACTTGCGGGCGAGTTCTATACGCCGGCGTGCATTGTCCGTACCCTTGTGGAGGTGCTTCAGCCCTATCAGGGCAGGGTGTACGATCCGGCGTGCGGTTCGGGCGGCATGTTCGTCCAGTCGGCGAAATTTATCGAAAAGCATCAGGGCAATATCAACGATATTTCGGTTTATGGTCAGGACAGCAACCCCACCACGTGGAAAATGGCGCAGATGAACCTTGCGATCCGCGGTATCGAGGCCGATTTGGGCAAGTTCAATGCCGACACGTTCTTCGACGATCAGCATAAGACGCTGCGAGCCGATTTTGTGATGGCCAACCCGCCGTTTAACATGAGCGATTGGGGTGCGGAGCGTTTGCCGGAAGATCCCCGCTGGCGTTATGGTATTCCCCCCGCGGGTAATGCCAACTTTGCGTGGTTGCAACACATGATCTACCACCTTTCGCCCACGGGACGCATCGGCATGGTGCTTGCCAACGGCTCGTTGTCGTCGCAGTCGGGCGGCGAGGGACAGATCCGCGAGAACATTATTAAGGATGATTTGGTGGAGGCCATTGTGGCGTTGCCGTCGCAGTTGTTCTATACGACGGGTATTCCTGTTTCGTTGTGGTTTCTCAACCGCCAAAAACGCCGCCGAGGCACGACCTTGTTTATTGACGCCCGCAATATGGGCACGATGGTCAGCCGTAAGTTGCGCGAACTGACCGATAACGACTCGTCAGATCCCGAACTTCGCGGTGATATTCAGAAGATTGCCGACACCTATAATGCTTATGTTGAAGGCACCCTTGCCGACGAAAAGGGCTTTTGTGCCACGGTGACGCAGGACGAGATCGCCCGTCAGGATTATATCCTCACGCCGGGACGTTATGTGGGCATTGCCGATGCGGAGGATGACGGCGAACCGTTCGACGATAAGATGGAGCGTTTGACCACGGAGTTGTCGTCGTTGTTCGAGGAGTCTCGCCGTTTGGAGAATGAGATCCGCACGCAACTTTCAAAAGTCGGTTTTACGATTAAATAGTTGGCGGTATGGCAGAGTGGAAAGAATGTACATTAGGAGATGTCTTGAGTCTTAAGAGAGGGTATGATTTGCCTAAATCTCAAATGCGCGATGGAAATATTCCTGTCGCAGGATCTAATGGAATAATAGGCTTTCATGATGAATTCACACCTATAACACCATGTATTACCATTGGAAGAAGTGGAAATATTGGTAATGTGTATTATTATGATAGATGTTGGGCTCATAATACGACATTATATGTAGATGATTACAAGGGAAATAATCCTAAATATCTATATTATTTTTTGAAGACTTTACCCATTGCATCATATGCAGGAGGTAGTGCTGTTCCTACATTAAATAGGAATCATATTTATCCAATAAAAGTCTGTTTTTGTTCAAATGTAGAGAAGCAGAAGGAGATAGCCGATATTTTATCTTCATTGGATGATAAGATCGAGGTTAATCGGAAAATCAATGAGAATTTGGAACAGCAGGCAGAGGCATTGTTCAAGTCGTGGTTTGTTGATTTCGATCCATTCAAAGACGGCAAATTCATCGACTCCGAACTCGGCAAAATTCCCGAAGGCTGGAGGGTCGGTACACTCTCTGAAATCGCAGATATTACAATGGGACAATCTCCGCAAGGAAGTAGTTATAACGAGAATGGAGATGGAATAATTTTTTATCAAGGACGGACAGAATTTGGCGATAGATTTCCCCGTGTACGGCTATATACGACTGAACCTAAAAGATATGCCACCCCGTTTAGTATCTTATTAAGTGTTCGCGCCCCTGTCGGAGATTTAAATATTGTTCCTTATAAATGTTGTATTGGACGAGGTTTGGCATCTCTAAATAGTTCTCAAGGATATAATTCCTTTCTTTTTTATGTGATGAAAAATCTTAAATCAAAACTTGACCAATTTAACGGAGAGGGAACGGTATTCGGAAGTATTAACAAAAAAGCATTAGAAAACATAGATGTTTTAATCCCAAGTTCCGAAAGCATTTTGAAATTTGAACGGATCGTGAAAAATATTGATCGACAAATATATGTATTGTCAAAAGAAAATGATAATTTAGCAAATCAACGAGATACACTCCTTCCAAAACTAATGTCGGGCGAAATAAATTTATAAAAAGATGGAAGAAAATAATCTTTTAAGAAGAATACATCAATATTATAAGACATCTAATAGATTCTATATCGGAAACCGTTTCAATAAATGGTATCTATATAAATATATGACTATTAGTAGTTTTAAAAAATGTATTTCCTTCCCATTAAAAAAAAAGGAAGAAACAATTTTATTTTGTGAACCATCATGTTGGCCAGATCAATTTGAACAAAGATTTTATTTGGCTGATTATAGTGATGTGAATTTACAAGAGGAAGTACAGGTAGAATCGGTGACCCCGAAAGTTTATGCTTGTTGTTTTACTTATAACTCCGATTCAGATGCTGCGTGGAAAGTTTACTCAAACAAAGATTTGGGAGCTGAAGGCTTGTGTGTAAAAATAAAGATTAATAGATCCAAATTAAGTCAAGAGTTATCAATCTATGCAAAAGAAAATTTCAAATTATATGAGGGACCTGTTAATTATAATTTATCCGAATTTGATATTTTTCATTTGCATGAAAAAATACTTCCTAGTGGAAAACCAAAGCAATCTCTACATCCCAATAAATGGTATTCATTAATGTTTGGGAATTATTTTACTTTGGATAATTATTTGAGTTTACTCCTTTTAAAACGGAAAGCGTTTGATTATGAGAAGGAATTTAGATATTTTCTAATTGAAGAGTCTTTAAGTACAAAGAAAAATAATGAAAAAATATATCCTAAAATTAATTGGGCAAAGATTATAGAAAGAATTGAGGTAGATGAACAATATCCTAATGATGATTTCGAGGACTTACGTTATTTTTGTACTGAAAAATTAAAATTGAAAGAGGATAAAATTACAAAAAAGGATATTAATGTAATGCCCGGAGGAAAAATAAAAATTCAAAAACCTTAAACCCATGTTTTTCACCGAAGACAGTTACGAAAAGGCTTTGATCTCCATATTCCAAAATATGGGGTATCAATATGTTTACGCGCCCGACATTGTCCGTGATTACCAATCGCCGCTCTATGACCAGATCGCCGAGGTGGCGTTGCGTGCGGTGAACCCGCTAAAACCCCAAGCCGCAATTGACGAAGCGTTGGCCAAAATCCGAAACATTGATTCGGGCAGTCTCGTGCAGCGTAACGAAATTTTCACCGACTGGCTTCAACACGGTGTCGAGGTCGCATTCCACAACGGCCGTGAGATGATCAACGACATCATCTATCTGGTCGATTACGACCATCCCGACGCGAACTCGTTCCACATCATCAATCAATGGACATTTGTCGAAAAATCGGAGAAAAGAGCCGACCTCGTTGTCTTCATAAACGGTCTGCCGCTGGTGATTGTCGAACTCAAGTCTCCGTCGAGAGAAGAAACCGATGCCTCGGAAGCATACGCTCAATTGAGAAACTACATGTATGAGATTCCGTCGTTGTTCGTCTATAATGCGTTTTGCGTGATGAGCGACATGTCCGTATCCAAGGCGGGGACAATCACCGCGAAGGAAGACCGTTACATGGAGTGGAAAACCAAAGACGGCCGCTACGAAAGTACGCAATTTGCCGATTTCGACACCTTTTTCGAGGGAATATTCGCCCGTGAGCGGTTGTTGGACATCCTCAAAAACTTCATCTGTTTCTCGAAGGACGAAAAGCAGTCGGCCAAGATCCTCGCCGGATATCATCAGTATTTCGCCGTGAAGAAAGCCGTCGAACGCACACGGCGTGCCGTGGCGCAGGACGGAAAGATCGGCGTGTTCTGGCACACGCAGGGCAGCGGCAAGTCGCTCTCGATGGTTTTCTATGCCCACCTCTTGCAGGAGGAGTTGGAACAACCGACCATAGTGGTCATCACCGACCGAAACGACCTCGACGAGCAGTTGTTTGCGCAATTCTCTCGATGCAGCGATTTCCTGCGTCAAAAGCCCCTGCACGCCGAAAACCGACGCCATCTGCATGACCTGTTGGAGGGGCGCGAGGCAAACGGAATCATCTTTACCACGATGCAGAAATTCGAAGAGTCGGACGAGCCGCTCTCCGAACGCAAGAACATCATCGTGATGACCGATGAGGCGCACCGCGGACAATACGGTTTTGAGGAGAAAGTGAACTCCAAGACCGGCAAAATCTCGGTCGGCACGGCACGCATCATTCACAACTCGCTGCCGAATGCCTCGTACATCGGATTTACGGGTACGCCCATCTCGACCAAGGATCGGGACACGGTGGAGGTATTCGGCGATTACATCGACATCTACGACATGACGCAGGCGGTGGCCGATGGTGCTACGTGTCCCGTATATTACGAATCCCGCGTCATCAAGTTGAACCTCGACCCCGAAACCTTGCGGGCTTTGGACGACGAATACGAGTTACTGGCCGAAGAGGGGGCAACCGAGGAGCAGATCGAGGAGAGCAAGCGCGAAATGTCGCATTTGGAGGCGTTGCTGGGTGCTCCCGAAACGATCGACTCGTTATGTCGTGACATCATCACCCATTACGAGGAGAACCGACAATATGAACTCACGGGAAAGGCCATGATCGTGGCTTATTCGCGTCCCGTGGCCATGAAGATTTATCACCGCATGCTGGAGTTGCGTCCCGAATGGGGAGACAAGGTGAAAGTCGTCATGACGGGAAGCAACAAAGACCCCGAAGAGTGGCATCCGATCGTGGGCAACAAGCAATACAAAAAAGAGTTGGCCAAGGAGTTCAAATCGGAGGACAGCCCCATGAAGATTGCCATTGTGGTGGATATGTGGCTTACGGGATTTGATGTGCCGTCGCTGGCAACGATGTATGTTTACAAACCCATGTGCGGCCACAACCTCATGCAGGCCATCGCGCGTGTAAACCGTGTGTTCCACGGCAAGCAGGGCGGTCTGGTGGTCGATTATATCGGCATTGCGCGTGCGCTCAAGGAGGCGATGCACGACTACACGAACCGCGACCGCGAGAATTTCGGGAATCCCGACATCAAAGAAACCGCACTGGTGAAATTCCGCGAGAAACTGGAGGTGTGTCGCGGTCTGTTCCATGGTTTCGACCATTCGCGCTTCCGCACGGGAACGGATGCCGACCGCGCGCTGATCATCAAAGACGGCATCAACTTCATGCTGGCAGTCGGGCGGCAGGAGGACAAGATGCTCTTCATCCGCGAAGCGACCCTTCTGCACAACTCCCTCACGCTGTGTCGCAGTCTGCTGAACGAGGAGCAACGCTTCGAGGTGGCCTTCTACGAGGCGGTACGCACCTCACTGACACGCATTGTCGGCAAGGGCAGGGTGTCGAAGAAGGAAATCGACAATCGAATCGCCGAATTGCTGAAACAGAGCATCAAGAGCGACGGGGTGACAAGTCTGTTTTCGGACGTAAAATCGGAATTTTCGCTGTTCGATGCCGCCTTCCTTGAAGAAATCGCCCACATGAAGGAGCGTAATATTGCCATAGAACTGTTGAAAAAGTTGTTGGCCGAACGTGTCACGCTCTACAAGCACACGAATCTGGTACAAGCAGAAAAGTTCTCCGAATTATTGAATATGCTGTTATCCAACTACTTGAAAGGAATGCTTTCCAACGAAGAAGTCATTGAACAGTTGTTGGGACTGGCCAAGGAGATCACCGACTCCGAACAGCAGGGCAACGACTTGGGGCTGACCGCCGAGGAAAAAGCCTTTTACGATGCACTAATACGTCCGCAGGCTGTACAGGACTTCTACGAAAATGACGAGTTGGTGGCACTGACCAAAGAACTGACCGACACCTTGCGCAGGAATCGCACCATCGACTGGCAATGCAAGGAATCGGCGCGTGCCGGCATGCGCCGCATGATCAAACGACTGCTCAAACACCACAACTATCCGCCTGAGGCAGCCGACAATGCGTTGGATACGGTGATTCATCAGTGCGAATTGTGGACAGATGTCAATCTGTAACCATATTGTCGTAAACTTTGACCAAATAATACTTCATTTTTCCACGGGATCATTCAATATACGACGAGAACAGGGCAACCCGGATAAAAACGATACGACAGCAGCCTGCATGACCGAAATCCACAAGGAATGATTTCATCGGGAACCGGTATTCCGCTTACAAAAAATCTGCTTCTGCCATATTTTGGCAGTCCATTCCCCTACATTTGTCCACTGAACGACAGCCTGCGAGATTTGTCGGCATTTGTTTTCGATTCCGTGGAAAGTTTTGTATATTTGTCAAAATAAAACAGAATACTACGAAACAGAAATAAATCAGACAACATATCGCATAACGTGCAGACGATTATTTGATTCGGTTAAATCTGGTAAATTCAACATGGAATCTCAAATAATAAGTCTAAATGGTGTGTACCCTTCCGGGCGCAGGCTGTTTTTACTTATTTTGATTCCGGGCTTTACCAGAGCCTTACCGAAAAGATAAGTTAAAGAAAGTGTTGCGCCTTTCTTTTATCCGTAATTTGCCTCGCGCAACCGGAAAAATGCCTACCGTCAGCGGCATGAAACCTAAAAACTTTTTTTATTATGGCCACACTCATCAATCTGGGTAAAGAACTTTTGCGTATCAACCCCAAAGACACCAAGAAACTGGAGTATTCGCTCAACGAAGGACGATCATGGAATGTGCGTTTCTACGGAAATTCCTCCGTCGGCAACTTCAGCGATTTGTGCGACATGGGCAAAGAGTTGTTGGGAACGACCGACAAGGGTCTGTTCTATTCGACATCTGACGGCAGATCGTGGAATCTGCGCCGCAGGCTTTAAACCCGAAGAACCTCTCCACATGCAGAAGCGATGCGGAGAGGTTCTTTCTCTTTAAATTTTAATCCGAATATTATGAAATCAAATCTACTTTTCTACATCATTGTTTTGTTCTCTTTCACCGCCTGCCACCCGTCGTTCGACGAGAAAGCATGGCAGGAAATCGTAAAGCCCGAAATGACTGCACACAAGAAGTTTCTCAAAGTGGCAGACTCTCCCACCGACTACGACGAAAAGAAGAATGTCGATGAGAACGACGAACAATCCCATCGACACACCTTGGAGGCCTTCACCTATGTTCGCCAATATGCCCAAGATTCGTTGGAATCCTATCGTCAGGTGTCGCGTCTTTATGAGATTCTCCAAGAAAAGGCCTCCAACGGTACGCTCTATGTCGAAAACAGGGATGATGAGGAAGAACAACTCACCGGTGAAGCCGCCAATCTGTTCTTGAACGCCATGCAGGCCGGAATACTCGCCGAAGCCGAAGCGGTTACAGATCCCGAAACGGCATTGTCTCAAGCCCTTCTCTTGGGAATGTTCAGTGGCAGTGCCTATGAAAACTATACCAAAAAATATGTCTTGAATGTGGCGAAATACCTCCAAGACAAATTCAACAAAACAGAACTGATACTCGATTCCCCCGAATTTGAGAAGCAGACCAAAGACCGCATCATCTACTCGGTGTATTGTCCCTCGCTGAACGAGACCTATACATTGAGTTCCGACAAGAAAGGTAAGAATTACCACTGGTCTCTGGAACCTTTCAAAAAATGATTTTAGCGTCCGCGATGACCTCTGCCACAAAATGGCAGGGGTTGTTTCTATTTTTGCCGAAAATCCAATAAATGAAAGTGCAACTGTTGTCGAATGTTTGTCCGCTGACAAAAAAGAGTCGGACAAGTAGCATATTCCGATATTTTCTGTAATTTTAATAGTGACAAAACTCTGACGATTATGGCCTCACATCTCATACTCCGCTACATCTGGCTGATTGATTTGCTGCGTCGCGAGAAAGAACTGACACGTGCGGAAATCAGTGACCGATGGCGCAACAGCAAACTGAACGAAGAGAAAAACAATGTACTTCCCGAACGTACATTCCACCACTATATCGACGCCATCGGCGAATTGTTCGACATCGAGATCAAGTGCCGTAAAAACGGCGGCTATCGCTACTATATCGACAATGTGGAGGATCTGGAACGCGACAACCTGCGTTGCTGGCTGATCGACACCTACGCCACACTCAATCAGGTGCATACCGACGAGCGACTCGTCCACCGCATCCAATACGAGGAAATCCCCTCAGGGCACACCTTCCTGCAACCCATTATGCGCGCCATGCACGAAGACCGTGTCATTACCATCCGCCACCGGAATTTCATCGACTCACAAGCCTTCCTCTATGAGGTGGCTCCCTATGCGCTGAAGATCATCAACCGAAGGTGGTATCTCATCGGTCGCAACCTCTACAACGACAAAGTGAGAATCTACGGGCTGGATCGCATATCGGAGGTAACGCCCACCGAAAAGAATTTCACAATGCCCGAAGATTTTTCGATCGAGGAGTTTTTCAGAGGGTGTTGCGGCATCTTAACCGATGAGAAAATATGCAGAGTGGTGATTCGTGTCGATAACTATGCACGCCAGTATGTCGAGACCCTGCCGATACACTCCTCCCAGCGGGAAATCGACCATGACGAGGAGTCCACCACCTACGAATATTATGTGCGACCCAATTACAATTTCTATCATACGGTTCTCTCTCAATTGGACATGATCGAGATTCTCTCTCCTGCCGATGTCCGCCGTACGATGTATGAATACGCCAAATCCATTATGGAAAATCATAAAAACCAACCTTAAAAATCTACCAATATGACAATTCACGAAAAGGAAGAACAACTCTTCAACGAATGGAAAGAGGCTATTGCCTGCAATAACAATTTTGTTCCGGACGGACTGCTCAACAAGGGGGAAATTACTTATACGGACCAATGTTGGGGACGGGAACCCGGAAACGAAGAGGAACTATGGGAAAATATATATCCGCGTGTGCTGTTTCTGACCAAGGATCAGAATGACAAGGATAAAAAGGATGAAAACGCAGAAGCAGGATGGGATATCCGTAAGGAGACCGGGCGAAAGAACGGAACCGATGTGAATAACATCAAAATCGCTTCTCGTTTCTATCATAATTATATGCTGTGGTTCTACGGTCTGCACCATACCACAGCAGAGGGTTATCCGCCATATAACGACATCAAAGATATCGACACCAGCATTCGCCTCTTCTTTGATCGGGAGCCTGTTGTCCGAATGAATGTGAAGAAAGAAGTGGGAGGAAGCAGTCTGAGTTACGGGCTACTGAAGTATAATCTGGATAAATACAAGGACTTTATAGTACGGCAGATGGCATTGTACGATGCAGATATTATCGTCTGCTGCGGAGGAGCGCGGCTAACATGTGAGCATAACGAGGATAACTATAATATCGGCCAACTTTCCAAATTTGTAAAAGACTATTATTTACCTGATTTTCAGAAATTCAGAAATGGCGAAGACGACTGGATATATTGGAGCGAGAAGCAACATAAAGTCGTTATAGACTCCTATCATCCCAGTGTTCGCGGATTAAGTTATGAAAACATGTACACGGGGCTTGTGAAGAATTACCAGAGTTTCCTGAAGGAACATCCTTCGTTTTCACATCGTTGATTCGGTCGTCCATTAATGCCGGCAGAGACTCCATATAATGTCACAGCCCATGCTTGTGAGCGTTTTATTTTTTTGACATCCTTCATTTGTATATACTTCAAGTTCCAAAGTATCATCTTTTTCCTCAAAGTATGAAAGACCTACAACAAAATCATTTTTTGTTTAAATAGTTCCAAAATTTGCCTTTTCATGCTTGCAGAAACAAAAGATTTTTCATATTTTTGATGATGCTGAAAAATAGAAAATAAAAAAAACGACAATTAAAACAACCTAAAAAACACCAACCTTTATGAATTTCAAACGTTTTATTACCTCAATGATGCTTGCGGCAGTAGCCTTTCTGCTCCCCGGTTGCAGTGACGACGACCCCGTAATCGATGAGAAAGTTCCTTCGCTGAAACTTAATTCCGAAGTCGTGGAAGCCGCCGCCGAAGGTGGCGAATATTCCGTCGGCTATACGCTCCAGAATCCCGTTGCAGGTGGCAGCCTTGCCCCCACGTGTGATGCCGAGTGGATCACGCTGACCTCTGCCACGGACGGCAAGATTGCCTTCACGGTAGCCGCCAACGAAACCTCTGAGGCTCGCGAAGCCGTTGTAAAAGTCGGCTACACGAACATCGAGACCCCCGAAACCTTCACTGTAAAACAGGCCGCAGCCGCTGAAAAACCGACTCCCGAACCTGACCCCGAACCCACACCCGATCCCGAACCCACGCCTGATCCCGAAATCAACCTGAACGCAGCCGAGGTAAATGTTCCCTGCGAAGGCGGTGCAGCCGAAATGGGCTACGCCCTCACCAACCCCGTGGAAGGTGCTGTTTTGAAAGCCACCACGACGGCCGAGTGGATCACCAATCTGAATACCGAGGTTGCAGGTAAAGTCACCTTTACGGTTGCTGCCAACGAGCAGACCGCACCCCGCAAGGCCGAGGTTGAACTGACCTACCCCAACATCAAGAATCCGATTCGCTTCACGGTAAATCAGGAGGCTGCCAACGAGGCTCCGTCACCCCAAGACGAGATCGCCATCGAGATCTCAAAGATTACCTACAATTCGGTTTATCTGAAATTTACGCCCTCAAGCAACAAACCCTATGCCGCAGGTCTGATGCCTTCGTACAAACTCACCGGCAAGACGACCGATGAGGAGATCATCAACTACATCATCAACGATTTCGGTCCTTATCCGTTCGACGGAGTATTCGAGGCCGAGGTTCGTCCCATCGAGAGCGACACCGAGTACTATGTATTCGCATTCGGTTATGACAAGGACAACAAGAAAGCCACCACGAAACTCTATCACGAGACGTTCACCACGAAGTCGCAGAACAACGAAACCAGCGATGTGCAGATCGTTGTCGAGTATGGCGACTATGCCGATGCCCAGTCGGTCGGAGCCATTGATCCGGCCTACGGTGCCGCCATCGACCCCAGCAGCTCGGCTCTGGTTCCGTTCAAGGTACACACCATCCCGGAAGGTCACGAGGTATTTTGGTATATCTTGGATTCCTCGGCACTCAACCTCTCTGAAGAGGCTCTGATTGAAATGCTGGTCAATGGCGGCGGTTACCGCACCAACACCCGTCTGCTCCAGTTAGATTACGGTACGACCTTCGTAGGCGTAGGCGTTGCAGAGGATGCAGAGGGTCGTCCCGGCAAACTCTTCATCGGCAAGGAACTGACCCTGACTCCCGAAGGCGTGATGGCTTCCGAAGAGTTCGTCAAGAAATACCCCTTCGACAAGAGTACAAAGCAGATGTTCCGAGAGGCAGCGGTAAAACGCCCCGCCCACACGGCATCGGAAATGTTGCTCGGCCGATAGTCCCTGTCGGATCTATTCACAAAAGGCAGAATCCGCCCCAAACGGATTCTGCCTTTTGTTTTCTCATACGCGCCCCGAAAGACCTTAAAGCACGCCATTCCTCCCACGAACCGCACCGCCCGATCCACGTGGAACGCCGCCACAGCACCGTCCGCAAAAGCCTCCATAAAGCCACGCATTCTGCTTTCGGAGCACCTCTACAAAACGCGCCACACCCCTCTGCAAAGCCGAGCACCTCCGCAGAACCGCCCCACAAAAAAAAGCAGAACCCGCCCGAAAACGGATTCTGCCTTTAAACCGAAGTACCGAATAGACCTATTCGGGCACGTAGATGATTTCGCCGTTCTCCAACTGATAAGCGACGCCGACACGCTTGCCGCGCGACTTGCTTTCGGACTGTTCTTCCGACGACTTGTATTTCTCGATCTTCTCACCCTTCTTGGTGATGATCTCCATCTGCTCCGTACCGGGGTTTTTCACCATCGTGAAATCCTCTTGGGAGAAGATCTCGGTCATGTTGAAGCGGGTTACGAGTGCCACCATCAGTGCCACGGCAAACACCATGGCCACATCGAAGAGGTTGGTCAATGACGACAGCGGATCGTAATCCTCCCCCGACTGGAATAACCGTCCTCTATTTCTCATTGTTCTTTTCCTTTAAGGTGTCCACCATAAAGCCGAGGATGTTCATGTCATCGGCGACCCAACGCTGCTTCACCTGCAAGGTGATGAAACCTACGGCACCGATGATGATACCCACGACGGTCGTGGCGAAAGCCACCTGCATGTTGTTGGCCATCGAAGCCACGTCACCCGTAGCCAGACCCACCAGCGCAGGACCCATCGGGATCAGGGTACCCATCAGACCGAGCATCGGGCCGATCTTCACCAGAAGTTTCGATTTGTCGAGATCCTTCTCCGAGGCGATTTCGTAATCGCCGAGAATCTTATCGAGCATGATCGGGTTGTTGTGGTTATGGCGCACACGCATCAGGCATTCCACGATTTTGGCGGGACGTTTCGGGTCTTCCTTCAACTCGTCGAGCATCTGCAAGGCGTTGCCCTCGTCGATCTTGCGATTCAGGGCGCAATTCACCTTGTTGCGCGAGAGGTAGGTTCCGTAGAAACTGCCGATCAGAATCAGCGAGCGAACCAGAAAGAAAATAAGAAGCAGCGTCACGGGGATGAGCAATCCCGTCGAGAGCCAGTAAAGCACGTTAGTTATTTGATCCATCGTTTTGGTGTTAAAAAGTGTTTGATATTCCAGTTACGGGTCAGGTATCCGATAAGGATAAGAATGGCCGACAAGACGGCAATCGCCATCAGCGGCATCCAATCAGCCTGAGTGTCGGCCGACGAAATGTTGTAATCCGCCACGGCCGAGTTGATCAACAATCCGATCAGAAGGATCATCATGTTCAGCAGCAATTTGAGTTCGAGTTTCATGCTCTCTCCTTCGACCACCTTTTTCAAAAGCATGGCGAGCGAGAAAACCACCACGGCCACCACGGCCGAGTAGATGAGGGCGGTCACCAGAAAATCTCCGGCCACACGCATCTTGAAAAACATCAGTTCAAAGTAGAGAATCCCCAGCGGAGCCAACACTCCGGGAATCACCTTCAGGATGAAGAGTGATTTTTTGCGTTTTGCCTTGGGGGCGAAGTAGTTGTCCAGCAGATTGACTCCCAAGAGGATTCCCGCCAGTGCTTCGATCGTGGTCCACACGGCACCGTCGGTCACCACTTGTCGATCGGTCAGCAGTTGTTCGATAATCGTGACCGGTTCGTTGATGACCACCGGAAACCACACCATCGACCACACACCCGCTCCAAGGGCATAAAGAAGCATCGCCTTGAGGCTTCCCGTAAAGGAAGCCTTCAGGCAATACTTCAAAATTGCGATGACAAAAATCAGTTGAACAAGCAGTTCCATTTTAACGTCTCATTCTCTTTTTGACGACGATCCATGCGGCAACGAGTACCACCAGCACACCCAACACGTAGATCAACGTGCGGTTGCGTCGCTCCTCAGGAGCGACCTGCTGTTGTTTGTCACGCTGCTGCTGTTGCGTCTCGTCCTTCTTCAGCACGACATTCTTGTCCTGTGCGGCCTCGTCCAAAGCCACCTCGCGGGCAGCCTTGATCTCCTTCTGGTAACTTTCGGCCACTTCGGGCGAAAGGTTCTGCGAGATGAAGTCGCGCAACTTCCGGTTGTCGCAGATAAAGCCGCTGCAACCTGCCGTATGCTCCCTGACGAGTTCGCCGTGGAGTTTCGCCGTGGCTTTCAGCTGCTCGGGCGTGGCTTTCCACATACCCTTACGTGCCGATTCCATCATCACGGCGGTCATCTCCTGCAAAGCGTAGGGGTTCTTCTCCGAGAACTTCTCACGCACGCCGAGGTTCAACTCGTCCTGTACATAGATGTCGTAATATTTGTTCCAGATATGCTGGTCGATGGCCGTCGGTTTCATGGCGTTCCAACCGTAGGTGTTACGGAAGGTCTCTGCAAAGGTATCCATGGCCGAAGCCTCGCCCTTGAACATCTCGGCGATGTATTTCGGGTTGAAAATCGTCGAATTGGTCTCCACGCCGATCGCCTCCTTCAACTCCTGCACACGGGCACGGCTCGAATTGCGGAAGTCGTTGAAGTAACCCGTCGGGTCGTTGCCCGTCACCTGCTTGATGGCTGCCGAGATACCGCCCATGAACTCATAGACGTGATCCAGACTCAACGGTCCCCATGTATTGTTGGCACGCGGCTGAACGACCACCGAAGTGTTGAGCAGAGCGGCCTCGAAGACGCCCTCTTTCATGACGCCCCAGTCATCACCGCCGTTCGACGAATAGACGGCACTCATGTTCTGGATGTAACGCTCGGCGATCTCCGAACGATCCTCCCAACTGTCGCCCTTCTCGACCATACCCATGATGCCCGTGCCGTAGCCCGAACCGCCGAAGATACGCTCGCGCGAGAATTTACGTGCCTCAACCGGCGAGAAGCCCTTCTCCAACAGGTGTCGCTCCGAATCGGCCAGACCCTTCTTCACGAAGTTCTCGCCCTTGTCCTCGGCGGCGGCTGCCATATCGACGGCGCGGTTGATCAACTCCAGACGCGATGCGGCGATGTCGCGCAACTGACCCGAAGTCTGAATCACCACGTCGATACGCGGACGACCCAACTGTGCTTCGGGAATCAACTGCAACGAACGGATGTAACCGAATCCGTCACGCAGCGGCTCGACACCCAGCAGATAGAGGATCTGTGCCACGGTTGCACCCTCCGACGAGATGAAGTCGGTAGCCCACAGCGTGAAACTTACCTTTTCGGGGTATTTGCCCTTCGACTTGAACTCGGCCTCCAGAAGATCCTCCGCCAGACGCTTACCGACCTTCCAAGCCTCGTTCGTAGGCGTTGTTTCGGGGTTGATCGAGTAGAAGTTCTTACCCGTAGGCAGTGCACGGGCATTGATGATGGGATCACCTGCCGAACCGGTCTCGACATAACCGCCGTTCAGACCGTCGATCAGTGCCTCCTGCTCCATGCGGGTGCTCTTGCGGAGGTTCTCCTCCGATACGGCCACCTTCTCCAGTGCATCGTGCAGAATGCCGAGTGCCGCCATGAGGTTCTTTTCGGGATCGGGTTTCTGTTCCGAAACGCTTGCGGGTTTGGCATTGGCCATACGATCCATCATCGACTCGCCTCCCATCGGTTTCTCGGTCTTCTCCTCTTCGGGAAGTTCCACCAAGTTGCCCTCCTCATCGAAGAATTTGGGCATTTCCTTCTTGGGTTTGGGAGCCATCATGCGTTTCATCATCATCTCCTTCATCTGCCCGGCCATCTGCTCCTTGCGGGCAAGTTCGTCGTAACGTGCCTTGTCCTTTGCTCCCGCCAATTCGGCGAAGATCTTCCCGGCATCCTCACCGGCGAAGATACGCGAGATGATGCGGTCGGTCTGCGCACCGTAGCGGTGTGCGATGTAACTAACATCCTTCATCTGCTTGTCGGTGATGCGGCCGCGTGCCAACTCAAGCGATGCCAAACCGTAATTTACGGCATCGACATTCATCAGGCGGGCGGTGTTGCGCACCTCCTCACGGGTGTAGGGTTTGCCCAGCGTGTAAAGGCCGTCGATGACCTTCGCACCGTCGATCTCCTCCACATACATGTGGATGCGGTGAATATCCTCCTCGTTGCAGACACGTGTCGAATCAATCGAGAGTGCCGACAGGATGTTCTGTTTCTTGGCCAGCGCGGTGATCGTCTCGGCATATTGAGCCTTCACGTTGCCGTTGTCCACAGTCTCGTAACGACCGATGGCCTGATGCAACCGGTGCAACTCGCCATAAACTTCACCCTGCATGAAGGGCGAGGTCATGTGCGACACCAGAGCGGCATAACTGCGACGCTTGGCGATGATACCCTCACCGATGTTCCCGATCGTGTAGAGATAGAAGTGCGGCATGTCGGCCACCAGAGCATCCGTCCAGTCGTAATCCGACAGGGCGATCTGTTTGCCGGGGATGAACTCCAGCGAACCGTGCGTACCGAAGTGAATCAGTGCGTCGGCCTTGAAGGCGTTGCGCGTCCACATATAAGAAGCCACATAGGGGTAAGCGGGAGCACCCTCCACACCGTGAACCAACTTATCGACATCCTCGCCCACCGAAGGCATCGGCTGGGGCAGGATGGCCACGTTACCGAACTCGATACGCGCCACGGCAATCTGTTTTTTGCCGTCGGTTTCGGTGGCCATATATTCGCCGGGAGCCTCGCCGTAGCGGGCTTTCATATCCTCGACAAGTTTTTCGGGCAGTTGCTCGCGGCACCACTCCCTGAAGGTATCGACATCGACCAAGGCGGGATTACCCTCCTTGAGGAATTTGTCGTAAGCACCCAGCGCATACGCACCCAGCACCGAACCCGACTTCTGAATCATCGCCTCAAGGGCCATGGCATTCTGCGGAAGCCCCTTCACGTTGTAACCTTCTTTCTGGAGAAGTTTCAGCGTGTTATAGAGCGACTGCACGCCTTCCAAGTCGGCTGCGCCGACCGCGCCCTTACCCGTACCCTTGTAGTAGTAGATGGCGACCTTCTTCTCGGCATTCGGTTTGGTCTGCAACTCGGCATAGTTCTTCACCAGACGACAGAACTTCTCGGTGTGGCCGGGAATGGCATCAAAAAGGTTCAGACCGTTGCGTTCGAACTGTGCGGCAACGGCATAAGGCGCAATTGCACCGTCCAATTCGGGCATCACGACACTCATCGAGGTCATACCGCCCGAAGCCATACCCTGCTTGCTGTCGATCCATTTGTCGTAGAGTTCGCTGACGGTGACCGGCGCGAGAATCGGCACGTTCAATGTCTTGAGCATCTCGACACCCGATTCGCCGCCACCCATCACCAGACGTCCGTGGGGGCGGTTGATGATGACGTTGGGTTTCACGGCCATGATCATGCCCAGTTTCTTCATACCGAACGAGTTGATCGGATAGACGTTCAAACCTTTATCCTCAAGCGACTTGATGAGGGCGGCCATGTGTTCCTCGTTGGAGTTCTGCATGTTGATGTTACCCGACAGCAGGGCTACACGCGGTGCGCCCTCCTTGTAAAGCCCTTTCTCCTCGTAAAACTTCTGATATGCGTCGAAGGTCGAGAAGAACTCGTCCTCGCCCAAATGGAAGTAATAATCCTCAGGGATCAGAACAGGTTCGTCATACGTCCCGTTGAAGAGCAGTTTGCGGTCGATGTGCTTACGGATGTAGTGGAACATCGAACGGTAATTCTTCACCGAACCGTTATCCATCAGGGTGGCGATGTAATCCAATTCACGCCCCTTCAGCGTATTGATGTCGGCATTGCTTTTCTCGGTCGAATAGACGGGAACACCCTTCCCGATGGCCTTTTTGATGGCGTCGAGGTGGGTTTTCGTCAGGCTCGAACCGTGAATGCGTACCAATACCATGTCGTAACCCGATATCGACTCGGCATCGTCCAAATCAACGGCCTCGATCTTGATGAACGGGTTGTCGTTCGATCGGATGAACTTCTCGACCGTGAAATCGGGGAAGTTCAACGTTGCAATCACCGTTCTGGAAAAGAAGCAGTTATAGATCACTGCCAACAGGCAGACTGCAACTGCAACCACTCCTGAAATGATTCGTTTTTTATTCATGTAATTTACTGATTAATATAACCGATAGAAAGGAGTGTCCTCTGAAAACACTCCTTTCCCCTTGAAAAAAACTTATGACTTAAATCCTTATTTAATTTCAGCGTGCTGGAATTTAACGTAACCGCTCTTGCCTTCCTCGTTCTTGTATTGGATGAAATCAACTTTGAAGGTCGATTTGCCATCGGCAGTGCGGAATATGTAAACGGGAGCCTTCAGATATACGGGAGGCATAACGAGCGAACCGTCGGGGTTCTTCTTGAATACGATAACGGTAGCCTTCGACTTGACAACGGTTGTTTCGCCACCCATGCCCTGCGAAGTGACCTCCTCGTCAGCCTCGAACTGCGCACCGGCGGGAACAGCCGTAAGACCTGCGAACGTTACGTTCTCCCCGCAAGTGTAAACACCGCCCTGAGCGGCAACCGTGGTGGCGGCACCCGAATTGGTGCGGATCATATAGCGGTTGATGGCCAGATCCCAGTCGGTACGCTTTGCCCATTCGGCATCGGCGGCGGCATCCTCGGCACCGGTACCGATAACCTTGTTGTCCTTGAGCGAGAAGTACGTCCACATCTTCTTGGCCGAAGCATCGACGTAAGCCTCCTGTACGGTCGAACCGGGTGCGGGAGTGTTGTCGTCATCATCCGAGCAACCGACAAATGCGAACATGGAAATTGCAAGCAATGCGAAAATCTTTTTCATAGTTTTAATTTGTTTTTATTGATTATTAATAATTTGCTTATTTGAATGCGTAGCGAAGACCGAACAGGAAGGTACGTCCCGGATTCACGAACGAATTTTCCTTGAACTCGAAGATGTTGTCACACTTGAACGTGAACTCCAGCGTGTGTTTCTTGATGCGGAAGGGTTTTACCAGAACCACTTTCCAGATCGAATAACTCTTCGACTTGTCCTTCTCGATGACCGTCTCGCCGTTTTCGTCGGTCGATTGGCTCTCGTAGAGGATTGCCGAGTTCATACGGCCTGCGAACTGCAACGAGAAAGGGCTGCGACGGATCTTGCCGTTCCACGTGATCGAAGCCGTACCGCTGTGCTTCGCGTTGCTGCTCAACTGAAGCCCCGTTGCATCATCCTTGGCATCGCAGAACGAGTAGATACCTTTCAGAGTCAGCTGACGCCACAGAATCCACGAGAAGTTTACATCGAAACCCTTGAGCGTTGCACTGCTGATGTTGGTGTAGTACTTGTGGCGTTTTTTCACACCCTCTTCGAGGATGAAACGGTCGTATTGGGTAATCTTGTCGTCGATGTTGTTGTAGTAACCCGAAACCGATCCGTTGAAGTTGTTGTGCGTGAACTCGACCGATAACGAGGTGTAGAGGCCTTTCTCTGCTTTCAGATCGGGGTTACCGTGGATCCAGAACATACCCTGATGGTCAAAGTCGTAGTACAACTCCTTGATCGAGGGGGCACGGAAAGCCGAACCGACACCGCCGCGGAACTTGAACTTGCCGATCTCGTACATCAGCGAGAGTTTCGGCGTGAACGCCGACTTGAACTGTTCGTTGTAGGTGTAACGTGCACCGACCACGGCATCAAAGTTCTTGAAAATCTCCCACTCGGCCTGACCGAAGAGGTTGATGTCGTTGATCGACTTATTCTTGGGATCGGGACCAAGGGTCTTGGTGGCGAAAATCGACTCGTGGTTGTGCTCGGCACCGCCTACGATCTCGAAGCGTTCGCTGGCACGGAAGGTATTCGTGAAACGGGTCGAAATGTAATCGGCCGTGTTCTTCTTTTTCTTATAGTCGCTGTGGTCGCCTACCTCATAGTCGAAGTACTTGTCCCAGTTTACGCTCAGACGCATGGCGTTGCGTTTGTCGCGCGACACGTAACCCGAACTCAGACCTACGGCCATCGTGTGGGTCAGTCCGTGGGTGGGATTCAGGCTGTTTGCCAGATTGAAGACCTCGTGGCGGAAGTAACGTCCGTTGAAGTTCAGATCGAAACGCTCCGTGGGACGATAGCCCAACTTCACGTTACCGCCGTAATCCTTGTACTCTGCGGCGAAGTTGCCGTTATCGAAACCGTCCGACGAGTGACGGAAGGCCGAGATGCGCGACGAGAATTTCTTGGAGTTCGTACCGACGTTTACCTTGGCACGCCACGTGTTGTTGCTTTCGCCCGTGAGCGATGCGCCTGCCGAGAAGTTGTGAACGGGTTTCTTGGTGATGATGTTGATGACGGCACCCACGGCGTTCGATCCGTACAGTGCCGAAGCGGCACCGTTGATCACCTCCACGTGGTCGATCGTCGAAACGTCGATCTGATCGAGGTTGATGTTACCGCCCGCACCCTCCGAAACCATACGCTCGCCATCGACGAGGAAAAGGATGTAACGGCTGTTCAGACCTTTGATTCTCATGTTGTTGCCCATGGCATTGGGCGACACGACAATACCGGGGATATTATCCTGCAAGGCTTCCAGTGTCGAGGTGCTGCCCGCTTTCTGAATCTCACGATCCTTGATGAGCATCGTCTGCACGGGGGTCTGCGACAGACGGCGTTCGGTACGCGTACCCGTCACAACCACCTCATCCATGTGCAGCGCGTCCTCCTTCAATACGAAATCGACGGTCATGTCGTGCGAAAGCATGATCTCGCGCACCACCATCGGGTAAGCCGTGTAGTACATTGTCTTGAGGGTATGCTTGCCGGCCTTAAGCCCTTTCAACACATAACACCCTTCGCGGTCGGTCTGTGCGCCCTTGTCGCCGTTGGTGATATACACGCCGGCCAAAGGTACGTTCTTGTCATCGGTCACCACACCTCTGACTTCAAAATATCCGTTCTGTGCAGAAACCGCACCGGAAAGAAATACCAGAAAAAGCGTTACAAAGGATAGTATCTGTTTCGTCATATTTTTAATTTTTTATGAGGACAAAGGTATTGGGCTTTTCAAGATCTGGCAATACCAAAAAACGTCTATTCTTAAAAAAAATTCCGAACTCGAATACCTACTTGTTAGTAGTAAAAAAAGGGTAAAACAGAGAAAAACATACAATATCGGACAATATTCACACAAAATATCCGTTTATGAAAGATGCGCGGCTGATATTTCGGACAAAAAAAACGCAACCGTTTCCCAAAAAAGGAAACGGTTGCGTTTTTCATTCGGATTTTCGGTCGGAAGGAATCCCCCGGCCGACCCTCTCATATACAGGTATGCTTATTTGACGGCATCAATCACCTTCACGATGCGGTCGAAGATCTCGTCGATCGTACCCAGACCGTCCACCGAAGCATACTTACCCTGAGCCTTGTAGTAATTGGCTACGACCTCGGTCTGCTTGTGGTAAACGTCCAGACGACCGCGGATCACCTCCTCGTTGGCATCATCAGCACGACCCGAATCCTTGCCGCGGAGCAGGATACGCTTGATCAGTTCCTCTTCGGGAACCTGAATATCGACCATGATATCGACCTTCAGCCCCTCTTCTCCGAGCAGTTTGTCGAAAGCCTCGGCCTGCACGGTGGTGCGGGGGAAACCGTCATAGATGCAACCTTTCACATCGCGGTGCGAAGTTACATAATTGGCGATCATGTTCACCACGATCTCATCGGGAGCCAGACGACCCGACTCAATATAACTCTTCATTTCCAGTCCGAGTTTGGTTCCGCCCTTGATTTCGCCGCGGATCACTTCTCCGGTCGAAACATGCTCAATGCCGTAATGTTCCTTGAGACGTGCTGCCTGGGTACCTTTGCCGCATCCGGGAGCACCAAATAATACGATATTTATCATAATCTGATTTTTTTATGAATATTCGATTTCCAAATTTACATTATTTTTTGGGGAAACAAGAGGATTTTCCGTAATTTTGTAAAAATTTAGATTTTATGAGCCAGAAACAACGCACCGAAATCGCAACACTCGGCCAGTTCGGTCTGATCGACCTGCTGACGCGGGACTTCCCGATCCACAACAAATCAACCCTTAAAAGTGTCGGTGACGACTGTGCCGTCCTCGCACAGCCGCGCGGCGAGCAGATGTTGCTCTCGACCGATTCGTTCTACGAAGGCGTGGATTTCGACCTCACCTATTTTCCGCTCAAGCACCTCGGCTACAAGGTCGTGACGGCGGGCGTGAGCGATATTTTGGCCATGAACGCCACCCCCTCGCAGATCACCGTCTCGCTGGGCGTATCGGCAAAACTGCCCGTGGAGGCTTTGCAGGATCTCTACGAAGGCATCAAATTCGCCTGCAACGAATACTGCATCGACTTGGTGGGCGGTGACACGCGCGCCTCGATGACGGGTCTTGTCATCTCGGTCACGACCGTCGGTCATGCCAAGAAGACCGAGATCGTCTATCGTGACGGTGCCCGCAAGAACGATCTGATCTGCATCACGAACAACTTGGGTGCGGCGTATATGGGTCTGCAACTTTTGGAGCGCGAACGCCGCGTGCTGAAGGATGTCGAGCATCCCGAGCCCCAGTTCAAGGGGTACGAATACCTGTTGGAGAAGTATCTCAAACCGCGTCCCCGCGTGGACATCATCGACGCTTTGCGCGAGGAGCAGATCAAACCGACGGCGATGATCGACCTTACGGACGGTTTGGCCAGTGATCTGATGCAGATCTGCAAATCGTCGAAATGCGGCGCACGCATCTATCTGGAGCGTATGCCCATCGCACGCCAAACATCGGATCTCGCCGAGGAGATGCACATCGACCCCGTGGTTGCGGGTCTGAACGGCGGCGAGGATTACGAACTGCTCTTCACCGTGCCGCTCTCCATGCAGGAACAGGTGATGCGCATGGGTCTGGTCGATGTCATCGGCCACATCACCGACGAAAAGACGGGTTGTTACCTCGTTACCCCCGACGGAGGCGAGATCAAACTCAAAGCCCAAGGTTTCCCCGAAAAAGAATAGCGGATTTTTCACACTATATATTATATTATAGGACTCCCCTTCCGATCGGTCGGGGAGTTTTTTATGGCGATTTCGCGCCCTCACTTGAAACTTTCACCACGTTTTCCACGCCACGCCCCGAAAAATCCGTTCCTTCCGCGCTCCGTTCCGAAAATTCCGCCCCCGCACATCTCGCCCCTCTTTCCCCCCCCCCTGAAATGCAGATTTTCAGAGAGAAAAAAGCACTATTAATTTTTTTTTCAAAATATTCTTCCTACCTTTGCCCTCCCGAAATGGGACTAAATTTAAATTAATTCATCATTATGAACAATTACGAAACCGTTTTCATCGTCACGCCGGTTCTGTCTGAAGCACAGGTACAGGAAGTGGCTGACAAATTCCAAGGTGTCATCACCGAGAACGGCGGTCAGATTGTGAATAAAGAGGCATGGGGCTTGAAGAAGCTCGCTTACTCGATTCAGAAGAAGACCACCGGTTTCTATTTCCTGATCGAGTTCACGGGCGAGGGTCAGATCGTTGATACGCTTGAGACCAACTTCCGCCGCGACGAGCGCGTGATCCGCTTCTTAACTTTCAAGCAGGACAAGTATGCCGTAGAGTACGCGGCAAAGCGTCGTGCTAAACTTTCTAAAAAACAGGAGGAGTAAACCATGGCACAGGACAACAAAGCACAATCTGAAATCAGATACCTCAACCCCGTATCGGTTGATGTGAAAAAGAAGAAATATTGCCGTTTCAAAAAACTCGGTATCAAGTATGTAGATTACAAGGACGGTGAGTTCTTGAAGAAGTTCCTCAACGAGCAGGGTAAGATTCTGCCCCGTCGTCTGACCGGTACTTCGCAGAAATTCCAGAAGAAGGTTGCACAGGCTGTTAAGCGTGCGCGTCACTTGGCCATCCTGCCCTTCGTAACCGATTGCATGAAATAATTATAAGGAGGAGACGAAATGGAAGTAATTCTGATTAAAGATATGGAGAAACTGGGTTACGCCAACGACATCGTAAACGTAAAGCCCGGTTATGCGAACAACTACCTGATTCCTCAGGGCTATGCAAAGGCCGCTACCGCCGCCGCAAAGAAAGTGCTCGCAGAGAACTTGAAACAGCGCGCTCACAAGGACGCCAAGATCCTTGCTGACGCTCAGGCACTGGCCGAGACGATCGCCAACATCCAGCTGACGATCACCATGAAGGCTGAGGAAGGCCGTCTGTTCGGTACCGTTACCGCCAACGACCTGGCTGACGCTCTGGCTGCCAAGGAGATCAACGTAGATCGTAAGAACATCACCGTTGAGGCCATCAACACCGTAGGTGAGTACGAGGCTGTTGCCAAGTTGCACCGCGATGTTAAGGCTACGATCAAATTCTCGGTTGTTGCCGAGTAAGGGTCGTCCCCGAATATAGAAAAAACGCTTACCTCTTTGTGAGGCAAGCGTTTTTTGTTTTCAATATCTTTTTGCACATCTCAAAGTCGGGTCACGGCTGATCATCAGCGGGAATCCTTCCCGAATGCCACTGCAAAAAGCAAATATCGGGCAAAGTCCGAAAAAAAAGCCATCCTCCGATACGGAAGATGGCTTAAATTTTTTCTTGATTGGTTGCTTTATTCCTTCTCGTAAGAAAGGATGCGCCATACAAGTGCCGAGAATGCGGCACCGATCATCGGGGCAACGATGAAGATCCACAACTGGTTCAGAGCAGCACCTCCCTCGAACAGAGCGGGAGCGATCGAACGTGCGGGATTGACCGAAGTACCCGTGATGGGGATGCAGACGATATGTACCAGAACCAAGGTCAGACCGATGGCCAGACCGGCCAGATTACCGGCACCCTTCTTCGAGTCGGTGGCACCCAGTACGACAAGAACAAATACAAACGTGAAGATGATCTCGGCAAGGACACCGCCTGCAACCGAAACACCGTTTTGCAGGGCATTGGCACCCGTCGTGGTGGCGTAAGCCATGTCGATGTTCTTCGTCAGGACATAGAGCAATGTCGAACCGATCAATGCCCCGATCACCTGAAACAACATATAGAAACCGGCATCTTTACCGCTGATGCGACCCGAAAGCCATACACCGAGCGTAATTGCGGGATTGATGTGGCAACCCGACACACCGCCGATGGCATGAGCCATAGCCACAACCGACAGACCGAATGCAAAAGCCACGGTCAGAACCTGAGGCACGATACCGCAACCGCCATTGAAGATGGCCGCGCCGCAACCCATCAGAACGAGTACCATCGTTCCGAACATTTCAGCAAGATACTTTTTCATAATTCTAAAATTTTAGAGTTGATCAAATTTAAGCATATTTTCCAAGAAATGCACATCTTCGCGGATTTTTATGCGGATTCCCGTCCGTAAAGACCCATTTTCCACGGTTCCACATGGAACAAATCCGATGCCGACCGTCTTTTATCCCGAAAAAGGGAAAAGGACACCCGATTCCCGACAGACAAGCGACTGCCTCCGAACCGTGCATCACACCGTCTTCGCCGCCGAATCACCCGACCTGCCTCCACGCCCCATTTCTTCCGCATCGCACGCACTCTTCATCCCGCATTTTATTTCCCGAATCCGCACACTTATCCCGACCCGCTCCACACTCTGCCACACCTTTCTCCCTCCTCGTGCAGCCTTTCTTCGCCCGCCCACACAAAAAAAATCCCCGTCCTCAAACGGGGACAGGGATATTGAAACGGATCTCAAAGGCCGCACCTCGGAAAGGCACACCCTCAAACAGTCCGAATTATTTCGACTTGATGTACTCGTCGATGGCTTTGGCAGCCTTACGACCGGCACCCATGGCGAGGATTACGGTTGCGGCACCCGTTACGGCATCACCACCGGCAAACACACCCTTGCGGGTCGTTGCACCCTCTTCGGTTGCCACCAGACAGCCTTTGCGGTTGGTCTCCAGACCTTCGGTCGAATGAGCCAGCATCGGGTTGGGCATCGTGCCCAGTGCCATGATGACTACATCGCACTCCATGTCGAACTCCGAACCCTCCTTGACGATCGGCGAACGACGCCCGCTCGCATCGGGCTCGCCCAGTTCCATCTCGACACAGCGGATACCGCGTACCCAGCCTTTCTCGTCGCCCAACACCTCGACGGGGTTGGTCAGCATACGGAACTCGATACCTTCCTGCTTTGCATGGTGTACCTCCTCCTTACGTGCGGGAAGTTCCTCCTCGCCACGACGGTAAACGATCACCGAATCGGCACCCAGACGCTTTGCGGTACGTACGGCATCCATCGCCACGTTACCGCCACCGACTACGACCACCTTCTGACCGACATAGATCGGGGTATCGTAATTAGGATCGTAAGCGTGCATCAGGTTGGTACGGGTCAGGAACTCGTTGGCGGAAACCACACCGTTGAGGTTCTCGCCGGGGATATTCATGAAACGCGGAAGACCGGCACCCGAACCGATGAATACGGCTTCGTAGCCCTCCTCATCCATCAGCGAGTCGATCGTTACGGTACGACCCACGATGACATCGGTTTCGATCTCGACACCGAGACTCTTCACCTCCTCGACCTCACGGGCAACGATACGGTCTTTCGGCAGACGAAATTCGGGAATGCCGTAAACCAACACGCCGCCGACCTTGTGCAGAGCCTCGAAGATCTTCACCTCATAGCCCCACTTGGCCAGATCGCTTGCGCAGGCCAGACCCGAAGGACCGCTACCGATGATGGCGATCTTATGACCGTTCTTCGGAGTGTCATTGACGGTTTTTGCACCGTGATTCAACTTCCAGTCGCCCACGAAACGCTCCAACTTGCCGATAGCCACCGCCTCGCCCTTGATGCCGAGGACACACGAACCCTCGCACTGCGTCTCCTGCGGACAAACACGACCGCAAATCGACGGCAACGACGAATCCTGTGCGATGACATCCGAAGCCTTCTGCAAATCACGCTCGTGCAGGGCGGCGATGAAATCGGGAATATGAACACTTACGGGGCAGGCATTCATGCAACGCGGATTCTTGCAATGCAAGCAACGCGAGGCCTCCAGAACAGCCTCTTCAAGGTCGTAGCCGTGGCAGACCTCCTCGAAATTGGTTGCGCGTACCTTCGGATCTTGTTCACGAACGGGAACGCGCGGTATTTTATTTGCCATAATGATTTTTCTGTTTAATAATGTTTATAACCTGTCGGGAGGCCTATTTGTCCAGACCGATGTTGCATTTGTGACCTGCGGCACGTTCGGCAGCGATGGCCAGAGCGCGCTGCTCCTGCGTCTTGTACATACCCTGACGGCGCATGGCCTCATCGAAATCAACCTTGAAGGCATCGAACTCGGGGCCGTCCACACAGGTGAACTTGGTCTCGCCACCCACCGTCACACGGCAGGCTCCGCACATACCCGTGCCATCGACCATCAGCGCGTTGAGCGATACGACGGTCGGGATATTGAATTTCTTGGTGGTCAGCGTCACGAACTTCATCATGATCATCGGGCCGATGGCGACAACCACGTCGTAGTGATTACCCTCGTTCACCAATTTCTCGATCAAAGCCGTCACCATGCCGTGGAAACCTTCCGTACCGTCATCCGTACAGATGTGGAGTTTGGTGGCCACCTTGCCCATGGCTTCGGTGTAGATGAGCATATCCTTGGTCTTGGCACCGATGATGACTTCAGCCTCGACACCGTGCTCGGTCAGCCATTTTACCTGAGGATATACGGGAGCGGTACCCACACCGCCCGCAACAAACAAATAACGCTTCTTGCGTACCTCCTCGACGGGTTCCTTCACAAAGTCGGAAGGCTGTCCCAGCGGTCCCGCAAAGTCGGCCAACGCATCTCCCACCTCCATGGCGCAGAGTTTCTTGGTCGATACACCGATGGCTTGGGTTACGATGGTGATGGTACCCTGCTCACGATCGTAGTCGGAGACCGTCAGCGGAATACGTTCGCAGTGCTCTTCGGCACGCACGATGATGAACTGTCCGGGTTGTGCCGAGCGAGCCACACGCGGGGCTTGGATTTTCATCAGATAGATGCCTTTGGCTAAAAGGCGTTTTTCAAGAATAGGAAACATGTTTATGTGTCTTTATTAACAAATATTTTGTCATCTATTTTTCAATTCTGTCCGGGCATAAAACCTGCAAAGGGTTTGTCGGTGCATCGGTTCTCACCGGCTCGATTCTTCGGGTGGCGGCATTTGCCTGCACGGCAATCTCTCCGATCGTCACGCACCATGCGACCGTCCCACCAACCAGCCCATTTCAGCCGCCCTCGTGCGTCTTGCTCCGACCTCCGCCGGATCTCGTTCCCCCGCCCTTTTCAGAGTTCGGAAACAACCATCCTTACGCGAATCATCGGACGCAAGGGGTCGTTGGTGACAAGGAGCAGCCGACCGGTCAATTGCCCGCCCGTCCCTTTCCGCGCATCGAATGCAATATCGAACGAAAGTTCTCCTCCCGCTTCGATCCGCACTCCCCGCCTCAGATCCGTTGAAAACGCACCTCCATGCTCCACCGCACGCACGATCAACGCTCCGCGACCCGTGTTCGAGAGCGTCAAGCGATGATGAAGCACCTTTGTTTTATGCTTATCAAATACAAATTTAACAATATTTTCGGATATATTTCCCTTTGGAGTTAAATTTTTATCCTGCGACTTGGGGTTATCGACAACTATTCCGTGTGTAGCCAACAACACCCGTTTATTTTTTCCATTAACCCACACTTCCCACACGTCATTCACAGTCCCGTAAAACGGATCGTCCTTCGGGAAGAAATATCCGAAATCAATCGACCCTTGTTCACGGGGTGCGATCTTGCGGGGTGCGGTGAGCGTCAGACCGTGCGACGTGTTCCGCACCCGAAGTTCGAGGGTAAGCGGTTTGTCGGTGGTGTTCACAAACCCCACGCCCGCGTGCGTGTCGTGTTCTTTATACAGATACGAAAACGAGCACAACGAACTTTGCAGGCGCAATCCTTCGCCCGCATCGACCGGATAACGTTCCTCGACGGATTTCGGACGCGCCAACACATTTCCCGCCACGGTCAGCGAGGCGACTTTGCGCCGATCGGAGGTGTAAACGCCCATGTCTTTGGAAAAAGTTCCGGGATGCCCCATCGGATCGAACGTAATGACAACCTCGGTTTTTTCACCCGGCAGGACGGGTTTCCGTGAAAAACGCGCCGACACACACCGACACGACCCCACCACATTGAGGATCACAACGGGTTTTGCGGAACGGTTTTCGGCCGTGAACGAATGGCTCACCGCCCCGCCTCCTTCGTGAATATCGCCGAACGACCACGAATCGACCTCAAAAACGAGATTTTCCTGCGCCACACCGTCAAAAGATGCCAACACAAAGATAATTAGAAAGATAAGGTTTTTCCAAGACATAAAACGCGGGCATTAGATCCATACAAAGATAATTTTTTTTGAAAAAAAGTGCAAAAAGTTTTGGCGGGAAAAAATTTTGCCCTATATTTGCACTCGCAATCGGGAAGTAACACCGATGACAATGCCTGAATAGCTCAGTTGGTTAGAGCACATGACTGTTAATCATGGGGTCCTAGGTTCAAGTCCTTGTTCAGGCGCAGATGTGCGAGGGTTGCACAAAGGTTCTTAAGAATCTCTGCAAAGAGAAATAGAGTTTGGATTTTTTGAACTTAAGATCTTTGCACAGTCCCAAGCCATTTTTACGGGAGCTTAGCTCAGCTGGTTCAGAGCATCTGCCTTACAAGCAGAGGGTCGGGGGTTCGAATCCCTCAGCTCCCACACCGAAAGCCTTCGACGATCGAAGGCTTTTTTCTTTTCCCCTATATACGAGGACACACACAACAATATACTGATTCACTTTGATACTCAGCGGACTTTCGGCCTTCCCGAAGGTCCGTTTTCATTTTTCCACCAGACCATACCAGAAATAGACCTCACCAAATAGAAGAATTATAAACATATCAACTCTTTGTGATATCATAAAAAGTTAACATCTTTGCATTATCTTAATTTGGAGATATCCGACAAAATGAAACACACCATTTTTTTTAATGCTGCTCAAAATATGAGTCAAATCGGAGACAATTCAGTTGATTTGGTTGTCACCTCGCCCCCTTATCCAATGATCGAAATGTGGGATGATATTTTAGCCAATCAAAATCCCGATATCCGAGTAGCACTTAAAGAAAACAACCCGAGAAGAGCTTTTGAATTGATGCATCTCGAACTTGACAAAGTATGGGAAGAATGCCAAAGAGTCCTCAAAGAAGGAGCTTTTATGTGCATAAACATCGGAGATGCAACAAGGACAATCAACAATGAATTTGCATTATACAACAACAATACAAGAATTATACAAGCTTGCGAAAAATTAGGATTCATCAATCTCCCAAATATTTTATGGAGAAAAACCACAAATGCACCCAATAAATTTATGGGTAGCGGTATGCTCCCTTGTGGTGCTTATGTCACTATGGAGCACGAATGGATTCTTATTTTTAGAAAAGGCAGTAAAAGAATTTATAAAACCGCGGAAGAAAAGAATGCCCGCAGAGACAGCTCATTTTTTTGGGAAGAAAGGAACATATGGTTCTCTGATATATGGGAAATAAACGGAGTCAAACAAGCCATCCACAAAACGCCCTCAAGAGAACGTAATGCTTCTTTTCCGGTCGAATTACCTTATCGCCTTATCAATATGTATTCCCAAAAGGGTGATGTTGTCTTAGATCCCTTTATGGGATTGGGTACAACTGCCGTTGCATCTGTTATTTGTGAGCGGAATAGTATTGGTTACGAAATAGATTCTTTATTAAAACCTCTTCTTAAAGACACATTAAGAACAATTGATATACAAAAGGCCAACACACTTATCAAAAATAGATACACCAAACATTTAGCTTTTGTCGAAGAAAGGATTAAGCAAGGGAAAGATGTAAAATACGACAACACCCACCTGCAATGTAAGGTTATGACAAAACAAGAAACTGATTTAACCTTCCATTACCTTCAAAATATAACCATAGTAGACGATATCAAAGAACTAATATTCGAATCAAACTATTTCAGAAATCGAGATTTAAACAATTTTCCAACAATCGAAAGAACTTTATTTGAACCTATGAACTAAAAAATAGCCAAGAATTAATTCTTGGCTATTTTTTATCCGATATATCCTAATTACAACAGCTGCTTAATTTTCAATAATATATCACGATTAAAAATCTCGCCACTTTCTTCAGATGCAATAGTAAACACAGGTACTTTAAACTTTTGAGTATAAGCATTATTCTTTTTTAAATTTGCCATTCGTGCTTTCATTAAATATGGCGCCTTTCCAATAAGATAAGAGATTGGTTTAACCTGAATGGCACAAAGTAATCTTTCTTCTTTAAAAAATTCCAAATCTACTGCATAGATATAATCATTTTCACCAAAAACCTCCTTTACTGTCAAATCAGGGAAATGTGTTTGTAAAGTTCCTTTTGTATTATATTCCCTAAGTATAATACCGTTCCATGTTTCACAAATAACACGAAATCTTACACATTCAATACACTCTTCAAGAGTTAAACCAAATCCGTTATTCTTAACTGCATTGTATAATATTCGCCCTTTTTCTTGAAAATCCTCTTTTGTCCTCCCCTTATACATATTAATCTTTTTCTCATCCCACTTAAGAGCATAATATTTTTCCTTATTATAAGGGTAAGGGATCGTTATATCATTAAAAAGCTCCTCTCTTCCCTGAATATATCTATTACGAATATTTCCACTGGCATAATATGTTTCTTCCCATTCTTCTTTATCTTCCCATTTTTTCTTTTTAATAAGAATTGACACATAACCGACAGACCACGGATCATTCAACATTAAATTGTTCCACTCATCATTCGTTGATCGAAACTTATCTTTATCAATTGTCAAAACAAACCCATCCATAATAATTAAAATAAAGAAGAATCATATTCTATACTAATACCATCTTTTTTCTTGTCGTAATAAACAATAGACACATCTATTGCTTCAGGAAGGCGATCTTCCATCTTATAGGTAATCGGCTTTATTTAGACAGGTTTTTCGCCAATAAATCCATCAATGCCCTTAGCTTCTTCTTCTACATTAGCTAAACGATAAGACTTTCCTGCTTTCTCAGCTAAGAAAGCAATTATAGCGTTCTGAAATTTAAGTCCGCAATATGTTTTCGTGTACACAAGATCTTTAACCCAAGCCTCAATCATTTCTCGATCAATCAAATCAATGGCTTTTTTCATTTCTAAGAATTTGGCATATATTTTCTCTGTAGCCTCATTTACCGCATTCGGATATTTGGAAGAATACCATTGAATCCATTCCGGCAAGGAATTTTTATCAAACTCTTGTATCAAATTAGACATTTGTCCTACAACATTAGGTCGAGTCCCCTGAGCATTTCTATTTACCAGATTTATAATCTGAGTAGTATATTTAGGAAAGTCATAATTCAATGCATTAGACAATGCTTCTACTTCATCGTTTTTAATTTTACTCTTCTTCAGCATAGTTTTTAAGGTTAGTTTATACTATCTGAAGGCAAAAAAGCCCTCATTTCAAAAGAAAAAAGGGCGTGAGGAGATTATTGGTATCAAGGCTTAGCACTGCCATCTTAGTCAATAAGCACCTTGTTCACGCCCTATCTGGTACGCGAGCATACAATGATTTGACTGCAACAAAGAGTTCTTGAAGTGCTAATTCTGATACCCAATCAAGTCAATATGTCAATGTTTTATTATCTATAATAATCCTAATTTTAAATTATCATTATACATAATACTTATACAAAGATAACAAATTTGTTCAGTTACTAAAAACAAATCTATAGAAAGTTTCCCCACCCGTCGGATCATTTGCAATTCTGTTTTGCCGATTGTCAATAAAATTACGTATCTTCACCAATACATTATACGTCCGAAAGAAAAAAGCAGAAGACATTCATCATAAATAACCCCAACAATACGACAGATTATGAAAAAGTTTTTTGTATTATTATCCGTCTTCATGCTTTCTTCCTGCGCACCTTCCAACGAGGAAAAAGCAGCGTTTTTAATCAAAGAAACCCTTAAAGCCTATCTCTATTATCCGGATTCTTACGAGCCGATATCCACAAGAATTGACAGTATGTTCATTGATGCCACTACCATTGAACCCATTGTAGAAACCACCAATGAAATTAAAAGACTGCTCTCCAAAATAAACCGAAGCAAAGCAGATATTGAAAACGCTGAATCTTCTATGGATATTTGGGGCACTTCGAGTTATCCCACCCAATTCTCCCGTAGAGAATATGCACGGGCAAAGAAAGAAAAAGAGGAAGCCCAATCTGATTTAAAGAAATACACCCGGAAACTTTCGGAACAACTTCCTGTACTAAAGGAAAATACCGCCAAATACTATAAGGGAGAGTTTACCGGATGGATTGTAAGTCACCGATTTAGAAGTCTTAGTAGGTTGGGAGACATAAGCATTCCCGAAGAAATGATTTTCTTTTGCGATCAGGAGTTTTCCGCTTGTGGCGGTTATGAAGTCGAAAAGTTTGAGACCCTTACAAAACTTTTAAATGCGGTAAATGAAGCGACTTCGGATGAAGAGATAACAGATTATTTTGAAGAAAATGTTATTTCACTGTAATCCCCTATCCGCCTAATTGGAGAAAATTTACACGATTGGGGATAGCCCCGAATAATTTCATTGCATCCATAAAGATCTTTTTGTATATTCGCCACTGATTTGAGAGCCGACAGGCACTCGGATCGGTATTGCATAAGGAGTGTTTCTTTAGTCATAATCAAAAGAACGAACAAATTTAACATGAAAAAGATTTTCTATTCACTAATCGGTGCCCTGTTGCTTTTTTCCGCATGCAACCGTAATGACGATGCAGAAGCACCCGATGAGCAATTGACTCCCGAAGTAGCACAGCATTTAAAGGATTATTACGAGGGAGCAAAAATCCGAACCGTCCACAATTGGGAAAACGATACACATCCCGGCACTGCCGTGGAACTTTCAGACAAGGAGGGCAACGAGGTTTCCCTCTTCTTCCGTGATTTCAAAGAATTGTCGCTAACGGTAACGAAGTTCTCCCGTTTTGACAACCTGCCTTCTTCCGTACGGAACGGATTCTTGGCATCGCCTTATGGTGAGATGGGAAAAGATCGGATCAACAAGATCGAGTGCGACGATTATGCGCAACTCCCCAACAAGATGTATCGTCTTGAATTTACCTGCTTTGTACCCGACCGTGGCGAATTGTTCACCCAACTGACCTTCAATGCAGACGGCTATATGTTACCGGAAAATCACGGCTTCGTAAATCAGGCTTGGTTCCATCCTTGCATTGACACGGATGAGATTGACTTTATAAACAACCACTACGGCGCAGACATCCGTTCCTACGACAATGAAGGTGGGTCCAATGCCTATCACGTTATGGACCACGGGGTATTGAAAAAGGTAACATTCAGAGACGGATGGCACTCCACCATATATTCTGTACCTTTGGATACAGAGGTACCGGCCGGCTCCTTGAAGGCGTTATATGAACTTGACCCGGATTTCAAGTATGTCACGCTCCGCAGAGTGGAAAGTCCGAATGGGAACGGTTACCATTTTCTGAATGAAAAGGGAGACGGATATTTCATTAAAGACTGATCACCATAACGACTTTATCGGTCGTTTATAAGAACAGGGCGCGTGCGGGGATGATCCCGTCCGCGCCCTGTTTTTGGTGAGTAAGTAACAATTCCGCTCGGCAGACCGCCGACATACGGACACAAAAAAACATCCGACCTCAACAGTCGGATGTTTTCAGCGGAGAGACAGGCTCTCGAACCTACATATTCAAGAAATATCACAAAATTGCAAATTGCTGATAATCAAGAATTATTTGGAGTGCATAGTAAATCTAAATCTTTCTGAATATCTTTTGCTATTCCA
>JAHHQL010000013.1 GCA_020026415.1 Alistipes sp. | reverse complement strand
TCGGAATGTTTCCAATGTCCGTTTGGAAGGAAATAAGGTGGGTATGACGGTTAATTTCACCAATATGGGTGAACTTGATCTGTTGCATGCTGCTCCCGCTCAGATTCCTGCGGTTGCGGTCGGTTATTCCACACCTGTCTCTCTGACTTTCGGACACCAACTTTCGAAGGTGAAATTCTCGTTTGTGAACTCGGTGGGTGCCGGTTATACCGTGAAGATCTCGAATGTGAAAATTACGAATGCCTACAAGACGGGTACGCTGACCATTGGTGCTGCCAACGGTTGGACCAATCAGAAGGATCAGACGCTGGCATTGGATTTCGGTAATATTGTAGCGGCAGGTGCTTCGGCAAATACGGTTGCCGAGATTGTCAATGGCGCAACCATGGAGACTTACAACGAGAAGTTGATGATTCCGGCTCCCAATACGGCCAAATACACCGTAAACTTCAACGCCGAATTGTTTCAGGGAACAACTTCGATGGGTACTTTCGAGCATTCCGTGGTGATCCAAAATGTCGAGTTCAAGTTGGGTTATTGCTATAACTTCAAGGGTACGCTGACCCACGAGAATATCGTTAATCCTGAGGATCCTCTGATGCCGATCGAATTTACGGTTGATGTCGTTGAAGACTGGAATCCTGCCGAACAGGATCAGACTTTGGAAAATACGGTCATCTAAAAACCGATTTACAGGGTGTAAGGGGTTGAATGTCTCCTTACACTTACTATTTTAAGTTGCAAGGAGATGAAACTGTACGGAATAAAACGCGGAGCGGTGCTGCTCTTGTGGGTATTGCTCTTGTCGTGTAATGACGAGGATCTGTGGGAAGAACAGTATGGTGTGGGTGATCGGATCTGTTTCGGCGTATCTTCCGGGGAGACATCCGAGGCAAAAACCCGATCCGTCACCGATTTTGTTCTCAGAGCGGCAGATTCGGCGGATTTGCTTTGCATGACGGCGGAAGTCGCGGAGGGAATCGATGAAAAGATTACGCGTGGCGTATCGGTCAGCCTTGCATCATTCTATGATCGGTTTCATGTGCTGGCCTATTGGAAAAAGAACGGGACTCTTGTCGATCAGCAGTTCTATATGGATGACGATGCCTCGAAAAAGGGTGCGGTTTGGAGTTCGACCAATGTCTATTATTGGCCGGGAAGGATACATGCCTTGCAGTTCTACGCATGGGCACCGACTGATGCGGGACTTGTTGCCCCGAAAACGCCGAGCGAAGACAGGATGCTTTCCTACCGCGTTCCTGCGGAAGCCCCGCAACAAAAAGACCTTGTGGTTGCCTCGACGACGGAATTTGCCGGGGACAGCAATCAGACCGTACCGCTTACGTTCCGACATGTCTGTACGGCCGTGCGCTTTGCCGTCGGACGACAAATGCAACCCGGATCCATCAAGAGCGTGGCGTTGCAAGGAGTTAAATATCAGGGAAGTTACGATATGGCAGGCCGAGTGTGGATACTCGATGCCGCCACCACGGATTTTGCGCAGACTCTGAATTTTCCAACAACGGGAACTGAGGCTGCGGGCGATGCGATTACTCCTGCCGGGGGAACATTTATGATGCTGCCGCAACAACTCCCCGCGGATGCACGGGTGGAGGTGGTGTTTGTCAATGCGGAAGGGGTGGAGCGTACGCTGACGGCATCTGTCGGGAATACGGAGTGGCGGATGGCAACGACCATCACCTACAAACTTTCCGTTTCACCCGAAGGCGAATTGGATTTTGTGACTTGCCCCCGGACACAGGATGCCCACTATGAGATCTGTCCGATAACGATCCGATGTGATGCCCGTTTGGGATCAAAAGGCGGGTGGACGCTCACATCGGATGATCCGCAGCATGTTACGTTTGTGGAGCAGGGTAAATTCGTAAATCCGGATATTGAGGCGTTGGTAAAGGCGGGTTATTGGCTTGAGGAGCATCACGGAACATCCACCTTGAAAAGTTCCTCGACGGGAGATGTGACGGTGTATGTGTTCCTTCGGGAAAATGTGACGGAAGCCGACCGCAAAATCACACTTTCGTTGTCTTCTGCGCAAGGGGTGCAAGAGGCGAAAACCTTTTCATTTTTGCAATATTGTCCGGCATGGAATAACGGCATCGGAGTGGAGCGGATTCAGGATGCGGATGAACCGTGGGGATTCAATTGGTCGGAGGTGAATTTTAAATACACGTTCGGTAAAGGTTTTGCATCGGTTCTGATCAATATTTATATCCGCCTTTTTGTGGATTCTCCCTGTGTAACTGATAAAGGCTGGGGCGTTTTCAGTGATACCGAGGTGATATTCGATCTCAGTAAAATGAAGAAATTAACGACCGCCAAGGATCCCGACAACGGGAACCAAAATACTTGGGATCTTTATACCTATGACGGTATCAATAATATCCTTGATTTAATCACAATGATTAAGTCGTGGGGAGGAAAGTTGGAATCGAATGCTCATTTGCCCCAAACGAGTAATTTTGCCGGACGTGCCTGCGGATTGAAAAATAAGTATCTGCTCCAACAGGAAAATCATAGCGGACATACGGTTTATCGTCCCGTATTGAATCGGGCGGATTTGTTGTGGTATCTTCCTGCGCGCGATGAGATGCCTTTGTTGCAGGACAATTTGTCGGGCGATTATTGGACATCGACTTCCATTACGGATCCGGGAACCACCGCATGGAAATATACCGCCGGGGGGACGGCATCCCCGGAGGATCGCGGCACGGTGCTTCATGTCCGAGCCGTGCGTGCCAAACCGATCATTTAGGATGAAATATGAGGGACAGGAACGACCGTCGGACAATTCCGACGGTCATTCCTGTATGATGGGGCAACCATTCCATTAACACTTATTAACGGAGTGTTAGCCGTCCGTTAAACAAGATTTCAGAACGGAGGAGCGATCTTTGGATAATGAAAAAACGATAAACTTATGAAAAAGATCCTTTCTCTCTTGTTTTGTCTGCTTGTTGTGACGCTGAATGCGCAGGAACGGGCTTTGTTCCGTATTACCTATGATTGCGATGCCTTGTATCGCGAATCCCGGAAAAACTATCGTTGGAATCTGGATGTCGGGCGGACACAATCCGTTTTCTATAATCCCGCCAATCGGGCACGGGAAAAGGCTTGTGAGCGAGTCACCCGACGAACGGATCTTCCGGGTGCTTTGGCCGAGATGCAGAGCGTTCTAAAAAAGTACGGCACGACCAATACGCTTGAGGTGCTGACGGGAAGCCCCAAGTCCGATAATTATACCTATATGCGGAATTTGGCGGCCGATAAATTCATTTATACCGAGACTCTTCCGCAAATCGAATGGACATTTTCGGACGGCATCCGTCAAATCTGCAATTATACGTGCCGAATGGCCGTGGGGTCGGTGTATGGTCGAACGTGGACGGTGTGGTACACTTCGGAGATTGCGCTTTCGGCAGGCCCCTATGTGTTGCGGGGATTGCCGGGCGTGATCCTTGAGGCGGAGGATGCCGATAATTTGTTTCATTTTGTGGCGGTGGGAATTGAAGAACTGAAAGACGATACGCCGATCGAACTTTTTCAGACGGAGAAGGCGATCAAATGTTCGCGAGCAAAATTTCTGAAGACACGCCGAATACAGGACGGGAAATCCTATGGCGATTTGATGCGCGAGTTGGGTGGTGTGAAGGTGCAAGATGCCGACGGAAATGACATTTCCCACAAGATGCAACCCCGACGAAATTATCTGGATCTCGAATAAAGACTATGCTGCGGTGGGTTTTTTTGTGTATTTGTCTGATGCTGACATCGCTCCTGTACGGACAGTCTTCAACGAACGTGTTGGGACTGGTTACGGATGCTTCGGGCGGGAAGATGTGCGGTGTAAGCGTGATTGCCTGTGATGAAAAAGGCAATCCGCTGCACGCGACCATTTCCGATGCGGAGGGATGTTTCCGTTTGAGAAAAGATCCGCGGACGGCGTATGTGCAGTTCGGTTTTTTGGGTTATAAACCTCAAATCGTCAAATACGAATCTTTCAAGAACGATTTGAAGGTGGTGATGACGGAGACCGCTTTTCACTTGCGCGAAGTTACGGTCAAAGCCGAACGGATTCGGGCGGAGGGCGATACGCTTTCGTTTTCGGTGGCTGGATTCCGACAGATGCAGGATCGGAGCATTGCCGATGTAATCCGTAAGATGCCGGGTTTGGAGGTGCGCCCCGATGGGAGTATTGCTTATCAGGGCAAGGCGATCAACCGCTTTTATATCGAGGGAATGGATATGCTGGGGGGCCGATACGCGCAGGCAAGCAACAATGTCTCGGCGGATAAGATCAAGGAGGTTCAGGTTTTGGAAAATCATCAGACGATCAAATCCCTGCGCGGCGTGAAATTCAGTGAACAGGCTGCTCTGAATATCGTCTTGAAGGACGATGCCCGCGCCGTTTGGAGCGGTGTGGCGGATGTGGGGGCGGGATATGCGGATAAGGAGAATGATTTTCTGTATGAGAACCGTCTTATGGGGATGAATTTCAGGCGGAATTTCCAGACCCTTCTGCTCTGTAAAAACACCGATACGGGGACAAACATCGTGGACGAAGTGCTCGATATGGCCTCTGTCGGGGAGTATCGGGGCGAAAGCGGACTTGTCGGGATGTCGGATCTGGGCGGACTCGCCTTTGAGAAGGATCGTTATACGTTTCACAAGAGCCTCCTCGGATCGGGCAACTGGCTTTGGAAGACGGGGCGCGATTCGGAGTTGAGACTGCAACTTGGCGGATTGCGGGAGCGTGAGGATCAATGGCGATTGGGTGCAACAACCTATTTTGATCTGGAGGATGCCCCCTCTGTTGCGGAGCAATGGGCGGTTGAGACTTGCCGACGGGAGGCGCAGGGCGAAATCACCTATACGCTTAACAAGGAGAAAATTTATTTGAGGAGTACTTCGAAACTGAACGGCGAGTGGAACGAAAGTCGGGGCGCGATCACCTATAACGACCGCATGACCGATCTGATGATCCGCCCTCACCGACGATTTCTTTCGGAGGATCTGACCTTGTTGCATACTACGCAACGGGGCGATGTCATTGAGGCGAAATCTTCGGTCGGATTTACCCGCCTGCCCGGATTCTTACGGACGATCAATGACGATCTGCAAACATTGAATCTCGATTTGTTCTCGGTGAAAAATCGGGTGCAATATACGCGGATGTGGGGACGGTGGAGTTTTGCAAATGCAGTAGGGCTCGACTGCCGTAATCAACGGATCAACCATACGCACTGGTCTTTGGAGCGACTTTATTGGACGCCTGCCGTCAGTGTACGTGGAAAGCGACACGAACTGAAGACGGGTGTGCGATTGAGTTATGCGCACCAGTCGCTCGACGGATGCCATACCTCGAATCTGTGGGCGGAACCCTCGCTTAATTGGCGATGGACGCTTTCGCCGACCTCGAAATTTATGGCGGATTATCAAATGTCGGCAGAGCCTTATGAAGGAAAGATGCTGACCTCTGAACCGCTTTTTACATCGTATGCACAGCGTCGTGTTGGCATTGGCAGTCCCGCGACCCGATATACGCATACGCTGACGGGCGCGTTTACCTTTCGGAATACGCTTTACGGCATATTCCTGTATCTGCGTCCCACATATCTCCACAGTCGGGACAATATCCTTTATGCGGGACGGATGGAGGAGGGAATCTATACACAAGAGGCTGTCAATCGGCGTTATGCGACAAATGTATGGAGGTTGGACGGCCGCATTGCCAAAAATTTCTTTTGGGCATACGCAACCGTCGGACTGGGTGTCGGAGTTAATTCGGTCGAATCGCAGATGATGATGGTACGGCGACTTGCCCGCAATCGGTTGTGCAGTGTTCGTCTTGCGTTGGATTACGCCCTGAAACCTTTCTCCGGATTGGCCGTGGAGGGTAAATCCACGCTGTCGATCAATCGCCGCACGGAGAGAACTCCGCCTTACGGCAAAAGCCACACGTCGGATTGGGCGCATCGGCTTGCCTTGAATTACAATCCCGCGGGAGGCTGGCTTTTCAGGTTCAATCAAGAACTCTACCACAGCAGCGAGAAGTCGTTTGGCGTGAACTACTTTTGCGATGTCGCGGTCGGCTATAAGGCGGCGCGATGGGAGGTGACGCTACGGGCGAATAACCTTGCGGACACATCCTCCTACGAACGGATCGAGGTGGGCGAGACGATGCGCACCTATACAATGACACGCCTGCGTCCCCGCGAATTTCTGTTTAAAATAAGCCTCGATTTGTGAGTATTTTTCGAAAAACAATTTGTATTTTTGACTGATTATGGGCAAAAACCGAATATACAGGTTGTGGGGTGTTGCAATTCTTTGCGTGGCATTGATTGCCGCGTATGAGGCGTATTGGCTGTGGGGACTTTATCACTCGCAACGACAATCGCTTGAAACCCAAATCAGTTCGCTTGTTTCGAAGGCCGAACTGAATGCCTATTATACCTTGCAACTGAAATCCCGCCCGCAGACCGATTCGCTGGCGTATCTCGATCCCGATAATTTGTCGAAAGTGGCTTCCATAAGTCGGGATTCGTCACCCGCCCATCGGATCAAGTCAATCAGTATCTATAAAAAGAAGGATCTGCGCAAGACGTTGGGCATCGAGATTCCCCTCCGCCGACTTCGTGTGGCGATGGATTCGGTGCTTGCGGTCAATCTGAAACAGACGGGGATCGAAGCGGTTTGGTTGCCGCTTGAAATTCAAGCACCCGACACCACCCGATATATCTGTGTGAAGTCGGTCTTGGGGTACGGCACGTTTTTGTTCCCGACCGGTCGCCTCGCGGGATTTGTCCTGCGGGGAATGTGGGGTGTGATGCTTACTTCTCTGGGCGTGATTTTGATTGTGACGCTCTCCTTTGTGTTTTTTATCAGGACGCTGAACAAACAAATGACATTGGATGAGATGAAAAGCAGTTTTACGGCCAATGTTACGCACGAGTTGAAAACCCCGATTGCGGTGGCCTGTGCCGCCAATGACGCCCTGCTCAATTACGGTTTTGGCGATGACCCTGCCAAGCGTACGGAATATCTTCAAGACACGCGGGATCAACTCGAAAAACTGAGTGCGCTGGTCGAGCGCATCCTTTCGATGTCGATGAAGGAACGGGGCGAGTTCCGCCTCGACCTTTCGGAGAAGAGTCTGAAGGCGATGTTGGTGAAAATCGCGCAGGAAACCCGCCTCCGTGCACCGAAACATTGCGATGTCCGGGTTGAAGCCTCGGAAGATCTGACGGCGATTTTTGATGCCAAACTGATGTCGAGCGTCGTTTCCACATTAGCCGATAATGCCGTGAAATATGCGGGCGAAGAGGTGCAGATCACACTTTCGGCTTTCCGTCGGGCGGATAAGATCTGCATTGCGGTCTCTGATAACGGCATCGGCATCGCGGCGGAAGATCAAAAGCATGTGTTCGAAAAATTTTACCGCGTACCCCATGGCGATCGACACGATGTCAAGGGATACGGTATCGGCCTTTATTTTGCCAAAACGATCGTAGAACGCCACAATGGCCGCATTACATTGACAAGCCGCCCGGGCAGGGGTAGCACATTTACCATCGAATTATGAATCATACCCGAAAAATAAAGGTTTTGCTTGTTGAGGATGAAATCACCCTCGCAAAGATCATTCGCGATACGCTTGAAACCCTGTGTTTCGAGGTGAGGCTTGCCTGTGACGGCGAGGAGGGATTGAAGTGCTTTTTTGCATCTCGTCCCGATGTGGTGGTTTCCGATATTATGATGCCGAAACTTTCGGGATTGGATCTGGTGCGAAAGATCCGCGAGAGTGATTCGACAACTCCCGTCCTGTTCCTTACCGCCAAAACGACTGCCGACGATGTGGTCGAGGGGTTTGAAAACGGAGCCAACGACTACTTGCGAAAACCTTTTGCCATAAAGGAACTGATCGTCCGCATAAAGGCACTGGTCGATCGTATTTCCGTGGAGGATACTCCTCAAGAAACGATATTTCAAATCGGAGATTATGAATTTGATGCCGTACGGGGTATTCTTCGCTATCTTCCTACGGGCGGGGAGGAACAATTGCCCAACCGCGAGGCAGAAGTGCTGGGGCGTTTCTGTCGCAACTCCGGCGCACTTGTTCCCACGCAGAATATTCTTTTGGAATTGTGGGGAAACGATGATTTCTTTTGTACCAGAAGTCTTCAGGTGCTCATCACCCGAATCCGCCACCGTCTGTCGAAAGACGAGCGTATTCAAATTCTCAATATTCGCGGAATCGGCTATAAACTCATGGCGGATTAGATTTCCAATCCGATTACCGCATCAAGAATATGACATCCGAAGCCAGATAAGGCTTTGGGATGTCTTTTTTTTATTATCAGAAATTCGATCCTTATAGATTCTTCGTGACGGCATCTCTGTGTTTGTATGTTTTTCTGTTTCCTTTCGCAAATCAAGTAAATTATTTTGTTTTTAAGTTGCTTTTTTGCTATTTTGAGGTAAAAATAAAAGTCTTTTTTATGAATTTATAAGATAAAAAAATCTATATTTGTAAATAAAATTGATTAACAGTATAGTGTAAACATAATAAAAACCTAAATTGTTTGTCATGGAAACAAATTTTTCAAAATTGAAAATCTCCTTATGGAGTATGATGGCCGTAGTGCTTTCATTGGTTGTTGCGGGCTGCGATGACGATGACGATTCCATTGTCGGACATGCTCCTGTCTTGAAAACGGATTCGACGGAACAAACCGTAGGGCAGTCGGGGGGATCGGCTGTAATCAGTTTTCAAATTGAAAATCCCGTCAAGGGAAGCGAGGCACGAGCAACTGCTGCTGCCGATTGGGTTAAAAGTATCTGCACGGAAGTGAATGGTACGGAGGGCAAGGTACTCCTCGACCTGATGCGGAACGAGGCTCAGGATTCGCGCGAAACGCAGGTGACCGTTTCGTATCCTCAGGCAAAAGATCTTACATTTAAAGTAATTCAGTTGGGATTGAGCCAATCGACCATCGTGCTGGATAGCGATATGGTCGAGGTTTCGGCTGCCGGTGGCGTTACCGAGTTGGGCTTTGAGATCACCAACCCGCAGAAGGATGCAATCCTTACGGCAGAAATTGCCGATAGTTGGGTCGGAGACTTTACTTGTCGCATGGCTGACAACAAATTGTCGTTTATTGTACAGAAGAACGACACGGGTACGGTTCGTGAGGGCAAGATCACGATCAAATATCCTTCGGCTGCTTCCGTGACCCTTACCGTAAGGCAGGCGGCTGCCGCTACGGGTGAACCTGTTGTAATGACTCGGGTGCCGATGGCCATTTTCCAGCAGACGGACAATACGATCACGAATTATTATGTGGTCATGACCTCTGTTCCCTGCGATATGGATCAACAGAGCGGTCAGATCACCATGAAGGAGCCGGGCTATATGATTGCTCTGGATCTTTATGCCGTGGCTGCCGAGAAGGGCATTCTTCCCGATGGTACTTATAGGGCATCTGCCGACTCTCAGGATAAGACCTACGGTACGAACTATACGTTTATGAAGTATCTGGCCGCAAGCGGTAGCGAAGAGTTGCTGCAATTGGCCGACGAGGTCGTTATAGAGCGTAAGGAGGGAATATACCGCATCACCACTTCTTACACTTCGAAGTCGGGAGAGATCGTTCCCGTTGAGTTTGGCGGCGAGATCATATTCAAAGATGCTGCGCAGCAGGGCGGTGGCGGTGCTCTGCCTCCGATCGGTCGCGATGTCGAGATCAACGGTTACTCGGCAATCGGCGTTTACTTCGGGAACCTGTTGCAGTCGGATACAGGTATGATGGTCGTTAATATCATGGATAAGACCTACGCCGACGACAATTCCAAGGGGCAGGGCGGTATGGCCTTCTCGATGTGTGTATTTACCCAACTCTTCCCGCAGACCAATCTGATCAGTCTCGTTCCCGGAACTTATAAGGTTGCGACGAACTTTGCGAAGATGTCATGGATGCCCGGTGTCGAGATCAACAATATGGGCAGTGTAATTCCTTTTGGAACTTATGTCCAGTGTGATGACGGTTCGCAGATGGGGTCGTTCGAATTTGCACAGGGCGGTGAGATCATTATCGAGCAGGCTACGACGGGTTACACCATCAAGTATAATTTGGTGAGCAACCGCGGAAACAAGATTACCGGTGCGTACAGTGGCGTTGTCGAGATTCAGGACGCTTCGAACGACGAGAATAAGGACGACGGTACTTCGACCCTGACCAACGACCACGATATGGATCTTTCGAATATCACCCGTGCACGTATGTTCCCGCTGGGCGATGTCGAGGATGCCGACGGTACGATCCTGACGCACAATCGTATCGATATCGGTTCGCGTAGCGGTTGGGATAAGGATGAGACCCTCAAGACGGGTGATACCTTCACGATGGATCTGGTCATGGAGAAGCAGGATGCCGGCAAACTTGCTCCGGGTACCTATGAAATCACCACCGACCGATTCCCCGCTTCGATGCGTCCGGGTGCCGCAATCCGTGGTTATATCTGGGATGGCGAATATATGGCTACCGGGTGGTTGCATTACGATGTTACGAGACCTTACGACATGTTCCTTGACGGTCACGCTGCCGCTTACGACGGTACGATTATCGTGGAAAAATCTGCGAAGGGTGACAACTGCTTCAAGTTCACGATTGATATGGTTTGCGTACGTAAGATGCACGTTCGCGGTACTTGGGAAGGTCAGGTGATCAATGCTCAAGACGAAAGTCCCGTAGAAGAGGGTACGTCGGTGATCGTTCCTACGGAGGAGCCGACTCGCGTCATGTCTTGCAAGGCAGTACGTTCGGCTTCCGGGCTGGTCAAAGCACAATTGGCAAAAAGATTTTTTAAAGCGGACAAATAAAAAGTGATATGAAAAGGATTCTTGATATTTGGACAAAGATGGCAGTTGCCGTCGCTGTCTTGACAGGAGGTATGACCTCCTGCTCGGATGGTGACGATGGTGTGCGGCCGGAGGATTTGTTGCCGGAACTCGCAAACCAGATGAGATACAATCTCGACATCACCGACATTAAATCGGTCGTATGGGAGCGCAACAACGAGGGTGCATATGTTGTGTATCTGTCTCCGAAGGAGAGGGTCAATTCAATTGCGGAACTTGGCTCTGACTGCATGAAGGTCGAGACAAAGAATATCGGCAGTTTCGATGTCAAACAGGATGTTTTCAGACTTACCTACAAGACGTTTGATATTAACGAGAAAACCGCTGACGCAAAGACCGCGGTCATGCTCAGCCTGAAACTCGATCCACAAGCCGGTACGTTCAACATCGACGGTGATGTGCGTACGATCGGTGTCGAGGAATCGATGGCCGTGAAATATGACGGGGCGGCTCGTCGTCTGATGCCGGCAGTTGCCGAGAACGAGGTGAATGTAAACGGTGAAAAGTTCGCTCTGAACTATTCGGCTTGGAAGCGTAATGCAGAGGGCGTTTATACGTTCTTCGTGGCTCCCGATGAACAGAGTGCCGACAATCGCGTGATTTCGATCGAGATGAAGAATCCGATGAATTTCGATCTGTCGAAAGATGCCTTCACCTTGAAGTATGACAATATCGAACTTAACGAGAAATCGTTGAAGACAGGTTACTCGAAACTCGATGTCCGTTTCGGTTTTGACCCTGCAACGGCTCAATTCGCCATGAAGGTCGAGGCTCTTTCGGAAAAGGGTGATGCCTTTACGGCTTCGTATTCGGGTGCTGCCAGACACATGCGTCCTGAGGCTGCCGACAATGCAATCGTACTCAACAACGAATCGACAGCCATTAATTCCGTGGTATGGGAGATGACCGAAGACGGTATGTATCACATCTGTCTCTCTCCGAGAAAGGGACTGGTGACCTATGAGGAACTTATCAAGGAGAACGATTACATGATGATTACTGTCGCCGAGGCAAACGGTGCGCTCAAGGGGCAGTTCGAGATTTCGTTCAAGGATATGACGCTCAATGCAGGATCGCAGTATCTCGACAGAGAAATCAACGTCCTGCTTCAGGACGGCAAACTGACGATGAAAATCTATGCCCTGCTTCAGGACGGCAACGAGATGAATGCCGCCTATGAAGGCACGGTCGAGAAGATCCGTCCGATGGAACTGCACAATCAGTGGCAGATTGATCGCGGAACGATCGAGACGATTGCGAGTGCCGTAGAGTGGAGATCGGGTAATCTGGTCAATTTCTACCTCTGCAACAAGAGCGGTGTGGAAACTCCCGAAAGTATCGCCGATGCCGCATACGTTCGCATTTCAGTTCCCAAAGGATATGCGAACAACATTGATCTTGCAGGCAATACCGAAGTAAAGATTGTGTGTGGTGATCTTGCAACGGAGTCTGCCAAGGAGATTGCGGGTACTTTGAATATCTCGAAAAACGACCTGCACAAGAGCGTGACGATCCGTATGGATGCCACGATCGACGGCAGACGTCTGCGTGCAGATTGGACGGGTGTTTACGCCGTCGGTTACGACAGTGCAAATAATCTGAAGATCGAATTGCCCGACAAGACGGTTCGGGAGGTTGCGCTTTCGACGGTCTTCATAAATTCGACCAAAATTACGAATGCCATTGCCTTCGGTACGAAAGAGAATCCGACGGATGTGAACAGCCTGAAGGAGGGGTTTGCCATTCAGGTGAACGTGACGAGTCTTGAGAATGAGATCGTTTTGGAAGAGTCGAAGGATTATAGAGTTCAGTTGTTCGACTACACGAATTATGTAACCTGCGATTCGTCGAAGGGCGGTATGACCGGCACGCTGAATACATGGAGTGACGGCAAAGGCATGGTCTATTTTTTGTTGCGGGCTTCGATCGAGGGCTTCTCGATCAATGCCGAGTGGTATGGTAAGGTTACGGATGCGGAGGCATTTGACCTTACTCCCGTAAAACCTTTCCGTCCGAATTTCAAGATTATTCAGGAGAACGGAGATGTTGCGAAAGATGAGACTGTCATCGAGTTGCAGGTACGCGAAGACCCCAACTACCAGAGCAATGTGTCGGGTGCACGAATGGATGCCTATGTATTCTATTTTGTGAACCGGTACACGGCTGCCGGCGGTATTGATGATGTATCGGCAACTCCCGTGCTCGCCATCAATAAGAGTTGCGTGGGACAGGGCGAGATAGATATTACGAAAGGCGAGGCTTTGTTCGATTTCAAATACTTGGCCTTCAATAATATGGGGATTGCATCTCCGTCGAACTATACCGGTACGACCGACAAAGGTACGCTTCTTGTAACGAAGGAGGGGGACGATTGGACGATTTCGTTCAGTGTTCTTGATTACGGAAACTGGTATGGTTGGGGCGGTTCGAGCGGCAGCAAAGCCACCTTTACGGCAGAATGGAAGGGTAAGGGTACTCCTTATCACCAGTAACGGATTATGGTTATGTGTCGGAGGGACGAATTTAAAATTCGTCCCTCTTTTTTCGGGTTTTGAAATTTTGCTCAAGTGGAAAGTTTTGTTACATTTGTATAACCATAAGTTTTATGGGCACATATTGGAAGCGTTTAGCTTTTGTTCCTCATTGATGAATCTGGATCGTTCTGAAATGTCGAAGGAATGAAAACGGGCGTCGTCCCTGATGTTGCCGTGTTCGTGTTCTATGAGCGCGGTGATTTGAGGTGCGGACTGTTTCAGAGGTATTCTGGTAAGATTTCGGGAGAGGATCTTTGGGCGAAATGTGAAACGGTTTTGCGCTTTCTTTTTTCTGATCGTTAAATTCCGGATTGGATCTGTTCTTGTTTCGGGGCGGATTACGACCCAATATTAACCGATAAATTAAATGATTATGGCAGAACTTGAAAGAACACAAGACGGAATAGTGAATAAACGCACGAGGAGGGCAAGACTTGTGTCGGCAGAAGATGGAAAAATGGAGCATGGAGCCAATTTTGAGGGCTTTGGTACTCTTTTTTGGGGGAAATATCAAAAATAATCGAGGTGGGAAACGATTTTTCCGAATAAAGGCGAAATCTTTGCGTTACGAAACAAAACAGTTCGTGTCGGGAAGTTCTCTCTTGTAGGTCCCGATTGCGTGCCCATAATGATCGGGGTTGTTAGTTACTGTTCCTCATTGATGAATCTGGACCGTTCATGAATGCCGAAGGAATGGAATGAAAGTCCTGTGAACGGGAAGTGCGAAAGACCTGTCGCATCCGTTTATCGACACGGACTGTTCCTTCTTTAATGTTGTGACGTGGGCAGACGATAGCGGAAACTTATGTTTCCGCTATCGTCGTTTTTAGAGCCGACTTCATCATATATGGCCATTAAAGGAGTACCGTCCGTCAGGAAGGAGGATAGGAGTAGGCAAGCGCAAATCCCGGCTTGATGACCTGCATGATGCTCAATGGTGTTTAGATGTTGTCAATATAAAGATAAGACTTTTTCCATAAAAAAGGATTGCAGGTCGGAAACATTCTTCCCGATCCCGAATGTGATCTTTGTAACGACGAGAAATAAAAAATTCCAAAGACGGATTTCGTTTCCAAAATTTTGTGTATATTTGTACATCCGACGCAGGCGTTGGTGTATATATTTTGGGAAGCGTTTCGCTTTTTGTTCCTCGTTGATGAATCTGGACAGTTCTGAAATGTCGAAGGAGTAAAAAATGGACGTGTCCCGTTGATCTTTTATACGGTGTATTTCTTTGCATCGTATCGGTCAAGGGCGCGAACTGTTTATTCTATATTCGACAAAGGTTGTCCAGAACCTATCAATGATATAAATAAACGGGGTCGCGCTTTCTTCTTTTCGGTAGCCATTTCTTTTGAAAAACCAATAGATTTGAACTATGAAAATTCAGGGATTGTCTTTTTCGTGGAAACGGGTCGTGGACATTACGGGATTTACGCAAAAGGTCGGCAAGAAAACCGGTATTCCGATAACCAAGCAGGGATTGGAACACAAGGTGGGCGGAAAGGGGTTCAACGACACATCCGCCTTAAATTTTGTCTTTTTGCGAGACCCTATTCTTCGTAGAGTTGCGTCAGATGCTCCGCTATTTTTCGGATCTGATCGCATAATACTTTCGGTTCGCGGACGACCGACATGTCGGCCTGCTCCAAAATGCGCTGAATGAAGTTGAAATCGGGACGAACCCGATATTCGTAGGTCGTAAACTCTTCGTTACGGGCGATTTCCCGTTGTGATTTGTGCAGCGGCAGGGTGGCAACATAGTCGCGGGCATTGGAGAATACGTCAATCACCACTCGCTCGATGGGAATATCCTTCTGTACGAGGATGCCGCAACACCCCTCAAAGTAGTGTTCGATCGAGAAATCTTCGGGCATGGTGAAGGACGTTTTGGTCAGTTCCAACTTTCGAATACGGTCGAAGGCGAAGGTGCGCAGCATGCCGTGAGTCGCACTCAGTCCGATCACATACCAACGGCGGGCATAGACACTTACACAGTAGGGGTGCAACAGAATCTCGCGGGATTCGGTATTGTGAAATCCCCGATGGATGAACTTGATCGAGAGGTTCATGCGCATGGCAGTCAGAATGTCGGACAGATGGTTGTGGCCGGAGGGGATGTCCTCGTATCGGATGCGTTTGCGGAGCGATTTGTCGGCTCGGATCTCATTGAGCGTGGCGAACGAATTGAGTACCCAACAACGCAACGAGTCTTTTTCCAAGTATTCCAGATCGGCAATGTAGTATCGGTAATTGTCTTTGGGGTCGCATTTGATTTCCACATCGAAAATTTCCTCGATGGCTTTGCGGTGGTTATGAAAGGTGCGTTCGGAGATTTCGCCTTCATCCCACAGATCGCTCTTTACCCATATCGCATTGATCTCTTTGAGATTCAATCGCTTGAATTTGCGAAGTTGGTCTATGAGCCAGATGTAACGTGCAAAAATATTGGAAGCCATAAGTGTCTTTGTTTTAGAAGAATCAAAAATATAAAAATAAGTGTATGTCCGGGCGGATTTTGCCGTGAATTTTGAGATGAGGGAAAATAAAGAGTACCTGTGCAACGATTTTTCTGAGGTTCGGGAATACTTTTGTCGAAGATAGGATGTCGCATGATTTGCGCGAGAAGCATTTTGAGGGTGCGGAGGATAAGTTACATAAACCTTTTTTGAATTGGAAATTATGGATGAGATTGAATATATCGAGATTTATTTCTTTGTTTTGTTTCTTCTGGGAATGTCTGTTTGCGGATATGCCTTCGGGATGAATCGCTTCGGAGAAAAACGACGCAAATCAAAGATCCTGAATAGGTTGGGACTTGCAATGTCGCTGTTGGCGTTGGCGGGTATCGTACTGCTTAAATTTTATATGTAGCAGACACGGGGCGAAAATGTAAAAACAGAATTGTCCGAAGGAAAGATTTGTCGTGCAAAATCGGTGTTACGGATCATTCCGACCGACTTTTTGCAAAACGGGACAGTCTTGTTGAAAGTCCTTCTGATGTTAAGAAATTATTAAAGTATGTCATAAATTCACTAAAATTAGTATATTTGTAACCAAAATTTGTAAAATACAAGCATAAAGAACCTGAATGTTAGTTTCGGTTTTTTTTGTAAAAGGTTGCCTATGAATTGTGAAATTCAAAACAAAGAAAAACATTTGGACTGTGCATGTTATTGTAATGTAAAGAGGAAGCAAATTATTTATCATAAAGATCTTCCCGTGTGCGGTTTTCGGGAATTTGAGTGTACCGAAGAGAATGTGTTGGTCTTTGTGATGCAGGGGCAGATCACAATTAATGTCAAACAGCATAAGGGACTTGTCATTGACAGCGGAAATATGTTTTTCGTGGAGAGCGGAGTCAAATTTTTTGTCCGTTCCGATTGCGGGGCTTCGCTCATCTGGTGTGATATGAAGGGGACGTTGTCGTTGTGTAAACAGTTTTCACTGCGTACTCTGATCTCCTATGTCCGTAAAAACCGCAAGATTTTCAAGGAATATAAAGAGCAGTTTTGTACGTTGCCCATGATTGATTTGTTGGAGACGGAACTATCGAATACTCAGGAAATTATGTGTCGGAAAATGATGTGCATACATTTTCAGCACCTGAAAATAAATGTCATCATGCTTATATTGCGTACGTTCTATTCGAAAAGAGATCTCTCGCGGATCTTCCTGCCTGTGTTGAACGAGGAGTATGTCTTCATGCAGGAGGTGCTTCGCCACTACGAAGAAACGATGAATGTCAATGAATTAATCGACCTTATGGGAATTTCGCAGAGTACGTTTAACCGCAAATTCAAAAAAGCGTTCGGCGTATCGGCAGGGCAATATATCCTTGCCCGCAAGAAGGAGAAAATGATGCGCGACCTGATCATGACGGATATTTCAGTCAAGGAGTTGGCGGAGAAATATTGTCTGACCCCGAATTATATGGCGAAATTCATCAAAACCAACTTTGGAAAATCGCCTACTGAATTGCGTAATGACATGAGCCGGGAATACGAATAAACAGAGATTCCCTTTTGATTTTACAGGGCATCGGTTCTCAAAATGAACCGATGCCCTGCTTTTTTATACATTTTCTCCGAATAGTCGGAAAGCAGATATTTTTATTTCTAGCAATAGTTTGTGTAATATGTTGTAAATCAATAAAATACCCCCCCCCATGCAAAAATAATATGGTTTAAAAGTATAGACTTTTGACTGAATATGACAATTATTAAATTTTTGTATGTAATTTAGTTTATCTAATTTTGTAACCGTAGAAATAAGTCTATTTTGATTCCGCTTCTTTGAGAATCAGTTAGTTAGGATGAAAAAGTCTCGTATGAGTAAATTTTTATTATTCGTTTTTCTTTTCTTATCGTTGTGCGATTCCGCCGATGCGCAAAAAGTCGGTGTAAAAACCAATGCGCTTTACTGGGCGACCACAACCATCAACGGTGGCGTTGAAATTGGTCTGGGACAGAAGACGACTCTTGATCTTGAGGGTGCCTATAATCCGTGGAATTTCAAAGACGGTAAAAAAATCCATTTTTGGCTGGCGCAACCCGAATTGCGTTATTGGCTGTGTGAACGGTTCGAAGGGCATTTTTTCGGGATTCATGCTCACGGCGGTCAATTCTATGCGGCGTTCGATCAAAAACGCTACGACGGTAATTTTGTGGGGGCGGGTCTTTCCTACGGTTACAACTGGATTCTTTCCCCGCATTGGAATTTTGAATTGACGGCGGGTGTGGGTTATACTTACGCATGGTATGAGGAGAGTCCGTGGCTTCCATGTATCAAATGTCTGAAGGATAAGGAAAAACACATGTTCGGCCCTACGAAGTTCGGCATTACATTCACCTATATTTTCTAAAATACGGTATATATGAAGAGATTGATACTATATACTTTGGGTGCGTTCCTTCTGTTGAACGGCGGATGTGCCTCAAATCGAAAAGCGGCGAAGAGCATCACGGTTTCTCCGTCGCCCAATGTGGTGGCTCCCGACAGTGCGAGTCACGTGCAACTCGACATGATGTTTCATGTCCCCGAACACTACCTCTCGCGCCGTTGTCGAATGATTCTGACCCCTCAGTTGTGGGTTTCCGATTCCCTTTATGGCACATACCGACCCGCGATTCTCGATGCGCCCATTTATTTCAAGAAGACTAACCGCCGCGTCAGGTTGGAGGGCTATGTGGATGAGTATGTCGATCAGGCGGTAAAGATGAATAAGGTGTCGCGTGCTTACGACCTTCCTTACCGCGAGACGGTTTCGATCCCCGAAGAGGTCGATCAGGCTGTGGTGCGTGCCGTGGTGGAGTCCGATGGTTGCGGCGTGTGTCGAACGATCGACACGGTCGATGTGGCACGGGTCTCGAATCCCGTGATGATCATGGAAGAACCGAAAGAGAACATGCAACTCAATTGGATCGAGCCTCAGTTTGTCATTCGTCCCAAAGTGGTCGAAGGGAGGGGCGTGGCTCACCTGCAATTTAAGATTGATTTTCATAAGATTGATCTGAATATGGGGAACAACCGTCGGGAGTTGGATTCGATGCTCTGCCGACTTGCTCCCGTGGTGTCCGACTCGCTGGCTACGCTGACTTCGCTCGAAATCGTGGGTATGGCTTCAGCCGATGGTTCTTTGGCATACAATACGCCTTTGGCATACCGACGCGCCCGTTCCGCCAAGGATTGGCTGGTGAAGAATCTGAATCTCACGCCGCAACAAACTGCGGGTGTGAAGGTGGGCTGTCGTCCCGAAGGATGGGCTCCCGTTTTGGAGGCGATGGTTGCTGCGGGTGATGCCGATTCGGTGCAGGTGGCACGCATCCTGAGAAAATATGCAGGCAGTAATGATGACGTGCAGGAGTATTTCATCCGTCGTCTTCCCTGTTGGAGAAATATCCGTAACAACTACCTCCAGAAGGATCGAAAAGTGGAGTATGTCTATACATATAATATAAAGAGTTTCACGACCGATGAGGAGTTGCTCTTCATGTATGAGAAACGTCCCGATGCCTTCAACGAGGAGGAATTGCTTCGTGTGGCGGCTTTGGCCGATACGCCCGAACGCAAGAAGGAGGTTTATCAGACCATCACTTATTACTTCCCGCAGTCGTATGTGGCGACCAACAACCTTGCGGTGCTTTACTTGCGCGAGGGTAATTCCGAGAAGGCACGCAGCCTGATGACGGAACTTGCCAAGTACGACGAGGAGGCTCTTAACACGTTGGCTGTGACCTATGTCTATGAAAATGACTATGAACGTGCCATCGAACTTCTGGAGCAGATCGACACGCCGCAGGCGCGCTATAATTTGGGTGTTCTGAAGGCGCGGATGCGTCAGTTGGGCGAGGCTTACGAATTGCTGCGCGAATTTGGTGATGTCAATTCGGCAATTTGCGCACTGAGCGTCAATCGCAACGAGGAGGCCGATACGATGCTTCGCAAACTGGACGATCAGTCGCCCGTGGCCGAATATGTGCGTGCGCTTGTGGCTGCCCGATTGGCAAACGATGCCGAATTTTTCCTCCACCTGCCGTCGGCCTGTCGTGAAGAGCGTCTGCGCAAGCGTGCCAAAGGAGAGGGTGATTTCCTGCCCTATTTCGAGCGAGAGGAGTTTGTAGAAATTGTGAACGGGCAAAATTAAACAGATAGCAGGATTATATGAACCAAGCGATAAAATATTTATTCTTTTTTGTTGCAGTCGTGAGTATGTACTCGTGCATCAAGGATGAGACACTCTATCCGTGTCCTCTGCTCAGCATCGACATCGAGGTTGAAGACAAAAATTATTCCAATGTCGATAAGGTGTGGGGTCTTGAGGAGCGACGGGACGAGAATCTTCCTTTCCGCGAGTATATCCCGACGTTGTATTGCCGTCTTTCCCGTCTTGATGCAGGCAAAACCGCGGAAGTGGTGTGGGAACGGAAACTCGGAGGAGTCGAGGGGGATGATAAGGTGCTGAATTTCACCTTTCCTGAGGAATATCCTTTCGGTACTTATGTGCTGACTTCGTGGGGAGGTCTTGAGGATCTTTCGCCGCTCGACGAGCAACGCACCTCCATCCGTCTTCATCGCAATGGTACGGAAGGTCGTGATCTCTACTTTTCGCAGGACACCATCACGTTTGGCTATACGTTCAAGGGTTATACGGTGGGCATGAAACGGATCAAGGGTAAACTGATCGTGGAGTCGAAGAATCTTCCCTCCAATGTGACCCGTACATTCGAATCTGCCCAAGGGGTTGCCGGACGGATGAACACGAAGATGGAATACGATGCCGCAACAACCGTGAAGGGATGGAAGAAGATCGACACTCACGAAAGTTTTGTTGCAAATACATTGCTTGCCCCGTCGCTCAAGGAGCGGGGAACGGCCTTTGCCTTGAAGTATTGCGACACCGAAAGTGATGATACGATCCTTGCTCCCACGAAGGTCGGCATTACGATGGAACGAAACCGACTTTCGGTATTGCGTTATGAGTATCAGGGCAATAACGAATTTGCAATCTATGTGCTTATAGATGACAATTGGGAGATCGTCCACGGCATGGATATTGAATGAATTTTTATATACATTTTTTTAACTTTTAACTAATTATTTATCATGAAGAAATCAACTATTTTAATTGCACTTGCTGCAGTTGCCGGTATGTTTACCTCGTGCAGCAAGGACAGTGAGAATCTTGGTCCGGACGTGATTGACAATGCAAAGCAGGAGATCGTTCTGCAGGTATCGAACGAAGGTGATGCCCTGACGGCCACCCGTGCCGGACGTCCCCTTTTCAGTGAAGAGGCCAAGCAAGAAATCGACAATGTCCTTGTGATTATTACCAAGGATAAGGCGAAAGGCGAAAACGGTTATACCGTAGCACACGTTCAGGAGATTACCGATTGGAAGACGGCATCGCTTGCTTACAACACCAACGGTCATGGTCGTGAGATGATCATTACACTTAAGGATAAGCAGGGGTTGGACAAGAAATTGCCGGAAGGTTCTTATATCGTTTATGCCATTGGTTACAGCAACAATTCGTCTTATGCAAAGAACACACTTCCTGAAGAAGGAAAGGAATTTGCTCCCAATACGATTCTCTCTCTGACGAGCGGTGTCGGAGAGGAGATTTTCGCAGGTTCTGTTGAATTGAAGGTCGAAGCCGCAAAGGGTTTCCGCCCCAATGTCGTTCTTCATCGTCAGGTTGCCGGTATCTTCACTTATCTGACGAACATTCCTTATTATCAGGTTGGTGATGAGAAGAACGAGAATAAGATTGTGGGTACGAAGTTGAGCCTTTATGCCGTTGCAAAGTGCGACGGTCTTGTTCTGGGTGACTTCGTAAGCACCGAAGTGACTAATAACGGAAACAACAGCAAGGTTAAGAATGTGATCAACGGTAACAACCAGACTGAAGGCGAGACGTTGGTTTATACGATCAATTTGACCGATTGGTTCAAGAAGATCAAGGATGAGAATAACGATAACCTCATTGACACCGATGCAACTGCTGCCGGTAACGGTAATTACTCGAACTGGCAGAACCCTTGTAAAAATTCCGATGGTTCTTATAAGGCTACTTTCAAGAAAGGTTCGGTATTCGGAGGTACGTTCCTGATTCCTTTCAAGGCTGTTAAAACCGGTACTGTTGGTCGCAACACGTTTGTGCTGAAAATGACCGATAATACAGGTTCGCATGTATTCCAGACTTGGGTTATCAAATTGGACAGCAAGGCTACTCCTACGGTAACGGCTGATGTATGGGAAACCAATTCCTTTAAGATGGGCATGTCTTTTGAGCAGTCGGTTAATGAATACAGCATTTTCCGCAACCAACTTTATGGTGTAGGTAAACGTGTTAATGATACCGTGAAACCCGGTCCTAATCCCGGTCCCGATCCCAATCCCGATCCCACTCCCACTCCCACTCCCGATCCCGAAGACAAACCTTCGGATATCAACAAGAAGCATGAATTGACACTCCGTGTCAATGATAACTGGGAGGCTATCCACGAAATGGAGATCGAGTAATTTCGACATCTGACAAGCAGGGACAGCAATTGTCGTGTTGCTGTCTCTGCTTTTTCAAAAACTTTTTACAAATTTTCTAAATGATCAGAATACGTCACATAATTTTTGCCGTTTTGTTTTCCACACTTTTTCTGACCAGTTGTGTGAAAGACGATCTTCTGTTTGAGCAAGAGGCAGATGCACCTGCGACTGATGCAGGGGTGCAAACACGTGTGGATGGAGCGGAGCAGGGTCTTGTCAGAGACGGGTCGGGACAGTGGCGGGCGACACGCCGTGTGCCGTTGGTCGGTTGCGGACGTATTATAGACAATTATGCCAACGCACTGGTGGCCGTATTGGCAGGCAGTGCCAATCTGGAAGCAATTATTGATACCGATTTATCCAATGGAGCCCTGTTGGGCGGTGTGGCCACGGTTGATTTGGCTGTTGATGAGATATTTTCGGTTAAAGATTTACACCATACGTATGCCGCTGGTCAGAAAGTCGGCTTTGTGGTGAAGAAAGACGGATCCGGAGTCCTCGGTCTTGAGGTCTTGAAGGGATTTACCGTATTTACCTATCTGAACAACCAGAAACAAGAGTCGTTCGGTTGGTCGGAAGGTGGAAAATTGTTGGGTTTGAACCTCATCTCGATTGCAAAGAACAACGGCCTGCATGAGGTGTCGTTTGAGGCGACCAAACCTTTTGACGAAGTGGGTTTTGCCATGGCGGGAGTTGCCGACGTGAGCGTTTTGAAAACCACGAAAATTCTTTATGCCTTTGTGGGTGAAAACCCCAAGAGATATGCCACGATGGGCGGTATTGATTATCCCAATACGACGATTTTCGATCAGTCGGGATGGACGGGCGGTGCACTCTATCATACCGAACGTATCGTGGACAATACCCTTACAAACTATGCCTATACCGAGACCCTTTCGGGGCTGATTGTCGGTTTGGGCAAAGCACCGTGTGTCACGGTGCATTTCGGTGAGATGGTGCCTGCGGGATCGGAAGTGGGTTATGAGTTCTCCGAGAATGAGATCCTCAACCTCGAATTGTTCTCATCGGGTCTTCGTTTGCAGACCTATGACGACACCTACGACAAGAAAAAGAACCCCGATCCGCTGGACGAGGTGCGTATTTCGGACCTCGTGGGTCTTTCGCTGCTGACGGCAGGGAAAAAGGACATCAGCATGAAGGTCACCAAACCGTTTAACCGCCTTTATTTCCAGATCGGAAGTCCGGGTGTAAAACTCGATTTGGGGCAGGTGCGTGTTTATGCGGCTTATACGCGCGATCCGATCATCATTGATCAGTCGTCGTATTTCTCGATGCCCGGTACGATCACGATCAAAAACAATCATCTGTACCTGCCTGCGCCGAAGAACGGATCGACCCACTGGATGGTCAAATCCAAAGTTGCAGAGTCGAATGCACACATAGAGACCGATGCCGACGGACGAATCAAGGTTACGGGCTTGAACAAAAACGGCGAATATGTCGTGTCGGGGGTCTGTACGCTTGAGGATGGCCGAACGGCCTATGCCGAGACGCATGTCATCCGCAAGGCGGTTGATCCGGGCACTGCCTGCAACCGACTGATCGGTACGAACGAACACGCCGCCATTGCCACTCCGCGCGGTGTCGATTTCGGTGTCAATATTCTGGTCGGAGAAAAAGACCGAAACAATATTGTGGATGACAACCCCGACAACTATGCCACATGGGTCGAGCCGGTGAGCCTCGTGAAAAATAATTGTATCGTGGCGGTGGATTGCGATCCGATTTCACCCGCCAAGACAGGCAATACCAAACTCCGTGCGGGTTTTACGTTGCAGACTACATTTGATGTCCTTTCGGCCGACCTGCTGAATTTCTACATCGTCAAACTCTATAACGGCAACACGAAGGTTGCCGACAGCAGCAATAAGGAGGTCAGTACCTTGAAGGTGAGCCTGATCGGTTCCAGAAGCGATAAGTTTCGTGTATATGTCGAGACCGATCGGGAATTTGATCACTTGGAGTTGTGGAGTTCGGGTGTGCTGAAAATCGGCCTTACGGGACGACGGGTATTCAATGCGTTCTGGGAGAGTGCCGATGAGGGTGTGGCTTGTCCTGCCGCTGGAGTTGCGGAAGCGGGGCTTGAGTTCCTCAATTACGACGAACACGGCGCGCGCATCAACTATGAAGAAAGTAAATTGGACAAGAGTCTTGTGGGGGTTAAATGTACCTACTCCGATGTGGGCGAGTTCCTCGACAATTCCAAGAAGACTTACTCGCTGTCGCATATTACGGGTATTGCCGATGCCAATATGGGCTTGGCGATGAAGGTCAATCCGTTGCGGGGCAGACGAACTATCGGTGTGATGATGGACAAACCGTTGAGCCTCAATGTGGATCTTCTGTCGGTGATGACCATGAACTTGTATTGTCGGGGGCAGAATGTTCATAAGGTCGGGAAAGGCGAATTGCTCAATCTGAACGTAATCGGCAATGACGGTCTGCAATATGTCGAGACGAAAAATCCCGTCGATGTGGAGTTCGATGAGATCCGTATCGGTTATTCGGGCGTGGCTCAGGTGCTCAACCTTCCGCGTTACTACGGTGTTTATACCCGATCTATGACCGACGGAGATATTCCGGGCGGCGGAGAGAATAATCCCGACAGCGGAGGCGAAGACAAGGAGGAACTTTCCATCGGGATTTCACCCAACGAGATCTGCGAGAACGAGACGTTGAACATCAAGTGCCTCAAGGGAACGAAACCCGGTCTGACTTATACCGTATCGGCATATAACGAGAATAACAATAAGACTTACCTCTACCACGACCATGTACCCGATGCCGAGGGCGTGATCCGAATTTCCGATCTGAAAAGCGGTAATTACTTCGTGGAGATCTATCAGTCGGGCAACAGCACGCAGAACTCCAATACCGTGGCGGTGTGTGTGCATCCGTTGCGTACGACTTGGAAACGTACGGCCGTGACCGACAACTGGCACAGTTGGGATAACTGGACGGATGGAGTTCCGGCGGCTTGTACCGATGTTGTCATTCCGGGTGGATGTACGATCTATCCCGTGTTGGATGAGGGTAAGGCGAATGTGTGTGGCAATATCCACTTCGGGGCTTATGCCGAATTGGTCAATGCCCACCTGCTCGATTACAGAGGGCGCGTGTGGGTCGATATGACAATTCTTGCGGGTGCGGATTATATGATCTCGGCTCCGCTGGGTTCGATGGTGACGGGGGACATGTTTGTTCCCGCGAAATTCAACGGCGACCACACCCAAGAGAAGTACTTCACGAAACTGACGCCGATTACCTCGCCCGAAAACCGTTTTTCACCCCGTATTTACCAGCGTTTCTGGAGCAGTGAGGTGAACGGCAAGATTCTCAAGGACGGATCGCTGACCGATGTGCCGGTCGAGACCGAAACGGATGGAGTGATCTGCTCGATGACGGGTTGGACACGTACGTTCAATGCCGTGGCAGAACCTTACCTGCCGGCTGTGGGATTTGTCATGCGTGTCGAGCGCGAGACGCTTAATTCCAATGTGGTGAATCTGCGGTTCCCGAAAACCCATAAGGAGTATTCCTACTTCGATGGTTCGGGTAACAATACGGGGATGAAGGAGACGGTGACACGCGACAATTCGTTGGGACACTTTATCTTCGAAAATTGCCCCACATGGGATAAGACACGCGGTGAGGGTACGTTTACGGTAACGAATCTCAAGCCTTCGACTGTTTTTGTTACGGGCAACCCGTTTATGTCGCACATTGTCATTGATCAGTTTCTGCGCGATAATCAGAGCCTGATCAGTGAGGTGAAATTCAATGACGGTAACGAGATTTCGTCTGTGAAGATTGACGAAAAGGGGAATATTCTCCGTGCTAATCCCCATTTGAAATACATTGCGCCGATGCAGGGCTTTTATGTGGTCGCCCGTAAGGAGATGACATCGCTTTCGTTGCGCTTCTCGGCCAAGGTGCAGATTCAGAAGTCGGGATACTCCAATCTGGCTGCACGCACCGATTTGACGCGCTCGACGGCTGTAACCCGCGGAGTCGGTTCATCCGATGAGTTGCGCATTACGGCAACGGCCGACGGATTCGAATCTTCGTGTCTGGTGCGTATGAACCGTACTGCCGATAACGGCTATAAAAAAGGGGAGGATTCCAAGATGTTGTACGACCGGGAGAGTGCACCTGCGGTGGCTGTCTTTACGTTGTCCGACGGTTATGCGCTCGACATCCAGCAGGTTGCCGCAACTACCGACCGCATCGCTCTGGGACTTCGTTTGGAGCATCCCCGTACGGTTACTTTGAGCATCAGCCGTTCCGAGTCGGGCAAATGGCGCGGTTGGGCGTTGCTCGATACCGAGACGGGTCGCCGTTATCCGCTTGCGGATCGAGATACCCATATTGAACTTTCGAGACAGTCCTCCTCTATCAACCGATACTGCCTTGTTAAACTTTAGAATATGAATAAAAATCTGCTATATCTTTTTCTTGTTTTGGTGACTGTGGCGTTTGTGGGGTGTTCCGACGGAAACGATGTTGTCGAGCCACAGGAGCCCGCAGGTACGCTCACTTTCAGAGTAAATACGGCGGTCGAAACCGAAAACGGAGGTGTGATCACCTATCCCGAAGGGAGTGTGGGAACGCAACACGTCACGGATGTCTATATCATGATGTTTATCGGTGAAGGCGATGGTGCGGTGTATGACGGATTTGCGGAGAATGTGGGATGGAGCGAGTATTTCCTTAATCAAAACGGAACGCTTCCCGATCACCTCGAAGAGATGAAATACAGGACAGACTATTGCTTTGAAGGTACGGTCACCATCTTGGGCATCGGTATGAGTAAAGGCGTGGCTGCGAAGTTCAACATCCCTGCATCGGTTGCGGAGGGTACGACTTTGCGCGAGGTGGCGGCATCGTTGCAGGATCTTTCCGACAGTCGGAGTATTCTTTCCTCGGAGATTTTTACGGGGACGGTGCTCTACCGGAAGGGGAGCAGTAATGTGTTGGAAATGAAACGCCGTATGGCAGGTATCATGGCGACATTCGGGAATATCCCCACGACCATCAACGACAAACGGGTCGATGAGATACGTTTGGTGCTTTACGCCAACAAAAACACCTCGGTTCCCGTCATCGCGCGTCAGCAGAAACCCTATTTCCACGATTATATCGAAAGTCCCTCGACCGATCCGGAGGGTAATGTGATTCTTCGAATCCCCGTAATGCCCGATTTCGGATTGACGACCAAGGTGGAGGGCGGCGGTTATCTGTTGCCGATGCCTGCTCCTTCGGGACACAAGAAATATACGATGCGCGTGGAATTGGTCAATCTGGAGGGCGGCGTGTGTACGGTGCTGAAAACCATACGTGTGAAATTCAAAGCAGGAGACAAACTCGATCACGGACAGACGGGTGGCGGTACGGGTATTATCGACACCGAAAGTACCTACCGTTTTCCGATCATTGCCAACCATTTCTATGCGATTGGTCGCCCTGCGATGCCGATTGACCTTAATGGTAACGGTGCGGAGATTGTGATCGAACTCGATCCCACATGGGACGGGAACGATGATTTGGAGGTGATAGAATAATGAGAATTTGTATGAAAACATTCAAAATACTTACGGCAGTCCTTTTTGTTGTCTTTTTGACGGCGTGTACCAAAGACCCCGAACTCGGTGTCGGCGGCGGGGAACTGATTGATCGTAATATTTCGATTTCATTCGAAGATGAGGCGATGTCGCGTGCCGAATTGAAAGGGCAGGATACGGGCAGTGACCATATTGACCGGGTTTGGTTCTATATCTTCGAGGGAGATGATGCAACGGCGGTTTGCAAGTCGATCCGTCCGCTCGAATGGACGAAAGGAAATCACGCGGCGACCTATGATATTAAGGCGCAACTTGCCCGTAATGCTTTTTATACGTTTGTGGCTGTCGCATGGGAGACGACATCGGCTTACGGATTTCCCCAAGACCTTGCGCCCGGTATGAAACTGGGCGATCTGGTGGCGCGGGTAGGTTCGGCCGACAAGGCACAAATGGCAAAATCGGATCTGTTTGCGTGCTCTCTGACGAAGAATGTGGGCGTAAATTCGCATATCGACCTCCACATGAAACTTCGCCGCAAGGTGGCGGGGGTATTGGCCTACCTGAGAAATATTCCCTATTCGATCAGTACTGCGGGGGGCGAAGTGGTGGTCGAAAAGGTGCGCGTGATGCTTAATACATCTCAAAATACCGTATTCCCGATTTGGAAAGCATCGCCGACGACCGATGTCTTCGGTTCGGAACCTTTGGTAGGTGATGATAAGTGCTTGTTCGAGTGGAATATGACCGGTTACGGCCACGACGGAAAGACCTATACAAGCGATGCCGTTTATGACGAGACGGGCGAGAAAATCCAATTGGAAAATACACTGCTGTCGGGTGCGTTTCTGTTGCCGATCGCGGATTTCGGATCCGACACCGACAATACACTGAAGATTGATCTGGTAGGTAAGGATCTGATTCTGAAAACCTTCAAGGTGGCAAACCACGGTCGCCTGCATTTCCCGATCCGTGAGAATCGACTTTACAGCATCGGTTCGAAGATCTCTCCGAAATCGGTCGAGATGGATAATCCTGCCGATTTGAGCGGTAATATCCTCGAAATGGAGATCCGTGACTGGGACTCGGTGTATTATCAGGACGATTTCGTGTCGGTAAACGGTGTGGCACATTTCATCTCCGACATCAATCCCGAAAAATATATCTTCGATGCACCGGGAACTGCATTTGAAATTTTGGTGCATAACAGCAACCCGAAAGCCGAATGGACGCTTATGATCAACTACGGTCAATACACCGACGATAACGGCGTGGTCCACTATGCGGGTAATGAAACATTCGGACAGACAACACAAACCATGACGCAGGACGAACTCAAGGCCGCATCGCTGACCGATTGGATTCATGTGGCGGATGTGGATGCCGAGGGTAAATTTACGCGTTGCACCAATACGATTGTGGATAGCGAGGGCGATAGTCGTGTGTTGAAGGTTGTCCTCGACGACTATGCCGTAAAACGCGATTTGGATTACTATACGGATCTTGTCGATAGTTCGCAGGATGTTTCCACGCCCGATGGTAAGGGATTGAGAAAAGAGGAACATATCAAACAATTTATGAACGATTACCGCACGGCATACCTCGAACTCCGTACGAAGGGTTCCGACAAGGTGATCCGATTCAGAATCCGTCAGTATAATACGATCACGTTTGCGCTGACTCAATATGAGTCGGGGTCTCCGTTCCGAGGTGCATCCCGTCTGGATTACGGTTGGCAGTTCAACGGTCAGACGGGTAAACCCGAAATAGTCCAAGGGGTCGATTATGTCAGTACCGAGATCGAGTGGGGTTTCCACAATTCGTTCAACATCAGTTTTGCAGGACAGGGAGTGATGGACTCCTACAATGGTGAAGCCAACTTCATCATGACCCGCAACAAATGTCAGAATACGAACAACAAAAACCTTCGGTTGGGGTATAAAACCTGCGCCATTAAATTGGTGGAAAGCGAGCGTATTGACTATAATACTTATATTGAGAACGGACAGGAGAAAGTTGTAAACGATCGCATTGACCGCCATTGGTATCTGCCGGCTTATTATGAGATGTGGGGGCTTTCCTCGTATATGATAAATTCGCCCGGTGGATCGGACGGTGATCTTTGTCTGGAACTTTATCACATGAACCGCAATGATATTTATTGGGTTTCGACGGGTGATTTCGGGGATAGTTCAAATTCCTATATTGTCTATATCGGGCAGAACGAGCAGGAATACAACGAACGAAAAACACAATTGCATAAAACTCGAATAATTTGCAATTTCGAATAGCGCGTATGAAGAATTTGAAAAATATATTGATGTTTGCTTTGATCCTTCTGGTGTCATGCCGTAAGGATTTTGAGCCGACGGACGGATTTACGGATGTCGACGGGGTTACGCTGGAGATTGTGCCAAGTCATGTGACGATCATCGAGACCCGTGGCGGACAGAACGAAGATTCTCGTGTGGATCATGTGCAGGTCTATGTCTTTGACACCGCACAAAAACTCTTGCACAAGGCACAGCAGGATTTCGAGTCCCCTTCCTTCAACGGAAATTACCGCATGCACATGATGTTGCCCTCGAACCAGACCTGTCGCATTTATGCCGTGTGCAACCTTCCCGAATTGTGGGGTGAAAACATCACTACGGAGAGCGAGTTGGAAAACTACAAGTTGGAAAGCCTCCTTCCCGAATGTGCGTTTGTGGGGTCGATGGTCATGAGCGGGAAGCGCGAATTTAAATCGGCGGAAATTCAGAATAAAAAACAGACGTTGTTGGTTCCTGTATCCCGTATTGCGGCAAAGATCAATTTCAAGGTATCGTTCCAACCCGAAGTCAAGACCGATAAATTTTATTTGTCGTGTATTTCGGTGTGTAATGTGCCACTGAAGAGTTGGCTTATGGAACGCACTGAAAATCAGGTGGGACATACAAGTAACGGACGAACGGATCTGATGGGGGCGGAGGGCGATGCCGTGCATGATCCCGCGCTGACGACATTTCCCGTGCCGGAAGGGTATAAGCCTCCAAAAGGATTGTATTTCGACGAATCGCAACTTCAACTTATCCGGGAGCGTGTCAAGGACGAGGCGGGCAATGACATTTTATGGACGACGGCTTCGACCTACCTGTTTGAAAATCGTCGTGGCGAGAAGCGCGACAAGTCGTTCTTTACGTCGCGTTTCGGCAACCGGCAAGGGCTTTATTCCACGCTGAAGGGCGAACTTGCCCGGCAGGAACATCCCAACGCATCGTATCTGATGGTCGAGGGTATCTACGAATCGGATAAAGGCCTACGCACCAAGGAGGTCAAGTATAAGATTTATATCGGACGGAACAACTTCTCGAATTTCAATGTCACGCGCAATTCGCGTTTCGATATTACCTCGGTCATCAAGGCGGTCGACAATATCGACACCCGTGTCGATATTGTCGAGATGAATAAAAGCAGCATCACCGAGTTTTTTAAAACTCCGCTTGATGCTCATTTCGGGACGGGTACCTGTTTCGGTTATACGCAGAACAAAAGTTGGGAGTTGTTTGTCGAGAATCCCGACCAATGCCCGTGGCTTGAGATTTCGTTCTCGGCGGACTATAAACCCCATACCATGGGACAGCAACTCACCGACAAGGAGAAGATGAACATTGCGGGAACGTACTTTTCGAGCGATAAGAAGGCTCTTTCGCAGTACTTCTACATCCATGTCGATGAGTTTATTCCCGAAACTGCCGCCACGGGAAGTAACGACAATATTTCTGCATCGGGAACGAACATTGCCCTCGATCCCGCTTCGTGGAGAAAGGGTGTGGTGGTGTTGCGCGACCGCGTGAACCATACCGAGGCGCGTTTCGAGGTGACGCAGCGTCCCGCGCAGTTGGTGCGTCTCGTATCGAAGGATTCTCGCGGAAATACGGCTCGGCACGACTATTATGTGGAGTTTGAAGCCGAGACCACGCCGATTGTGTGGGGATTCCTGCGCTACGGAGCGAATCCCGTGATGACGAGTATGATCAACGACCGTTGGGACGGACTCTCCAATACGCGCAAATTGTATCAGGAGGCCGTGAAACTGGGCGGTGCTTATAATCCTCAGATCGAGGGCGGGGTGTTCGGCGAAAAGAAATACAAGTACGCCACTTCCGAGGAGGCTGCCGCACATCTTCCCCAAGATGAGATGATCGGTTATGTGATGACGAAAAACCGCGACCGCAACGGCAACGGATGTATTGACTACGACGAGATCGAATGGTATGTCCCCGCTGCCAACGAACTGCTCGAATTGTGCAAGGTATTTCAAAGAGGCGAATTGGTCATCGGACAGGGCGAAAGCCGTTTTTACTCTTCGACACCTTATCTTGCGGGGTATTCGGCCGAGGTGCCGGGACGTGCGTTTTATGTCAAGAAGGAAAACGGCAAATATCAGGTGGCTTTCGTGATGCGTGATCACCGCTATTTTGTCATCTGTTGCCGTCGTAAGAATGCTTGGACGGGTGTCCCCGATTCGGGAGCCGATGGCAACATCAGCATTGATCCCGGATGGAATCCCGATGAAAATGACATTATACCCAAAAATGAATAATATGAAAATTCTGTTGCGATACTTTTTGATTTTTGCGGGAGTTCTGACTTTCGCGGGTTGTTCGGAACATCCGGACGATACGACCAAACCCGCTTCGGTCGAGTTCCGTTTCGGAGTCGCATCCTATGGCGGTGAGGGTTCAGAGACCGTGTTCGACTTCACGCAACACATGAACCGAATCTATGTGGGCGAACGCCTTAAGGAACACGATTCGGAATCGTTGCATCTGCACGAATACTCGGATTTGGAGCCGTTTGTCTGGCAGGGGCAGACTATTATGGAGTATAATGTGTCGTCTCTCTTGCCGCAATGGTATAAATTTGCGGTATATACCGTGCCGATGATCTATCCGGGTGATGATCCCCGCAACTTCGAGATCTTTGCAGAGCGCATTCCGGGCGAAGGTTCATGCAATATGGCGGATTATTTCATTGACTATCTGCCGATCCTGAAGAAGGGCGCGGGGGCAACGGCTGCCGTCTCGGAGATGCCTCTTCCCGATGGCGATATTTACCGTATGGTGATGAACCGTTGGTTTAGAAGTGACCGCCGCATCAAGGAAAATGTGGTCTTGCACCGTGTAAACGGACTTTTGGAGGTCGATATGGGAATTTTGGTCGATCAGTTTTATAAACGGGTCAATACGGTGACCATCGAACTTGTCACGCCGACCCGACTCGGTATTCTGGATAATAACGTCGATGAGGTGATCTCCTCAAACCCTCAGCGGGTTCGGTTTACGACCTCGCCGAGCGATATGAAACCCGTTCCCGAAGCGCAACGTCAGCATCACATTATCCGTATGAATCTCCTGCCGTGCGAACTCACCGATGCGAAGATCGTGGTCGATACCGAGGGAGGACGCTTCGAATATAAACTCCGCACGGGTACGGGTAATGTCTTTATCCGCAAAAATGTGCGGACGAAACTGCGCTTCAACGGCATGGCCGACGGTATGTTTGATGTGCGCTATGCGGGTTACGGCAATACGGAGATTGATGTCGAGGACTCTTGGAACGGTGGTTGGACAAAATCATTGAAGAACGAATAAACGAAATGGGGATGAAATACTTTCAAATAGGAATGTGGTGTGTCACGGCGATGCTTTCACTTGCGGCCTGCACCGAAGATCTTGACGGGAATCCGATTCCGGAGACTCCGTCCGATGTGCCGACCGAAGAGTCCGACACGGAAGCGGGAGAGATCCCCGAAGGAAAATTTGTGGTGTCCTATTCGGTGGGTGATGCCTCGATGCCGACGCGCGGAAGTGATCCTCTTGCCGCCGAACATATTCAGTCGCTTTATCACTATGTGTATGTCCGGGATAAGAATGCGACAGGTGGCGAATTGTTTCTAAAACGCAAGATCCGCGGCATCAACCGATCGACCAAATGGCCGATTTCCAACCGAGAAGAGATGTCATGGGAACTGCGTCAGGATTTGCAGGATACGCTGGACGACGGATTGGATTACCGCGTGTTGTTCGTGGCAAATGTCGATCCCGCACACTTCAAGAAGGTGATGGACGAGTCGGGTAAACTCGTTCCCCAAACGCTGGTGACGGGAGAAAAAAACTATGCTACGGCTCGTTTGTTGTTGCCCGCAGACCCTCTCACCGACAATACGATGTATTATATGTGGGAGGGGGAGATCATCCGTACAGGCAGCACGCCCAAACCCGCTTCGGAGAATCAGAAGGTATTGTTGCGCCGTGTGGTGGCCCGGACCGATTTCAAGCGAGAGGTGGTCATGAACCCGGACGGAACGGAGCATGGGGATCGTAACCTGTATAATGCCATCGAACGGGGTTTCTATCAGACCTATGCCGCCGAACTTTCGAACAGCATCACCGGAGCAACGAATAATTTTTGCAAGGATCTCCGTGCTAAAGTCATCGACAAAACAGACGGGAATAAGGCAAAGTATCCGTTCAAGGGTGAAAACGGCGAAGGCAATATGTTTTTGAAACTTATCGAGGCCAATCGGGATCTTATTGCGCAGAGCATTAAAGATCTGATTATCAATAAATACGTGAGGCTGATCACGCCGCTTGAGAAATACAAGAAAATCGGGACATGGTACACCGACGGAAATAGCCGGGTGAATATCACCTATGAATCCGCAGCGGGCAGGGGCTATGCCAATGCCTTGGGTTTTGATCGCCGCCCTGCGCATGTCGAAGGATCTTCGAATGTGGTAAAGTTGTCGGTCGATCCTGACGGAATGTTTCGGATCATAGGTTTTACGGGAGCGGGTTATAACGAGATCAACTCGTTGCGTTTTTATCAGGAAAACGACCATAATTCGTTCTTTGAACTGACCGGTATCCCCCGTCTGGAACACGGACTTAACGAAAAAAGACTTTATGTGTGCGATCCCGTATGGAAAGTCGAGACGACAGCCGATCTTAAAAAAGAGCGGATTACGGTCAATATTGACAATCTGTTCAAGAAAATGACCGTCAATGGAAAAACATGGGAGGAATTTATGATGACCAAGGGCATTTATAATTCGGGAGGTTGGTTGGCAAAAGACGAGGAATTGACTCTCAGACAATATTTGGGGAACGAATGTTCTTTGTTGGAGATTTGGATTGAGTCCCGCCTTCCCAATTTGGAAGTGAAAAAACCGGATGCATTGATCGAAGTGTATCAGAATTGGGTGGTGAAATAGATTCCTGTTTTGAAAAGAAAAGAGCCGACAGATATTCTGTCGGCTCTTTTTTGTTTTTATCGGGTTATCGGGGTGATTTTGAATCGAAAACTTCGGTCTGCATAGGGCAGTTGGTATTGCTTCATCGGAAGACTGTACCATGAATCGACACATCCTAATCCGTATTGTGCGCCGTCGATCGCAAGACAAACATCCTCGACGGGGACGACTTCTGCCGAGTGCGCCTGTCGTTTTACAAGCCCCTCGTCCAGCGACTCCTGCGTGTAGTGGAGTGCCGACATGAAGAACGGAGCGGAGGCCGTAAAGCGAAGACCGCATCCCGATTTGTCGGTCTGTGCCCAGTGGCGGATGTCGCTCTTGGTGCCGGTCTCCTGCGGACGGATGTAGGGGTAGAACTGTTCATCGACCGTCTGGCGGTAAATACCTACAAGGCTGCTCGATTTGCGATCCGTGTAATTCTCCCACGGGCCTCGTCCGTAGTATTCGATCTGTTCATAGCCGCGGGGCATCTCCATCCGCATGCCGAAACGCATCATATCGGGATTCTGGCGGGTCGGGTCGGCTTTGAGGCTCTGACGTACCAGAATCTCGCCCGCATCGTTTATCCGATATTCGAGTTCGAGACTTCCGCCGACACGATTCAGTGAATGGGTGGCGGTAATCACCGCAATGCCGTCTTCGATCGAGTAGTTCAACTCGCGCAACTGCAACCCCGGATCTTCCCATACGCGGTGTTTGGTTTGCAGACCCGCACCGAAATCGTTGTCGGTGGGGGCACGCCAGAAATTGGGACGGAGCGAAGCCCCTTCTGCCAGCATCGGACGGCCGTTCACCTCGTAGCCGATGATAAGACCGCTTTCACGGTCGATCGTAAGGCGCATTGCGTCGCTTTCGACAAAGAGATATTTTCGGTAATTGTCCGTAATGCGGATCGGGGCGGAATGCTGTGCAATTTCAAGTGCTTCTGCTTTCTTCTCGCGCACTACAAACTGCTGATAGGCAAGACAGTGGTCGGGTTCGAGCAGCGGCTCGGCATCTGTAAGCAGGTAGGCGACATTCAGCAAAAGTTCACCCTCGGCGGGCAACTCCTCCCGATTCAGCGGCAACGCAAATATCTCGTTCTCCTGCGGGCGGATGTGGGTTCCGGGGATCAGTCCGCTGCGGATCGGACGGCCGTCCTGCAAAAGCGTCCAACGCACGTGGCAGTTGTCGATCGTGCGGAAGAAATTCTCGTTGTGTGCCGTCAGCGTTTTCAAATCTTCCGACAGCGTTGTCCAAATCGGCTGATGCCAATAGCGTACCTCGTGCATGTGGGGATTGGGGATGCGGTCGGGCGAGATAAGGCCGTTGTCGCAGAAATTCTGCGTCGAGGGGTCTTCCTTGTTCCAGTCACCGCCGTAGGCCATGATCTCCACGCCCTTGGCGTTTACCTTGCGTAACGACTGATCGACAAAATCCCAAATGAACCCGCCTTGGTAGCAGGGATATTTGCGGATCAGTGCCCAATATTCGCCGAAACCGCCCATCGAGTTACCCATGGCATGGGCATATTCGCACTGGATCAACGGCTTCTGGGGATTGCTCTTCAGGTAGCGTTCGCATTGGTCGTAATTCCAATACATCGGACACATGATGTCGGTGTGGGGCGTACCGCGGAACGGGGTCGAGCGTTCGTAGTGGATCGGGCGCGACGGATCGTAAGTTTTGATCCAATCGTAGCAGGCTGCGAAATTCACGCCGTCACCCGCCTCGTTTCCGAGCGACCAGATGATCACCGACGGGTGGTTGTATTGCGCTAATACGTTGCGCCGGTTACGTTCGAGATGCGCTTTTTCGAAGCGCGGATCCTTTGCCAGCGAGCGTTCTTCGTAACCCATGCCGTGGCTTTCGATGTTGGCCTCGGCCACGACATAAAGTCCGTATCGGTCGCACAATTCATACCAATAGGGATCGTCGGGATAGTGACACGTGCGCACGGCGTTGATGTTGTTCTCCTTCATGATGCGAATATCCTGCAACATCCGTTCGCGCGATACGACATAACCGCCGTCGGGATCGAGTTCGTGACGGTTCACACCCTTGATGAGGACGGGTTTCCCGTTTACGAGCAACTGCGCATTTTCGATCTTCACTTCGCGGAATCCCGTATGAAGGGGAATTACCTCCAGCGTGCGTCCGTCAGCGGCTTTGAGCGTGACCTCCACCCCGTAGAGTGTGGGCGTTTCGGCCGACCACAGGCCGATCTTTCCGGCATCGAGCGTGGCGGTAAGCGAAGTAGATGTAACTTTTGAAGAGGAGGAGGCAATTACTTTCCCGTGGGGATCTTTAAGGGTCAGATCGACGGTGCATCCTTTGCTCTCTTTCGGAAGGAGCATCCTTACGGAAAGCGTTCCGCGGGTATAATCCTCGGAAAGGGTGGTGCTCAACTGCACATCGTTGATATGACGCTTTTCGCGTGCAAACAGATAACTCTCGCGTGCAAATCCTGCCAGACGGAAGAAATCCTGACACTCGAAATAAGTGCCGTCCGACCAGCGGAACACCTGCATGGCGAAGAGGTTTTTGCCGGGTTTGAGGTAGGGCGTAAGGTCAAATTCGGTGGCGAGTTTCGAATCTTCGCTGTAACCGACAAAACGACCGTTTACCCACAGGTAAAGGTTCGAGGTGACCGATCCGAAATGGGCGATGATCTGTTTGCCCGACCACGATTCGGGGATCTCGATCATTCGGCGGTAAGAACCCACATGGTTGCGATATTCGGGGACATACGGCGGATTGTTCTTGAAATGGGTATCCCACGGGTATTCGATATTGACATACATCGGGTCGCCGAATCCGTTCAATTCCCAAATGCCCGGAATCGGCATCGTACCCCAAGCGGAGTCATCGTATGCGGGACGGAAAAAATCACGAGGGCGTTGGTCTGCATGCTCCGCACCGAAGAATTTCCACGTGCCGTCTATCGACAGAAAACGCTCGGATTGGCGTTTGTCGGCCGTAAGTGCCGAGGCGGCATCCTCATAGGCGAAAAATGAAGTGTGCATCCGCATTCGGTTGCGTTCGTTTACACTTTGATCCTGCCACTCGGTGAAGGTTTGCGCACGCAGCGTAACGAGCGACGAGAGGGCAAGACATAAAGTCAGAATTTGTTTTTCCATAGGGCGTATGTGTTTGTTTAAAGAAAACATCCAGACAAATTTAATTTTTCTGTCGGGTAAAAACAAGTCCCCTCCCCGAAAATCTGCAACTTTGTCCGAAAACGGATGAGTGTCCGAAATCGTACACCTTGTTTTGAGGCAAATCAGTTGATATGTTGTGTGTTACATGTTTGGCATGCGGATTGTTCAAGGCAGATGCAAAACGAAAAAAACTATGGATCGGGAAATATCAAAAGAAGAACGACTGAAAATCCGCCGCGGACGCATGATGCGCTGTGGGGCGGTTGTGCTGGGCGTAGGCGTGGTGCTTTACGGCCTTGTTTCGGTACTGCGTCCGTCGATTAAAAGGGAAGAACTGACTTTCGCAGTGGTCGATGAAGGGGCGATCGAAGTGAGCGTCGGGGCATCGGGTAAGGTCGTCCCTGCCTTCGAGGAGATCATCCTCTCGCCGATCAATACCCGTATCGTTCAGGTTTACAGCCGAAGCGGTGATCTTGTGGAGGAGGGTACGCCTCTGCTGAAACTCGATTTGCAGAGTACCGAAACCGCCTACCGCAAGATGCTCGACGAGGAGCAGATGCGGCGTTGCCAACTCGAACAATTGCGCATCGACAATCAGACTTTTTTGAGCGACCTGAAGATGAAAGTGAAAATTTGCGCCATGAATCTCGACCGCATGGAGGTCGAATTGCGCAACGAACGCTATTTGGACAGCATGGGAAGCGGTACGACCGATCGGGTGCGCCAAGCCGAACTGGCCTACGACACGGGAAAACTCGAATTGGAACAACTGCGCCAGATGTACGAAAACGGACAACAGGTCAAAAAGGCCGATCTGAAGGTTAAGGAACTCGAATTTAGAATCTTTCAAAAGGAACTTGCAGAGATGAAACGCACGTTGGAGGATGCCGAGATCCGTTCCCCGCGCAAGGCCGTCCTCACGTTCATCAACAATCAGGTGGGGGCGCAGATCCTGCAAGGCGAACAGGTGGCGGTGATTTCCGACTTGAGCCATTTCAAGGTGGAGTGTGAGATTGCCGACGGCTATGGCGATCGCGTGGCGGTCGGCAGTCGTACGGTGGTGATGGCGGGTCGGCAGCGGCTCACGGGCGTGGTGAGCAATCTGACCCCGCAAAGCAAGAACGGCATCATCGCATTTACGGTTCAGTTGGACAGGGATAACGATGCGTGTCTGCGTTCGGGGTTAAGGGTCGATGTGCATGTGATGAACGCTCTCAAGGAGCGGGTGCTCCGTTTGCAGAATGCGCCTTATTATGCGGGTGCGGGCGAATACGATCTGTTTGTGTTGAAGGATAAGGATCGCTTGGTGCGCCGTCGGGTGCGTTTGGGTGAGAGCAGTTTCGAGCGGGTGGAGGTCATCGAAGGCCTTCATGCGGGTGACAAGGTGGTCATAAGCAATATGACCGATTTCAAGGAAAAGAAAACTATAAATATTAAATAGTATGATCAAACTTACACAAGTCAGCAAGATCTACCGCACGGAGGAGATCGAGACTCAGGCTTTGGAAAATGTGAATTTGGAGGTGGCGCGTGGCGAATTTATGAGCATCATGGGACCTTCGGGATGTGGAAAATCCACACTGCTGAACATCATGGGATTGCTCGATATGCCCACGAGCGGAGTGGTCGAGATCGACGGCACAAGCATCGTCGGGATGAAGGATCGGGAACTGGCGATGTTCCGCAACCAAAAATTGGGATTCGTGTTCCAGTCGTTCCATCTGATCAATTCGCTCGATGTGCTGGATAATGTGGAGTTGCCGTTGCTTTACCGCAATGTACCGAGCCGCGAACGCCGCCAAAGGGTGCAGGAGGTGCTGGAACGGGTGGGACTGACGCACCGCATGCACCACTTCCCGTCGCAACTTTCGGGCGGTCAGTGTCAGCGTGTGGCGATTGCCCGTGCCATTGTGGGAAACCCCGAAATCATTCTGGCCGATGAGCCGACGGGTAATCTGGATTCGAAGATGGGTGCCGAGGTGATGGAGATCCTGCACCGCCTGAATCGGGAGGACGGGCGTACGATCGTCATGGTGACGCACAACGAGGAGCAGGCGCGTCAAACCCGGCGTGTGGTTCGTTTCTTTGACGGCCGACAGGTCGAATAACCCTCAAAAATAAGAAAAATCATGATACGACAATATTTCAAACAGGCGTGGACGCTCCTGCGACAAGAGCGGGTCTTTTCGCTGATCTATATCGTCGGAACGGGACTTGCCGCGTCGATGATCATGGCGCTGATCGTCGGCATGACCATCCTTTTGACGAACATTTACCCCGAAACACATCGGGATCGACTGCTTATTGCCGATTACGGCCGTGTGTTGCTTGAGGATGGCACTCAAATGTTTGCGGGTTTGTCCGAAAAGGCGATCCATACCTGCTTCGACGGGATGGAACATGTCGAGGCGATGGCTGTTGTGGAGAATTTCCAGACGTTGGGATGGCTGCAACCCGGCGACAAGCGACCGTCGATCGAAGTCAATATGCGAAAAACGAATGCTGATTTTTGGAAGGTCTTCGATTTTCGGTTCCTTAGCGGAAAACCTTTCTCGGAGACTGATTTTCAGTCGGGACTTCCCGTGGCGGTCATCTCCGAGAATCTGGCCTTGCAGGTATTCGGAAAAACGGATGTCGTGGGACAGCATATTTCGTTCGATTTTTTGGATTATCGGGTGTGCGGTGTGGTGGAAAACGTGTCGGTGCTTGCCTCGTTGAGTTATGGCGACCTGTGGACACCCTATACCGCATATCGTCCTTCTCTGGAAACGTACGGGAATTATGAGACGTCGGGATCGCTCGGCGAGTATGGAGCGTATATACTCGTGGAGCGCGGTGTAGATCTTCAGAAGGTCAAACAAGACGGACAAGAGCATGTGCGGCGTTATTCGCAGACGCTGGGCAAAGGACTTACTTTCTGGTGTATGGATGCACCCGATACGTTTGTCGAAGATTTCTTCCACGCGCGTAACGGAAAGCCAGTGGATTATACCTCTGTATGGTTGAACGGTTTGGTTCTGTTGCTTACCCTTTTGTTGGTGCCTGCAATCAACCTTTCGGGTATGGCCGATTCCCGTATGGAACGCCGTATGGCGGAATTGGGCGTAAGACGCGCGTTCGGTGCCTCAAGACCGATGTTGTTCCGACAGGTCATCTTTGAAAATTTGCTGTTTACCCTGCTCGGCGGATTGTTGGGGTTGTTGGTTTCCTATCTCTTGTTGGTTGTTTGCGGGGATTGGTTCTTCAAACTGCTTCTCGATTGGCGTTTTCTCGAACGAGGCGAGGTTGTGCTTGCGCCCGAGATGTTCTTCAAACCGGTTGCTTTTATGGGGGGCGTTGCGGTGTGTCTGGTGCTGAATCTCGTTTCGGCTTTGATTCCCGCGTGGCGTGCTTCGCGCCGTCCGATTGTCGAGTCGCTTTCGCCGATGGTGGGCGCAACGATGATCGGCGGACGGGGAATGTCGTTCTTTACCCGTGTGCGCAAAAATGCGTGGATCGGATTGGAGTTGATGCTGGTCTTTGTGCTGCTGTGGATGGCCTCGGAATTTGGCATCATGATGGGACTGACCCGTATGAATTCGTCGGAATTTAAGACCGATCGCGAATGGGTCGTTTCGTTGGGCGTCTATTCCGAAGCCCATCAGGGGCATGATTCGGCGGCCGACAGCCCGGAACGGCGTATGGAGGATTTCCGGCATGTATTACGCCGTTTGGAGCAATGTTCCAATTTTGACAAGGTGGCTGTTGTGATGACGTACGGAGGTATGCCCTGTGTGGGTGACTATAGTAGCAACGGGTATCAAAATCCGCGGGATACGACCCGAACCTTTTTCTGCAATACGAATGTGGTCTATCCCAAGACCGATTTCTTCGGAATGTTCGGTCTGGAAACGCCCGACGGAAAGGCCGTGTCGATGCGCGATTTCGATTTGTCGGATCCTCTGTCGGTGGTCGTGTCGGAGCGATTGGTCAAAGAACTGTATCCCAACGGGAATGCACTGGGACAGACCGTGAAGAATGTCAGCAGCGGACAGGATCTGCGCATTGTGGGCATCGTGAAAGACCTCAAACGAACCGATTACGAAATACCGCAGGGGTATTGTTTCCGGGGAACGGACATCGCGGATCACCTTGAGTCGGAAGATCTTCCCGTGTTTGTGGTGCATCTTAAAGAGGGCGTTTCGGAACGGAATTTCGAGGAGCGGTTTATTGAAACGATGTCCGATGAGTTGCGTTTTGGAAATTTCTACCTCAAGCAGATCAAATCCTATCGTCAGATCCGTACCGAACTCAACGAGGAATTCGGCTATCTTACTTTGATCCGATTCGGGGTGGTCATGTCGCTGTTCTTCCTCTTGAATGTCATCCTTTGCGTGATCGGTATGTTCTGGTATCGGGTACGCTTGCGCCGCGAGGAGATCGGTCTTCGCATGGCGATGGGTGCGGACAAACGACGCATCCGTCGGATGTTGTTTAAAGAAGGCCTCATGTTGTTGGCGGTTGCCTCACTGCCCGCCATGCTGATCGAAAGTCAGTTGATTTTGGCCGAAGTGATCACCTATACACCAGAAACAACCCGACTGCTGATAGGGTCTCCCGTGATGCGCTTTGTGGTGACGAATGCAGTCACTTGGGCGATCCTTGCGCTGGCGATCATTTGCGGAATCTGGCTGCCCGCCAACCGCGCCGTGAAGTATAACCCTGCCGATGCCCTGCACGACGAATAAAAACCGATAAGCGATGAAACGGATTGTTTGCGGAGTGATTGCTCTTTTTATGGTGTTGCGTGTGGCGGCAGATGAGGGGCAGAGGCGTGCCATTACGCTGACCGAAGCCGTGGCACTTGCCCGCACGCAGAGTGTCGATGCCGCGGTGGCACTGAACGAACTCAAAAAGTCTTATTGGGAGTATCGTACCTTCCGCGCGGATCTGTTGCCTGAGATGAACCTTTCCTCGACCCTGCCGAGTTACACGAAGAACTACAACTCCTATCAGAAGAGCGACGGAACTTATACCTATCAGAAGAGCGACGGAACTTATACCTTCCTTCGGAACAATTTCCTCGATATGGAGGGTACGCTGTCCGTCGGGCAGAACATCTGGTTCACGGGAGGCCGTCTTTCGTTATCGACCTCGCTTGATTACATGAAACAATTCGGCGGCGACCGCGAACACCGTTTTATGTCGGTACCCTTGGCGCTGACCCTCGAGCAACCGATTTTCGGGGTAAACAACTTCAAGTGGAACCGCCGTATCGAACCCGTGCGTTATGCCGAGGCGAAGGCGCGGTTCCTTTCGGCAACCGAGGAGGTGACGATGCTCACGATCGACCATTTCTTCAACCTGCTGCTTGCCAAGGAACGGCTTCTGACCGCCGAGCAGAATCTTTCGAATGCCGAGCGGCTCTATGAGGTGGCCAAGGCTAAACGCCAGATGGGGCAGATCAGCGAAAACGACCTGTTGCAGATGGAGCAGAACGTGTTGGAAGCCCGTGCCGAGCGGACGGAGAATGCGAGTATGCTCAAAAGCAAGATGTTTACGTTGAGGTCGTTCCTCGGGTTGGATACCGACGAGGAGTTGGATCCCGTTCTTCCCGATCATCTGCCCGAAATTTCGCTCCTCTATGACGATGTGTTGGATAAGGCACTTACGAACAACGCCTTTGCAAAGACCATCCGCCGTCGTCAGTTGGAAGCCGATTATGAGGTGGCCAAGGCGCGGGGCAACCGTCGTCAGATCACGCTCTTTGCGCGGGTGGGCATGACGGGAACCGATCGCAACCTGCACGGGGCGTATAATCCCGTAAAACCCGACGAGGTGTTTCAACTCGGGTTGAATATCCCGATTTTGGATTGGGGGAAGCGGAAGGGTAAGGTGCGTGTGGCGGAGAGTAACCGCGAAGTGGTACGGAGTCGGTTAAGGCAGGAGGAGCAGAACTTCCGCCAGAACATTTTCATCCTTGTCGAACACTTCAACAACCAGCAACGGCAACTTCAACTTGCCGAGGCGGCCGATCGGATTGCCCGCCGTCGTTATGAGACGAATGTGCAGGCGTTTATCATCGGCAAAATCTCGACGCTCGACCTCAACGACTCCGAAACGCGCAAGGATGCGGCGCGTCAGAGGCTCATCAACGAGATGTTCAGCTACTGGTATTATTACTATCAGATACGCAGTCTTACGCTCTGGGATTATGCCCGTAATGCGGCGCTTGATGCCGATTTCGATCGGATCGTGCGCGGACAAAAATAAGGGAGGATGGCGTATTTCTCTGAATTAATCGTTACATTTGTGTTATGATACTTGTAATTGATGATGATGGTGCGATCCGCTCTTCGCTCGGACTTCTGCTCCGCCATGCCGGCTATGAGGTGCGGGCGGTGGCGATGCCGCACGAAGCGATCGAAGTGGTGCGCAACGAGACACCGCGTCTGATCCTGATGGATATGAATTTCTCGCTCTCGACGGACGGCGTTGAGGGGATTACGCTGCTTCGGCAGGTGAAGATCTTTTGCCCCGACGTGCCCGTCATTCTGATGACGGCATGGGGCAGTATTCCTTTGGCGGTTGAGGGCATGCAGGCGGGAGCCTTCGATTTCATCACCAAACCGTGGCAGAATCCCGTGTTGTTGCAACGTATCGAGACTGCATTGGAACTTACTGCCGCCAAAGATACGACGGATGAGGACGGATTCGACCGTGCAGGCATCGTGGGTGAAAGTCGCTCGTTGCAGGAGATTTTCAAGACGATCCGCCGTATTGCCCCGACCAATGCGCCCGTGCTGATTACGGGCGAGAGCGGTACGGGTAAGGAACTCGTTGCCGAAGCCATTTACCGCAACAGCCGCCGTGCCGACAAGCCGTTCGTAAAGGTGAATCTGGGCGGTGTCTCGCAGTCGCTTTTCGAAAGCGAGATGTTCGGTCACCGCAAAGGTGCATTTACCGATGCGGTGTGCGATCGGGTGGGGCGTTTCGAGATGGCCGATCGGGGTACGATCTTTCTGGACGAATTGGGCGAACTGGACATGAGTTGCCAGACCAAGATGCTGCGCGTGTTGCAGGAGCAGACGTTCGAGGTGCTGGGCGACAGCCGTCCCCGCAAGGTCGATGTGCGCGTGGTGTGTGCCACGAATGCCGATCTTGGGGAGATGGTACGGCGGAAGTTGTTCCGCGAGGATCTGTTCTACCGTGTCAATCTCATCACGATTCATCTGCCTGCCCTGCGCGAACGACGCGAGGATATTCCGCTTCTGGTACGTCATTTTGCCGACCGCCTTTGTCGCAAGAACGGACTGCGGCGGGTCGATTTCACCGAAGGGGCAACGGACTATCTTTCATCATTGTCTTATCCGGGCAATATCCGCGAATTGAAGAACTTTGTGGAACGTACGCTTCTGGTATGCGACAAACCGATGTTGGATGCCGATGATTTCAGATGTCAGCACCAGCCGATCAACAACGAAGAATCCGCATCTCCGGTCGGGATTCGAACCCTTGAAGAGATTGAACGACAAACTATTGAGGAGGCTCTTAAAAAATACGATTACAACCTTTCGCAGGTGGCGCATATTTTGGGTATTTCGCGGCAGTCGCTGTACCGCCGCATCGAAAAATACGGAATTGAACTGCAATCATGAAACTCCGAAATTTATTTGCGATTCTGGCCGTGCTGTTGCTCGTGACGGGCGTGGGGTTGTTACTCCTTGCCCTTGAGCGGGGTGGCGGATTGGTGTGGGGTATTGAGGTGTTGATCCTTTGTATGGTGGTGCTTCTCTTTTATCTTTATCGCAAGGCCGTGAAACCGCTCGACAGCATTGCAAGCGGTATGGATCTTCTGCGCGAACAGGATTTCAGCAGTCGGCTGAAACAGGTCGGACAGCCGGAATCCGACCGCATCGTGATGATTTTCAACCGTATGATGGATCAACTCAAGGAGGAACGTCTGCGCCTTCGTGAACAAAACCATTTCTTGGATCTGTTGATCGAGAGTTCACCGATGGGGGTGATCATCCTCGATTTCGACGAGCATTTTACGATGCTCAACAAGGCTGCCCTGAAGTTTTTGGAGGTTGCGGATGTGAAATCCGTTAAGGGAATGCGTATGGAGGATCTCGCCTCCCCTCTGTCGGATGAAATTGCCCGTATGCCGAAGGGTACGACCCGCACTATTCGATTGGGCGATGCGAAGATTTACCGTTGTTCGCGCCTTTCGTTTGTCGATCGCGGGTTTGCCCATCCGTTTGTGCTGGTCGAGAGCCTCACTTCGGAAGTGGTAAAGGCAGAAAAGAAAGCCTACGAAAAAATCATCCGCATGATTGCCCACGAGGTGAACAATACGGTGGGCGGTGTGACCTCGGTGTTGGATACCGTGCAGGATATGCTTCCTGATGTGGAGCAGAGTGCCGATTTACGGGAGGTGATGTCGGTATGCATCGAGCGCAGCCTCAAGATGAGCCGTTTTATCACCAATTTCGCCGATGTGGTGAAGATCCCCGAACCGCAACTGAAAGAGGTCGCGTTGAACGATGTGATCCTGTCGTGCCGTGCGTTCTTGGAGTCGCTGTGTACGGATCGGAAGATCGAACTACGGTGCGAACTCTGCGCGGAAAGTCCCCGCGTAAAACTCGATCAGGTCTTGTTTGAGCAGGTGCTGGTCAATATCGTGAAGAATGCCGTCGAGAGCATCTCGTCCGAGGGTGTTATCTGTGTTTGTACCTCACCGACCGCGCCCATGCTCGAAATTGCCGATAACGGCATCATGATCTCCCGCGAAGTAGAGGATAAACTCTTCACGCCGTTCTTCTCGACCAAACTCAACGGGCAGGGAATCGGCCTGCTCTTCATCCGTGAGGTGTTGGATCGCCACGGTTGCACGTTCTCGCTCCGAACGCATAGCGACGGATGGACGAAATTCCGCATTTCGTGGGGAGAACAACTAAAACAAAACGCCCGATAAATCAGTCGGGCGTTTTTGTTTACAGGTTGAAATATCCTTTCAGTGCTTCCACATATTCTTCCAAAGCGGCGCGTCCCGTGTCGGTGATGCGGCAGGAGGTGCGCGTTTTCTTACCGACAAATTCCTTGGTGGTTTCGATATATCCCGCCGAGGTGAGTTTGTCGATCTGGACGCTGAGGTTGCCCGAGGTGGCACCCGTCTTCTCCTTCAGATGGGTGAAATCCGCCTCATCGACCGCAAGCAGAATGGTCATGATCGCAAGCCGCAACTGCGAGTGGATCAACGGATTTAATTCTTTGAGCATGATTCTGATTTTTTATTGAGCAGGTGTCCCGGAATGATCATGATAAAGAGGAACGAAAGACCGAACCACAAATGCCACATCGGCGTGATGTCCTGCCGTGCCACCAGCGCAACGAGCATATATACGGCTACAAGAAATGCCACAAGCGGCAGATAGGTCAGTGCGCGATCCTTGAGAATGACGCCCGTGATGGAAGTGCCGATGCTGCAATAGATCAAACTCAAGGGGAGCATGAGGCCAAAGTCGAAAATCAGTCCCCGTAGAAATCCGATCAAAAGCAGGGCAGCGACCGTCAGACCGAACAATGACCCTATGACTGCCCAAGTGTTATGGATTGCTTTCTCCATATAAGTGACGACCGCGGGTTTTTGATGGGCGGTTTTAAAGTGGATCAGAATACTCGGCAGAAACATCAGAAACCACAGCGCAGCCCATGCCGGATTGCCCGTTGTATGGATTAGTGCCGAGATCACGACCGACAGCACAAGTGCCGTATAACCGTGATAGAGGAATTGGTTGCCGCTGCCGACTTCCAGACTTTGTTTCGTTTGTTGCAACATTTGAGAAATCAGTTCCAAACTTTCTTTCTCTGAAAAATTGTTAGAGTTCATAAAGATAGAGTTTTTAATGTTTGTAAATTGGTTTGTGGTGTAAACTTGTTTTCTGAAGCAAATATAAAGTAGTTTATTTTATAAACCAAATTTTTAAACTGTTTTTTCCGGAAAAAGGCAAAAATTTTTCCAATGGGAGGTGTTGCGTTGTGTATTCGAGTGGATGCCCTCGATTTGTTCGAAGGTATTTTGTTATTTATTTGGTACCCATCCACAGGAACAACATGCCGATAAGGATCAGCACAAGATCCAAGATTTTGGTTTTCAGATTGCGTTCGCGGAACAATAATGCTCCGAATGCGAACGACACGATGACCGATCCGCGACGTACCATCGAGACCACCGAAATCATGGCATCATCGTGGCTCAATGCAAAGAAATAGCACAGATCGGCGGCTGACAGAAAAATAGAGATCAGTGGAATTGCCCAACTCCAATGAAACGGGGAGGGACGGTCCCGGCGAGGCAACCGGAGGATGGCGACCGTTACGGACATCATCAGAAACTGATAAAGTGTGTACCAACTTTGCACGAACATCGGTTCGAGTTGTCGGCTGATGAACTTATCGTAAAGACCGCTGACGGCACCCAATACGGCGGCAGCCGCCAACATCAGAATCCACATGTCGTGGCGGAAATCGACCCCTTCCTTACGACTCGATCGTCCCAAAAGGAACAGCGACACAATTGCCAGCAGTACACCGATCCATTGATAAGCATTGAGTCGTTCGCCGTAGATAAGCATCGCACCCACCAACACCATGACGGGGCGTGTGGCATTGATCGGACCGACGATCGTAAGCGGAAGGTGTTTCAGGGCAAAGTAACCGAACACCCATGACGAAAGGACGATGGCCGATTTCAAAATAACGAGTGCGTGCGCACTCCAATTGGCCTGCGCGCAGTATAGAGGTGTCCCCTCGAACCAATTCCAACCGCCTGCACACGCAACGATGACGGGTGAAAACAAAAGTGTGGAGAAAAACGTGTTGAGCAACAACACGGAAAGCACGGCATTGTCTTTCAACGCCTGCTTTTTCGAAACATCGTAAAAACCGAGTAATATCGCCGAAGCGAAAGCCAGTAACAACCACATATCAGCAGACGATCAGCGTGAATGAATCAACAAATGAAGAAGTTATGACCGAACAATGATCTGCCGAGCCGACATCTTTCCGATCGGCCGTATTGTTGTGTGTTTTCATGTGGAGTGGCGTTAAAAAGTGAATTTCGTCGCAAAAATACAAAATTTTATAAAATTAAGGCCGTCGGGCGGCGCAGGATTTGGTAGTGCAAACTAAACCGTGTCAAGTTATTTTTTTTCGGAATTTTCGTTCGCTCCGAGTCGAGACCGATTCTTTCTTTGCCAAGGTTTTAATCAGTAAAGAGGAACCATCATATTGCTCTTCCTGTCCGAAGGATAGAGGGGACATCAGGGGCAGAGTAATGCCCGCAGCGAAACCTTGCAGCGGAAAGCTCGACCTGAATGGGAACGTCTGATTCTTTTTCCTGTTTTTTAGTCGGTTGCAATACTTCTAAAGGGCAAATATCAATAATAAGTTTATCCCGTTCACAAAAGGTACATATGAAAGTGAAGATTTATGGATCAATCTTATACCTCTATGTTCTGAAGGAAGTGTGGCGTGTGATCATATAATACATATAGGTGTAAATAAAAAAACGGGTTCGTATATTGTATTAAGGGAAAAGGGATTTTTGGATGAAAATAGTAACTTTAAAGGATATATTTTTTCAGATGAAGAATATAAATATACTATTTACAGGGATAATCATTTGTATATATCAAAAGGAGACAAGATTATAAATAAAGTCAAACTTTATTTAAACGGTAGTGTAAACTAAACTGTGTCAAGTTATATTTCGGAGCTGTTTTGGGATCTTCAATATTCCAAAACGGCTCCGCTAAGTTATCAATATCGTCAAAGAACTTCAAACAAAAGATGTTGTCAGGCTAAGATCCTGAACCTGTCCGGAAACAGGATAGCCGGTT
>JAHHQL010000012.1 GCA_020026415.1 Alistipes sp. | reverse complement strand
AGCCTACTGAGTGATTAATTCGATTATCCGCCGATAATACTATAAAAATAGCCGTCTCATAAAGAGACGGCCATCAGTTCCTATCATTTACTCTATGAACAGCTATGCGTCTGCCGTCAATGCCTTGCGGCACCGAATGCGGGAAGTTCATTCTTCTCCATGACGAGCTGAATGATGCCGGTGAGTTCCGTGTATAGCAGGTCGTACTCCGGTCTGCCGTCGAAATCATCATCGGGTCGGTAGGTGGCTATGGCCTTGGCGATAGCCTTGTTGCCAAGGAGTATGGCAGCCAGACGTTCTGCCACCCCCTGCGGAATTTCCTCCGAAAACTCGTTCCACAGCACCTCCACAATCATGTCATACGCCGAGAAATGAAGCCCCTTGTAAAGGACTTCATTTGCCAGCTCCTCGGCTTCGGGATACGAAGCCCCGTTTTTCAAGGCTTCGGCATAAACTCCCAAAGCCTCCTCCGAACGACTACACAGGAAGGAGTCACAGTCGCCCATCTCCGGATGGTGTCCGCTCAGATACTGCTCCAATACCGAACGGAAATAACTTGCTTCTCGTTTCATAATTATCTATAAATAGGTCAGGCTTTGAAGTAATTCGTAAATCCGTTGAACTTATCGGCCACTTGCCGCATATCCTCCTCGATTTTCTTGTTGGTGATGCGGGCGTAAATCTGCGTGGTCTTGATGTTGGTATGCCCCAGCATTTTCGACACCGACTCGATGGGAACACCTTTGCTGAGCGACATTGTAGCGAACGTGTGCCGGGCCATGTGATAGCTCAACCGCTTTCGGATACCGCAGACATCGGCAATCTCCTTCAGATACGCATTCGCCTTTTGATTGGAAATCGTCGGCAGCAGCAGTCCGTTCTTCGTGCGTCCCCTGTACTTTTCAATGATGAGCTGCGGAATCTCCAGCAAGGGAATGTTACTTGGGATGCGGGTCTTCTGTCGCTTCGTCATGATCCATTGCTTGCCGTCGAGGGTGACGATGTTGTCCGGCGTCAGCTGCGACATGTCGATGTAAGCCAGACCGCAAAAGCAGGAGAAGATGAAAAGGTCGCGCACTGTTTCCAGACGCGGAACGTCAAATTCCTTCTGCATGATAAGACGGAGTTCTTCATCGGTGAGGAAATCTCTGTTTATATAATCAAAATGGAAACTGTGATTGACAAAAGGGTCACGATTGATCATATCGCATTTACGGGCATAGATAACAACCGTTTTAAGAAATTTCAGTGTTTTCGTAGCGCTGTTAGGTTTCATGCCGGCTTCTGTCTTCAGATAGATGAAGAAATCTTCAATAATGACAGGTGTCAGTTCAATAAATGCGATATCCTTCCTTCCATACTTGAAGTTTAGAAACTCGACAAAGTGTCTGTGCAGTGCCGCATACTTCTGATATGAAGCCTTTGATTTTCCCACGCCGACTTCGGCCTTTACATTTTCGAGGTATTTGTCAAAAAAGGGTATGAAGGTGGATATTTTTTTATCCTTTCCCAGATACATGCTTTTGATTCGATCCAACGAAACGACTCCATCATGCTGCATATCTCTGAATATATTCTGCAGGGAAGAGGAAATCATATCCAAATTAGTATTCAGATTCAACACATCTGCAGAGCGTCCCACTGCCCGGTTGGTAGGGGCGTTCCATACTTTTTTATCGACACTGAGCCCCGACGAACCAAGGTTCAACATTTTCCCGTCCAGAAAAATACGCACCATAATAGGGGTCTTGCCTTCTTTGGTCACATAATTCGACCGCAAGTAAAACGATACCTTGAAATTGACTTTCATAACAATTCGGTTTTATGTAGCACATGCTACAAAGTTCAACAAAATTTATCATGATTAAGTCATTGTAATGCAGTCAATTTGCTATTCAACAACCGTTCACTGCTACATTTTTTGACCGATATTTTTTCTGTAGCACTAAATGTAGCAGAAAATGACCGATTGTTGGCTACCGATTCCTGCATTCGGTCGGTCATACCCTGTTCATGCGACATAAAAAAAGCACCGTAATCGCTTGATATACGGTGCTTTGATTACTTTTTGAACGAATTTCTGAATGCTTCCGTTCTGCTCCTTGCGGAAAGAGAGGGATTCGAACCCCCGGAGCCTCGCAGCTCAACGGTTTTCAAGACCGCCGCAATCGACCACTCTGCCATCTTTCCGGGAACAAAAGTAGTATGGATTTTTCAATTTGCCAAATCTTAATCTTATTTTTCAGATTTTACCACCTTTTTTCTGTCGGTCGGTTTCATTTCGAGAAATCACAAAATAGCACAACCTGCCAAAAAACTCCAGAAAACGAACTTTAGGACAATCAGCAAAACATCTGGCAGCCAATAACTTAACGCTCTGTCATCCGTTTTGCCTCCCTTTTAAAACCAAAAATGCCAAAAAAAGGACATTTAGTCCAATGTTCTACCTAATGGTTGAATTATTCAGAAAAAAAGACCAAAAAATTTGGGTCTTCAAACTATAACCCCTACATTTGCCCCCGATTTTTCGTTCCCGACGGGGCGAATAATGTCTAACTAAACCAATTTTTATGAAGAAAATTCTGCTCTCTTTAGCCGCTTTGTGTCTCACGACGGGTGTCTTCGCCGAAGGCTACCAAGTGAACAACATGTCGGCCAAACAGACGGCCATGGGTCACGTCGGAACAGCCATGAAACTGAACTCCGAATCAATATTCTTCAACCCGGCCGCCTCCGTGTTTCAGAAATCCAAATTTGACATTTCGGTCGGCTTCACCGGCATTCTCTCTTCAGTTCGTTTTCGCCACAACCCCACTATGGAAAATGGGTACAAAAGCGGCGACCTCCAAAAATCGGACAACGGTCTTTCGACCCCCATTCACGCATATTTCAACTACAAACCCTCGGATCGCTGGGCAATTGGTTTGGGTTTCTACGTACCCGACGGCTCGTCGATGAAGTGGGGCGACAACTGGACGGGGGCTCACCTCGTACAGGAAATCAATCTGGCGGCTTACACCGTACAGCCCACCGTATCGTTCAAGATCACCGACAAACTCTCGATCGGTGTGGGAGCCACGATCACTTGGGGCAACTTCGATCTGTCGCGTGCCCTGATGCCCGTAGGCAAAGGCAGCGAGGATATTGCGAAGATGATCCGCGCATACGCATCGAAACTGCCCGCAGGCCACCCCATGGCAGGACAGGCCGAGCAGATCGCCAAAGAATTTGAAACCGAATACCACGATGTCGCACTCGTATCGGCCAAGTTGCAGGGAGACGCCAATGTGGCCGTAGGTGTCAATGCAGGTATCCTCTACGACATCAACGAGCGTTGGTCGGTCGGTATGACGTGGCGATCGCGCATGAACATGAAGGTCGATCGCGGTACGGCCGCCATGCGTTTCGGTGATCAGAAGATCGCCCAGTATGTCGCCATGTTCGACAAGATTTCGGGTGGTGCCATCTCGCAACTCCTGCCTCCTCTGGACAAAGGTACGTTCCGCACGGAACTTCCCCTGCCGACGAGCGTAACGTGGGGTATTTCGTTCCGTCCCAACCCCAAATGGGAGTTGAGTGCCGATCTTCAGTGGGTCGGTTGGTCGGCCTACAAGGATCTGACCGTGACCTTCAACGAGCCCGAACTGGGTATCGCCCCGATCTACTCGGTGAAGAACTACTCGAATACGGTTGCTTACCGCGTCGGCGCACAGTACACCCCCGGTAAACTCCTGACGCTTCGTCTGGGTGCTTACGTCGATGAGAGCCCTGTCAGCAGCGACTACCTCAACCCCGAAACCCCCTCGATGGCCAAACTGACCTACACGACCGGTTTCAGCCTCCGTCCCACGAAAGGCATGTCGATCGACGTGGCTTACGCCTACGTAACTTCGTGTGACCCCGAACGTACGGGTTCCTACCCCATCTATGACTACAAAGATCCCAACCCCGACAAGAAACCCACCTCCGTGTTCACGGGTAACTACTCGTTGCACGCCAACGTATTCTCCGTCGGAATGAATTTCAATTTCTAAAGTCGGGAATTATTCGTATATTTGCGGTACTTTCGGTCGTAGGGGATCGGGAGTACCGCTTTTTTTATGAAAACGCCCTTGTAGTTCAACGGATAGAATAGTGGTTTCCTAAACCATTGATCCGAGTTCGATTCTCGGCGAGGGTACAAAAAAAGGAGATGTTCCTCTTCTGGAACATCTCCTTTATCATTTCGGGGCAACACCCCTTATTTTCCCATGTATTTTTTGATGTAGTGGTGGTGCGAACCCCAACGCTCGAAAGCGGCACGATCCAACTCCTCACGAGCCGACGGGTGCGCAATCGAAATCAGAAGACGGGCACGCTCCTGCATCGACTTTCCGTAAAGATCCACCGCACCATACTCCGTAACGATCCAGTGGGCGTGGTTACGTGTCGTCACGACACCCGCACCGGGCAGCAGCATCGGGCAGATCTTCGACACGCCCTTGTTGGTCATCGAAGGCATGGCGATGATGGCCTTACCCTCGCGGGCGAGCGATGCGCCATAAACGAAGTCGATCTGACCACCGACACCCGACCAGAATTTCGTACCCAGCGAGTCGGCCGAAATCTGACCCGTGAGGTCGATCTGCATCGCCGAGTTGATCGCCGTCATGCGGTCGTTTTGCGAAATGATATAGGGATCGTTCGTATAACCCACATCCATCATCAATACGCCGGGGTTATCGTCGATAAAATCGTACACTTCTTTCGAACCCATCAGGAAGGTCGAAACGATCTTTCCGGGATCGGTCTTTTTGGCTTCGCCGTTGATCACACCCTTCTCGACCAAAGGCAACACGCCGTCGGCAAACATCTCGGTATGGATACCCAAATTCTTGTGATTACCCAACTGCGACAACACGGCATTGGGAATTGCTCCGATACCCATCTGAAGCGTTGCACCGTCCTCGATGAGTTCGGCGCAGTTCTTGCCGATCTGCTCCTCGATGGCATCCGGGGCGGAGAATTTGGCCTCGATCAGCGGGGTATCGTCCTCGACAAACATATCTATCTTCGAGATGTGGATCATGGCCTGTCCGAAGGCACGCGGCACGTGGGGATTGACCACGGCGATCACATGTTCGGCGCACTCGACGGCCGCCAGCGTGGCATCGACCGACGTACCGAGCGACACATAGCCGTGTTTGTCGGGCGGGCAGACCTGAATCATCGCCACGTTACACGGAACGGCTCCGCAACGATACAATTTCTGGGTTTCACTCAAGAATACGGGAATGTAGCCGGCATAACCCGACTGTGTCACACCGCGTACATTGGAACCGACAAAAAACGAATTTAACTGAAAAACACCCTCGAATTTCGGATCGGCATAAGGTGCAGGCCCTTCGGTGTGAAGGTGGCTGATGAACACATCGTGCAACTCCCCGGCTTCTCCCCGGGCACACATGGCCTTAATCAAACATTGCGGTGCCGAAGCGACCGAACTCAGGTGGACATGGTCTCCTGACTTGATGACTTTAACGGCTTCCTCTGCCGTTATGTAATGAATAGGGTTAATCATGTTATTCTAAGTTGAATCGGTTATATAAGACAATAAAAAAGTAACACTTCCGCAGGGTTGCCCCTGCAAAAGTGTTACGAATATACAACTTTTTCAGTTTTTTTTCTCGAAATCTCGAATTTTTTTCTTACGATTCGAAAATTACTTGCGTTTCACCTCGACCTTCTCGTATCCTTCGACGATATCGCCGACCTTCACATCGTTGTACGATTCGATGTTCAGACCGCAATCCTGACCGACGGTAACTTCCTTGACATCATCTTTGAATCGCTTCAAAGAGCCCAGTTTGCCGGTGTGGATCACGATACCGTCACGGATCACGCGGATGGTCGTGTTGCGACCCAGTTTACCCTCACGCACCACGCAACCGGCAACCGTGCCGACCTTCGAGATCTTGAAGATTTCCTGAACCTCGACCGAAGCGACGATCTCCTCCTTTATGATCGGCTCCAACATACCCTCGATTGCATCCTTGATATCGTTGATGGCATCGAAAATGACCGAGTAGAGACGGATTTCGATCTCCTCTTTCTCGGCGATCTTACGTGCCGAAGCCGACGGACGAACCTGAAAACCGACGATGATGGCGTTCGAAGCGGCAGCCAACAACACATCCGACTCCGAGATCTGACCTACGGCGGCGTGGATCACGTTCACCTGTACGGTCTCCTTCGAAAGTTTGATGAGCGATCCGGACATAGCCTCCACCGAACCATCCACATCACCTTTGACGATGATGTTCAACTCCTTGAACGAACCCATGGCGATACGGCGACCCAGATCATCCAGCGTCACATGCTTCTGGGTCATGATACCCTGCATACGCTGCAACTGCTCGCGTTTGTTGGCGATCTCACGTGCCGAACGGTCGTCGTCCATCACGTTGAACAGATCGCCGGCCTGCGGAGCACCGTTCAGGCCCAACACCTGAACCGGAATCGAAGGACCGGCCTCCTTAACCTTCTTGCCGTTCTCGTTGAACATGGCTTTCACACGGCCGGTATAGGTACCCGAAAGGATGACATCTCCCACACGCAACGTACCGTTCTGCACCAGAATCGTCGAAACATAACCACGACCCTTGTCCAGCGTCGATTCGATGACCGTACCCACGGCTTTCTTGTCGGGATTGGCTTTCAGGTCGAGCATCTCGGCCTCCAACAGCACCTTCTCCAACAACTTGTCGAGGTTGATGCCCTTCTTGGCCGACACTTCCTGATCCTGATACTTACCGCCCCACGACTCCACGAGGTAGTTCATCTGCGAGAGTTGCTCCTTGATGTGTTCGGGATTGGCCTGCGGTTTGTCGATCTTGTTGATGGCGAACACCATCGGAACGCCTGCGGCCTGTGCGTGGTTGATGGCCTCAATGGTCTGCGGCATGACGTTGTCATCGGCAGCCACAATAATCACGGCCACATCGGTAACGGCGGCACCGCGTGCACGCATGGCGGTAAATGCCTCGTGACCCGGTGTGTCGAGGAAGGTGATCTTCTGACCGTTGAGCTTCACGCTGTATGCACCGATGTGCTGCGTGATACCACCCGCCTCACCTTCGATGACGTTCGTCTTACGGATGTTATCCAGCAACGAAGTCTTACCGTGATCGACGTGACCCATGACCGTCACGATCGGCGAACGCGGAACGAGATCCTTCTCGTCGTCCTCCTCATCGGCAATGGCTTCCTGAATGTCGGCCGACACAAACTCGATCTTATAACCGAACTCCTCGGCCACAACCACCAATGCCTCGGCATCGAGACGCTGATTGATCGACACCATCAGTCCGAGGTTCATGCAGGCGGTGATGACTTCCGTCGGGGTCACGTTCATCATCGTGGCCAACTCGCTCACCGTCACGAACTCCGTGACCTTCAGGATCGAACGTTCCTGTTCTTCGCGTTCGAACTCCTCGTTCATACGCTCGGCAACAGCCTCACGCTTGTCCTTACGATATTTTGCCGACTTGTTCTTGTTTCCCTTCGACGTAAGACGGGCCAGCGTATCCTTAATCTGCTTCGAAACCTCCTCTTCGCTCACCTCCGGGCGAACGATGGGTTTGGGATTCTGCTTCTTGTTCTTCTTGTTGCGACGACCTTCACCGGGTTTGGGCTGGTTGCCATTCTGTGCCTGCTGGGCTGCACCCCCCTTGCGGTTGTTCTGACCCGCGGCGTTGTTCGCGCCCTTGCCGTGGTTCTTCTCGCCACCGTTCGCGCCCTTGCCCACGGTCTTATTGACATCGACCTTCTCCTTCTGGATGCGCTTGCGCTTGCGACGGCCGCCCGGAACAATGCCCGAAACATCCATCGTACCCAGCACCTGAGGGCCTTGCAGGATGGGGGTCTCCGTACGGAAAATACCGTCTTTCTTGGGTTGAGCCTCGCTCTGCGAAGCATCTGCGGCGGGCTCGCTTACGGCGGGTTTCGCAGGTTTCTGTGCCTTGGGCATCTTTGCACCATGATTCTGGGGCGTCTCGATCTTTGTCTCTTTCACTTCGTGTGTTATGGTCTGTTTTTTCGGGGCAGCCTCCTTGATGGTCGGCTCCTCTACGCTCTTTGATTCTACTTGCACGGGGGCGGGTGCAGGTGTCGGCTCGACCTTGACCTCCGCTTTCTCATCAACCTCTGCCTTTCGGGGCTGAGGTTCTGCTTCAGGTTTCTCGTGGTGATGCACCTCTGCTTTCTTGGGCTTGGGCGAAAGATCTATCTTACCCAGAATCGTAGCCTGCTGTACCTCGTCCTTCACGCTGATCATGTTGCTCTTGATGATCACTTCTTTCTCCTCCTCGCGTTCCTGCTTCTCGGCTTGTTCCAGAGTCACCGAGGCAGGCTTCATGGAGATGCGCTCACGAACCTCCTCGCGCGCCTCGCCGGCGGCACGATTCGACCCGTACTCCTTCTCAAGAACGGCATAAGTCGAAGAGTCGATCACCGAATTGGGCGACCCGTCGCTCTTGATGCCCTTCTTCTGCAAAAAATCCGTAATGGTACTGATTCCCACATTAAATTCCTTTGCAACCTGAATGAGCCTTAATTTTCTCTGATTTCCCATATTTTAATTTTTTCTTTTTCTCTGTTTTGATTATTCGAACTCGGCCTTGAGGATCTCGACGATCTTCTGAGCCTGTTCCAACTCCAGATCGGCACGCGAAGCGACCTCCTCGACGGGGACTTCGAGTACGCTCTTGGCCGTGTCGAAACCGACATTCTTCAGGGCCTCGATCATCCAGCCTTCAATCTCGTCCGAGAACTCCGTCAGAGCCACATCCTCCTCTTCGATCTCGCGGTAAACATCAATGTCGTAGCCTGTGAGCATCTTCGACAGACGGATGTTCAAACCGCCCTTACCGATGGCCAAGGGCACCTGATCGGGTTGCAGGTAAACCGATGCGGTCATCTTCTCCTCGTCGATGGTGATCGACGAAATCTTGGCGGGGTTCAGTGCGCGCTGAATGAACAGCGAGGGATTCGACGTGTAGTTCACCACGTCGATGTTCTCGTTGCGCAGTTCCTTGACGATCGAGTAGATACGCGAACCCTTCATACCGACGCATGCGCCTACGGGGTCGATACGCTCGTCGTACGACTCGACGGCCACCTTCGCACGTTCTCCGGGAATACGCACGATCTTCTTGATGGTGATCAGTCCGTCGAAGATTTCGGGCACTTCCTGCTCGAACAAACGTTCGAGGAACTGGCTGGCCGTACGCGACAGAATGATGCGCGGCTGGTTGTTGTTCATCTCGACGGTCTTGACGATGGCCTTGATGGTATCCCCCTTGCGGTAGAAGTCGTTGGGAATCTGCTCGGTTTTGGGCAAAACCAGTTCATTGTCCTCATCATCCAAGATCAGCACCTCTTTCTTCCATACCTGATAAACCTCGCCGGTAACAATATCGCCCACACGCTCCTTGTATTTCTCATAGAGGCTTGCCTTCTCCAGATCGAGAATGCGCGATGCGAGGTTCTGACGCAACGAAAGCACCGTGCGGCGGCCGAACGATGCCAGTTTGATCTCGTCCACATAGTCGTCACCGACCTCATACGAAGGGTCGATGGTCTTCATCTCCGACACGCCGATCTGCATGTTGGGATTTTCCACCGCGTCGTCTTCCACAACGGTGCGGGTACGCCAAATTTCGAGGTCGCCCTTTTCGGGATTGATGATGACATCGAAATTCTCATCTGTTTCATACTGCTTTTGCAATGCGTGACGGAAAACGTCTTCCAACACGCCGATCATGGTTGCTTTGTCGATGTTCTTCAGCTCTTTGAACTCGGCAAAGTTGCTGATGAGATTGAGATTGTCCATTGAATGATTCTGTATTATCTGTTGTTTGTTATCCTGATTATCACACCCGACTTATTTGAAATCGAGGTATTCCTTCGTGTATTTGATTTCCGAGAAGGGATAGGTGTCGGTCACCTGTACGAGTTGCTTGCGTTTGCACCCCTCGACCGCACGTTTCTCCTCGTAGAAAATGGTGATGTCCTCGTCGGTCACCTCGTCCAGACGTGCCAGCACCTTGACACCGCTCGTCAGCAAAACCTCCACCGAGCGTCCGATGAGTTTACGGTACTGACGCACCGAACGCAACTCCGAACCGATCCCCGCCGAAGCCACCATCAGCGAGAAATCCTCCTCGTCACGATCCAGTTCAGCCTCGATCGCACGGCTCAATCCGACACAGGTGTCAATGCCCACCGAGGTGTCGCTGTCGATGACCAGTTCGATTTCGTTGGCCGGCGAGATTTTGCACTCTACCACAAACAAATCGGTTCCTTCCATTTGTTTCTCGGCCAATTCGATTACTTTTTTTACTTCCACCATATATTTTTGAATCTGTTTCGTTATGTTGTGAATCGGGACTTTAAATCAGAAGCGTCCCCGAAAAGAGAACGGAACGCGACTTCAACTCCTTTGTGCCTCAGTGCAATGCAAGCCTTTCGGCGGGTGGCTGCATTCTCGGCGGGGTGGCTCGTGCCTCTTGCGCGGGTGGCTATACTCTCGGCTTACCTCCTTACTCGCACTCCTTACCTCTTCCTCTCTTGCCTCCCCCTCTGACCTGCACCCCTCTTGCTTGCCCACTTGGGTCGGAGCAGATATGAAAGAAAGGGGACTTTTGTCCCCTTTCCTCCAACCAATTTGTCCTTACGGTGCAAATATAGTGAAAAAATATGATAATCCAATGATTACACCGGATTTTTTTACTCTTCGCGACGCTTCGACTGATAAGGTTTAATAACTCCGCGCTTCGACGAACGGATGAAATTGACGAGCATGTCGCGTTCGGGACTCTGCGGTACCTGCTTCTCGACCTCGTCACAACCGTTCATGTAGTTCATGTCGCTCTGGAACAACAGACGGCAGGCCTCGTGAATTTCGAGGATGCGCTCGTTCGAGAATCCGCGACGCGAAAGACCCACCTTGTTGATGCCCGCAAAACGACCCGTGTCGTTGCGCACGATCACAAACGGAGGCAGATCCTGTCCGAGGAGCGTTCCGCCCTGCACCATCGAGTGATCGCCGATATGCGTCCACTGGTGTACGGCAGCGTGTCCGCCGATTACCACCCAGTCTCCCACATGAACCTCACCTGCCAACGACACACGGTTGGCAATCACGCAGTTGCTGCCCACAACACAGTCGTGACCCACGTGCGTGTAGGCCATCAGGAGGTTGTTGTCGCCGACGATGGTCGTACCCGTCGAAGCCGTACCGCGGCTGATCGTGACATACTCGCGAATGCTGTTGTTGTCGCCGATCACGGCGGTGGTCTTCTCGCCCACAAACTTCAGATCCTGCGGAATGCAGGCGATGGATGCGGCGGTATAAATCTTACAGTTTTTTCCGATACGGGCACCGTCGTTGATGATTGCGCCGGGGCCGATCCAGCAACCGTCACCGATTACCACATCTCCCGCCACGTAGGCGAAAGGTTCGATGGTGACGTTCTCCCCGATCTTGGCGTCGGGGTGTACATAAGCCAAATGACTGATCATTATTTCTTTTCCACGTTTTTATTTTTGACAATCTGAGCCATCAGTTCGGCCTCGCAGGCCAATGTCTCGCCGACGAATGCCTTGGCCTCGACCAAAGCCACACCGCGACGGATCGGCTCCAAGAGATGAATCTCGAACTGAAGCGTGTCGCCGGGAACGACCTTACGTTTGAACTTCACTTTGTCGATCTTCATGAAGTAAGTCGAATAGTTCTCGGGATCGGGTACCGAACGCAACACCATGATGCCGCTGCACTGTGCCATCGCCTCGACGATCAGGACACCGGGCATGACGGGCTCCTCGGGGAAGTGACCCACGAAGAACGGCTCGTTCATCGTCACGTTCTTGATACCGGCCACACAACCATCCTCACAACGGAAGATACGATCCACCAGCAAGAACGGCGGACGGTGCGGCAACATACGGCGGATGTCGTTGATGTCGTACAGGGCGGGTTTGCGGCAGTCGTACTGGTAACGGGGTTTCTCGCCCGCCTTGCGGATGCGGCGTTTGAGATCCTTCATGAACTCGGTGTTGGCATAGTGACCCGGACGGGTTGCCCACACACGACCCTTGATGCGCTGACCGAGCAGGGCGAAGTCGCCGAGCAGGTCGAGCAACTTGTGACGTGCCAACTCGTTGTTGCAACGCAACTCCAAGTTGTTCAGATACCCCTCCTTGATGACGATGTCGGGTTTGTTGAAGGCCTTCTTGAGGTGCTCCTGCTGATCTTCGGGAACGGGATACTCCACCACGACGATGGCGTTGTCCAGATCACCGCCCTTGATCAGGTTCATCTTGATCAGCGGTTCGATCTCGTGCAGGAATACGAACGTACGGCAGGGAGCAATCTTGTCGGCGTAATCGTCGCCGGGATTGAACGTGGCGTACTGATTGCCGATGACCTTCGAGTTGTAATCGACATGCAGCGACACGGAGAACTCGTCATCGGGATAGAGAATGATGGCAACACCCTTTTCGGGAATCGTATAGACCATCTTCTCGGTGACGTGGTAGTAGGAGCGTTCGGCCTCCTGATCCACGACACCCACACGGGTGATCGCCTCGGCATACTCACGTGCCGAACCGTCCATGATGGGGGTTTCGGGGCCGTTGATGTCGATGACGGCGTTATCCACGCCGAGCGTCCACAGTGCAGACATGATATGTTCGATGGTCGATACTCGGTTTCCACCTTGTTCGATCGTGGTTCCGCGCGATGTGTCCACTACATTCTCGCACAATGCAGGAATCGTGGGATTTCCTTCCAAATCGACACGACGGAAAATGATACCGGTGTCAATATCCGCAGGATTTACGGTCATCGTCACACGGACGCCCGTGTGCAAACCTTTTCCCGAAAACGAGATCGGGGCATTAAGCGTTTGTTGTTTGGCAGACATATTAAAACAATTGATTATAATTTCTCGCAAATATATGAAAAATCATTTAAATAGCCTACTTTTGTGCAAAATATCACAGTATAAGACAATGGCAACACCCACACCCGAAACCCGCTCTCCCGAAGCATCGGAAAAGGAAGTCCCCGATACGGCCTCTTCCCCTGCGCCCCGCCCCGCCCCGCGGCGTCCGCGACTCAAACTGCCGTTCGACAATCGCCGGGAGGATGTCGGTTCGTGGAGTTACGACCACCGCATCGGGCTGTGTGTCACGCTGATCGCCTACTTGGTGCTGATGATCGCTTTCGTATCGTCCAAAATCGTGATCGGCCGCAAGGAAACCACGCAGACCATGTACATCGACCTGCAACAACTCGCCGAATTGGAAAAGGAGCGCGACCGCCTTTTGGAGGAGACGCGCCGCCGCCAGCAGCAAGACCCCATCGACTGGTCGAGCATCAAGAATCAGACTTCGAACGAAAACGCTCTGAACGAGCAACTTAAAGACGACCGCGGTACGAATGCCGCCGCCATCAACGAGGCCGCCGAGGAGGCGCAGGAGCGCATGCGTCAGAACCGCGAAGCCTACGAACGCGGTCTGGCCGAGGAGCAGAACATCCGCAATTCGGCATCGGGTTCGAAAGGCGACCGAGAGCACGAAGACCGGAAGGTCAAAGGTCGTGTGACGGTCTCGTTCTCGTTTACGAATCCCACACGCACCTCGCGCTACATCCACATCCCCGCCTACCTGTGCGAAGGCGGCGGCGAAGTGGTGGTCGAGGCGACGATCACCTGTTCGGGAAAAGTTGTTTCGGCGAAGGTTCTGGAAGGCGGCGACCAGTGCATGCGCGAGGCGGCACTCAACGCCGCCCGCCGCTCGAAATTCAACATCGACAACAACGCCCCCGCGCGTCAGAAAGGTACGATAAGTTACATCTTTATTCCGCAATAGGAGAATAACGCCCGAATTATTCGTTCTACTTTTGCCCGAACAAATTTCGCGTCCCGAAGTCGCACTTCATGAAACGAATCGTCATTCTTATTCTCTTCCTGCTCGGTTCGCTGTTTTTAGCAGATGCCCGAAATCAGCCGGAATGCGGCATGCCGTCTTGGGAAGAAACCTCCGCGGAAGAGATTCCGCAATGGGACACTCCCGACCGGACGCTTCTCATCATGACGGGCATCAGCCGCCCCGCCCAACCGTCGGTGCGCACGCCGTTGCACCGCACCCCGCGTCACCATCACCGCATCGCCATGCGCCTGTGCTGTCCGGCAGCACATTCGGGCGCAAACCTCGCAATATCCTCCAATCGGAAATATTTTTTCGCTCATGCCGTCCTGCGTTCGGCCGACTACTACGTCGTGGCACTCAGGCGGTTAATCATTTAGCATTTTTTCGGGGAAAAGTGTCCCCCACACGCGGAAAACCGCTCTTCCTTTACGTTTACGGGCATTCCATGCCCACCAAAAAAAATGCTAACCGGGGCAGATTGCGCCCCACCCAAATTAAAAAACAACCATGAACGACAACAATATCTGCAAGGCGATGTACGCCCTGCCCGACGGAGCGATTGTACGCCGTCGCAAATCAGTTTTGACCTATGCCCTCCTGCTCGGAGCGGGATTTCTGATGATTCTTTTCTCGGATCTCGATGCGGGGATGCTGCCCCACGACATCTCGTTCGGCATTCTTTCGCTGGGCGTTCTCCTGATGATCCTCAGCGGACTGATCCTCTTTATCCGACTGGCGCAGAAACGCGGCACGCCCTGCCTTCAGAAGACGGGCGAACGCCTCATCCGCCGCGAATACGGATTCGATCTGAAGGATCGCGACGAGATCCTCTCCCAGATCGAGCGGGGCGACATCCGAGGACTTGCCTCACGCAAGGAGAGTGCGGTGCATTCGCTGATCGTGACCCTGTACCGCACCTCCGACAATTCGTTTGCCGCGGTACAGGTCTTCGAATATACGGATCTTGCGTTCCGACCCGCTACCGACATCCGCATCATTCGCAAGTAAAAAACCTCACTTCCTAAAACCGGGAAAGGTGAATTTCCCTTCGGAGAAATTCACCTTTCTTTCTTTTTACGACACGATCGGTCAGTTCCCGACCTCCACAAATTTGTAGAGTTGGTCGCCACGGCGGATCAGGTCGTTGGTGTGGATGGCGCACAGATTACCCTGCGTCACCTCGTCGCACACCTCGCCTTCGGGGCCGTGCAACTCCTCAAGCGTCTGTTCCTTCACGCCCGTTGTGGGTCCCATGAAGAAGATCTGCTCGCCGACCTTCAACGGTGCAGCCTCGACGGCAACCTCCGCTACCGACAATTTTTTGAAGAAATTGGTCACGCGCCCCACAAAGACCTTGCGCATCGTCGCCGACGATCCGTAATTCTCGCTGTGTTCCGCCACGGGACGACCTGCATAGTACCCTTCCCAGAAGCCGCGGTTGAAGACCGTCGCAAGATGCTCCTTGAACTCCTTGGCTGCCTCGCGCGTGTAAGTTCCCGCCTCGATGGCTCGCAACGCCGCATCGTAGGTCTCGACCACGCGCTTGACGTATTCCGCACCACGCGCACGACCCTCGATTTTCAGCACGCGCACGCCTGCCGAGATAAATTTGTCTAAGAAATCGACCGTACACAGATCCTTGGGCGAAAGGACATAACGTCCGTCGATGTCGAGTTCCGCGCCCGTCTCCTTGTCGCGCACCGTATATTTGCGGCGGCACAACTGACGACAGGCACCTCTATTCGCCGAGCAATTCGTCTCGTAGAGCGACAGGTAGCATTTGCCCGAAATCGACATGCACAACGCGCCGTGGGCAAACATCTCGATCTCGACCAGTTCGCCCCTCGGACCGCAGATCTGATTCTCGACAATTTCGCGGCGGATCTTCGCGATCTGCTCCAGCGAAAGTTCGCGGGCAAGCACCACCGTATCGGCCCACTGCGAAAAGAATTTCACCGCCTCGGAGTTCGAAATGTTGCACTGCGTCGAGATGTGTACCTCCTGTCCGATGCGGCGGGCATAAAGGATCGCCGCCATATCCGATGCGATGATGGCATCGACCCCCTCTTCATGGGCGCGATCGATCACCTCATGGACGGTCAGAAGTTCATCCTCATAAACCACGGTATTGACCGTAAGATAGGTCTTCACGCCGTGTTCGTGGGCAATACGGACGATCTTCGCGAGGTCGTCCAACGTAAAGTTTGCAGCCGACGCCGAGCGCATGTTGAGTTTGCCCACTCCGAAATAAATCGAGTCGGCACCCGCTTCGATGGCGGCTGTCAGAGATTCGTACGACCCCACGGGGGCCATAATTTCAATATCTTTTCTTTGCATTTGCGGTGTTTATTTTTTGCGCCCCATCAGACTGCGTGCGAAGTGACGCAACGGCTCGGTACGCTCCTCGTCGCCCAAGTCATCCAGAATGGCAAGCGCACGATCAAATCGCAACGAAATCTGCTGTTCGGTCAGGTGGCGGACGTTGTGGCGGTTGTAGATCTCCAGAACGGTCTCGATCTTCTGCTCGTTCGTGAGATCCTCGCGGCGATGCGTCTCGCGCAGCACCTTACGCTCGCTCTCCGACGAGTGACTCATCGCCGAAATCATCAGATAGGTCATCTTATGCTCCAAAATGTCGCCGCCGACGGGTTTTGTCCATTGGTCAGACCCGTAACTGTCCAGAAGATCGTCCTGCAACTGGAAGGCCATACCCAACTCGATGGCAAAACGACGCAACTGACGGATCTGCTCCTCGGAAGCATCGCCGAGCGTGGCTCCGATCATGGCCGACCCGGCCAACAGTACCGAGGTCTTCTGTTCGATCATGTTCATGTACTCGACGACCGAGACCTTCTGTTTCTGCTCGAAGTCCATGTCGTACTGCTGTCCCTCGCACACCTCCAAAGCCATCTGATTGAAGATTTTGAGGATACGCGGCAGGTATTCGGGAGCGATCTGTTCCAGCAGTTTGTAGGCCGAGATCACCATCGCATCACCCGACAGGATGGCGGTATTCTGCCCCCATTTGGCATAGACCGAAGGTTTTCCGCGGCGCAACATCGAGTTGTCCATGATGTCGTCGTGCAGCAACGTGAAGTTGTGGAACACCTCCACGGCGGCAGCCGCAGGCAGAGCACGCTGCACATCGTCGCCGAACAGGCGGTACGAAAGCAGCAAAAGCATCGGGCGAAGGCGTTTGCCGCCCCCTGCCAACGAGTAACGAATCGGGGCGTAGAGCAATTCGGGTTCATCGGGGAAAAGCGTCTGCGCCAGATATTTTTCGAAAGTTTCAAGAATTTGCTGATCGGTATCCATGATTATGTTTTTTATGAGGGGTTTCAATATTTTTCCCAAAAATAGGAAAAAAACTTCGGAGATACTCCTTTTTCGTAAAAAAAAGGGTCATACACCCCTTCGGGTTTGCGTTTTTGCAGTCTGTGCAACCCGCACACCCAGCGTCCGATGCACAGATTCCGACCGAAAAAAGAACAAATGTTTTGGAGTGTCTCAAATTTTGTTCTAACTTTGACCTATCCCGAAATAAAAATAATCTGAAAATATTCAATACAATATGAAGAAACTTGCTATTGGTGTCGATATAGGCGGCATCAACACCGCATTCGGCCTTGTCGATGAAAACGGTGATCTCTATGCAGAATCGGTCATCTCGACCAAAAAATATCCCCATGTCGATGACTATCCGGCTTATGTGCACGATCTGTGCCAGGCCATGCACGCCATGGTGGACAGCATCACCTTCGAATACGAACTGATGGGTATCGGTATCGGTGCCCCCAACGCCAACTTCCACAAAGGTACGGTCGAAAGCCCCGCCAACCTGTGGCGTTTCCGCATCGGCGAAGTGAACAACGACGAGATGCGCCGCCACTTCCCGCTGGCCGAGGACGTATCGCGCTACTTCGGCGGATTGCGCACGCTCGTGACGAACGATGCCAACGCCGCCACCATCGGCGAGATGATCTACGGCAACGCCAAAGGCATGAAGGATTTCATCATGATCACGCTGGGTACGGGTCTCGGTTCGGGTTTCGTGTCGAACGGCGAGATGATCTACGGCCATGACGGTTTTGCCGGCGAGTTCGGCCACGTGATCGCCATTCCGGGCGGTCGAGACTGCGGTTGCGGGCGCAAGGGTTGTCTGGAGGCTTATGTTTCGGCCACGGGTATCAAACGTACGGCTTTCGAATTGATGGCCACGATGACCGAACCGAGCAAACTCCGCGACATTGCCTACGGAGATTTCGATGCGTCGATGATTTCGGCAGCCGCTCAGGAAGGCGACCCCATCGCATTGGAGTGCTTCCGTTTCACGGGCGAACTCTTGGGTCGCGCACTGGCCAATGTCGTCACGATCACCTCTCCCGAAGCCATCTTCCTGTTCGGAGGTTTGTCGAAAGCCGGACGTCTTTTGTTCGAGCCGACACAACACTACCTTGAGGAGAACATGTTGTTCGTCTTCAAGGACAAGGTGAAATTGCTTCCCAGCGGCATTCAGGGCAAAAACGCCGCCATTCTCGGTGCATCGGCACTGATCTGGCAGGAAGTCACGAAATAATCCGACTTGACAAAACACAAAACGAGGTGACCATTCAAAAGAATGGTCACCTTTATATTATATAGTGTATAAAGACCGCTCGGTTCCTTTCTCCTAAAAGGAATATCCATTCTTTCTTCCGAAATTCCCCCTCTTCTCTTTTTCCGTAATTTTGAGGGACGAAAGGACACTTCAGGTTCGCATTTCTCCTAAATTTTATCAATTACGCCCCATCTGCCGACCCTTTTTTGAAAATACAAAACCCCTAAATCGCCCTTCGACCACACTTAGAAGGCTGCCCCTCAATATTTTCACATTATTAAACATTCTTATTTTGTTAATCAAAAATTTTAATTTATCTTTGTCGCCGAAACAAACAAGAAGCGAACACCGACGACGGATCGTTTTAGGGATTCGCCCGCTTGGGAAACCAACGGCGGATTGATCCGTCCGTGCCCGTTCCGAGGACGATGAACGCCCTTGCTTGTTTCATCATAAGCGTAAAGTCCAATCATAAGTAGTTGTGTTTATAATCAACGAGGAGGGAAAAAGGCGAATAAAGCATTTTTCTTCCTTGCTGATTTATAACGCATTAAAAAAGTTTTCAACAGAATTGTTCATAACTCTGTTGAAAATCCGTCCGATTATCAACATTACGAACAGCCGTTTTCAACGGCAATTACAAAAAAAACAAACGACCGAACTCCTCAAAAAAGTTCGGTCGTTTTGTATTTGTATCAATCGGGAAATCCGCTTCCGGAAGGACGGAAACAAAGGGAAAATGATCCGCCTACCGCGGAATCAAGAATCGGTGCACACGGGGATCACTCGAAAGAATCCTGTGGCGGAATCTCCGCAAACCCCACTCCGCAAACCCGCAGTTCCAAAGATTACGCCACGACAAAATCTCCCCGCAGGACAGATTTTCGGCCGTACATTTCGCACATAGGCACGGCATATATCCACACGTCTCTTCCGTACCGCGCATTTCCCGGAATCTGCGAATCGCACCGTACATCAGACCGCCAGCACGCCTTGCGACAAAATCGCGTCTGTATGTTTTCTGCCTTCTCGGAATCGCGCCCTATTTCAACATCTTGTGTCGCCATCCATGACAAAACCTCTGTCGCATCGGAACCGCACCCGTCACCTTCCGCCCCGCTCCCCGCGGGGAAATCGGCTTATGCCTCCCCCATCTTGGGTCCCATGTTGGGCGATACCTGCGGCGAGGGGATCTCAATCTTACCCATTGCCGACTCGTAACGGACGATGTTGTCCTGCAACGAACGCAACAGGCGTTTTGCATGTTCGGGCGTAAGGATCACACGGCTCTTGACACGGGCTTTCTCCACACCGGGCAGCACGGCAGCAAAATCAATGATAAATTCCGAGGTCGAGTGAGAAATGATCGCAAGGTTCGAATAGTTGCCCTGCGCCACCTCTTCATCCAATTCAATATCAATTCCCAAATCTTGATTCTCAGTCATAATTCATCTGATTTAATGTGACGGGACAAATATAGGAAAAGTTCTCATTTTGAGCAGACTCCACCCCCAAAAAGTTGTGAATAACTTATCAACAATTCCTCTTTCCGGAAGTGTTTTTCACTCGGAATGCACACCCCTACAAACACCCGGTCACTGCCCCGAAACCCGAAACACACACCGGAAAATTCCCGAATCAACGAACTTACATTCCCCAATCACCTCCCGCCGACACGCTCCACACCGCCTGCACCTCTTATTTATAGGTTTTTCACCTCAAGGTGCGTGTTTTCCCAACCTTTTTCGTAACTTTGTAATTTGAATATAATGCTTTATCACAAAATATGGGATTTGAATTTTTTGAAATGTTGTTTCGGGGCATCGGAGTAGGCGTTGCGGCCTCCATCACGGTGGGTCCCGTGGCTGTGCTCTGCATCCAGCGCACCCTCTCCAAAAGCCGCAAGGCAGGCATCGTATCGGGTTTCGGCGTGGCTTCGGCCGACACGCTCATGGCCATGGCCGCCCTGCTTTTCTACTCGATTCTCGAAAAACAGATCGCTCAATACGATACACTCCTGCGCATCATCGCAGGTATTCTGGTGATTATTTTCGGAGTTTACATCTTCCTGCAAAACCCCGTACCCCAGATCCGCAAAAACCGTCAGGGACGTTCGTCCCTGTGGCAGAACTATGCGTCGATCTTCGGACTGACGCTCGCCAACTTCATTCTGGTGATCCCCTACATCCTCACCTTCTTCGCCCTTTTCGGCATTTCGGTGGGTGACATGAAGGACAGCAACCTTTCGCAGTTGATCAATTCGGCATTCATCATCATCGGATTCTTCGGCGGTGCGGCAGGCTGGTGGACGCTTTTGGCCTTCACCATCAACCTGTTCCGTCGTCGGTTCCGTCCGCGCCACATGCTGACCATCAACCGCGTGGCAGGCATCATCATCGGTGTGCTGGGTATTTTCACCATTTTATCCACCTTCTTTCACTTTTTGCCCAATGTCCACTAATCAGAAAATCGTCATCGCCGTCGATGGATTCTCATCGTGCGGCAAAAGTACTTTCGCCAAGACCATAGCCGCCAAGTTAGGCTACATTTTCATTGATACGGGTGCCATGTACCGCGCCGTCACCCTCTACGCCATCGAACACGGAGCGATCCGCTCAGGCATGATCGACCAAAAGGCGGTTGTCGCCCTTCTGGACGAGATCGAGATCTCGTTCCGCTTCAACCCCCAACGCGGTGCCAGCGACATTTATGTCAATGGCGAACTGGTCGAGGACAAGATCCGCACGATCGAGGTGAGCAACATGGTCAGCCCCGTGAGTGCCATCGCCGAAGTGCGCCGGAAACTCGTCGCCATGCAACAGGCCATGGGTCGTGACCGCGGCGTGGTGATGGACGGACGCGACATCGGCACGGTGGTATTCCCCAATGCCGAGTTGAAGATTTTCATGACGGCCGATCCCAAGGTACGCGCACAACGCCGCTACGACGAACTTACGGCCAAGGGCGACCACGTGACGATGGAGGAGATCGAGCGCAACATCCGCGAGCGCGACACGGCCGACATGAACCGCGCCATTTCACCCCTGCGTCAGGCCGCCGATGCCGTCGTGCTCGACAACAGCCACATGACCGTCGGGGAGCAGATGCAGTGGCTCGACCGCGAACTGGCGAAAAGACTCTAAAATCACAGGAACGTGAATATCGAAATAGACGACAAATCGGGATTCTGCTTCGGTGTGGTGCATGCCATCGGCGAGGCGGAGAAGGCTCTCTCGGAAAGCGACACGGTATATTCGCTGGGCGACATCGTCCACAACCGCATCGAGGTACAGCGTCTTGAACGGTTGGGACTTAAGACCGTCACCCACGACGACATGCCACGCTTGAGCGGCTGCCGTCTTTTCATCCGCGCCCACGGAGAACCGCCCGCGACCTATGCCCGAGCCCGCAAACTGGGCATACGGATCATCGACGCCACCTGTCCGGTGGTCGCCAAACTCCAACAACGGGTCAAAAAGGCATACGATTTGATGCAACCCGTCGGGGGACAGGTCGTCATTCTCGGCAAACGGGGACACGCCGAAGTGGTGGGTCTGACGGGGCAGGTCGGTGACCGCGCCATCGTGGTCGAGGGGATGCAGGATCTGGATCAGATCGACTTCACGCGCCCGATCTATTTCCTGTCGCAGACCACGCAGAGCATCGCCCTGTTCGAGGAGTTGGGCGAGGAGATGAAACGCCGTCACACGCACCCCGACCGGATCCGGATTGCCGACACGATCTGCCGTCAGGTCGCCAACCGCGAGGATCACCTCAAGGAGTTCGCCTGCCGGTTCGACGTGGTGATTTTCGTCTGCGGACGCAAGTCGTCCAACGGCAAGGTATTGTGCGAAGTGTGCCGACAGGCAAACCCCTTGACGCATCAGATCGAAGAGGAACGGGAGATCCTTCCGGAATGGTTCGCAGGGGCGGAATCCGTAGGCATCTGCGGAGCGACCTCAACCCCCAAATGGCTGATGACCGACATCGCCCGCCACATCGAAACACTCGACAAAACAAGAAACCTTTAAAATTAAGACACTCATGAAAAACTTGATTCGTTCGGTAAAATATTTTCTGGCATTGTGCGTTCTCTGCACAGCCATCATGCTGCTGAACCAGACACTCGGCTGGTCGCAACTTTCGATGCGGGAGACCTTCGACGTGATGTTCCACACCACGCGCGGGGCACTGCTTCCGATCGTGATGGTGGTGGCCGCCGCGTTCTATCCCCGTTTCGGTTTTGCACGCCGCAAGATCGAGGGTGATGTGGTGGAGCACCGCACGCAGATCATCAACGCCATGCTCGATTCGGGCTTCAAACTCGTCCGAGAGGAAGACGAAGTGATGTACTTCCGCGCCCGAAGCATTTTCACCAAATTGTTCCTCCTGTGGGACGACGAGATCCGGGTGTCGCAATACGGCCAGTGGATCATCATCGAGGGTGTGCGCCGCGGTGTGGCGATGTCCGCGTACCGTCTTCAGGGTTTTATCAACGTACTGAAAAGAAATGAATAACAAAATCTGCAAATACCTCTGCATCGTCACCCTCTTGGTGGCGGGTATCTCCACACTGATCCATGCCGAGCGCGACGATTTCGGTCTGAGCCGCAACATGGAGATTCTGGTGAACCTCATGCGCGAATTATCCTCGGCCTATGTCGATAACGCCGACCCCGACACCATGATGCAGGGTGCCGCCCTCGGCATGGTGCGCAGTCTGGATCCCTACACGGAATTTATCTCCGAGAAGGATCTCAAGACCTTCGAAGTCCTCACCACGGGACGTTACAGCGGCATCGGTTCGCTGATCCGTCAGAAGGACGATTATGTGCGCATCTCGCAACCCTACAAAGGATCGCCCGCCGACAAGGCAGGCCTCAAGATCGGCGACAAGATCCTTGAGGTGAACGGTAAGGATGCCCGCGGATTCACCACCGAGCAGGTATCGTCCGAATTGAAGGGCGAATCGGGCACGACCGTAAAACTGCGTGTCGAACATCTGGACGGCTCGGTCAGAAAATACGAGATCCGCCGCGAACGCATCCTCATTCCGGGCGTTCCCTATGCGGGTTGGCTGAGCGACAGCATCGGTTATGTGCGCCACAGCGATTTCTCGGAGGGATGCTACGAAGAGGTACGCGCCGCCATCAGCAAGATGCACGAAACGGGGCGTCTGAAGGGTCTTGTCATGGACTACCGCTCCAACGGCGGCGGCTTCTTGCAGGAGGCCGTCAAGATCCTGTCGCTGTTCCTGCCGAAAGACACCGAAGTGGTAAGCACCAAGGGTCGTGACAAACGCCCGCTGGAGGTCTATCGCACCGAATCGAACCCGCTGTTCCCCGATCTGAAACTGGCAATGCTCATCAACGGCAGTTCGGCCTCTTCGACCGAAATCGTGACGGGATCGTTGCAGGATATGGACCGTGCCGTGCTGCTCGGCCAGCGCAGTTTCGGTAAAGGTCTGGTGCAGACGACCCTGCCGACAGGCTATAATTCGATGGTGAAGGTCACCACCGCCAAATATTACATTCCTTCGGGTCGCTGCATTCAGGCGATCGACTATTCGCACTCGCAACAGGGCATCGTCAAAACCGTGCCCGACTCGCTGATCAACGAATTTAAGACCCGCAACGGCCGTAAGGTCTATGACGGAGGCGGCATCATGCCCGACATCGCGCTCGAACCCGAATACATGAGCCGCTTTGCCGTGACACTCTTCGCACAAGGCTTCATCGAGGATTTCGGTGACGAGTGGACGCGCCGTCATCCCGATGCCGTGGTCGATCCCCTGACCTTCTCCATCACGGACGAGGACTACGCCGATTTCGTGGAGTTCATGAAAAACAAGAAAGTCGATTACAAGTCCGAGACGCGCCGCATCATGGATATTTTGCAACGTACGGCCGACGAGGAGCAGTTCAAGGATCTGGCAGCCGACCTCAAACGCATGAGCGAGGAGTTGAAGGACGACACGCAGTCGAACCTTGCGACCTACCGCAACCAACTCGTCGAGTCGATCAACACCAATCTGATCCAGCGTCACGCCTACACCGAAGGTGTGGTCGCCCATTCGCTTCTGACGGACAAGGAGGTACAGCGTGCCGTCGAACTGCTGAACGACCCCGCGGAATACCGCCGCATCCTCACCGAGCAGGACACACAAAAGAAATAAAAAAACACTTATCGAGATGAAAATTCGCCGAGTATTCTCCTTCCGCAACCGCTTGGTGGTGATCCTTGTGGGCATCTGCCTCGGATCGCTGTCGTTGATCTACACCAACAACATGGCGGCGCACCTCAAGGAGAAGGAACAGCACGACGTAGCCCTGTGGGGACACGCCATGGAGCGCATCAACCGCGATGTGCTGGGCGGCTTCATCTCCGACCCGCTCGTCAAGGACATCATGTCCAACGGCAACAACATCCCGTTCATCATCACCAACGAAAACCTTGAGGTGGTCAATTCGCACCTGATTCCCGACCGCATCATCGACCATCCCGACCTGTTGCGCGAAAAAATCGAGGAGTTCACCGAGGAGAACAACCCCATCCCCGTGCGCTTCATGTGGAATTCGGAACACTACCACATCATCTTCTACGGCAAGTCGTGGCTGCTCAAATCGCTCTACTACTTCCCCTACCTCCAGTTGCTGGTCATCTCGGCTTTCGTGTTGTTGGGATTCGTGGCGTTCCGCTCCTCGAAACACGACGAGCAGAACCGTGTATGGATCGGTCTTGCGAAGGAGACGGCGCATCAGTTGGGTACGCCCACCTCGTCGCTGCTCGGTTGGCTGGAGTATCTCAAGACGCAGGACATCGACCCCTCGGCCGTCGAGGAGATGAGCAAGGATCTGGCGCATCTGATGAAGATCGTCGATCGCTTCTCAAAGATCGGCTCCGAGACACCGCTCACCCCCGCCGTCATCAACGAAGTGGTGGGCGAATCGGTCATGTATTTCCGCAAGCGCGTCCCGCGTAACGTGACGCTCGACTACAACGGACTGGCAATCGCCCCCGTGCAGGCCGCCGTCAATTCCGCCCTGTTCGAGTGGGTCGTGGAAAACCTCATGAAAAACTCGCTCGATGCCCTTCAGGGACACGGTTCGATCGACGTGAAGATCTCATCGGACGAAAAACACGTCATGATCGACGTGAAAGATACGGGCAAAGGCATTCCCAAGAGCAATTGGAAACGCATTTTCGAACCCGGCTTCACGACCAAGACACGCGGTTGGGGTCTGGGTCTTTCGCTCTCGCGCCGCGTCATCGAAGAGTATCACCAAGGTAAAATCGCCGTTGTCGAATCCGAAATAGGCAAAGGCACCACCATCCGTATCACCCTGAAACGTCACTTTGCATAAACCATGAAACAACCCATTCCCCAAAGCCAAGTGACCCCGACAGCCGACACGCAGCCGATGACGCATGCCGATTCGCTGAACGCCATTGCCCCGATTACCGATTCGACGGGCAACTCGCCGTTCGGATTCAGCGGTCTGAATCCTTTTTTCTCGGAGGCAGATACGCTCATCGTCGCCCCCCGCTACCGCGAGGCAACCCTTGAGGAGGTGATGGGCGAAAACGCAACACTCATCCCCGAAAAGTTCGCCCCCTCGAACTATCGTCCCAACTTTACGTCGGACGGTCTGTTCCAAGGTCTGGTCTTGCTTTTGGCGGCACTCTATGCCATGCTCCTTTATTATAATATGGCCGATGTCCGTACCCTGTTCGGACGCATCGCCCGAAATTCGACGGGCGGCAAACTCGTCTTCGACGAGTATCGCGGCAGCAGTTTTCCGCAATTCATGAACACATCGGGACTGATCGGCCTGTTTTTCCTCGGCATCCTCACCGTCAAATACAGCGACGTGCTTATTTCGGACACTCTCACGGAGCATATTTCGACACTTGCCGCCATGCCTCTGAGTGTGGGCATCACCGCCGTATTTTGCGTGATGCTGATCACAGAATGGCTCCTGTTGCAACTCATCGGACTGGTGACCCGATCGGGCAGTTTCATCGTCCGCCTCCTCCAACTTCGCCAACTCTACTTCACGCTGGCCAACATCGTCATTTCACCGTTGCTTCTGCTGTTCGTGCTTTGTCCTCCGGGTCGGGGCGGAATGTGGTTCTTTCTGATCGTCATTGAATTGGCAATTATGCTCCTGCTGTACCTCAGAGAGGCATTGGGTCTGTTTCTTGCCAAAAAAATTTCGATTTTGCATTGGATTTTGTACCTTTGCATCGTCGAAATTTTTCCGATAAGCCTCTTGTGGCTTTTAGTGACCAGATAACAAACCCAAGGATTAACATTAATAAGAGAAGATTTTGAGTATTCAGAGAGTATGGGTTTCACAACCGAAACCCGCGATCATGGAAAAATCTCCATTTTACGAATTATCCCAAAACCACAAATTGGAGATCACCTACCAGCCCCTGATTCGTGTTGAAGGTGTTTCTTTGAAAGAGTTCCGCGCACAACGTGTCGAGATTTTGGATCACACGGCAGCAATTTTCACCTCGCGTACCACGGTCGATAGTTTCTTCCACATCTGCGAAGAAGCGCGCATCACCGTTCCCGAAACCATGAAATACATCTGCCAGACCGAAGCCGTGGCTCTGTATCTCCAAAAATACATCGTTTACCGAAAACGTAAAATTTCATTCGCCGACGGATCGTTCAATTCGCTCGTCGAACTGATCGTCAAGCACAAGGACGAGAAACTGTTGCTCGCACTGAGCGAACCCCACCGTCCCGAACTGCCCGAAGCACTCGCCAAACTGAAACTTCCGGTCGATCCCGTCATTCTGGCGCGCACCGTGTCGTCCGATTTGAAGGATATCGACATCAAGAATTTCGATCTGGTGGCCCTCTACTCGCCGTCGGATGTGAAGGCACTGGTCGAGAAATTCGGCAACGAAGATCTGCCCGCAATCGCCGTATTCGGTGAGGGAACGCTTCGCGCCGCCCTTGCACAGGGACTCAACGTGCTGGCCAACGCCCCCACGCCTCAGGCCCCCTCGATGGTCAAGGCCATCGACCTCTACATCGAGAAACTCAACAACGGCGAAGAGATCCTTCCCATCGAATTTAAGGCAGACTCTTCAAAGGAGGAATTTCTGCGTACACAGCAACACAAACTCGCAAAAAAACCCCGCGCACACCGCACGGAGGCCTGAACCGAGCATACTCCGAAATACACGAACCATGACGGCTGCCCCGAAAGTCCCCCGACCTGCGGAGCAGCCTTTGCAAACCCGATAAAACCCATGCAACCGCACACACTGTCCCACGAAGAGCGACTTCGTTCGCTGGGAGCCATTCGCCGTATGTTCGAGAAGGGCGAGAGCGGATTCACGTTCCCGTTCCGTTATGTGTGGTATGCCGAATCCGACCAGATCGCCTCGACGCGCGTGTTGTTCTCCGTACCCAAGAAATTCCATAAAAGGGCGAACAAACGCAATCTGTTGCGCCGTCGCACCAAGGAGGCATATCGTCTTCAGAAGCAACTCCTCGTGTCGGACTCACCGGCACACATCGACATGGCACTGATCTACTCTTCGAAAGAGGTGCTGTCACAAAAATCCATTGCTCATGCCGTTCGAAAAATTCTGGAACAAATTTCGGAAAAACTATAAACGCATTCCGGCTTTTCCGCTGATCGTCCTCGTGCGATTCTATCAGATCTGCATCTCGCCGCTCAAGCCGCCTTCGTGCCGTTTCACGCCGACCTGCTCGCAATATGCGCTGGAGTCTCTGCGCAAATACGGTCCCCTGAAGGGAACGTGGCTTGCCGTGCGTCGCCTGTTGCGTTGCCACCCGTGGGGAGGCAGCGGTTACGACCCCGTACCATAAATCACACAGGGAATCCGACCGGGGTCGGATTCTTATATTTTCCATATACCATGAACAACATCAAACTGGTTATTTTTGATTTGGACGGCACGTTGCTCAACACGATCGGCGACTTGGCCGCCGCCTGCAACGTCGTACTGGAGCGTCACAACCTCCCGCAACACACCTACGAGGAGTACTGCCACTTTGTGGGCAACGGCATCCTGCGCCTTGTCGAGCGCGCCATTCCCGAACCGCTCCGCACGCCCGAATTTGTACGGGAGGTGCGCAAGGATTTCGTCGAGTACTACACCGCCCACATCGACATCCACACCCGTCCCTACGAAGGCGTACGGGAACTCCTTAGCGAACTCACGCGCCGCGGCATCAAGACGGGCGTTGCCTCGAACAAATTTCAGGCAGGCACCGAAAAACTCGTGCGTCTGTTCTTCGGCGACATCCCTTTTGTAGCCATACTCGGACAACGTCCCGACATTCCGTTGAAACCCGATCCCTCGATTGCCCTTGAGATCCTCGAAAAGGGTGGCGAAAGCCGCGAGGATACGCTCTATGTGGGTGATTCGGGCATCGACATGCAGACGGCCGCAGCCGCAGGACTTCGCTCGGTGGGTTGTTCGTGGGGATTCCGCTCGCGCGAAGAGTTACAGGAGGCAGGAGCCTGCCACATCATCGACCGCGCCGAGCAGTTGCTGGAGTTGCTCTAAAAAGAGAATCTTTCCCGCACAAGGGAAAGCGGTCGGAGATCCGCGCATCATTGTGCAGAATGCTCCGTCCCGCACAAAAAAACAAGACCTGCATTCCTCATTCGGGATGCAGGTCTGTTATTTTTGATCGTTTCAGGCCGGATTAACAATATTTTTTTACGTCGTACAACGTAATGCGTTTCTCCGAAAGCACCATCAACCGTTCGATGTTGTTGCGTAATTCGCGCACGTTACCCGTCCATTCCATTTTTTTGAGTGCCTCCATCGCATCGGGATCAATTTCCTTGGGAAGCGTGCCATACTCGGCGGAAAGTTGATGTATAAACCAATCGGCCAACAACGGGATGTCGTCGGGATGCTCCCTCAAAGGAGGCACATGCAATTCGATTACGGCAATTCGATGATAAAGATCTTCACGAAAATTTCCTTTGGCAATCTCCTTTTTCAGATCCTTGTTGGTCGCCGCCACGACCCTCACATCCACGGCAATGTCCTTGTCGCCACCCACACGGCAGATCTTGCGCTCCTGCAAGGTACGCAAGACCTTGGCCTGCGCCAACAGCGACATATCGCCGATTTCATCCAAGAAGAGCGTTCCGCCGTCGGCCTGCTCGAATTTGCCTTTGCGCTGCCTGATCGCCGAAGTGAACGCGCCTTTCTCATGACCGAACAGTTCGCTTTCGATCAGTTCGGTCGGAATCGCCGCACAATTGATCTCCACAAGAGGCGCATTGCGTCGGTTGCTTCGGGCATGTAGCCGGTGCACCACAAGTTCTTTGCCCGTCCCGCTTTCGCCGGTGATGAGCACACGCGCCTCACAGGGTGCCACTTTGTCGATCTGATGCCGCAAATCGCAGATGATCGGAGACTGCCCCACAATCTCCGGACAGACAGTCGGCAAGACACGTCGGACAACGGTCTTTGGAGCAGGCACGGCCTTCCCTGCTTCTGCCCTTCCATCCGACTCCTTCTTGAAGGCATCGTCAATGGCCTCCAACAGCCGGTTCATATCAACCGGACATGTCAGATAATCGCTCGCTCCACTTTTCAAGGCCTTCACGGCCGAATCAATTGTTCCTTTGGAAGCCAGTATGATGTAAGGAATACCGGGATGCGGTTCGAGTTCGGCTTCAGCCACCATCACATCAAAGGAATTTTTGCCACACAAACGTAACGCCACCGCTCTGTCTTCGGTTGTTTCGACCGAAAAACCCTCATACTCCAAACGCTCGCGCAAGACATTCCGCATACTTTTTGAATGTTCGAAAATTAAAACCTTTCGCATGGCTTGTTTTTGTTGTTTTTTTATATACATTTGTCGGAGCAAATCCAGCGAGATAACTCATCTTTCGGGCAATAATCGCCCTTCGGGATGCGTTACTTGAGATCAAAGATATTGATTTCCCTTTGTTAAAACAACTTTCAAGCGACAGAATCTGCCGTTTTGGAGGTTTGTGTCGTGGTTTGTAAAACTTTTTTGAAAAAGTCTCTTTAAATCTATCATGGCAACCCAAACGCTGCATATTTCGAACCGAAGAGCCTTAAAATACGCACTAACCCTATGAAAAAAAATTATAACTACACCCGTCGCAAATTGTATTTGCCCGAATACGGCCGACACATCCACGAGATGATCGATTCGCTGATGACCATCGAGGATCGCCGCGACCGGAACCGTCAGGCTCGCGCCGTAATTGCCGTGATGGGCAACCTCAACCCGCTGCTCCGCGATACGGCCGACTTCACCCACAAATTGTGGGATCACCTGTTTATCATGTCTGATTTCCAATTGGATGTCGATTCTCCCTATCCGCGTCCGTCGCGCAAGGATCTGACCGTTGCCCCGCGCCACATGGAGTATTCGCAGCACAAGATCTCCTTCAAGCACTACGGCAAATACATCGAGCGTATGCTCCGTTCGCTTTCGGACGAGGAACACCCCCTCCGTCTCGCGCAGACCGTCGGCAACATTGCCCGCTACATGCGCACGAAGAGTTTCGAATACAATCAGGAACATCCCAACAACGAGGTCATCATCAAAGACATCAAGAAAATGTCCGATGGGAACATTTGTATCGACGAAGAATCGCTCAATAACCTCCGAAGTGACTACAAACCGCATCCCGCGGGTCGTACCCCGAAAAATTTCCAGCGTCCGCAATCTCCCCGTCACGACAAGTCGCGCGGCACGAACAACCGCTATTTCCAAAAGAACTATTCCCAGCACAACCGCAATTCTTCAAAATAAAATTGGGCTATTTACGAGGATTTTGATATATTTGTTTTTCGGAATACAAACATCTTGATTTATAAATGAACAGACTAACCTATGCCTTGGCACTTCTGACTGCCATCGTTTTTACTTCATGCCGGTCTTCTTCGATGAAGATTTCGGGACGTTTTGCCGGTACCGAGTTGCAAAAAGTCTATCTCGAAAAGGTAACACCCCTGTCCCAGACCCTGATCGATTCGGCCGTACTCGATTGTGAGGGCAACTACTCCATGAAAATCGGACAAGCCCCCCAGACCCCGTCGCTTTACAATCTGGTCTGCAACACGGAGCGCATTCCGCTTCTGATCGGTCGCGGAGACAACCTGAAGGTTTGCGCCGTGGGCAACATCCTGCGCAACTATACGGTCGAAAATTCCGAGGAATCGGAACTTCTGCGCCGTTTCTACCAGCCGTTCATCATCGGAGCGCAGAACCTGCGCAAAATCGCCACGCAATACGGCGAAGAGCATCTGAGCGTCGAGGCACACAAAGCACTGGGCAAGGAATACACCGCCGAATACTACCGCATCCGCCGCGAGCAGTTGCGTTTCATCATCGCCAACAAGGGTACGCTGGCGGCCGTTTATGCACTGAACCAGCGTCTGCCGGGAGACCGCTTTCTGGTCAATGGCGACAACGATGTGATCTACTACCGCGAGGTGGCCGATGCCTTGCAGGAGAAATACCCCGAATCGCCCTACCTGCAATCGCTGCGTGGCGAGATCGAGCGTATGGATGCCCGTCTGAACCTCCAGTCGCGCATCTCGGAGGCAGGTTTCCCCGATCTGGAACTCAACGACATCTTCGGCAAGAAGGTCACTCTCTCGTCGCTCAAGGGCAAGGTCATCCTGCTCGACTTCTGGTCGGCCGAACTCGGCTCAAGCAACGTGCTGAACAACGAACTGAAGGAAATCTATCAGAAATACCATACGGCAGCCACCCCGTTTGAGGTCTATCAGGTGGCGATCGACACCAAGAAAGCACTCTGGATCAGTGCCGTGCAGGATCAGCAACTGCCGTGGATCTCGGTGAGCGATCTTCAGGGTACACGCTCGTCGGCCATGGGCATCTACAACGTCCGCAGTCTTCCCGCCAACTTCCTGATCAACAAGGAGGGCGACGTGGTCGGCAAAAACCTCTACGGCAGAAGCCTCGACGAACGCCTCAAGGAACTGACCCGATAATTCCGCGCCATGACCGTTTACTTTGCATCGGACGTACACCTCGGATCGGCGGTTTCGGACTCACAGCGTGAGGTCGAACGCCGTTTTGTCGCGTGGCTCGACCGCGTGGGCGGAGATGCCGATGTGATCGTGCTCGACGGCGACATCTTCGACTTCTGGTTCGAATACCGCCGCGTCGTACCCAAGGGTTTTGTCCGCACGCTCGGAAAACTCGCCTCGCTGACCGACCGCGGTGTGCGCATCCTCTTCTTTACGGGCAACCACGACATGTGGATCCGCGACTACCTCCACACGGAGTGCGGCGTGGAGATCCATACCGCGCCGTGCGTGCTTTCGTTCGACGGGACGAACGTCTTTGTCGCCCACGGCGACAACATGAACATCGACGGCAAGCCCATGCTCAAATTCATGAACACGGTATTCCGCTCGTCGTGGCTTCGTTTTTTGTTCTCGTGGCTGGTTCATCCCGACCTTGCGATGCGCTTCGGACGCTGGTGGAGCAACTCCTCGCGCCGAAAACACGACCGCCGCTCGAACGATCCCCACAGCAACCGCCATCACGAATACGGCGAAAAATCGACCGAACCCCTGATCCGCTACGCCCGCGACTACCGCGATGCACACCCCCAAGAGAAGATCGACCACTATGTCTTCGGTCACATGCACTGCCCGCGCGATTACCGCGAGGAGGGGCTTCATGTGGTGCACCTCGGCTGCTGGGCTCAAAAGGAAAGTTATGCCGTCCTCGATTCAAAGGGCGATCTGACTCTGAAATAAGCCAATTACCATGCAACAATATCTTGATCTTTTAAAACGCATCACCACGGAAGGTGTCGTTCGCGGCGACCGCACGGGTACGGGCACGAAGAGCGTCTTCGGTCATCAGATGCGTTTCAACCTTCAGGACGGATTCCCGCTGCTGACCACCAAGAAAGTCTTTTTGAAAGGCATCATCCACGAACTGCTGTGGTTTCTGAAGGGTGACACGAACATCCGCTATCTGGTCGAAAACGGCGTGCATATCTGGGATAACGATGCCTACCGCTTCTATACGGAGCGTTGCACGAAGGAGGGTATTATGCCCGTTTCGCGCGACGAATTTCTGGATCGGGCGGGATCGGAAAGTCCCATGGAGGGCTACCGCTACGGCGACCTGAACCACGTTTACGGCTACCAGTGGCGTTCGTGGCCTGCGGGTGACGGCCGCGTGATCGACCAGATCCGGCAGGCGGCGGATCTGATCCGCCACAACCCCGAATCGCGCCGCATCATCGTTTCGGCATGGAACGTGGCGGATGTGGGCGAGATGGCACTCCCCCCGTGCCATGTGCTGTTCCAGTTCTATGTGGCGGAGGGGCGACTCTCGTGTATGCTCTATCAGCGCAGTTGCGATACCTTTTTGGGCGTACCGTTCAACATTGCATCGTATGCGCTTCTTACGATGATGATGGCACAGGTATGCGACCTCAAGCCCGGCGATTTTGTCCATACGCTCGGCGACACGCACCTCTATCTGAATCACATGGAGCAGGTCAAGGAGCAACTCTCGCGTACGCCCCGCCCCTTACCCACCATGCACCTCAACCCCGCCCGCAAGTCGATTTTCGACTTTACGTATGACGATTTCCGCATGGAGGGATACGATCCCTACCCTGCAATCAAAGCACCTATGTCCTTCTAAAAACCAAACTAACGCTATGCTCTCCATCATTGTCGCCGTAGCCGAAAACGGCGTGATCGGCAACCGGAACGCGCTGATCTGGCACATTTCCGAGGATCTCAAAAACTTCAAACGCCTCACGTCGGGTCACCCTGTCATCATGGGGCGCAAGACCTTCGAATCGCTGGGTCGTCCCCTGCCGAAACGCACCAATGTGGTCATCACGCGCCAAACGGATCTCAAGATAGAGGGTTGCACGATGGTACACTCCCTCGAAGAAGCCCTTGCCCTTTTCCCCGAAGAGGAGGAGGTATTCGTGATCGGCGGTGCACAGATCTACGCCGAAGCACTGCCCCTTGCGGATCGTTTTTATCTGACGCGCGTCGAACATCCCTACGAGGGAGACACCCGCTTTCCCGAATGGAACACGGACGAGTGGCGTCTGCTCCATTCCGAAGCGTTCCCCTCAGGCGAAAAATACCCCTATCCGTTTGCATTCGAGGAGTACGAACGCAAATAATCCTTCCGAACAGGTACAAATCCTTTCCATGAGGGGTCTTTCCACAGACTGAAGCAGTCTTGCGGGAAGACCCCTCCCCATATTTAGGTATTTATACCACCCTTTGCCCCACGTTATATCCGTACCTTTGCAACGAAGAAAGGATCAAAGAGCACTATGGGAAAATATTTCGACATGCTGATGGAGGATGTACGTATGAAGGAGGGACTGCATGCCTGCATGAACTGCGGCATCTGCACGGGCGTCTGCCCCGCGGCCGAATTTTACGACTACGATCCGCGTCAGATTGTCTGCGCCGTGCAGACGCGCGACGACGAAACGATCGAACGGCTCCTGAAGAGCGACACCATCTGGTATTGCGGCGAGTGTATGTCATGCCGTCCGCGTTGCCCGCGCGGGAATGCACCGGGTTATGTGATTCAGGCACTGCGCACGCTGTCGCAACGCCTCGGATTTTTTGTCGAGAGCGAAAAGGGACGCCAACAACTGGCCTTGAAACGTACCGTCGGCGACAACATCCTCAAGACGGGTTACTGCATCGTCCCGAAAGTCATCACCCCCGAACTTCACCCCGAACAGGGTCCCGTCTGGCGTTGGATTTACGACAACGACGAAGAGGTGTTCGGCAAATTCTCGCCCTGCTACCGTAAGGAGGGTCAGGGTGCACTGCGTAAAATGGATCAGCAGTCGATGGACGAACTGCACCGCATCTTCGAAGTGAGCGGCGGACAGAAAATGTTCGACACGATCGAAAAATTCTCCGATCAAAAGGCACGCGAGATGGGTTATCCGAACGGTGCCGACGACAAATACATGACGGATGTCTTTACGACCAACAGCAACAACCACTATTAGCCATGAGAGGAAACAACTGGAAAGATTATCAGAAGCAGATCGCCGACGATCATTATTACTATGCACGCAGCTGCATCCGTCAGAATTTCTTCCCCGGCAGTGAGAAGGCCTTCCTCGACATCATGCACAACGACCTCGGCAAGGAGTTTTTGGACGATCCGCGCCACTCGTCCTGCACGGGTATCGGCTACCACTCGGATGTCGTACCCTTGGAGACCACGATGACGGTCGTGGCGCGTCAGTTTGCGCTGATGAACGAGGCGGGTTACGAGAATTTCACCACATCGTGCATCACCTCGTTCGGCATCTACACCGAGATTCTCTCGACATGGAACGAATTTCCCGAAACCGAGGAGCGCACGCGCGAGAACCTCTACAAAGCCACGGGACGTGAATTTGCCAAACCCCGGAGCATTGCCCACACGTCGGACGTGATGTATCACTTCCGCGACGAAATCGCCGCCAAAGCCAAACATCGCCTCGTGAACGTATCGACGGGCGAACCCCTGCGTGTGGTGGAACATATCGGATGCCACTACGCCAAGATTTTCCCCAAGGCGGGTGTCGGCGGATCGGAATTTCCCTATGTTCTGGCGGGCATGATCGAATCGTGGGGCGGCGAGTGCATCGACTATCCCGAACGCCGCCACTGCTGCGGTTTCGGCTTCCGCAACTACTTGGTGCAGGCCAACCGCGGTTATTCGATCGCCAACTCGCAGAAAAAACTCGAAAGCATGGCACCCTACAAACCCGATTTCATCGTGGCCAACTGTCCGGGCTGCACGATGTTCCTCGACAAATGGCAGTACGCCATCGCCGAGATGGAGGGAACGACCTACGGGCAGAACGGACAGGGCATTCCCGTCCTCACCTACGAAGAGATGGCGGGTCTGGTCTTGGGGTACGATCCGTGGGAATTGGGCATGCAGATGCATCAGGTCAATGTCGAACCCCTGCTCGACAAAATGGGTATCGAATATGATCCTTCGGCCAAATACTTGGGTCGCAAAGGCCGTTACATCGGCCAACCCGAATCGTCGGTGGTCAATGCCGGCTGTTCGAAAACGGTATATGACATCCGCGAATAATACTACGAAACGAATGAAACGAGTAATCATCATAGGAGGCGGCATTGCCGGCATGCAGTCTGCCCTCAAACTCAAACACCGCGGCATCGAACCGCTCATCATCGAAAAAGAGACGGAACTCGGCGGCAAACTCCGCGGTTGGTATGTGCTTTTCCCCTCGTTCACGCCCGCATCCGACGTGCTGAACGAACTGCGTAATCAGGTGCAGAAAGCAGGCATCGCCACACGCCTCAACTCCACGGTCGAAAGTTTCGACCGCGACCACGTCATCCTCAAAGGGGGCGAACGCCTCGATTGCGATGCCGTGATCCTCGCTTCGGGCTTCACGCTTTTCGATGCCCGCATCAAGGAGGAGTACGGCTACGGCCTTTACGACAATGTCTATACATCGGCCGACATCGAACGCATGCTGAACGAAGGCCGCGTGACGATGAAAAACGGCGAACGCCCCAAACGCATCGCCTTCCTGCACTGCGTCGGTTCGCGTGACGAGAAGGTGTGCCAGAAACACTGCTCGAAGGTGTGCTGCATCACGGGCGTGAAACAGGCCGTGGAACTCAAGCAGTTCTTTCCCGAAGCCGACGTCTTCAATTTCTATATGGACATCCGTATGTTCGGTCCGGGTTACGAAGAGATGTACCGCGAGGCGCAGATCCGCCACAACATCCACTTCGTGCGCGGTCGTATCTCGGAGGCGAGCCCCACGATCGACGGCCGCATCCAGATCAAGGCCGAGGACACACTGACGGGACGCCCCCTGCACATGAGTGTCGATATGCTGATTCTTCTGATCGGCATGCGTGCCAACGACGACAACGCCTCCTTTGCCCGATCGGCGGGACTGGAACGCGCCGAAAACGGATTTTTCGCCCCCAGAGACCAATTCTTGGGAAACGTGGAAAGCAACCGCGAGGGTATTTTCTACGCCGGCACGATCACCGCACCCAAGAACATCGGCGAATCGTTGAACGATGCCGCGGCCGTGGCCGACACCGTGGCGCAATACCTCGGAGCATAATGGCAGCGATTAATTTCGGATATACGATTTCCAAGCCGCGCGCCATCGACATCGACCGCAACAACCTGCGCAAGAGCGACGAGATTCTGCGCGAAATGCCCGAATTGCAGGCCTGCATCGGTTGCGGAGCCTGCACGGCGGTCTGCACGGCAGGATGCCTGACCGACTTCAACATCCGCCGCGTCCACACGCTGGTACGCCGCGGCGAATACAAAGGACTGTATGAGGAGCTGAACAAATGTATGCTGTGCGGCAAGTGCCGTCTGGTATGCCCGCGCGGCATCAACACCCGCGGTGTGATCATGCTCATCAAACGTAAACTGGGAGATTTCTGACATGACGTTCTACGCACCATTTTGCCTGCCTTTTCTCTTGGGCGCGACCTTCATGTTCGCCGCCCTCGTGTGGAAGTGGGGTCGCTGGCTGAAACGCCTCCCCCGCAAGGACAAACTCCTCATCCGTAAGGGGATCTTCTCGTCGGCTACCCTGCGAGCCATTCGTGAAGTCCTCCTCGAATCGCTCATCCACCGCAAGATCTGCCGCGTAAACCCGCTTTTGGGTTACATGCACATGTCGCTGGCGTTCGGATGGTTTTTGCTGATCGTTGTCGGTTGGATCGAGACCGTGTTCTATATGGGATTCAAGTGGGTACCCGTTCAGGGACACGTCTTCTTCAAATACTTCGCAACGGGCATCGAACATAATGCGGGATTCGAGTTCCTGATGGACTTCCTGTTGTTGATGGTGTTGTCGGGCGTTGCGCTGGCATGGGCAAAACGCTTCATGTCGCGTCGTATGGGTATGCGCCGCACCACCCGTCACGTGCCGGGCGACCGTCTGGCGTTGTCCGTGCTGTGGTTCATCTTCCCCGCGCGTCTGGTGGCGGAAAGTCTGATCTGCGCCCTGTATGGCGGTGGCGGATTCCTGACGGGAAGCCTCGGCGGAGTTTTCGCCATGGTGTTCCCGCGCGATGTGTTGATTTACCTCAACGAATCCTCGTGGTGGATCTATTCGTGGTGTCTGGGCTTGTTCTTCGTGGCACTGCCCTTCTCGCGCTACATGCACATCTTTACGGAGATTCCGCTGATCTTCTTACGCGCCTACCGCCTCAAATCCACCGAAAAGGTCTCGTCCTACGATCATTTCCAGATCGAAGCCTGCTCGCGTTGCGGTATCTGCATCGACCCTTGTCAGTTGCAGTCGGTCTTGGGCGTGAACGACGTGCAGTCGGTCTATTTCCTGCGCGACCGCCGCTACCACATGCTCACGCGCGAGGTGGCGGACAACTGTCTGATGTGCGGCCGTTGTGCGGAGCGTTGTCCCGTGGGCATTGATCTGAATACGCTGCGCTTAAATTCGCGCGACAAGATCCGCAACATGCCCGCCGACCGCCGTTACTCCTACCTCAACGGCATCGACCGCTCGTCGGGTACGGGCAAGGTCGGCTATTTTGCGGGTTGCATGACCCTGCTGACCCCGCGCATCCTCGATGCCATGAACCGCATCTTCACGGCTTCGGGCGACGAGGTATGGTGGGCGGACAAGGAGGGCGGCGTATGCTGCGGCCGACCGCTGAAACTGTCCGGCGAGACGGATGCCGCCCGCAAGATGATGGAGTACAACACGGATCTGTTCCGCAAACACGGCATCACCACGCTGGTAACCTCCTGTCCGATCTGTCTGAAGGTTTTCCGCGAGGATTACCGCTTGGAGGGCATCGAGGTGATCCACCATTCGGAATACATCCTGCGTCTGATCCGCACGGGCAAACTCCGCCTCGAACACGGATCGACCCCCTTCACCTATCACGACCCCTGCGAACTGGGTCGCGGATCGGGCATCTACGACGAGCCGCGCGAGGTGATTTCGGCCGTCGGCACACTGCTCGAACCCCGCGATACGCGCGAACACGCCCTGTGTTGCGGATCGTCGGTGGCGAATACCGCCATTTCGGATGCCCAGCAATTGAAAATCGCCCGCTCGGTCACCTCGGAATTGGAAGATACGGGTGCCGAAGTGATTGTCACCGCCTGCCCGCTGTGCAAAAAAGCCCTGAGTCGAGGTGCGACACACGAAGTGAAGGATTTGGCCGAAATTGTGGCCGAAGCCATGAAACAGAAATTTTCCTGAAAAATTTATTCCGCTGTGAATCAACACACTGAAAAACTTTTTTAAGAATTTTCCAAAATATATTTTGTCAATTAAAATATTTGTCTTATCTTTGCAGTGCATTTGAGAGACAGACCGCCTCATAACGAGGCACTGAAGATATATCGCGGGATGGAGCAGTTGGTAGCTCGTCGGGCTCATAACCCGAAGGCCGGAGGTTCGAGTCCTTCTCCCGCTACCTCAGACGAATCGTTTCAAACGGTTCGTCTTTTTTTGTGCCTGTCCGAAAATTTCGTATCTTTCGGTATAAAACCGCAACGCCTTATGATTCCGACCATCACCGAACTTGAGCAGTCGATTCTTCAATTCCTGTACAACCATCCCGACCGCCCTTACAGTGTCCCGGAGATGCTTCTTCCGCTGGCCAATCAGTTCAAACTCTCTTATGAAGAGTTGAAGGCGGAATACAACTTGCAGACCTCGCGTCACCGCTACATCTTCCACGACCGCATCCAAAAGGCGACGGGGCATCTTTTGTCGGTCCGTCTGATCGAACGTCCCCGCCGAGGTTATTACGTCATCTCTGCCGACGGACGTGTTCTGATCGAAGCCCCCACATTGGGATTCCCCGTGGCCTTGCAGTTGGAGTCCATCGGCGATTTTCTGCAAACGCTGAAGCGGCAATCGGAGGAAGCCGTACCCCTTCCGCCCACCCGAAAACGCCGTCCGAAACGCATGATCGAGGAGTTGAAGGAGCAGTAAAAAAGCAAAACGCGCTTTGCCCCGTCCGAAATATTGACACCTAACAACCAACCCTATGATTCCGAAATATAACGAGATCCAACAACCTGCGCTCAAATTTCTGTCCGAGCACACCGATAAACCCTACCGTGCCAAGGATATGCTTTCTTCATTGGCGGAACACTTCAATCTTACCGAAGAGGAAGTGGCAGAAGAATACCCCACGCACAGCGCGCATCTTCTATGACCGCATTTATTGGGCATTAAGTTATCTTTTTCTCGCAAAATTGATTGAAAGACCGCGCCGAGCCTACTATGTCATCAGTGCCAAAGGTCAAGAATTAATCGCAGGACACACGGCTGCCGAGATCGAAAAATACGTGCAGCAAAAGGTCAGGGAGCAGGCACCCGCCCCCAAAAAGAAAGCCAAAGCCGAAATCGTTGCCCCCAAGGAAGAACCCTCCGAAACGCAGACCCCGCAGGATCGCCTCTACGACTCGTTCCTCAAGATCAAAAAGGAGCGTTTGGATGAAATTCTGCAAATTGCGCTGAACAAAGACCCGTATGACTTTGAGCGTATGGTCGTTCAGTTGTTGCAGAGTTTGGGTTATGGCGGTGAGGTGAAAAATTCGGGTACGGTCACCCAAAAATCCAACGACGGCGGAATCGACGGATTTATCAGGGAAGATATTTTGGGATTCAATCTGATTGCCATTCAGGCCAAGCGCTACGCCCAAGACCATCACGTTTCCCGCGAGGAGGTGCAACGATTTGTCGGGGCTGTGGCCGTCACACCGTCCAAGAAGGGTGTCTTTATCACCACCTCGGATTTCACGAAAGGCGCACGCGATTATGTCGAGAGTTTGAACGGCAACCCCACGATCATTCTGATCAACGGCGAAGAACTTGCCGAATATGTCTATGACAGCGGGCTTGGGATGCAGACCGAAGAGGTCTTGACCATCAAGAAAATCGACCGCGATTTCTGGGATCTGGACTAATCCGTCCCACAACACGCTGCTCCCCGCCCTGCAAGGCGGGGATTTTTCATGCCCGCCCCTACCCCCACACACAGGCACAAAAAAAAGACTGTCCGAAAAGACAGCCTTTCAAAATATCTGCGAATCGAATCGGGAAATTACTCTCCGGGAACGATTGCCTCATTGGGGCAGACACCGGCGCAGGTACCGCACTCGATGCATGCTTCGGGATCAATTACATAAATGTCGCCAGCCGAGATAGCCTCTACGGGGCACTCACCGATGCATGTACCACATGCAACGCATGAATCAGTAATTTTGTAAGCCATTTTCTTAAAAATTTTAGTGTGTGTATGTGTGTTGTGTGTGTATGTAGCGTGTGATGTGTGGTCACACGCCACAAAGATAAAAAACTATTTGATAATATCAAAACCTGTGTAAGGAATTAACACTTCGGGGATACGAATACCCTCTTCGCTCTGGTAGTTCTCCAACAGGGCGGCCACGATACGGGGCAGAGCCAGAGAAGAACCGTTCAACGTGTGTGCCAGATGGGTCTTCTTGTCATCGCCACGATAACGCAGTTTCAGACGGTTGGCCTGAAATGCCTCGAAGTTCGAAACGGACGACACCTCCAGCCAGCGTTTCTGAGCCTCGGAATAAACCTCAAAATCGTAGGTCAGAGCCGACGTAAAGGACATATCGCCACCGCACAGACGCAGAATACGATACGGCAGGCCGAGTGCCTTGACGATCGACTCCACGTGGGCAACCATTCCGTCCAGAGCCTCGTACGAAACCTCCGGCAGGCTCAACTGAACGAGTTCCACCTTGTCGAACTGGTGCAGACGGTTCAAACCGCGCACATCCTTGCCGTAAGAACCCGCCTCACGACGGAAACAGGGCGTGTAGGCGGTCATCTTCACGGGGAAATCCTCCTTCGAGAGGATCACGTCGCGGTAGATGTTCGTCACGGGAACTTCGGCCGTCGGAACGAGGTAGAAATTATCGACCGTGGCGTGGTACATCTGACCCTCCTTGTCGGGCAGCTGACCCGTACCGAAACCCGAAGCCTCATTGACCATCACGGGAGGTTCCACCTCCAGATAGCCGGCTTTGGTGTTGCAGTCGAGGAAGAAGTTGATCAGGGCGCGCTGCAAACGGGCACCCTTCCCCTTGTAAACGGGGAATCCCGCACCGGTCAGTTTGACACCCAGATCGAAGTCTATGATGTCGTATTTACGCGCCAACTCCCAGTGGGGCAGCGGGTTTTCGGGCAGTTTGGTATAACTTTCGACGATCTTCACGACCAAGTTTTCGTTGGCGGTAAGACCTTCGGGAACGATTTCTGCGGGGAAGTTAGGCAGCAATACCAGATTCGACTGCAGTTCGTCCTGCACGGCGGTCGATTCGGCCTGCAAGCGCGACGAAGTCTCCTTGAGGGTCTGTACGAAGCGTTTGCGCTCCTCGGCCTCCTCTTTTTTACCCTGTCCCATCAAGGCACCGATCTCTTTGGCGGCACGGTTCTGGGTGGCGAGCGTCTCGTCAAGTTCAGTCTGAATTGCCTTGCGGCGGTCATCCAATGCGATTACTTTGTCGATAATCTCGGCGGCATCAAATCCTTTCTTTGCCAATTTACGGATGGCACCCTCGCGATCATCGCGAATTTGCTTGAGTGTAAGCATGGTATTATCTGTTTATGAGTTTTCCTGTTCTATAAATTGCAAATTTACAAAACAATTCATAAAATTATGTACTTTTGTGCAAAATTAAATTCCGAAGGTGAAATTCATCGAACTCTTAGCCCCCGCCCGTGATTACGAGTCGGCCGTTGCAGCGGTCGATTCGGGTGCCGACGCCCTCTACATCGGAGGTGCGCGTTTCGGTGCGCGACAGGCAGCGGGCAACGCAAACGACGAAATCCGCCGTGTGGCGGAATATGCCCACCGCTACGGTGTGAGGGTGCATTCGACCCTCAACACCCTGCTTTGGGACAGCGAGTTACGCGATGCCGAACGGCAGGCACGCGATCTGATCGACGCGGGAGTCGATGCCCTCATCATACAGGACATGGCTCTTCGGCGGATGAATCTTCCCGTCGAACTCCATGCCTCGACCCAAATGTCGAACATGACCGAGGAAGGGGCAAGGTTTTTGGGTGAGGTGGGTTTTGCCCGCGTCATTTTGGAGCGTTCGCTCTCTCTGGACGAAATCCGAAAAATCTGTGCCGCCACCCGTGCCGATGTCGAATGCTTCATCCACGGCGCAATCTGCGTGGGTTACAGCGGTCGTTGTTTCCTCTCGCGGTCGATTTCCGACCGCAGCGGCAACCGCGGAGCCTGCTCCCAACCCTGTCGTCTGAAGTGGGATCTGACCGATGCGCGCGGGACGAAAATCCTCCGTTCGCGCCACCTGCTTTCGGTGAGCGACATGAACCTGAGCCACCGTATCGGCGATCTGCTGGATGCGGGCGTCACCTCGTTCAAGATCGAGGGACGGCTGAAAGACACGGGCTATATCCGTAACGTGGTGGGTTACTACCGCGGGGTCATCGACCGCGAACTAAGCGCACGTCCCGACATGTGCCGCTCGTCGGTGGGCGAAAGCCGTCTGGATTTCACACCCGACCCCGCGAAGAGTTTCACCCGCGGATTTTCGGAGTATTTCTTCGACGGCAAACACGCGGGCGTGGCCTCGTTCGACACCCCGAAGGCGGTCGGCGAATACATCGGTCGTATCACCCGCATCGGACACGGACGACATGCCGCCTTTCGTCTCGACACAACGCACGACCTTGCATCGGGTGACGGCATCTGCTTTGTGACCCGCGACGGATCGTTCGGCACATCGGTTAATGCCGTAGAGGACGGCTGGATCACCCCCAACCGCATGGACGGCATCGCCCCCGGCATGGATCTTTACCGCAATGCCGACCATCGCTTCAACCTGATGCTGGAGCGCAGCCGCACGCGGCGCACGATCCGCACCACGGCCGAAGTTGTGATCTCGGAACGACACATCTCCCTGAAATACACCGATTGCGAAGGATTCGAAGGCATATCGGAGCGTGATTTCACAACCGAACGCGCCAACAACCCCGAACGCAACGTGCAATCCGTCCGCATGCAGACCGCCAAAAGCGGCGACACGATTTTCCGCGTGGAAGAGGTTGCGGTGCAGGGCGGCGAACGGTTCGTACCCGCCTCGCTGTTGGGCGAGATGCGCCGCGAGGGACTCGAACGCCTGCTCGAAGCCCGCACCCGCCGCGAATTTGCGCACCGCATCACCCCCGAACAATCCGACGTGCGTTATCCGTGGCCGACGGTCACCTCCGACGAAAATGTCACGAACCACCTCGCCGCAGAGTTCTACCGCGATCACGGCGTGGAAAAGATCGAACCTCCGTTGGAACTTGCATCCTCGACGGAGGGCGAATGTGTGATGCGTTCGGCCTACTGCATACGCCGCGAAATCGGCGAGTGTCTGAAACAGAATCCCCGCCTTCGGGGCGACCTCTACATCGAACACGGCACGGCACGCTACCGACTTGATTTCGATTGCCGGAAGTGCGAGATGCGTCTGATCAAAGCAACGAAAAAACGACAAACAACGATATGAAAGAGTGTACACCTCAAAATCTCACCCCCGAATTTGGGGACTATGAACTCATCGACACGGGTAACTTCGAGAAATTGGAGCGTTTCGGACAATTCACGACACGCCGACCCGAACCGCAGGCCATCTGGCGGCCGACCCTCCCGGAAGAGGAGTGGCAACGCCGATCCGATGCGTCTTTTCTGAAGGATCAGCGCAGTGAAGAGCGCGGCGAGTGGCAACAAACGCCCTCGATGCCCGACCGGTGGGTCGTGCGCTACGACTATAAGGAGATGCACCTGAGAATGCGCCTCGGACTTACGTCCTTCAAGCATGTGGGCATCTTCCCCGAACAGGCCGCCAACTGGAATTTCATCTACGACGAACTCCAAAAAATTGAGGCACGAGGCATCCGCCCCAAGGTTCTGAACCTGTTCGCCTACACGGGTGGTGCGTCCCTTGCCGCACGCGCCGCGGGTGCCGAAGTGACGCATGTCGATTCGGTGAAACAGGTCGTCACATGGTCGCGCGAGAATATGGAGTTGAGCCATCTGGACGGCATCCGCTGGATTGTGGAGGATGCCATGAAATTTGTGCGCCGCGAGGTGCGCCGCGGCAACCGCTACACCGCCATCCTGCTCGATCCGCCCGCCTACGGTCGCGGGGCAAACGGCGAGAAATGGATTCTTGAAGAGCAGATCTGCGAGATGCTGTCGTGTTGTAGCGAATTGCTCGAAAAGGAGAACGCCTTTATGGTATTAAACCTCTACTCGATGGGACTCTCCTCCACACTGGCACGCACGGCCGTACATGAAGCGTTGGGCACTCCCCTGCGCGAAGAGCGCGGCGAACTCACGTTCAAGGACACCGCAGGAGGCAAGGAACTTCCTTTGGGTGTTTACTACCGCTTTGTCCGCTAAAGAAAAACGGCTTGGAAATCGTTCCAAGCCGTTTTTTAATTTACCACGGGAAGTAGATCACGAATCCCGCGACTGCCGACAACAGGATCAGCAGGATCGGGTTTATTTTGAAGAGCGATCCGACAAACACGCCTCCGAACAACACCCAACTCCACGCGTCGATGAAATTCTGCTCGCCGGGATCGCTTCCGCGGGGCGAGATCAGCAATAACGCCGCCGAGGCGATCATACCGATCACCACGGGACGCAATCCCTTCATCAGTCCTTCGACATAACGGTTGTTGCGCAGTTTCAGAAAGAAATGCGTCAGCAACAACATCAGCGTCAGCGAGGGCAGGCTGACCGAAAACGTGGCGACAAATGCACCCAGTACGCCCATCCACTCACCGCCTGCCTGTGCGCCGACCGTATAGCCGACATAGGTTGCCGAATTGATGGCAATCGGGCCGGGCGTAATCTGCGACACGGCCACAATATCGGCAAATTCGGCATTCGTCATCCACGGATGCTGCACGACGACCTCATTCTGGATCAGCGACAACATGGCATATCCGCCACCGAATCCGAAAAATCCGATTTTGAGGTAACTGACAAACAACTGCCAAAAGATCATTTTCTATTTTGTTTTTAAATCCGCACCTGACGGGTTATTTTTCTCCGTTTTTCGCGTTCAGATTGCGACGCGCCTGAAAATCCTCCCACGCGATGCCCGCCACGGCCGCCACGGCAATCATCCAAATGGGCGACCACTCCAGTTTCCAGATGGCGAATGCCACCGCCACGATCACCACCGACATCGACCAGTGGAGTTTGCGGGCGAGATCCACCACGGGGATAATGATCAGTGCCACCACCGCAGGGCGCATGCCCTTGAACGCCGAATCGACCACGGGGTTGTGCCGTACATCCGAAAACACCAGCGCAATCATCAGAATGATGGTAAACGACGGCACGACAATGCCGACGAGTGCGACCAACGCCCCCCAAAGCCTCGCCATCTTGTAGCCGACGAACACCGCCGAATTGAGCGCGATGGGCCCCGGAGCCGACTGCGCCACGATCATCATATCCAGAAAATCCTGTTTCCCGATCCAGTGATGGCGATCGACCACCTCGTTCTGAATCAGAGGCAGCATGGCAAAGCCGCCGCCGAAGGTGAACAATCCGACCCGAAAGAAACTGATGAAAAGTTGCCACAAAAGTCTCATTCCGCCTACTTCATGTTATTGACCACCGATACCATCATCGTAGCCGCCACAGCCGCCGTTTCGGTGCGCAGGCGTTGATTTCCGAGCGTGATCTCCTCGAATCCGTTCTTCACGGCAAGGTCGATCTCCGCAGGCGAAAAATCGCCTTCGGGGCCGATCAAGACCAACACACGCTCGCCCTTACGGAGCGTGTCGGCCAGATATTTCTTACCGTCCGCCGAACGGGGCTTATCGCAGTGGGCAATAAACCGCCGACCCTTAAAACCGCTGCACACCACCTCCTTAAACGAAGTCATCTCGTGCAACAGCGGATGATAGGCCTTGAGCGACTGCTTCATCGCCGCCGTGATGACCTTTTCGCCGCGTTCGGGCTTATATACACGGCGTTCGCTGTGGTCGCTCTCCAAGGGAATGATCTCCCCCACGCCCACCTCGGTGGCCTTCTCCAGAAACCACTCGAAACGGTCGTTGTTCTTGGTGGGGGCAACGCCCATAACAAGATCATACGGGAGTTTCTCAAATTCCTCCGAGGTTTCGACCACATGTACCGCGCAATGTTTCGGCGACGGATCGCTCACCACACAACGGTAGAGCGTTCCGCGACCGTCCGCAAGGTGGAGTTCGTCACCCTCGCCCAGACGCAACACCCGCACACAATGGCGCGACTCCTCCTCGCTTAATACATAGTCGGGAGGCACAATATCGGGAGCATAAAATAATTGCATACCAGTGATTATTTATTATCTTTGCATGGCGAGATTTTTTCACTTCCCGCCACGCCACAAAGGTATAAAATATAAAAAAAATATCTAAACAAACCCGCATAAAACGATGAGACGCTTTCACGGTTTACTGATAGTTTTAACGCTTGTTTTGAGTGTTGCCACCTCGTGCCACACCGAGAAAAAAGCCGACCAGAACCCCTTCTTCGAGCAGTGGACGACCCCTTACGGAGTGCCGCCCTTCGACCGCATCCGCCCGGAGCATTTCCCCGCGGCCGTCGAGCGCGCGATCTCGGAGCAGAATGCCGAAATCGACGCCATTACGACCAACAACGACCGTCCGACGTTCGACAACACCACCCTCGCGTTCGACAATACGGGCGCAACGCTTGCCCGCACGATGCAGATCTTCCGCATGCTCTCCTTGGTGGAGCATACGCCCGAAATGCAGAAAGCCGAGGAGGAGATCCTGCCGCTCCTTGCGGCGCACACGGCAGAAGTCATGTCCGACGACCGCCTCTTCGCACGCATCAAGGAGGTGTACGACAAACGCTCGACCACGCGCTACCCCCCCGAACAATTGCGCCTTGTCGAAAAGCAATACACGGCGTTCGTTCACGAAGGCGCGCTTCTCGATGACGCACAAAAGCAACGCCTTCAAAAGATCAACGAGGAACTCGCCCTTGCCCGCCTGAAATTCGGACGGAACATCGCAACCGCGCAAAGCGAATACCGACTTCTGATCGACGATGAGAAACGGCTGATCGGTCTTCCCAACGAGGTGCGTCTTCAGTCCCAGCGCGATGCCCGTGCCATCGACGAAAAGGGCAGTTGGCTCTTTACGTTGGATGAGCCGAGCATGATTCCCTTCCTGAGTTACTCGTCCGACCGCGACCTGCGCAAGGAGATTTACACCGCCTACCTCAACCTCGGCGCAAACGACAACGAATACAACACCTCGCGCCTCATCAACGACCTTATCCGCCTGCGCACCGAGAAAGCGCATCTTTTGGGGTACTCGTCCTTTGCCGAATATGCCCTTTCGGAAGAGACGGCCGGAACGCCCAAGGCTGTTTACGACCTTCTGGACGAGATTTGGGAACCCGCCCTCAAGCAGGCAAAAAAAGATCTGGAAGAGATGCAGCCCCTCTTCAAACGCGACTTCCCCAACGAGGAGTTCGCCGCGTGGGATTGGTGGTACTACGCCGAGAAACTCCGCAAACAGAAATTCTCACTCGACGAGGAGATGCTCCGCCCCTACTTCACGGTGGAGAACGTGAAGGGTGGTATCTTCTTTCTTGCCAACCGTCTTTTCGGCATCACGTTCCGTCCCGTGAGCCTTCCGATGTACCATCAGGATGTGACGGCATTCGAGGTGTTCGACACGGACGAAAGCCATCTGGGCATCCTTCTGCTCGACCTCTACACCCGTCCCGAAAAGATCCGGGGCACATGGAGCGGTTGCTACATCGCACAAGGATATAAAAACGAAGAGCGCATTGCCCCCGTGGTGTCCGTTGTCACGAACTACGCCGTTCCCTCGACAAGCAATCCCACGCTGCTTTCGACCGATCAGGTCGAAATGCTGTTCCACGAATTTGGCCATGCTCTCCAGATGCTGTTCCTCGATGTGAAATACAACGGTTTGAAGACCGCAGAGGATGATTTTGTGGAACTCCCCTCGCAACTTATGACAAACTGGGCATTCGAGAGCGAGGTGCTACGCCACTACGCCACCCACTACCGTACCAAGGAGATGATTCCCGATCACCTGACGCGCAAACTCCACCGCAGCCGTCTTTTCAATCAGGCATTCAAGACCACCTCGCTGGTGGCATCGGCTCTCTCCGATCTGGACATCCACTCGATCAAGGAATACACCGAATTTAACCCTGCCGATTTCGAGCATAACGCCCTCGGCATGCGTCGCGGACTGATCCCGCAGATCGCACCGCGTCACCGCTACCCCGCCTTCACCCACATCTTCGCGGGCGATTATGCCGCAAGGTATTACTCCTATCCGTGGGCGGAAGTACTCGACAAGGATGCCTTCGAGGCGTTCCGCGAGACGGGAGACTTGTTCAATCGCAAGGTGGCGAAGAACTTCCGCCAAAAGATCCTCGCCCGTGGTGGCGAAGCCGACGGCAAGACCCTCTACCGCAATTTCCGCGGCAAGGATCCCGACCGCCGCACAATGCTCCTCAGCCTCGGTCTGATCGAGAAACCCGAAGAGGATTCGACCGAACTGAAAATCTTCCACTCCGCCGAAATCCATTCGCTCGCAGTGCGTCCCGAAGCGATCGACCACAAACCGATCATGCTGTATAAGAAAGAACAAATTTCAACCGATAAAAATGATAAAAAATAATCCCTGCGCCACGGACTCCACCGCGGCATCTTTGTCCGAAACCGACCGCCCTAATCCGCTTGTCGGTACTTGGGACACCCCCCACGAAACCCCTCCCTTCGACAAGATCCGTCTGGAGGATTACGAACCTGCCTTCGATGTGGCAATCGAGGAGTCGCGCCGCGAAATAGACGCCATTTTGAACTGCAAAGAAGAACCCACATTCGAGAACACGATCGAAAAACTCGAACGCAACGGCTCGCTGCTGGATCGTATCAGCGGTCTGTTCTTCAACCTTCTGGAGGCCGACACTTCGGACGAAATGCAACAGATCGCCGAGCGCGTGCAGGAGAAACTGGTCAAACTCGAAAACGACATCTCGCTTGACGAACGCCTTTTCGACCGCGTGCGCCGTGTCCATGAAAACCACCCCGCGCTTGAACCCGATGCCGAAAAACTCCTTGAGGATTGCTATCGCGGATTCACCCGTTCGGGTGCGGCTCTTCCCGACAAGGAGAAGGAACTCTACCGCGAATACTCCAAGGAATTGTCGGCATTGACCCTCAAATTCGGCCAGAACATCCTTGCCGCAACCAACGCCTATACGCTCAACATCACCGACGAGCGGGTTGTTGCAGAACTTCCCGAATCCGTCCGCGAAAGCATGGCCGAGGATGCCCGTGCCCACCACCGGACGGGTTGGACGGTGACGCTCCATGCACCGAGTTTCGTGCCGTTCATGCGCTACTCGTCACACCGCATCCTCAAGGAGCAGATTTGGCGGGCATACAATTCGCGTGCGCTGGGCGGTGCTTACGACAACACGAAAATCGTGCGCCGCATCGCCGAACTGCGTCTGAAAGTGGCGAATCTTTTGGGTTACAAGTGCTACGCCGATTATGTGTTGGAGCACCGCATGGCCGAAAAGACCGACACGGTGAACCACTTCCTCGAAGAGTTGCTCACCACGACCAAGGATTACGCCGATCGGGACTACCGCACCATTGCGGATTATGCCCGCGCCCACGGACTCGCGGGTGAAGTGATGCCGTGGGATTTCGCCTACTACTCCGAGAAATACAAAGACGAGAAATACGCACTGAACGACCAATTGCTCAAACCCTACTTCGAGTTGGAACATGTCAAGCGGGGCGTGTTCCTCTTGGCGCATAAACTCTACGGACTGAATTTCACCCCCGCGCCCTCGATTCCGGTCTATCATCCCGATGTGACGGCATACGAGGTAACGGACGAAAACGGCCGTTTCATGGCGGTGCTTTACCTCGACTTCTTCCCGCGAGCCTCGAAACGCGGCGGTGCGTGGATGACCGAATTTCGCGGTACGCGCATCGAGCATGGCAAGGAGACCCGTCCGCTGGTATCGCTCGTGATGAATTTCACGAAACCTACGGAAACCACCCCCTCGCTTCTGACCTATGACGAGGTGGAGACCTTCCTCCACGAATTCGGACACTCGCTCCACGGCATGTTGGGCGAAGGCCGATACGAATTACAAACCGGCACGAACGTCTATCGTGACTTTGTGGAACTCCCCTCGCAACTCATGGAAAATTGGGCAACCGAAAAGGAATTTCTCGACCTCTGGGCGGAAGATTACCGCACGGGCGAGAAGATCCCCTCGGAGTTGATCGAGGCGTTGGTTCGCGCGAAGAATTACCTCTCGGCCTACTACCACGTACGCCAACTCTCGTTCGGTATGCTGGATATGGCCTGGCACACCCTCACCACACCCTACGCGGGCAGTGTCGAAGAGTTTGACCGCCGAGCCATGGCACCCACGCAGGTGCTTCCCGTGGCGGGTGGCACATCCATGTCGGTCGGATTCTCGCACATCTTCGCGGGAGGTTACGCCGCAGGCTACTACGGCTATAAGTGGGCGGAGGTTTTGGAGGCCGATGCCTTTGCGCTGTTCCGCGAGAAGGGCATCTTCAACCGCGAAGTGGCGGATCGTTTCCGCCGCGAACTCCTCTCGAAGGGCGGCACGGCACACCCGATGACCCTCTATGTCAATTTCCGCGGTCACAAACCCGAAACCCGCGCCCTGATCGAAAAAATGGGGCTCGGAAAATAGTCCGAACCCCACTAAAAAAGGTCGCAATCCTTGTTGGGATTGCGACCTTTTTGTATGTTGTACTTACTGCTTAAATTGCCTCGGCAACCACAAACGTACTGCCTCCGATGAAGATCACATCCTCGTCCGCAGCCAACTCGCGGGCACGGGCAACGGCATCCGAAACCTTCTCTACGGTCTCGCCCTTCAAGCCGTAGATGGCGGCCTTGGCGGTCAGTTCCCCGGCGGGAAGTGCACGCTGCCCCTCGGCCTGCGTGAAGATGTAGTGTGCCTCCTTCGGCAACAAAGGCAGGATATGTGCCAAGTCCTTGTCGCGGACAAAGCCCATGACGCAGTAAAGTTTCTTGAAAGACAGTTTACCCAGCTGATCGGCAACGAATTTGATGCCGTGGGCATTGTGACCCGTATCGCAAATCGTCAGCGGTTTGTCGCAGAGCGTCTGCCAACGCCCCTGCAAGCAGGTGCGGGCAGCGGCATCGCGCGTACCCTCAAGATATGCACGGCGCGAAATCGTCAGCGGGGTCTCCTCGTGCAGGTAGTCGATGACGGCAGTGGCAGTCACAAGGTTCTGCATCTCATATTCGCCCGCCATGTCGAGTTGCACCTCGTAGGTGTGTCCGTCGCGCTTGCGCTCCAGCATGAATTTCTGATAATGTCCGTCGAACGAATGCTCCTTGCAGGAGAACTCCTCCTCGGCATAGATCACGCGCGACTTGTTCTGTGCGGCGACATCCTCGAATACGGAGTTGTAGCAACGGTTGCCCTCGCCCAAAATCAGAGGAACGCTCTTCTTGATGATGCCGGCCTTCTCGCCTGCAATCTTGGAAAGCGTGTCGCCCAAAAGGTCGGTGTGTTCCAAACCTATGTTCGTCACGACACTCACCAGCGGAACGATAATGTTCGTGGCATCCAGTCGTCCGCCCAGACCCGTCTCGATCACGGCCACCTCCACATCGCTCTGTGCGAAGTAATCGAAGGCCATGGCGGTCGTCATCTCGAAGAACGACAACTCCAGTTCGACCATCTTGTCGTGGTGCTTATTGACGAAATTCACGACTTTCTGCTTGGGGATCATCTCGCCATCGACACGGATACGCTCGCGGAAATCCTTCAAATGGGGCGAAGTGTATAATCCCACGCGATAACCGGCCTGTTGCAACACGGCCGCAACGATGTGGGCAACCGATCCCTTGCCGTTTGTGCCGGCAACATGAACCGTAAAGAAATTACGCTGCGGATTGCCCAGATGACGGCAAAATGCGGTCACATGATCCAATCCGGGTTTGTAAGCCCCTGCGCCCTGACTCTCGAAAGCGGGCAGCGAGGTAAACAGGAAATCAATGGTTTGAGTATAGTTCATACAGGGTTGTGATTTTATTGTACGAGGTAATTCTTCTTTTTAAAGCGATAGGCGACATAGTACAGCACCGAAAGGAGCATCAGATACTCCGAAATGCGCCCCAAGTAGTCGCCGTGACGGGTATAGAACGTTTCCCGGTCACACAACGCCACATCGGCTGTCAGCACACCGCGCTTCTCCCATCCGAGCGTTTCACGAATGTCGCCCCGTGCCGTGATAAATCCCGAACGCCCCGTATTGGCCGAGCGGGCAATGGCACGGCGGTGCTCGACGGCACGCAGACGCGATATGGTAAACAGGTGTTTGTAGCCGGGGGTGTCACGCCACCAGCCGTCGTTTGAAATAATGGACATGAACTGCGCCCCGCGACGGACAAATCCGCCGTAGAAATCGCCATAGAGTCCTTCATAGCAAATTGCGGGGCCGAACTTCACGCCGTCGAACGCGAAGGCCGTACCGTGTTCGCCCTGACCGATCTGACCGAGCGTCCCGCCCAAGTCGATCACCAGAAATTCGAGCGCACGGAACAACCACGGCATCGGAGTCTTCTCCACTCCGATCACGAGCCGTCCCTTGTGGTGGATTTGCAGGCCGCCGTCCGCCGTCAGACCCACCGCCGCGTTATAATGGTCATACCAACCCACATAGGGATTGTTGCGTGCCGTTTCGGACTCGTGTCCCGGTGTATAATACACCAGCGTATTGGCCCCCGTCACCAGAATGGCATCGGGATGTTGTTTTTTCAAGGAATCGGTCAGTTCCGACCAGAAGGCCGCCTTCAGATCCTCACCCGGATACTGCGACAGGGCGGGTTCCCAGTAGGAATGCGGCACGGCGGTTTCGGGCAGGAAAATATAGCGGACATCATCGGGCACATCCTTCAAAAGGTCGAGGATATTCTCCTCCTGACGGCGTTTGTCGCCCGCAAATTTATCGTAGCAATCGACATTGGGTTGGATGATGCCCACGCGCACCTTCTTTTCGGGTTCCGTCCACGTGCTCCACAGACCGAGCGACCAGAAGATCGGCACGACAACGACCGCCGCAGCCAAAACGATGCGTTTTGCAGAGCGGTTGAAGACGGCTTCATAGATGCAGATATTCGAGAGAAGCACCCACAGCGAACCGCCGAACACACCCGTATATTCGTACCACTGCACCGCCCACACATCGTGCGAAAAGCCGTTGCCCAAGATCAGCCACGGCCACGAGAAATCACCGACCGTGTACCAGTACTCGGTGGCAATCCACGAAGCCGCCAGTGTCGTATAGGCCAAGGCTTTCGGAGCGTGTTTTGAAACGGAATGAAACAACATGAAGGCAATCATGTTGAGTGTGGTCGATGCCAGTGTTGCGGCAGGGGGGCCTACGGGGGTGGCGAACCAGATCCACCACACGGTGAATATGTTCCACAGGGCAAACGTCAAAGCCGCCCAAAAGAACATTCCCCACCAATCGCGTCGTGCGGAACCGTATGATGCACTGATCCTCAGCAAAGGAACAAATGCCACCGGCAGTGTGAGACCCGTCATCGAGAGCCATCCCGAAGCGAGCAAAAGTGCCGATAAGACTGCAGCCGCAAATCTAAGTAACATGAACGGTATGTTTTATCCTTGCAAATGTACTCAAAGCCCTCGAATATTCAAAATATTTCGAGCAGACTATTTTCCGCATTCGGGGGCGGGGGATCACCGGTGCGGGAAAGGGCGGAGTTTTCCGACGCAGAAGCGATAGCATTTTCGGGCGGAGAAGAAGATATCGGGGATCGGGACGGTGAAGTTTTCAGAGTGCTTCGGGCGGACAAGGCAGAGATTCAAGCCCCCAAAAACGAAATTGCATGCAGGGTCAGGATAGGCAGAAGATCAATTTCTCCTCCGCCTCAAGATCAACCCTTCCCCGAACTCCCAACGGGCAAGTTTCGGGTGACGAAAGGCTGAATTTCGGACAGGCGAAGACGGATTCTTGGAAAGAAGCAGCCGCCTCCCGCCTATAAAAAGATCCTACCGCCCCGAACCCAAGGCAGAGAAGTTTTCCAAGAAAGAAGCAGGCACATGCGAATTTCGGACAAAGCATTTGCGGATGTTTTCCAAGCGGAGACGAGCGACAGGTTCAAAAAGGGCAACGGATCGCGTCACACGTTTCACGCCGCCCCCCAAGAGGTCGGGGAAACACATTCGCTTTTCCGCACCGGACTCCCCGCTTTCTTCTCCTCCGCACAAAAAAAACGGATCTGTCTTTTCGGACAGATCCGTTATACGGGAAAGGCATGCGACCTGAGATTAGTTCACCTTGCGTCGATCGACATCGTGTTCGGGCGATTCGGCCTCCATGTCGATCTGCATCTTGACCATCTGGATGGCGGCAGCGGCGGCCTCGTCACCTTTGTTGCCGTGTTTGCCTCCGGCACGATCCAAAGCCTGCTGCATGTCGTTCACGGTCAGCACCCCGAAGGCGATCGGCATGTTCCACTGCTGTTGCAGTTGCATGATGCCCTGTGTGCAACCCTGACAGATGAAATCGAAGTGACGCGTATCTCCCTGAACCACACAGCCCAATGCGATCACGGCATCGACATCGGTATATTCGGCGAAGAACTGTGCGCCGAGCGGCAGTTCAAACGTACCGGGAACATACTTGATGTGGATGTTCATCTCCGGACAACCGGCCGCACGAAGCGTGCGCACGGCACCCTCCAGCAGGGCTTCGGTAATCTCGCGGTTCCACTCGGCCACGACAATGCCGAAACGCATGTCCCCGGCCGAAGGCAGCGGAGCAGTCAATTCCGAAAGATTATGTTTCTTGGTAATCATCGCCGATCAATTATTTCACCTCGCCCATCATCTTCTCGGCATCACGGGCAACCTGCGAAGCAGGATAGTTATCCATGATCGACTGCAAATAGCCCTTTGCCGATTCCATGTTGCCCAGCGAGAGTTCAACCAGAGCGGCCTTGCGCAGATAAAGAGGCGAAGTCAGATCGTTATCCGAAATCTTGGCGGCATCACGATAGAAACGAACGGCCTCAGGGAGTTTCTTCAACTCGACGGCTGCATCACCCTGCAAACCGAGGTTCTGTGCATTGACCAACTGACCGGGGATACCATCAACGGGCGAATACATGGCCAGATATTTGGCGGCGTTCTCGAAATCGCCCATGCGCAGGTAGCAGATACCGGCATAATGCTTTGCGAGGTTGCCCGATGCGGTCGATCCATACTCGTCGATCACCATAAGGAAACCTGCGGCAGCCTCGTCGCCGTTCAAAGCCAGTGCAAAGTCGGGGTTCTCCACATCGAAACGATTCTGGGCTCCTGCGATCATCTCGGCAGCACGCGCCTCGCGGGGCTGCATGATCAGACTGCGGTAACCGAAAACGATTCCGGCAACAACCAGAAGTGCGATGAAAATGTAGGTCAGTTTACGACCGTTCTTCTCGAAGAAGAGTTCGGTCTTGTCCATTGCTTCGCCGAGAACTTCTTGCTCGGCAGCATGTTGCTTTGCCATAAAGAGATATTTTTTTAGTTTATATTTTCAGTATGTTAGTTTGCAAAGATACAAAACTATTCAGAATGTGCAATGCCGTCTTGGATTTTTTTATACCTTTGTGCTATGCGTTTGAGAAAATTAACCCTCGTAAACTTCAAAAACATCGCTTCCGAACAACTAACCCTCTGCAACGGCATCAATTGCATGGTCGGTGACAACGGTGCGGGCAAGACCAATCTGATGGATGCGGTCTATTATTTGTCGATGTGCAAATCATCGCTTCAGATGACCGACGGACAGAGCATCCGCCACGGGGAGGATTTCTTCATGGTCGAGGGACAATACCTGTCCGAAAGCCGGAAAACCGAGACCGTCACCTGCGCCTATTCGCGCAAAACAGGCAAGGTGCTCAAACGCAACGGCAAGGAGTACGAACGCCTGTCGGATCATGTGGGACTGATCCCCGCGGTGATCGTTTCGCCCGCCGATTCGGCTCTGATCAGCGACACGGCAGAAGAACGCCGCCGCTACCTCAATGCCTTCATATCGCAGTTGGATCGCCCCTATCTGAACGCCGTGATGCGCTACAACGCCGTTCTGGCGGAGCGCAACCGCCTTTTAAAGATACACCCCGATCCCTCGATCCTCGAAATTTACGACATGCAGCTCTCGGAACACGGCACGCGGATTCACGCCGCACGCACCGAGTTCACCAACCGTTTGAAACCGCTCGTTGCAGAGTACTACCGCACGCTTTCGGGCGATCGCGAGGAGGTCGAACTCCTCTACAAATCGGAACTCAACGAACGTCCCTTTGCAGAGATTTTGCAAGAATCCCGGCCGAAGGATCTGATCTGCGAATTTACCACGGCAGGCATTCACCGCGACGACCTCACGCTCCGCATCGGCGGCTACCCTTTGCGCAAATACGGCTCGCAGGGACAGCAGAAATCGTTTCTCATCGCCCTCAAGTTGGCGCAATATGCCGTCGTGGCAAAAGAGACGGGCGAACGTCCCATTCTCCTGTTGGACGATCTGTTCGACAAGTTGGACTCCTCGCGCGTGGAACAGTTGCTGCGTCTGGTTCGGGGCGATGCCTTCGGACAGATCTTCATCACCGACTGCAACGCCACCCGTCTGCGTTCGATCCTCGATCGCACGGGCGATGACTACGCCCTTTTTTCCGTGGGCGAAGGAGCGGTGACAACCCTCTCCGAACCGCGCGAAACGACTCTTTCCGACCTCAACACCGAAGCACAATGAGACGTACCAAGACCCTTTTGATGGGCGATCTGCTCGACGAATTTTTCAAACGCCCCTACATCGCCGCCAAAGTCGCCGAAGGCAAACTGCCCGACACGTGGCGCGGCATCGTGGGGGATTATGCGGCGGCGGAAACCACCGAATTGCGTCTGGAGCGACACATACTCTTCGTGCGTGTGCGTTCGAGCGTCCTCCGCTCCGAATTGTTCTTCCAGCGCGATGCCCTTCGGGACGAAATCAACCGCCGTTCGGGGCTGCGTCTGATAAACAGCATCATCATCCGCTAAAGCGCGTCCGAATCCTCTTTCGACACAATCGGGTGAGGGGTTTCCCCTCCTTTTTACTTCAATCCGGCCGGTCGCATATCCGATCAGCCTTTCGGCACATCTTTCCCGGAGCCATCCGCCTCTTCCGAAAGAACATCTTTACCCGAATCTCAATTGCAGATTTCGGGCAATATTCCCGTTCGCACAAGGCACAAAAAAACCGCCTCCCCGATTCGGGAAGGCGGTTTTGACGTTTATAACGGATTACTCGGCTGATTTCATCGCTGCCATGTCGTTTTTCGACGCAACGATCAGTCGCTCGTATTCGGGAAGACCCGTACCACCGGGGATCAGGTGTCCGCAGATCACATTCTCCTTCAAGTTCTCCAACGGATCGATCTTGGCCTGAATTGCAGCCTCGTTCAAGACCTTGGTGGTCTCTTGGAACGATGCGGCCGAGATGAAACTCGACGTCTGCAATGCGGCGCGGGTGATACCCTGAAGCACCTGCGTCGAAGTGGCGGGGATGATGTCGCGCACCTGAACAGGCTTCAGATCACGGCGGCGCAGGCTCGAATTTTCATCGCGCAACTTACGCAGCGAGATGATCTGTCCGGGCTGCAACGACTGCGAATCGCCGGCATCGGTGACAACCACCTTGTCGTAGAGTGCGTCATTGACATCCATGAACTCCCACTTGTCAATGATCTGATCCTCGAAGAAGCGCGTATCGCCCGGATCCTCGATCTTGACCTTGCACATCATCTGGCGAACGATCACCTCGAAGTGCTTGTCGTTGATCTTCACACCCTGCATACGGTAAACCTCCTGTACCTCGTTTACGATATACTCCTGTACCTTCGTGGGACCGAGGATGTTCAGGATGTCGGCCGGAGTGATGGCACCGTCCGAAAGGGCTTCGCCCGCACGGACGTAGTCGTTCTCCTGTACGACGATCTGACGCGACAGCGGTACCAGATAGCGTTTTTGTTCGCCGTCCTTGGCCGTGATGACGATCTCGCGGTTACCACGCTTGATCTTACCGAAGGTTACCTCACCGTCGATCTCCGATACAACTGCGGGGTTCGACGGGTTACGAGCCTCGAACAACTCGGTTACTCGAGGCAGACCACCGGTGATATCACCACCCGACTTACCCACGGCACGCGGGATCTTGATCAGAATATCACCGATCTTGATCTTGGCGTTATCCTTAACGACCACGTGGGCATTAACAGGCAAGTTGTAAGCCTTGATGTCATCGCCGTCCTTATTGACGATCTTGATCACGGGGTTCTTCGTTCTATCCTTCGACTCGATGACGACACGCTCCGAAAGACCGGTCTGCTCGTCACGCTCCTCACGATAGGTGACACCCTCGATGATGTTCTCGTAAGCGACCTTGCCCTCAAACTCGGCAATGATGACTGCATTGTAGGGATCCCACTCGCAGATCATGTCGCCCTTCTTGATCATGGCACCGTCCTCCTTGTAGAGAATCGTACCATAAGGCAGGTTGTGGGTATAGAGTACGATTTCGGTCTTGGGATCCACGATGCGGAACTCCGACTGACGCGATACCACCAAGTCGATGGGCTCGCCTGCCGAGTTCTTGCTCTTCACGACGCGCAACTCGTCGATCTCCAGACGACCTTCGTATTTCGAAACGACATTGGTCTCGACGGCCGAACCACCGGCGACACCACCGACGTGGAACGTACGCAGCGTAAGCTGGGTACCCGGCTCGCCGATGGACTGTGCGGCGATGACACCGACAACCTCACCCTTCTGAACCATACGTGCGGTAGCCAGATTTCGACCGTAGCACTTGGCGCAGACTCCGCGACGAGCCTCACACGTCAGTACCGAACGGATCTCAACCGACTCCAGCGGCGACTTGTCGATCTTCTCGGCGACCGCCTCGGTGATCTCCTGTCCTGCATGGCAAAGAATCTCTCCGGTCAGGGGGTGGATCACATCGTTCAGGGCGGTACGACCCAAGATTCGGTCATAGAGCGTCTGTACGATATCGTCGTTACGTTTGATGGCCGTAGCCGTCAGACCGCGCAACGTACCGCAATCCTCCTCGGTGACGATCACATCCTGAGCCACATCGACCAGACGGCGCGTCAGGTAACCTGCATCGGCCGTCTTCAACGCGGTATCTGCCAGACCCTTACGGGCACCGTGGGTAGATACGAAGTACTCCAACACCGAAAGACCCTCCTTGAAGTTCGACAAAATCGGGTTCTCGATGACCTGCTGACCACCTTCGACACCGGATTTCTGCGGCTTCGCCATCAGACCACGCATACCGCTCAACTGACGGATCTGCTCCTTCGAACCACGGGCACCCGAATCAAGCATCATGTAAACGGGGTTGAAACCGTCCTCGTTCTTGACCAAGGTCTCGATCACGGACTTCGTCAATTTGGTGTTGATGTTCGTCCAGACGTCGATGATCTGGTTATAACGCTCGTTGTTGGTGATAAGACCCATGTTATAGTCATCCATAATGGCATCGGCACGATCGTAACCCTCCTGAACAAGAGCGGCCTTGTTTTCGGGGATGATCACGGCATCGAGGTTGAACGACAGACCGCCGCGGAATGCCATACGGTAACCCATATTCTTAATGTCATCCAAGAAGTTGGCCACCTTGTCGGCACCTGCCTTCTTCATGACGACTGCAATGATGTCTCGCAAAGAACGCTTGGTCAGCACCTCGTTGATGTAACCGACCTCCTGCGGAACAACCTGATTGAAGAGGATACGGCCGACGGTCGTCTCCTTGATCACCTTCACGGGGTTGCCCTCCTCGTCGAGGTCGCGCACCAGACACTTGACCGTGGCGTGGATATCGACCTTGCCTTCGTTGTAGGCGATGATGGTCTCTTCGGGGCCGTAGAAGATGCGCCCCTCACCCTTGACACCCTTACGAGGCTTGGTGATGTAGTAAAGACCGAGGACCATATCCTGCGAAGGTACCGTAATAGGCGCACCGTTTGCGGGGTTGAGGACGTTGTGCGAACCCAACATCAGCAACTGGGCTTCCAGAACGGCTGCGTTGCCCAAAGGCAGGTGGACTGCCATCTGGTCACCATCGAAGTCGGCGTTGAATGCCGTACATGCCAACGGGTGCAACTGCATTGCCTTACCCTCGATCAGTTTGGGCTGGAAGGCCTGAATACCCAGACGGTGCAACGTAGGAGCACGGTTCATCAATACGGGGTGACCCTTGATGACGTTCTCCAGAATACCCCAGATCACGGGATCCTTACGATCAATAATCTTCTTTGCCGACTTCACCGTCTTGACGATACCGCGCTCGATGAGTTTGCGGATCACAAACGGCTTGTACAACTCGGCAGCCATGTCCTTCGGAATACCCATCTCGTGCATACGCAACTCAGGGCCTACGACGATGACCGAACGAGCCGAGTAATCGACACGTTTACCGAGCAAGTTCTGACGGAAACGTCCCTGCTTACCCTTCAGCGAATCGGACAGGGATTTCAGCGGTCGGTTCGACTCGTTCTTCACGGCGTTCGATTTACGCGAGTTGTCGAACAGCGAATCGACAGCCTCCTGCAACATACGTTTCTCGTTGCGGAGGATCACCTCAGGAGCCTTGATCTCGATGAGTCGCTTCAGACGGTTGTTGCGGATGATGACACGACGATAGAGGTCGTTCAAATCCGACGTTGCGAAACGGCCGCCGTCGAGCGGCACCAGAGGACGCAGTTCGGGCGGAATCACGGGGATCACGCTCAAAACCATCCATTCGGGTTTGTTCTTGCCCTTCGATGCGCGGAACGACTCTACGACGTTCAGACACTTCAGAGCCTCGGCCTTACGCTGCTGCGAGGTCTCCGACATCGCCTTGTGACGCAGTGCGTACGACATCGAGTCGAGATCCACCTCCTTGAGCAGGGTGTAGATTGCCTCGGCACCCATCTGTGCCACAAACTTGTCGGGATTGCCGTCCTCAAGTTGCTGGTTGCCTTTCGGCAAAGCGTTGATCACGTCCAGATACTCCTTCTCGGAAAGAGTGGCCAGACGCTCGATGCCCTGCTCCGAAGCCAGACCCGGATTGATGACGACGTAACGCTCGTAGTAAATGATCGCCTCAAGTTTCTTCGACGGAATACCCAACAGGTAACCGATCTTCGAAGGCAGCGAACGGAAGTACCAGATGTGAACCACGGGAACCACCAGCGAGATGTGTCCCATACGCTCACGACGTACCTTCTTCTCGGTCACCTCCACACCGCATCGGTCGCAGACGATACCCTTGTAACGGATACGCTTGTACTTACCGCAGTGGCACTCGTAGTCCTTCACCGGGCCGAAGATGCGCTCGCAGAACAAACCGTCGCGCTCCGGCTTATAGGTGCGGTAGTTGATGGTTTCCGGCTTGAGCACCTCACCGCTCGATTGGGCAAGGATCTCGTCGGGAGATGCCAAGCCTATCGAAATACGACTGTAACCGTTGTTTACTTTATTGTCTTTGGAAATTGACATATTCGTTATCGTTTTTCTTTTTCCTCAATATAAGACCTTACTCAAGTTTGACCGACAAAGCCAATCCGCGAAGTTCGTGCAGCAATACGTTCATGGCTTCGGGGATGCCCGGAGTCGGCAGGTTTTCACCCTTGACGATTGCTTCGTAAGCCTTCGCACGACCCATCACATCATCGGACTTGATTGTCAGGATCTCGCGCAGGATGTGGGCGGCACCGAAACCTTCAAGTGCCCAAACCTCCATCTCACCGAAACGCTGACCACCGAACTGTGCTTTACCACCGAGCGGCTGCTGTGTAATCAGAGAGTACGGACCGATCGAACGTGCGTGCATCTTATCGTCGATCATGTGACCCAGTTTCAACATGTAGATCACACCGACCGTTGCGGGCTGGTCGAAACGCTCGCCCGTGCCGCCATCGTACAGATAGCAGCAACCGCTGTGCGGCAGACCTGCCTTGGCCGTGTAGTCGTTGATCTGGTCAAGCGACGCACCGTCGAAAATAGGCGTTGCGAACTTCAAGCCCAACTCGCGACCTGCCCAACCGAGCACCGTCTCGTAGATCTGACCGAGGTTCATACGCGAAGGCACACCCAGAGGGTTCAGACAGATATCGACAATCGTACCGTCTTCCAAGAAAGGCATATCCTCGTCTCGTACCACGCGGGCTACGATACCCTTGTTACCGTGACGACCTGCCATCTTGTCACCGACCTTCAGTTTACGTTTCTTGGCGAGGTAAACCTTGGCCATCTGGATCACACCCGTCTGCGGGAGTTCGTCGCCGTTCGTGGCGTTGTATTTCTCACGCTTGATGGCGGCATCGGCCTTCTTCCACTCGATCGTGTAGTTGTTGATCGTCGTTTCGATCAGTTTATCGACACGGGCGTCACCCGTCCAGTTCGTCGAGCCGAGGTTCAGATAACCCATCAGCACACCGGTCTTCTCTTCGAGCGACTTGGTGGCCAGATCCTGAAGCATCGCAACCGAGAAACGAGTTCCTGCCGGATAGAGTTCCGCACCGAAGTAATCGGTCACGGCGGCCGTTGCGGTCATGCCCTCAAGCAGTTTCCACAACTTCTCGACCAAGATCTTCGTCAGATCGCTGATCCGGCTTGCGAACTTCTCGTCGAGTTTCTCCATCTGAGCCTTCTCGGCAGCACGCCCCTTCTTGTTCTCCTTGCTGACGCGACTGTACAACGTGGTGTCGATTACGACACCGTGCAGCGACGGCTGAGCCTTCAGAGAGGCATCCTTCACGTCACCGGCCTTGTCTCCGAAAATCGCACGCAGCAGTTTCTCCTCAGGCGAGGGATCACTCTCTCCCTTCGGGGTGATCTTACCGATCATGATGTCACCCGGATCGACCACGGCACCCACACGGATAATACCGTTCGAGTCGAGGTTCTTGGTGGCCTCCTCCGATACGTTGGGAATATCCGAGGTGAGTTCCTCGACACCGCGCTTGGTGTCACGCACCTCCATGATATACTCATCGACATGTACCGAAGTGAAGATGTCCTCACGCTGGATACGCTCCGAGATCACGATGGCATCCTCGAAGTTGTAACCCTTCCACGGCATGAATGCCACCTTCAGGTTACGTCCCAGTGCCAACTCGCCGCCCTGCGTCGAGTAGCCCTCCGTAAGGATCTGACCTTTGGTTACGTGCTCGCCGGTCAATACGGCAGGCTTCAGCGTAACCGAAGTATTCTGGTTGGTACGGCGGTAACGCGGCAGGGTGTATGTAGTCACCTCCGGCGCGAACGAAGCGAGGATCTCGTCTTCGGTACGCTCGTACTTCACTTGAATCTGAGTAGCATCGGCAAATACCACCTCACCATCGCCCTCGGCAACGACTTGGATACGGCTGTCAATCATCATATCCTTCTCGATACCGGTACCTACAATAGGCGACTCGCAGGTTACCAAAGGTACTGCCTGACGCATCATGTTCGAACCCATCAACGCACGGTTCGCATCATCGTGCTCCAAGAAGGGGATCAAACTTGCCGCAATCGACGCAATCTGGTTCGGCGCAACGTCCATCAGCGTCACCTCCTTGTCCGTTACCACGGGGAAGTCGGCACCCTGACGGGTCTGGATACGATCCGGTTCGAGGAAGTGACCCTCGTCGTCGATCGGCATATTCGACTGGGCAACGATCTGTCCCTCCTCCTCTTCTGCCGAGTAGTAGCGGATGTGCGAGTTGTCCATATCTATGACGCCGTTCTCCACCTTACGGTAGGGAGTCTCGATGAATCCCATCGGGGAGATCTTGGCGTAAACACACAACGACGAAATCAGACCGATGTTCGGGCCCTCAGGGCTCTCGATCGGGCAGAGACGACCGTAGTGCGTGTAGTGAACGTCTCGAACCTCGAAACCGGCACGGTCACGCGACAAACCGCCGGGACCCAAGGCCGACAGACGACGTTTGTGGGTGATTTCGGCCAGCGGGTTGATCTGGTCCATGAACTGCGAGAGTTGCGAGGTGCCGAAGAACGAATTGATCACCGAAGACAGCGTCTTGGCGTTGATCAGATCGACCGGCGTGAAAGTCTCGTTGTCGCGCACGTTCATACGCTCACGAATCGTACGTGCCATACGTACGAAACCAACCGAGAACTGGTTCGAAAGTTGCTCGCCGACCGTTCTTACACGACGGTTCGACAAGTGGTCGATATCATCGACCTCGGCTTTCGAGTTGATCAGTTGGATCAAATATTTGATGATGGCGATGATGTCCTCGCGCGTCAAGGTGCGAATCGTCGGATCAATGTCCAGATTCAGCTTCTTGTTGATGCGGTAACGACCCACGTCACCCAAATCGTAACGCTTGTCCGAGAAGAACAACTTGTCGATCACGTCACGGGCAGTTGCCTCATCGGGCGGCTCCGAAGCGCGCAATTGTCTGTAGATAAATACGACGGCTTCGGTTTCGGAGTTGCAGGTATCCTTCTGCAACGTATTATAAATAATGGAATAGTCGATGCCCGACTGGTTCTCCTTGTGCAGGAGGATGGTCTTGGCACCGCTTTCGATGATCTGGTCGATGTGCTCCTCTTCGAGTACCGTCTCGCGGTTTACGATGACGTTGTTACGCTCGATGGAAACCACCTCGCCCGTATCCTCATCCACGAAGTCCTCGATCCACGACGAAAGTACACGTGCAGCCAGTTTGCGACCTACGGCTTTCTTCAGGTTCGATTTGGTGACCTTCACCTCGTCGGCCAGGTCGAAAATCTCAAGGATCTGCTGATCGGACTCGTAGCCGATGGCACGCAGAAGGGTCGTCACGGGCAACTTCTTCTTACGGTCGATGTAGGCATACATCACGTTGTTGATGTCCGTGGCAAATTCGATCCATGAACCCTTGAAAGGAATGATACGAGCAGAGTAGAGTTTGGTGCCGTTGGTATGCATGCTCTGTCCGAAGAAGACACCGGGAGAACGGTGCAACTGAGAAACGATGACACGCTCAGCACCGTTGATGACGAACGTACCACGTTCGGTCATATAGGGAATCGTACCGAAGTACACGTTCTGAACCACAACACCGAAATCCTCATGCTCGGTATCCGTGCAATAGAGTTTCAGTTTGGCCTTGAGGGGAACGCTGTACGTCAAACCGCGTTGCAGACACTCCTCAATCGAGTAACGTGGCGGGTCGATATAGTAGTCGATGAACTCAAGAACGAAGTTGTTCCGAGTATCCGTGATGGGGAAATTCTCCTGAAAAACTTTATACAGCCCCTCGTGTTTACGATTCTCGGCTGTGGTGTCCATCTGGAAAAAGTCCCGAAATGATTTAAGCTGAATCTCCAGCAGATCGGGATAGGGAACCCGATTCTTTACTGTCGAAAAGCTAATTCTCTGTTGTGTTTTTGGTGTGGACATCCTATAATCCAAATTATGTTGAAGTGTAATTCTGGCGGGTTACGCTCCTAAAAAATGCAGGTTTTCTACTATCCCGCTAATGCCCCCTATGAGAGTGTTTGCACACCGGGAGCATCTAAATTCCAAAGATCGGACACAGCTCCTAATCGGCACTTCCGATCCTTAGACTAAAATAGGCATAGAGCTAACAATATTTTGTCAGCTCTACACCTGTTTTGCCTTTATATGGGCGAAGTAGTCAATACTACTTCAACTCTACTTCAGCACCTGCCTCTTCGAGCTGAGCCTTCATAGCCTCAGCCTCTTCTTTCGAAGCACCCTCCTTAACGGCCTTGGGAGCACCGTCTACGAGAGCCTTAGCGTCACCCAGCGAAAGACCGGCGATCTCCTTAACGGCCTTGATAACCTGGAGTTTAGCCTGACCTGCCGACTTCAGAATAACGTCGAAAGTCGATTTCTCAGCGGGAGCATCTGCACCACCTGCAGCGGGAGCTGCAACGGCAACAGCGGCAGCAGCCGGCTCAATGCCATATTCCTCTTTCAGGATCTGGGCGAGTTCATTTACCTCGGTAACCTTCAGGTTTACCAGTTCTTCAGCAAGTTTCTTAATGTCTGCCATAGTTGTACTTTATTAATTTATTATTTTTATTCTTGTTGTGATTAGTTGTTTCTCGATTCAAGCGTCTTTACGATGCCTGCAATCTTTTGGCCTGCATTAGCCTGCAATGCAGAAATAACGTTCTTGGCAGGAGACTGCAACAGAGCGATGATATCGCCGATGAGTTCCTCCTTCGACTTGATGTTGCACAGAGCGTCCAATTTGTCGTCACCCACATAAACACCACCCTCGGCAAAAGCAGCCTTCAAGACGGGTTTGTCGTTGCTCTTGCGGAAGTCCTTGATCAGGACGGCGGGAGCCTTTGCGACGTGAGCGAACATGACAGAGGTCGAACCCTCCAATACTTTGACCAGATCAGCGTCAGCCTTCTCTACCTTCTCAAGAGCCTTGGCGAACAGGGTGTTTTTGCAAACAACCAGTTTCACGTCGTTCTCAAAGCACTTGCGACGCAATTCGGCAGTTTTCTCTGCGTTCAGCGTCGAAATGTCGGCGATGTAGAAGTGAGGATAGTTCTGAAGCTGCTCGGTGAGGTTGTTGATTACAACCAATTTTTCTTCCTTAGTCATCTCTTCGTTCCTCCTTCTTATTTGGTTTCTACTGATTTGGGATCAATCTGCAAGCCGGGGCTCATGGTTGTCGAGAGATAGATACTCTTCACATAAGAACCTTTGGCAGCAGCCGGTTTCAACTTGTAGATCATGTTCAGGAACTCCTGAGCGTTCTCTACGATCTGTTCCGGCGAGAAAGAAATTTTACCCACTGAAGTGTGAACAATACCGAACTTATCAACCTTGAAGTCAATCTTACCGGCTTTCACCTCCTTGACAGCCTTTGCCAACTCCATCGTAACCGTACCGGTCTTGGGGTTAGGCATCAGGCCACGGGGACCTAAAATACGACCTAATGCGCCGACTTTACCCATCACGTTGGGCGAGCAGATGATCACATCCACATCGGTCCAACCCGATTTGATCTTCTCAACGTATTCGTCGAGACCTACATAGTCGGCTCCGGCAGCCTTTACCTCCTCCTCCTTGTCGGGAGTACAGAGTACCAGAACACGTACGGTCTTACCCGTTCCGTGAGGAAGCGTCACAACGCCACGCACCATCTGGTTGGCCTTACGGGGATCTACGCCCAAATGCACGTCGATATCAACAGATGCGTCGAATTTCGTGAACGTAACATCTTTCAGAAGAGCGGCAGCCTCCGGCAACTTGTAAGCCTTACCGGCCTCCACCTTAGCGTAGGCGATTTTTTGATTTTTTGTCAACTTACTCATCTTCTTAATTACATGTTAGGAAATTCACCAACGACTTTGATACCCATACTGCGGGCAGTACCTGCTACCATGCGCATTGCAGCTTCGATAGTAAAGCAGTTCAAGTCAGGCATCTTATCCTGAGCAATTGCACGTACTTGCTCCCACGTTACCTCGGCGACTTTGTCGCGGTTGGGCTGAGCGGAACCTTTCTGTACTTTGGCTGCTTCCTTAAGTTGAATAGCAACAGGCGGCTGTTTAACAACGAAATCAAACGATTTGTCGTTGTAAACGGTAATGATCACCGGAAGAATCTTGCCGGCCTTGTCCTGAGTCTTAGCATTGAACTTCTTGCAGAAGTCCATAATGTTAACACCTTTGGAACCCAATGCGGGACCAACCGGGGGCGAAGGATTGGCGGCACCTGCTTTGATCTGCAATTTAATAAATGCAGCAATCTCTTTTGCCATAATTTTCCTTTGTTAATTATTCTTTTTCTACTTGTGTGAAACTCAACTCCATAGGAGTCTTGCGCCCGAATATCTTCACCGATACCGTGAGTTTCTTGCGCTCGTTATCGACAGCCTCGATGATACCTTGGAAGCTTGAGAAGGGTCCATCGGTGACCTTGACGGTCTCGCCCTCGACAAACGGTATTTCGTTTTCCTCCTCCATTGCGTTCATCTCATCGACTCTACCTAAGATTCGAGCCACTTCTTGAGGTCGAAGCGGTGTAGCGTTCATGCTACGGCTGTCCTCCTTGGTATCGCCCAAGAGACCCAACACGTTGGGGGCATTACGGATAATGTACGGAATCTGACCCACAAAAGCGGCCTCGACCAAAACGTAACCCGGATACGAGACACGTTCCTTCGAAACCTTCTTGCCGTTGCGGATCGTATAAATTTTCTCGGTGGGGATCAATACCTGTGCGATATAATCCTCCAGATGATTATGACGAATTTCGGCCTCAAGATACTCTTTGACCTTATTTTCTTTTCCGCCGATAGCGCGGACTACATACCACTGCTTTTCAATCTCGCTCATCGCCACGAAACCGTATTAATGAACCAACTTGGTCAATGTATCGTAGATGCCCTCCATCAGATTCTCGAAGGAGAGATCCATAACGAGAACAATGATGGCAAAAATTACAGATGCCACCATCACAACTACCGTAGAACTCTGAAGTTGGGGGAACGTGGGCCACGTTACCTTGTTTACCAACTCGTTATAGGATTCTTTTACGTAATTTAACATAATCAATCTTAACTTTTATTTGGCAGGAGCAGAGAGATTCGAACTCCCATCAATGGTTTTGGAGACCACTATTCTGCCCTTAAACTATGCTCCTAAATTGGAAGGCGGCGTTTGAATCCGCCTTCCGTTTATTTCGGGAATATTAATTACTTAATAACCTTCAGGATCTGACCTGCACCTACCGTACGGCCACCCTCGCGGATTGCGAAACGGAGACCCTCGTTCAATGCAACCGGGTAGATCAACTTAACCGTGATGGTTACGTGGTCACCGGGCATTACCATATCAACGCCAGCGGGCAAGTGAACCTCACCGGTAACGTCCATGGTACGCAGGTAGAACTGGGGACGATAGTTGTTGTGGAAAGGAGTGTGACGACCACCCTCTTCTTTCTTCAGGATATAGACCTCAGCCTCGAACTCGGTGTGCGGAGTGATGGTGCCGGGTTTGGCAACAACCATACCACGCTTAACATCTTTCTTGTCGATACCGCGGAGCAGCAGACCTACGTTATCACCGGCCTCACCCTCGTCGAGCAACTTACGGAACATCTCGACACCGGTACAAGTCGAAGTCAGCGTCTTCTCCTCCAGACCGATAATCTCAACGGGATCACCAACGTGGATGATACCGGTTTCGATACGGCCGGTAACAACGGTACCACGACCCGTGATCGAGAAGATATCCTCAACAGGCATCAGGAACGGTTTCTCGTTCTCGCGCTGGGGCAGAGGAATGTATTCATCGACAGCGTCCATCAGTTCCATGATCTTCTCCTCCCATTTGGGCTCGCCATTCAGACCACCCAGAGCGGAACCACGGATGATGGGAGCGTTGTCACCATCATAATCATACTTCGAAAGCAGGTCACGAACCTCCATCTCAACGAGGTCGAGCATTTCGGGATCGTCAACCATATCGCACTTGTTCAGGAACACAACGATACGGGGAACGTTCACCTGACGAGCCAACAGAACGTGCTCGTTGGTCTGGGGCATGGGACCATCAGTGGCGGCAACAACCAGAATTGCACCATCCATCTGAGCGGCACCGGTAACCATGTTCTTTACATAGTCGGCGTGACCCGGGCAGTCTACGTGAGCGTAGTGACGGTTTGCAGTCTGGTACTCTACGTGAGAAGTGTTGATCGTGATACCACGCTCTTTCTCCTCAGGAGCGTTATCGATCTGGTCGAAAGAACGGAGTTCGGAAAGTCCCTTCTTTGCAAGAACAGTGGTAATAGCAGCAGTAAGAGTGGTCTTACCGTGGTCAACGTGACCGATGGTACCGATGTTCACGTGCGGTTTCGAACGGTCGAATTTTTCTTTTGCCATAATATTAAGTGTTTAAAGTTATTTTATTAAATCTTCAAAGTTTTAAAGTCTCTCTTTATCACTCTTTTGCATAATTAGCGGGCAACACGGCATTCTTCCTCGGAAGAAAAACGTATCACGCGCTATAAGCGTTGGAGCGGAAGACGAGGCTCAAACTCGCGACCCTTAGCTTGGAAGGCTAATGCTCTATCAACTGAGCTACTTCCGCAAAAACAGACCGAATCAGAGTAACGTTTGTCCCATAACGAGAAACACACACTCTTATTAATAGAAGTGTGCTCTCCGTAACTCTCGCATCCGATCGGGTTACATGGTGGGAAGTGATGGATTCGAACCACCGAAGGCGTAAGCCAGCAGATTTACAGTCT
>JAHHQL010000011.1 GCA_020026415.1 Alistipes sp. | reverse complement strand
AAGAGTGTCGTGCTCTACCAACTGAGCTAAAGAGGCATCATTCTTTTCGAATGCGATGCAAAGATACGGCGAATATTCAGAACTTCCAAATCATTTTGCAATATTTTTTCGCGGGAAAAGTACCGAAAAATCCTAACTTGTTATTCCATCGGGAAATAGAAAAGGAAAATTTCTATCGGTATCTTTTGTCGCGGGGAACGCTTGCGCGGAAAATGTCGTCGGGGTAGGTCACATCGACCAGAAACAGCCCCGATGCGGGTGCACCTCCGCTCGAACGCGAAAGGTCTTTCGAGAGTACGATGTCGCGGAACTCGTCTTCGGTGTAGCGGCCGCGTCCCACATCGACCAGTGTCCCGACAATGGCGCGTACCATGTTGCGCAGGAAGCGGTCGGCGCGGATCGTAAAACGGATCTCGCCGTCGGGCAGCACCTCCCATTCGGCACGCGAGAGGTGGCAGATGTTGGTTTTGTTGTTGGAGTTGAGTTTGGCGAAGGTCGTGAAATCCTCCACCTCAAGCAGAATCTCCGCCGCGCGGTTCATGCGCTCGATGTCGAGCGATTGCGCAAACTGCCACGAGAGCGGACGGTTGAAGGGATTCTTTCCGGGTTCGATGTAGTAGTGGTACTCGCGTTCCAAGGCGTTGAAACGGGCGTGGGCTTCGGGAGCAACCTCTTTTAAACTCCATACCGAGATGTCGTGCGGCAGGATGCGGTTCACCTTATAGACCGTCTGGCGGGGATCGGCGATGAGGGTGTTGCAGTCGAAGTGAGCAACATAATAGGAGGCATGTACGCCCGTGTCGGTGCGTCCCGCGCCGGTTACCGGAATCGGCGCGCGCAGCAGGGTCGAAAGACTCTCTTCGAGGGTTTGTTGGACGGATTGCTGACCGTTCTGACGTTGCCAGCCGAAGTAGGCCGAGCCGTTGTAATTGAGTTCGAGAAAATAGCGCATCATCGTTCGTTTTATTTTGGCAAAGGTAACGAAAAACCCGCGCTGACGCAAAATATTTGAGCCGGGCAGGCGTTTTGTCGGATGGAAGGGTGAAAATCGGTGCAAAATTCGTATCTTTGCAAAGATATGCGTGCTTATATATAGGAATGCACGCCCGAAAAGAGTATTTACATAAAGAAAAGATATTATGAAAGCAGCAATCATAGGTTATGGCAAAATGGGCCATGAAATTGAGAAGATCCTTCTGGAACGCGGTCACCGGGTGGTGCTCGTCATTGATGAAAACAACGCTTCAGATTTGGATTGCGCCCACCTCGCCGAGGCGGACGTTGCCTTGGAGTTCACCACTCCGGATACGGCCTATGACAACATCCGCACCTGTATCGAATCGGGTACGGCGGTGGTGAGCGGTACGACGGGGTGGACGGCGCGTCTGGGTGAATTGCAGACGCTGTGCCGCGAAAAGGAAAGCGCGATGTTCTACGCATCGAACTACTGCCTCGGTGTGAACCTCATGTTCCGTCTGAACCGCAAACTTGCCGAGATGATTGCAGGCGTGGGCGGTTATGAGGTGCGTGTGCGCGAGATTCACCACACGCAGAAGAAGGATGCTCCGAGCGGTACGGCCATCACGCTGACGGAGGACATCATCCGCAACCTGCCTTCGAAAAAAAGTTGGGTGAACTATGCCGAGGGCATCGAGCACGCCACGAATCGTGTGGCACGTCCCGAAGATGCCGCCGGGGATCAGATCGTCATCACTTCGGAGCGTGTGGGCATGGCTCCCGGACTGCATGAAGTGACCTACGAATCGGAGGATGACATCCTTGCATTGCGCCACGAGATCAAGAACCGCCGTACACTCGCACTTGGTGCTGTGGTGGCTGCCGAGTTCCTGTGTGGCAAGAAAGGCGTTTACTCGATGGATGATCTTTTGAAATAAAGCGATAGTGTATGGAGCAGATCAAAAATTTTCTGAGAAACAAGTGGACGAAATTTACGGTGGCACTCGCCGTGTACCTTCTGTGGTTTGTGGTATGGACGGGTAATTTGTGGATGCTGTTGGGTATTCCGCTTATTTACGATTTCTTTATTTCGCGGATTTTCTACCGCAAATTCTGGTACCGCAACGAGGAACTCTGTAAGAAGAGCAAGACCTATAAGACCGTTTACGAATGGGTGAATGCCATCGTTTTTGCAACGGTGGTGGCATCGCTCGTACACCTCTATTTCTTCCAGATGTACGTGATCCCGACCTCTTCGATGGAACATTCTTTGCTGGTGGGCGATTACCTTTATGTGAGCAAGGTGGCTTACGGCCCTCAGATGCTCAATACGCCGATTGCATTCCCGTTCGTACACCATACGATGCCTTTCTCGACAACGCAAAAGTCGTTTTGCGATGCAGTCAAATGGCCTTATCACCGACTGCCGGGCTTGAAGAAGATCCGTCACAACGATGTGGTGGTCTTCAATTTCCCCGCGGGCGACACCGTCTTGGTGGAGCGACAGGGCGAGACCTACTACGATGTGGTGCGCGAATATGAGGAGCGTTTCGGTAAGGCCGACGGCCGTCGCCGACTGGCAAAAGACTATACGATCATCAGCCGACCCGTCGATAAACGCGAGAACTACATCAAACGCTGCGTGGCACTTCCGGGCGATTCGTTGGAGGTGCGCGAGGGCGTGGCTTTCATCAACGGACGCGAACAGGAGCGCGTCGAGGGCATCCAATACCTCTATATGGTGCAGACGACCGCACCGCTGACGCAATATGCGCTGGAGAGCCTCGGCATCTCGGAATGTCAGGGCAACGGCGCGAATTACTATATCCATACGACTCCCGCGGCCGCCGAGCAACTCAAAGGGCTGAAGACCGTCGTGAACGTACGCCGTTATATCTCGACGGGCGATCGCGATGTCTATCCGCAGTGGGGTGACGAGCGTTGGAGTCAGGACAATTACGGCCCGATCTGGATTCCGCAGCGCGGAGCAACCGTCAAACTCTCGATGGAGAACCTGCCGTTGTACCGCCGTTGCATCGAGGCCTATGAAGGACATAAGTTGGAGGTGCGCGACAATCAGATTCTGATCGACGACGCTCCTGCAACCGAATATACTTTTGCGATGGATTATTTCTGGATGATGGGTGACAACCGCCACAATTCGGCCGACTCGCGTTATTGGGGTTTTGTTCCTGAGGATCACATTGTCGGCAAGGCTTCGTTCGTGTGGTTGTCGTTGGATCCGACAAAGGGATTCCCCGCCAATATCCGTTGGGGAAGAATGTTTAAAAATGTGAAATAGACGTGGCGGAAGACAGTTATTTTACCATAGAGGCACCTGCCGAATCGACCTGCCGCGAACGCAGCAGCAAATTCCTTTCGTTCATCTACCCCGTGAAAACCGAGGAGGAGATCCACGAATATCTGGATGCCCTGCGCAAGAAATATTACGATGCCACCCACCATTGCTATGCGTGGCGACTGGGGGCGGACGGGGCGCAATGGCGTGCCAACGACGACGGCGAACCTTCGGGAACGGCCGGGAAACCCATTTTGGGACAACTTCTATCGCATGAACTGACGGATTGTCTGGTGGTCGTGGTGCGTTATTTCGGCGGTACGAAATTGGGCGTTCCGGGACTGATTGCCGCCTATAAGGAATCGACCAACGATGCCATTGAGGCGGCGACGATTGTCGAAAGGACGGTCGATCGGCTGATTCACGTCGATTTTTCGTACCTTTCGATGAACGACATCATGCGTGTGATTAAGGACGAGAAGCCCAACATCTTGAAACAGGAATTTGACAACCTCTGCACCATGGAACTTTCGATCCGCGAGAGCCTTGCCGAGCAACTGGTCGGCAAATTGAAGAAGGCCGGAGGCAGCATCCTTGAAAAGGAGGAGGAATAAATGGCACACGAAAATTCAATCTATATAAAAGGTGCGCGGGTACACAACCTCAAGAATATCGAGGTGGAGATCCCGCATAACCGGCTGGTCGTCATTACGGGGCTGTCGGGGTCGGGTAAATCGACTCTGGCATTCGATACGATTTTTGCCGAGGGGCAACGCCGCTATGTGGAGTCTCTTTCGGCTTATGCGCGTCAGTTTCTGGGAAAGATCAACAAACCCGATGCCGACATCATTTCGGGTATCGCACCCGCCATTGCCATCGAGCAGAAGGTCAATACGCGCAATCCGCGTTCGACGGTCGGTACGACCACCGAGATTTACGACTACCTGAAACTTCTGTTCGCGCGTGTCGGACATACCTTTTCACCCGTGTCGGGGGTTGAGGTAAAGTGCCGCAGTGTGGACGATGTGACACAGGAGATCGGCGAATTGGGCGAGGGGGCGCGTTGCGTGATTGCGGCACCGCTCGTATTGAAGGAGGGCGAAGGCATCATCGAGAAACTGATGGATCTGATGTCGGACGGCCTTCTGAGAGTCCATGTCGACGGCCGGACACAACTCATCGAGGACTTCATGCCGACGATCACCCGCGAAACACGTGCGGAGGATGTGCTGGCGGTCATCGACCGATTGAAAGTTGCTTCGGACAATGATACGCTGACCCGAATCCGCGATTCGGTCGATCGTGCTTTCTCCTACGAACATGACCGCTGTATGGTGATTACCGACGGGGGCATCAAGGAGTATTCGTCGCGTTTCGAGGCCGACGGCATCACGTTCGAACCGCCCACGGAGCATCTGTTCAGTTTCAACAACCCGCTCGGAGCCTGCCCGCGATGCGAAGGCTACGGCAAAGTGGTGGGCATCGACGAAGATCTGGTCATCCCCGACAAGAACCGCACGATCTACGAGGATGCCATTGCCTGCTGGCGTGGCGAGACGATGAAAAAGTGGAAGGAACTTTTGGTGGAGAATGCCTATAAATTTGATTTTCCGATTCATACGCCGTTCCACGACCTTACGCCCGAACAGAAACTTCTCTTGTGGCGCGGTAACGAGTATTTCCACGGATTGGATGAATTTTTTGCCTACATCGAGTCGGAACGCCGCAAGGTGCAGTTCCGCGTGATGAAGGCGCGTTATATGGGCAAGACCACCTGTCCCGAATGTGGTGGCAGCCGTCTGCGTAAGGAGGCTTTGTATGTGCGGGTCGGCGGTAAGAATATCGCCCAACTGGTGGCGATGTGCGTCGATGATCTGGTGAAGTTCTTTAACGATCTGACCCTCGACGAGCACGACGCCAAGACCGCACGACGTATTCTGGTCGAGATCCAGAACCGATTGGGGTATCTGTCGGATGTGGGTCTTGGCTATCTGACGCTCGACCGTCTCTCTTCGACCCTTTCGGGCGGAGAGTCGCAGCGCATCAACCTTTCGACCTCGCTGGGTAGCAACCTGACGGGTTCGCTCTACATTTTGGACGAGCCGTCGATCGGTCTGCATCCGCGCGATACCAACCGTCTGGTCAAGATCCTCAAGCAGTTGCGCGATCTGGGTAATACGGTGATTGTCGTGGAACACGAAGAGGAGGTGATGCGTGCGGCCGATTGGATTGTCGATGTGGGTCCCTTGGCGGGATATAACGGCGGAGAGATCGTCTTCAACGGTACGATGCCCGACCTGTTGAAATGCAGGCGAAGCCTTACGGCCGATTACCTTACGGGGCGCAAAAGCATCGCCGTTCCCCAATCCACGCGCAGTTGGAATCGTTCGATCCTGATTCGCGGTGCACGGGAGAACAACCTGCAAAATATCGACGTGCGGATTCCGCTCGGCGTGATGACCTGTATCACGGGCGTGAGCGGCAGTGGCAAATCGTCATTGGCAAAGGGCATCCTTTATCCCGCCCTGCGCCGTCTGCTGTACGATACGGGCATCAAACCCGGCGACTTTGACGGCTTGGAGGGCGATGTCGATCAGTTGCGGGCGGTCGAGATGGTCGATCAGAACCCGATCGGCAAATCATCGCGTTCAAACCCCGTGACTTACATCAAGGCTTATGACGAGATCCGCCATCTGTTTGCCGATCAGCCCTATGCCAAGCATACGGGCATGACCGCTTCGCATTTCTCGTTCAATATGGCGGGAGGTCGTTGCGAGGAGTGTCAGGGAGAGGGTGTCATCAAGGTGTCGATGCAGTTTATGGCGGATGTCGAGTTGGTGTGCGAGGCCTGCAAGGGCAAACGCTTCAAGGACGAAGTGCTGGAAGTGATCTACCGCGACAAGTCGATCAGCGATGTGCTGGAGATGACCGTCGATGCGGCGATCGACTTCTTCGGCGGGGACAAAACCAACACCACGTGTCGCCGTATTGTCGAGCGTCTGCGTCCGTTGCAGGATGTGGGTTTGGGTTACATCAAACTGGGACAATCCTCCTCGACCCTTTCGGGTGGTGAGTCGCAACGCGTGAAACTTGCCTCGTTCCTCACGAAGGACAAGACCGACGGACGGGTGATGTTTATTTTCGACGAGCCGACGACGGGTCTGCATTTTCACGACATCTCGAAACTGCTCGCGTCGTTCAATGCCCTGATCGAACGCGGACATACGATCGTCGTAGTCGAGCATAATATGGATGTCATCAAGTGTGCCGACTGGGTGATCGACCTCGGCCCCGAAGCGGGTGTCGGTGGCGGTCGCATCGTTTTTGAGGGGACGCCCGCCGGGTTGCAACAATGCCCCGAAAGTCATACGGGCGAGTATTTACGGTTGAAAAACAAATAAAAGTAGGGGCGAGTCCCTATGTTATATAAAATGGAATTTTCTTTCTATCGGCTGCCGAACGGATTGCGTTGTATCCATCGGCAGGTCAAAAACACGGTGGCACATTGTGCTTTGTGCATCAATGCGGGCAGTCGTGACGAACACCCCGACGAGTACGGTCTGGCGCACTTTTGCGAACATGCCTTCTTCAAGGGTACCGAAAAACGACGCGCTTGGCAGGTGAACTGCCGATTGGAGAACTTAGGCGGCGAACTGAATGCCTTCACCACCAAAGAGGATACGACCCTTCACGCCACGGTGCTTCGCGGTGATTTCGCAAAGGCCGTGGAGTTGCTCTCCGACATCGCTTTTCACTCGACCTTTCCCGATCACGAGTTGGATCGTGAAAAGGAAGTCATTGTCGATGAGATCAATACCTATAAGGATTCGCCCTGCGATCTGATCTACGACACATTCGAGGATCTGTTGTTCGAGGGTTCGGATCTGGGACATAATATCTTGGGACGCAAGTCCTCGCTGATGCGCTATAACGGCGATTCGCTGCGTCGGTTTACCCGCCGGACGCATACCATCGACCAGATGGTCTTTGCATCGATCGGTAATTTCTCGGTCAAGACGGCGCAGACGATCGCCGAACGCTATTTCGGAAACTGCTCCACACCGTCACGTGATTTCGAGCGTGTCGCTCCTGTCGGATATACGCCTTTCGAGAAGAGCGTCGTCAAGCATACGCACCAAACCCACTGCATCATCGGTAACCGTGCATTCAGTTACGAGGAGGAACAGCGACTGCCGTTGTTGCTCGTCACCAACGTGTTGGGAGGCCCTTCCGCCAATTCGGTGCTCAATGTGGTGCTCCGCGAGCAGAACGGCTTGTCGTATAACATCGAGGCCGCCTATACGCCCTATGGCGATACGGGTATCGAGACGATTTATTTCAGTTCCGACCATTGCAATTCGGATCAGTGTATCGAACTTATCGAGCGCGAGTTGAAACGCATGCGCACGACGTTGCCCACCACGCGCCAGTTGTCGATGGCCAAAAAGCAATTTGTTGCCCAGATGGCCATTTCGACCGAAAGCAACGAAAATTATATGCTGGGTGCCGCCAAGAGTTATCTGGTGCATGACGAGATGGATTCCATGAAGGAGGTTTTTGCCAAGGTGCAGGCTTTGAAGCCTCGGCAACTCACGGAAGTTGCCGAAGCGGTGTTTACGAATATGTCACGATTGATTTACAAATAGTTATGGATGATTTGGAACGCTATGTCCGTGATTTTACGGAACCAGAAACAGAACTCCTGCACGAATTGGATCGGGAGACGAATCTGAGGATGGTTGCTCCGCGCATGTTGTCGGGTGCGGTGCAGGGACGCCTGCTGGAGATGCTTGTTCGCATGCAACGCCCGCATACGGTGCTGGAAATCGGTACGTTCACGGGCTATTCGGCACTGTCGATGGCGGCGGGTTTGGAGGAAGATGCCGTGCTGCATACGTTTGAGGTGGAAGACGAATTGGAGGAGTTTGCGCAATCGTTCTTCGACCGCAGCGAATACGGCCGTAAGATCCGGCTGCACATCGGTTCGGCGTTGGATCTGGCACCGAAATTGGGGTGTCAGTTTGATTTCGTCTTCATGGACGGCGACAAACGCGAATACCCCGATTACTACCGCATGCTGATGGGCGACGGGGAAAATTCGCCGTTGCTTCACGCGGGATCGGTCATCGTGGCGGACAACATCCTGTGGTCGGGCAAGGTCGTGCAACCCGTGGCGCATAATGACCGCCACACGCAGGCCTTGTTGGAATTTAACCGCATGGTGTTGGAGGATCCGCGGGTGGAGAACGTGATTGTCCCGATTCGAGACGGGCTGAATCTGATCAGAGTCAAATAGATATAGATATGGAACTTAAAGAATTGCAGGAGCGTGTCGATCAGTGGATCAAGACTGTCGGCGTGCGCTATTTCAGCGAATTGACCAATATGGCGGTGCTGACCGAGGAGGTCGGCGAGTTGGCACGTGTCATGGCGCGCAAATATGGCGATCAGTCGTTCAAGGCGGGGGAGAAGGATAACCTCTCGGAGGAGATGGCCGATGTACTGTGGGTGTTGGTGTGTCTGGCCAATCAGACGAGTGTCGATCTGACGCAGGCCGTCGAGGCTTCGTTCGAGAAGAAAACCGCGCGCGACAAGGATCGCCACAGAAATAATCCCAAACTGCAACTCTGATATATAGGAAGTTACGTTATTTTTTAGAAATAATACCCGAAAATTCGAGAGTTCTTTGTATCTTTGTTCCAAATTTACAAGCAATTAACGCATATTAGGAAGCATTATGGCAGGATCTAACTTCGTAGATTACGTTAAAATATTTGCCCGTTCGGGGCATGGCGGAAGCGGTTCGATGCACTTCCGTCGAGAGAAATTCGTTGCATTCGGCGGCCCCGACGGAGGAGACGGCGGTTGTGGCGGCAGCATCGTGCTGGTCGGAGAGAAACAATATTGGACGCTTATCCACCTTAAATATCAGCGTCACCAGTTTGCCAAGGACGGCGAGTGTGGTTCGGGTGCCCGTTCATCGGGTAAGAATGCCGAAGATATCGTCATCCCCGTACCTCTGGGTACGGTGGCAAAGCGTCTTCTGGTCGATGAGGAGGGTAACGAGTCGATCGTGACGGTCGGCGAAGTGACCAACCATGGTGATCGTCTGGTGTTGCTCAAGGGCGGCCGTGGCGGTCTGGGTAACTGGCACTTCAAAAGTGCAACCAATCAGGTGCCGCACTACGCACAGCCCGGTGAAGAGGGCGAGGAAGGTACGTTCATCCTCGAATTGAAGGTGTTGGCCGATGTGGGTCTGGTCGGATTCCCCAATGCGGGTAAATCGACCCTGTTGTCGGTTGTTTCGGCAGCCAAACCCAAGATTGCGAACTACGCATTTACCACCCTCGAACCCAACTTGGGCATCGTGGCGGTGCGCGACAACAAATCGTTCGTGATGGCGGACATCCCCGGTATCATCGAGGGTGCACACGAGGGTAAGGGTCTGGGTACCCGATTCTTACGTCATATCGAGCGTAACTCGGTGCTTCTGTTTATGATCCCTGCCGACAGCGATGACATCGAGAAGGATTACGAAATCCTGCTTGGCGAATTGACGCAGTATAACCCCGAATTGCTCGACAAACAGCGGTTGCTGGCAATCACCAAGTGTGATATGCTCGACGAGGATCTGATGCGCGAGATGAAAAATCACCTTCCGAAAGATATTCCGTCGGTGTTTATCTCGTCGGTTGCGGGTCTGAATATTACGCAGTTGAAAGATATGCTTTGGGAGGCTTTGCAGAAATAAGTCTTTTCTTACTGGAAAACAAAATGGCGACAGATTACACATCTGTCGCCATTTTGTTTTTTTTAAAGATTATGTGAAAGCGGGGCAGGAACGGCTCCGCTCAGATCGTAATCGCCCCATTGGGTGTCAATGTAGTCCAGTGTTGCGAAAAGTTCGTCGATGTCGAGCGAGGTGACCAGTTTTAAACGGGTCTCCTTGAAGTTGGGCAAGCCCTTGAAATAGTTGGTCAGATGACGGCGCATTTCGAGAATACCCACATGATCTCCTTTGATTTCCAACGATTTGCGGAGATGTTCCTTGGCGATGGTCACACGTTGATGCACATCGGGTTGGGGAAGAACCTCCCCCGTTGAGAGGTAGTGTTTCACCTCCTTGAAGATCCACGGACGGCCGTAGGTGGCACGACCGATCATCACGCCGTCCACGCCGTAGCGGTCGAACATTTCGGCGGCTTTGACACCCGAATCGACATCTCCGTTGCCGATGATCGGGATGTGGATCATCGGGTTGTTCTTGACCTTGCCGATAAGCGTCCAATCGGCCTCTCCGCGGTACATCTGCGCGCGTGTACGACCGTGGATCGTCAGCGCGGCGATGCCGACATCCTGCAAACGGAGGGCGATTTCCTCGATGTTTTTCGACTCCTCGTCCCATCCCAGACGGGTCTTGACCGTGACGGGTTTCTTGACGGCCTGTACGATCTGACGGGTCATCTCGACCATCAGCGGTACATCCTTCATCATACCCGAACCTGCACCGCGACCGGCAATTTTCTTGACGGGACAGCCGAAATTGATGTCGATGATGTCGGGATTTGCCGCTTCGGCCATACGTGCCGCTTCGACCATCGGCTCGATCATGTGTCCGTAGATCTGAATACCCACGGGGCGTTCTTTTTCATCCAATTCGAGTTTTTTGAGCGATTTGGCTGCATCGCGGATCAGTCCGTCGGCCGATATAAATTCGGTATATACGACATCCGCTCCGAAACGCTTGCACATGTAGCGGAATGACGGGTCGGTCACATCCTCCATGGGTGCTAAAAGCAGGGGCTTGTCACCCAGATCTATATCGGCAATTTTCATAAATTTGTGGTCTTTGACTTGGTGAAAAGTGTTTCCCGAATGGGAATCGCCCGCAAAGATAGACAATAAATTTCAAAGAAAGATGGAGTGTGGTGATTTTCTTGATGCAGGGGAAGAATTAAGATTGGCGTAATATTGGTTTGGCGTGAAATGTGTATCTTGCCCTTGCGAAATTTTAAATACACGAAATTATGCAACGTAAATTATTGGCTTTGGTGGCTCACGACCACATGAAACGTGATTTGGCAGAGTGGGTGGAGTGGAATTCCAAGAAATTGTGCCGTTATCATCTGGTATGTACGGGTACGACGGGAAAAATGGTCGCACAAAAATTGAAGGAGCATAAAGAGAATGAGCGTAAATTGTTTGTAGGGAATGAATTGAAAGAATTACCTCGTGTGGAAGAAGAACTCAATGTAACCCTTTTGAAGTCGGGTCCGCTGGGTGGTGATCAGCAACTGGGATCGAAAATCGCACAAGGCGAAATCGGTGCTTTGATCTTCTTTTGGGATCCGATGGCGGCACAACCGCACGATGTCGATGTGAAGGCCTTGTTGCGTCTGGCGACGCTGTACAACATTCCGACGGCGATCAACCGTTCGTCGGCCGATTTTCTGATTTCGTCGCCACTGTTCGAGGATGAGGATTATCAGCCCGTGGTGAAAGATTACCACGAATACATCGAACGTGTGTTGAAGTAAACATTCAAATACTCCTATTCAATTTGTTTGTTGATAGTATATTGAATTGTTTTCTGCGCAACTCTGTTCTGGCGGGTTGCGCAGATTTTTTTATGAAAAACAATCCGTATTTTTGAGGTATTCACGGGGTTTCTGTGTATCTTTGTACGTGAAATTTTGACCGATATGAGTCCGATTGCCGTAATCATCACTGTTTTGGGCTATATCGCCGTGCTGTTTGGCGTTGCATGGCGGGCGGGACACCGTGCCGATAATGCCGAATTTTTTACGGGAAATCGTCGCACGCCGTGGTATATGGCCGCATTTGCAATGATCGGAGCCGCCATGTCGGGCGTGACGTTCATTTCCGTGCCCGGATCGGTCGGATGCTTTGCCGACGGGGAGTTTGTTCCAAAGGATGCTTTTTCCTACATGCAGATGGTGGCGGGATTTACCGTCGGACAATTGATCGTTGCCTTCTGGCTCGTTCCGACCTTCTATCGATTGAAGGTCGTGTCGCTTTACGAATACCTCGCCGACCGTTTCGGAGCGGCTTCCCACAAGACGGGGGCGTGGTTCTTCTTCATCTCGAAAATGCTGGGTGCGGCATTGCGTCTTTATCTGGTTTGTGCCGTGTTGCAGGGACTTGTCTTTGACCATTACGACATCCCGTTTGTGTGGAATGCCGTGTTGTCGATGGCATTGGTATGGCTCTATACCCGGCAGGGAGGTGTCAAGTCGCTGATTTGGACGGATACCCTCAAAACCATTTGCCTGATAGGTAGTCTTACTCTTTCCATTGTATTTATTGTGAGAGGATTGGGAATGTCATTTGAAGATACTGTTGATGTGGTGTGCGCATCCCCCATGTCGCGGATGTTTTTCTTCGACGATCCTTCGTCGGGACATTATTTCTGGAAGATGTTCCTTGCCGGTATCGTGATGCTGGTGGCAATGACGGGGCTGGATCAGGATATGATGCAGCGCAACATGAGTTGTCCTTCGCCGCGTGATGCACAGAAGAACATCGTGCTGACGGCATTCTGTCAGATCTTCGTGATCTTCCTGTTTTTGGTTTTGGGCGCATTGCTCTACCTCTATATGGAGCATGAAGGACTGACAATGCCCGAAAAGACCGATCAGGTATTCCCTTTGGTATCGGTGAATGGAGGATTGCCGCTTGTAGTTGGTATGTTGTTTGTTATCGGACTTATCTCAAGTACTTATTCAGCCGCAGGATCGGCTCTTACGGCATTGACCACTTCATTTACGATTGATATTTTAGAGGGCAGACGACGCTACGACGATGTGCGTTTGACCCGGGTGCGTAAACAGGTTCATTTGTGGATTGCACTGGGTATGGTGTTCGTGGTATTGGCGTTTGATCTTTGGGCGGATGACAGTGTGATCAATCTGGTGTATAAGGTTGCCTCTTATACCTATGGTCCGATTTTGGGACTGTTTGTCTTCGGTATGTGTACCCGAAGACGGGTGCGGGATCGTTGGATTCCTGCGGTGGCCGTTTCGGCACCGCTGTTCAGTGCTTTGTTGCAGTATGTATTGAAGGAATATTGGGACTATCAGACGGGATTTGAGTTATTGATCTACAATGCGGGATTCACGATACTGGGTATATGGATGCTGAGTAAACGCAAATAGAAATTATGAAAATAAAGGTATTTTTAGGGTTGTTTTTGTTGCTGGTCTCCGATATGAGTCGGGCGGCAACACCCAGAGTCTCGACGCGACAGCGGATCGAGATTGCACAGATGCTGACCCGCATAGGAGAGCGTGAGGTGTATAAGATGAAGGTGAAGGTCAAGTCGATCAGTGCATCGAAAAAACAAGTGACTATCTACACTTCGATTGATATGTCGTATTATCCTTTCCGCGAGGAGAATACACGCGCTATTTACGATTCCGTGCGAAGTGTGCTCGGTCCCGATTTCCGCAAGGCTTCGATCCGCATCATTACCGATCGACACGAAATTTCGGAACTCATTCCGCTGGCATTCCGTAAGCAAAGCACTGCCGTAAAGAGTAAAAAGAAAAAGAAGAGTGAACCGATTCTGTTCACGAATCCGTCGGAGCGACCGCTCATCAAGCGTCTTTCGTCTGTATCGCAACCCGAACTCGGACTTTCGGGGCGTCACATTGCCCTTTGGCAGAGTCACGGCCGATATTTCGATCAGGTGCGCAACAAATGGCGTTGGCAGCGTTCGTGCCTTTGGGAAACGTGCGAGGATCTCTACACGCAGAGTTATGTATTGCCGTACTTGGTACCGATGCTCGAAAATGCCGGAGCGTGTGTGTTACTGCCCCGCGAACGAGATACACAATTACATGAGATGATCGCCGATAACGATCAATCGGACAGTTATAAAGAGCAAGGTGTTTGGCAGGACGGTGGTGTGGGATTTGCCCATCGTTATGAGATTTATCGTACGGGAGACAACCCCTTCCGTCACGGTACGACCCGCAAGACCGTGTCGGTACGGAGCAATGCCCAAAACGAGGCTTCGTGGAGTGTCGAGTTCCCCGAAAAAGGCGAATATGCCGTTTATGTCAGTTATGAGGCGACATCCGAAAGTGCCGATGATGCGCACTATACGGTGCACCATGCGGGAGGAGAAAGTCGCTTTGAGGTCAATCAGACGATGGGTGGCGGAACTTGGATCTGCCTCGGCAAGTTTTCCTTTGCCAAAGGGCGTCACGAAGTGGTGACGCTTTCAAATCAGTCGCGTGAGGCGGGTCGCATCGTATCGGCCGATGCCGTGAAGGTGGGTGGCGGTTACGGCAACATCGTGCGCGTGACCAACCCTTCGCTTTATCACGAGGCCAAGGAGTTCGATCTGAAGCACGGCAGTAAAGATCCCGAAATGCAACTCGAATTTCTGGAGGAGACGAGCGGGTATCCCCGTTTCTGCGAGGGTGCGCGTTATTGGTTGCAATGGGCGGGTTTCGGCGAAGAGGTCTATGCCCCGAAGGAACATTTGGACGATTACAAGGAAGATTATATGTCGCGTGCCTGCTGGGTCAATGCCCTGATGGGCGGATCGCGGCGTGCGCCCGAAATCGAGGGTAAGCGCATCCCCGTTGATATGGCCTTTGCATTCCACTCGGATGCGGGGGTGCGTGACGGCGACGAGATCGTGGGGACGTTGGGTATCTTCTACACCCGCGAGAACCAAGGCCGATTCGAGGGCGGTGCCGACCGTTATCGTTCGCGCGATCTGACCGACATCGTGCAGACGCAGATTGTCGAGGATATCCGTCGTGTCTATGAACCCGATTGGATGCGTCGCGGATTGTGGAACAGAGCCTACTACGAAGCGCGCATACCGAGTGTGCCGACCATGTTGCTTGAGTTGTTGTCGCATCAGAATTTTGCCGATATGCGTTACGGCCACGATCCGCGATTCAAATTCTTCGTCAGTCGTGCCGTTTACAAAGGAATCCTGCGATTCCTGTCGTCGCAATACAAGACCGAATATGTCGTGCAACCGCTTCCTGTCGAGGCATTCTCGACGGAGCGCACCTCGGAGAACGGGGTGCGGCTCAGTTGGGCACCCGTACTGGATTCGTTGGAGGCTACGGCCGTGCCCGATGCCTACATTGTCTATACACGTAAAGGCGAGGGCGGATTCGACAACGGACAGCGGGTCGATGCGACATCGCTGGTCGTAAATCAGGAGCCGGGTGTGGTTTACAGTTATAAGGTGACGGCTGTCAATCGTGGCGGTGAGAGTTTTCCGAGCGAGACCCTCGCGGCGTATATCGCTCCGCAATCGCGCGGAGAAATATTGATCATCAACGGATTTGACCGCATTTCGGCACCATACAGCGCGCGATGCGACTCCCTTGCGGGGTTTTACCGCGAAGTGGATGAGGGGGTGCCCGATCGCTATGACATCAATTTTGTCGGCGAGCAGTGCATCTTCGATCTCGGTATGGCGCGTTGCGAAAACGACTCGAAAGCCTTGGGCGCGTGCCGTACCGATTGCGAAACGGACGTTATTGCCGGCAATTCGTTCGATTATCCTGCGCTGCACGGCGAATCGCTCCGTAAGTTGGGCTATTCGTTCGTATCGACTTCGCGAAAGGCTTTGGAGGCGGGGACGATTTCGATTGCAGACTATAAGATTGTCGATCTGATACTGGGAAAACAACTCTCGCATCTTGCGGGACGCGGTTTGAAAGGCTGTGAGTTTAAGACCATTCCCCCAAAAATGCAGGGACAGTTGCGCCGCTATGTGGCAAACGGAGGTGCGTTGTTCGTGTCGGGTTGCTATCTGGCAAAGGATTTGTTCGAAGCACCCGATGCAACGGATGGCGACCGTGCATTTGCCGAGGAGGTGTTGCACATCCGTTTCGATCAAACCTACCTGCCGCACAGCAACCGGTTGCGCGTGACATCCAATTTAAGGGCGTTTTCACGCGGTGATTACCATTTCAATACGGATGTCACCCGCGAGCATTACGGCGTGCGTAATCCCGATGCAATTCGTCCGGCGGGCGATGCTTCGGTGGTGTTGCGTTACTCGGATTCGAGTCTTGCGGCGGGTGTGGTGTCGCTGGAGGACGGTCGCAGTTTCGTGTTGGCCGTGCCGTTCGAGTCGATTGTCGAAAATGCGGAGCGAGACCGTCTGATGCGCGATGTCATGCGGTTGTTGGACCCCGAAAAGAAATAAACATTCAAAAAATTGATTGATATGTCACTGGAAAAAGAGATTTCGAAGAGCATCATGGAGGCCATGAAGGCAAAGGATGCCGTACGTTTGAGTGCATTGCGTAATGCAAAAAAATACATCATCGAAGCCAAGACGGCCGTTCACGGAATGGACGAACTGCCCGATGGCGATGTGCTGAAGATCTTGACGAAACTTGCCAAGCAGGGTATTGATTCGGCTGCGATCTATACGGAACAGAATCGTCAGGATCTGGCCGATGAGGAGTTGGCTCAGGTCGCCGTATTCAAGGAGTATCTGCCCAAACAACTCTCGGACGGAGAACTGACCGAAGAAATCCGCAAGATCATCGCCGAGTGCGGTGCCACCTCGATGAAGGAGATGGGTAAGGTGATGGGTATTGCCTCGAAGAGTCTTGCTGGCCGTGCCGAGGGGCGTGCCATTTCGGAAAAGGTGAAGGCATTGTTGTCGTAAGCCGATCCTGAAGGATAAAAGAATGTCCTCCGAAAACACATTTCGGAGGACATTCTTTTTTTTCAATGGTCGGATTAGAGGATCTGATCCAAAGAAGAGGTCATGTCGCGGTAGTCGTCGATGATGCGGTAGTCGTAACCCAATGCCTCGATCTCTCTGCGTGAAATGGTCGTGGTCAGTGCCACCACATATCCCGCACCTGCGCGATGGGCTGCCGTGATGCCCGATTTGGCATCCTCGAAGATCATACACTCTTCCGGTTTGAGACCGAGCGCGCGGGAGGCGGTGAGGTAGATTTCCGGGTCGGGTTTGCAGTGCGTCACCGTATCGCCGCATGTGATCGACTTGAAGAAGGAGGCAATGCCGCACTTCTCCAACACGAAATCGACGTTGGCTCGGCAGGCCGACGAACCGACCGAGCAACGGATGCCTCTTCGGCGGAACTCCTCCAAAAGAGCGATCAGCCCTTCCACGGGACGGCAGTCGGGTGCGTAGAGTTCGCGGTAGAGGGCTTCTTTCTCGTCACCGAGGGATTTTATGCCGCGTGTGCGTATGATCTCATCAGGCATGATCAGACGCATGATGTCGTCGTTGCCCATGCCGAATGCCGAATTGAGTTTTTCTCTCCAGTTAAGGACGTTGTATCGGTTACAAAAGATCTCGAAGGCACGGATGTGGGCTTCGGTGTTGTTCACCAGCGTGCCATCCATGTCGAATATTGCTGCTTTTATCATTGTCGGATTTTTTCTCGGCGCAAAGATACTTAAAAAGTCAGATTAAGGCTTACATTCACGGCGAAGTTTTGCACCTTTTGTCCCGGTTTCGATTCTCGGTGGGTCAGTCGCCAGATACAATCGACACGCACCAGACGCAGGATGTTTTCGATGCCGACACCCATTTCGGCATAGGGCTTATCGACGGACGACATGCCGACGGGGAAGAGCAGGGGTGCCTGTGTATCGGGCAGCGCACCGTTATTGCGGCGGGAGAGTTGTCCCCATACACCTTTGCAAATGAAGATTTCGCGCCATTTGAGACGTTTCATCAGCGGGATGCGCCCCAACAGCCAGCCGTTGAAGTGGTGTTCGTAGAAGAACGAAACCCATGCGTCGGAGGCAAATTCGTAGAAATTCATACATGAGAAGGCGTAGGAGTCGTAGAAATAAGTGCCGTTACCTTCGTGCAGTTTGAGCAACTGATAGGGTACTCGGCCGAAAATCTTGCCACCCTGAACGGTGATGACCGAATGTCCGATGGGCGGAATTTTCGGGGTGTAGCGGATGCCGCCTTCCACACGGCAATATTCCGATCCGCCGTGCAGGAGATCCTTCAGACCGGTCGAAACATCGAGCGAAAGAACGGGGTATTTCGAGCCTAAATAATTCTTGTCGAAGTGTGTGCGGTAGATCTTTTCGTTGTGCGAGAAACGCATTCCGAGGTGCAGTTCGCTGTCGGAAATGTAGTTGCGGATGCGGCCTCCGGGGGTGATCATCGGCACATACTCGTTGGAGTAGATGCGGCGGAGTTTTATACCGAGAAAGTTGCTGAATCCGTGCAGCCATTCGTGTTCGTAGGCCGCCTCGAACGAATTGACCATCGACATGCGCTGACGTCCGCCGCGCGAAAAGATCGAACTCAGGATGTTGTTGTTGGTCAGAGCATCGCGCCCCGCTCCGAGTTGTACGACATCGTGCGAGGCTTCCAAGGTGAGTTTGCGCGTCAGACTGCGACGGAACATCAACTCGATCGACCCTCCGCCTTTAATGTCTTCGTCTTTTGTGCCGTAGGCCATGTAGGACATCAGACGGATCTTCTTGCTCACGTTTGACGTGGTGCGTGCGCCCAACTGCATGCGGAATCCCTCCAACTTGTTGAAACTGGCCATCTTGTAGTAAGGGCCGATACCGATGTATTTCGTGTTCCAATAACCCGTTAGAACGGTATTGATGATCGTGTAGATGTTGCGGTAGAGGGGAGCCTGTTGGATCGAATCGACCATCGAATAGATGTTTTTCTCCTTGGCGGAAAGTTCGTAGGGGCGGATTCGATTCCAATAGGTCGAATCTTTTTTGCCCGCCTCTTCATCGGCCATCACCACATCGTTGTCCATCGAGAAAATTTTCTTGGGAATGGGGCAGTCCAACTCGATCTGCGAATAGGTTACGTCTCTTTGACCGATGACCGTTTCGAGTTTCGAGGAGTCTCCCGTCACCAGCGAAAATTCGGCGGCAATGTGGTCGCGTTTCTTGAACCATGTCGAGTCGTTGAGCAACTGATTCTCGTTTTCGATACGCATGTGCTTGATCCAGTTTACGTTCACGCCCTTGGGCATGCGCACCGATGCCGAACGCAGGGCATACGATGCCGAGTCGATATAGACTTCGCCGTCGAATACGGGTGTCGTCAGACGTTTGGGGTGGAAACGGATTTTATAGGTCTTGCGTCCCTCGAAATGGACACTGTCCACCAAGAAGTAGTTGTAAAACATCGTTCCGCCCTCGGCAAGCGGGGAGGCGAAACGTACGTTGAACATTTCGATGAAATTGTTGTAGAAGTTGATGGGGTTCTGGAGGTTGCCCGTGAATTGGGCGATCGAGAAACTGTCTTCGACACCCGACACCTGCGAGGCGAGAATCACTTCGCGCGACAGGGAGGGCTCTTTGCTGTGGTAGTAGTCGGCGATCGTTTCGGAGATCATCACGGGCAGGTAGGGCTGACCCGTAAGCGAAGAGGTATCGACATAGTTGAACACGAAGCCGAAATTCTTCTGCATGCGTTTGCTGCGGAATTTCTGTTTGATGTTGGCCAGATCCAACTCCATCTTCGTGTAGGTCTTGCACTTGTAGCGGTCGAAACGGTCGGGATCGTTCAGAGCGCGACGGCGGTACAGCCCGCGCAGAAGCGCAAGTGCGGGGTTCGGGCCCGGTTTTACGACCACATTTTCGATGTTGAACTGCTCCTCGACCAATTCAAAATTGATCGTGTTGAAGACGTAGCGTTTGACTTGTTTCTTTTGGGACAGATACCCCATCATCGAGGCGTGAACCATCGTCGAGGTGTCGCGCGTTTCGATGTCATAAATGCCGTTGTCGTCGGTGGTGATTCCGATGGTGGTGTTGGGGAAAAATACGCTCACGTAGGGGATCGGTTCTCCTGTTTTTGCATCGGTCACCCGACCGCGTACACGGGTCGTTTGGGCGGAGGTTTCCCAAATGCAACACATCATCAAAAAGATGACGAACGGACGAATCGCGAACTGAATTTTCATAATAATGACTATAAAAGTAGAATAATTATGTCAAACTTCATAAAATAATATACTTTTGTGGGATATATGGAGAGAATTTGAACATAGACTGAGTATGGCTGTCAAGAAAATTGAAAAGACCAATGCGGCTCGTCTTTTGGATCGAGCCAAAATTCCCTACGAACTGATCCCCTATGAGGTCGATGAAAAACATTTGGCCGCAACACACGTTGCCGAGCAGTTGGGCGAACCCGTTGAGCGTGTTTTCAAGACGTTGGTGCTGAGCGGTGAGAAGTCGGGATATTTCGTGTGTGTTGTGCCGGGCGATCACGAGGTCGATCTGAAGGCGGCGGCACGGATTTCGGGAAACAAGAAGGTGGGATTGATCCCCATGAAGGAGTTGCTGCCGACAACGGGTTACATCCGTGGCGGCTGCTGCCCGATCGGCATGAAGAAACCTTTCCCGACCTATATCCATTCGTCGGCTCTGAATTTCGACTCGATCTACATCAGTGCGGGCATACGCGGAAAACAACTCAAACTATCGCCCGGAGACCTGATCCGTTTTGTGAATGCCGAGGTGGGCGAGATCAGCCTTCAGGGCGGGGACGGGGAGTAGAAATTATCTAATCCTTGGAATTTTTTGAAAAAAAAACGTAATTTTGTACGCTAAATCATTTTGGAAAAATATGAATATTGAAAACTTTATTTCGGAGGCTGTCCGCAAATCGGTGGAGGCACTCTACGGCCCGCTCGACAAGGAGCAGTTACAGATTCAGAAGACCCGCAAGGAGTTTGAGGGTGACTATACCCTCGTGACGTTTCCTCTCCTGCGACGAAGCCGTAAATCGCCCGAAGCAACGGCAACCGAGATAGGCGAGTACATGACGGCCAATATTCCCGAATTTAAGTCGTTCAACGTGGTGAAGGGATTCCTGAACCTGTCGCTTGACGTGAAGTTCTGGACGGATCGTTTCTCGGAACTGGCTGCCGATCCGTCTTTCGGTCAGGCCGCTCCGACCAACCGTACCGTCATGATCGAGTATTCATCACCCAATACCAACAAACCCCTTCATCTGGGGCATGTGCGCAATAACCTGCTGGGTTATTCGGTGGCTCAGATTCTGGCGGCCAACGGTCACAATGTCATCAAGGTGAATCTGGTGAACGACCGTGGTATTCATATCTGCAAGTCGATGCTTGCATGGCAACTCTACGGCAACGGTGAAACGCCCGAATCGACGGGCATGAAGGGCGATCATCTGGTCGGCAAATATTACGTTGAGTTTGACAAACACTACAAGGAGCAGATCAGAGAACTGATGGCCGGCGGACAGTCGGAGGACGAAGCCAAGAAGAATGCCCCCGTGATGTTGCAGGCACAGGAGATGTTGCGTAAATGGGAATCCAAGGATCCCGATGTATATGCCTTGTGGGAGAAGATGAACGGCTGGGTCTATAAAGGTTTCGATGCGACGTACAAGGCCATGGGCGTTTCGTTCGATAAGGTTTACTACGAGTCGCAGACCTACCTCTTGGGCAAGTCGCTCGTGCAGGAAGGCCTCGACAAGGGCATCTTCTACCGCCGTGACGACAACTCGGTTTGGATTGATCTGACGAAGGACGGTCTGGACGAGAAGTTGCTGTTGCGCGGTGACGGTACATCGGTCTATATGACGCAGGATCTGGGTACGGCATACCGCCGTTTCGAGGACAACAAACTCGACGATATGATCTATGTGGTGGGTAACGAGCAGAACTATCACTTCCAAGTGCTGAAACTCATCCTCAAGAAACTTGGTTACGCCGATTGGAGCGACCACATCACCCACCTGTCGTATGGTATGGTCGAACTGCCCAACGGCAAGATGAAGTCGCGTGAGGGTACGGTTGTGGATGCCGATGATCTGATCGCAGACATGGTTTCGACGGCACGCGAGATGTCGGACGAACTGGGTAAACTCGACGGATGCTCCGAGGAGGAGGCTGATGCCGTTTCGACGATGGTCGGTCTGGGTGCATTGAAGTACTTCCTTTTGAAGGTCGATCCCAAGAAGAACATGATGTTCGATCCCAGAGAGTCGATCGACTTCAACGGCAATACAGGTCCCTTCATCCAATATACCCATGCACGTATCTCGTCGATCTTGCGTAAGGCTGCCGAGGCAGGCATTTCGCTGGAGGGCAAGGTCGATGTCGAACTTCTGAAGGAGGAGGTCGATCTGATCAAGACCATTTCGGATTATCCGCAGGTGGTGGCACAGGCTGGCGACAACTTCTCGCCGTCGATCATTGCCGCTTACGCTTACGATTTGGCCAAGCAGTTCAACGGATACTACCACGACCACTCGATCCTCAAGGAGGAGCAGGCCGGAGTGCGTAAGTTCCGTGTCCAACTCGCTGCCGAAGTCGCCCAGATCATTGCAAAGGCAATGAAACTTTTGGGTATCGAAGTTCCCGAACGCATGTAATTGTTTGAAATACAAATATCCTTATGAAGGAAGACCGGTTCTTCACGAACCGGTCTTCCTTTTTTTTGTGTTTAGCGGATCATGCCGCCTGTGCAATAGGGAATCATCCACACGCACCATACGAAGATGCTGAAGCGGTTGAACACCTGCAATTCGTGCTCGCGACCGCGGCGGATCGTGCGGATTGCCCATGCGGCGTGAATGATCATCAGAATGAGTGCCAGCCAACCCGTGACGAGATGGAACGTGTCGTGAAAATTGGTCATCTGACCCATATACATCATGATTCCCGTGCCGATCGTGTCGGTCACAACGCCTGATGAGAAGCATACGACGTGCCATGGGCGGAGTTGCTTGACGTACCATTCGCTCCACACACCGACGGTATAGAATATCATGGCAAGGGAGATGATCGTCAGCGATGAAAACAACAAAGGATTTTCCATACGGTAAAAAATTAAAGTGAGTATCGGATTTTCCGATTGCAAGTTTGATGCCTGAAAGCGCAACTATAAGAAAAACAGTCGGCCACCGATGTGACCGACTGCGCGTTTTTTTTGCGTTGGGCTTTTTAAGCCTCCTCGGCAAAGTACTTGTAAAACAGGGGAATGGTGTGTACTCCCTTGAAGAACTGATCCAGACCGTAACTTTCGTTGGGCGAGTGGATGGCATCCTTTTGCAAACCGAAGCCCATCAGGATGGATTTAAGCCCAAGAATCTGTTCGAAACCGCTGACGATGGGAATCGACCCGCCCGAATAGAACGGCAGGGGCTTCTTGCCGAAACTCTCGACAATGGCTTTCGATGCGGCTTTGTAGGCGGGCATGTCGGTCGGAGCGACGTAGGGCATACCTCCGTGCAGAGCACGAACTTCGACCTTTACGCTCTTGGGCGCGATGGCGCGGAAGTGCTTTTCGAACAATTCGGCGATCTTGTGGAAGTCCTGATTGGGAACCAGACGCATCGAGATCTTGGCCGAAGCCTTCGACGGAATGATGGTCTTCGAACCTTCCTCGGTGTAACCGCCCCAGATGCCGTTTACGTCGAGTGACGGACGGACACCTGTACGCTCTACGGTCGTATAGCCTGCCTCACCGGCAACTTCGGCCACGTTGAGCGAACGCTTGTACTCTTCTTCGTTGTAGGGCATGCGGTTCAGATCGTCACGCTCCTCCTGCGACAGAACGCGTACATCGTCGTAGAATCCGGGGATCAGCACGTGACCGTTGTCGTCCACCAGACCCGTGATCAGACGGGTCAATACGTTTGCGGGGTTGGCAACGGCACCGCCGAAGATGCCCGAATGCAGGTCTTGGCTCGGACCCGTAACCTCAACTTCCATATAGGTCAGACCGCGCAGACCGCACGTGATCGACGGCGTATCCATCGACACCATCGAGGTGTCCGATACGAGGATGATGTCGGCCTTGAGCAGATCCTTGTGCTGACGGCAGAAGTCGTAGAGGCTCGTCGAACCTATTTCCTCCTCGCCTTCCAACATGAATTTCACGTTGCAGGGCAGCGAATCCGTGGCACACATGGCCTCGAATGCCTTGGCGTGCATCCACAACTGACCTTTGTCGTCATCCGAACCACGACCCCAGATGCGTCCGTCCCTGATCACGGGCTCGAACGGCTCGGTGTCCCATTCGTTGCGCGGATCAACCGGCATGACGTCGTAGTGACCATATACCAAAACGGTCTTGGCCTTCGGATCGATCATCTTCTCGGCAAATACCACGGGATTTCCTGCCGTAGGCATTACTTCGGCGCGATCGGCACCGGCTTTTTTGAGCATCTTGGCCAGATGCTCGGCACAACGTATCATGTCGGGTTTATGCTCGCTCTGTGCGCTGATCGAGGGAATGCGCAGCACCTCGAATAATTCTTCGATGAAGCGGTCTTTGTTCGCTTCGATGTAGTTTTTTACTTTGTCCATTGGTTTTTAGTGTATGTGGAACAGACGAAGACCGTGGTCGGCGGTTTCCGTCTGTTTCTGATGAATAGTCTTATCGGATGTTGCAGATCTCCTTCACCTCCGAGATGAAACGCTGTGCCAATGCGTCGGCCTCCTCCATGGATTTGGCTTCGGTGTAAACGCGGATGATCGGCTCGGTGTTCGACTTGCGCAGGTGAACCCAGTTTTCGGGGAAGTCGATCTTCACACCGTCGATGTCATTGACTTGCTCGTTCTTGTAACGCTCCCTGATCGTGCTCAGTACCTTATCGACATTGATTTCGGGTGTGAGTTGGATCTTGTTCTTCGAAGCGTAGTACGAAGGATAGGTCGCACGCAACTGGGTCATCGTCATGCCTTTTTTTGCGAGGAAGGTCAGGAACAGAGCCGAACCGACCAGCGCGTCACGGCCGTAGTGCAATTCGGGGTAGATCACCCCGCCGTTTCCTTCGCCTCCGATGACGGCACCCGTTTCCTTCATTTTGGCCACTACGTTTACTTCGCCCACGGCCGATGCCGAGTAACTGCCTGCGTGACGCTCCGTGACGTCACGCAGTGCACGCGACGACGAAAGGTTCGAGACGGTGTTGCCTTTCTTGAGCGAGAGGATGTAGTCGGCAACGGCAACCAGCGTGTATTCCTCGACGAACATCGAACCGTCCTCGCTGACGAATGCCAGACGATCCACATCGGGATCGACTACGATGCCAAGGTCGGCTTTTTCGCGGACGATGACTTTGGAGATCTCCGTCAGGTTCTGGGGCAGGGGTTCGGGGTTGTGGGCAAATTCGCCGTTCGGCTCACAGTTCAACTCCACGACCTCGCAACCCAATTCGCGCAGCAGGGCGGGCATGACAATGCCGCCCACCGAATTGACGGCATCGACAACGATCTTGAAGTGGCGTTTGCGTACCAACTCCACATCGACAGCCTTCATGGCCAGTACTTGTCTGATGTGGGTCGAATTGAACTCTTCGCGCGAGAGTACCTTGCCGATGTGGTCGATTTCGGGGTATGAGAACGACCCTTCCTCGGCCATGGCCAGCACCTGCCTGCCTTCGGCATCGTTCAGAAATTCGCCCGATGCGTTCAGAAGTTTCAGTGCATTCCACTGACGGGGGTTGTGCGATGCAGTGATGATGATGCCTCCGTCGGCTTTGTGTGTAATTACCGCCATTTCGGTGCCCGGCGTGGTGCAGAGACCTACATTGATGACGTTTGCACCGCAAGCCAACAGGGTGCCTTCAACAAGATTGGAAACCATTTCTCCCGAAATGCGGGCGTCGCGTCCTACGACGATGGTCAGCTGACGATTCTGATTGCGGCTGGCGATCAGACGGGTGTATGCGGTGGTGAATTTTACGATGTCAAGCGGGGTGAGGTTGTCACCCGTCAGACCTCCGATCGTGCCTCGGATGCCCGAAATGGATTTGATAAGGGTCATATAATTTAAATTTGAGTTGTCAAGTGAAATAGATCTTCTTTAGAATTTTGAAATTCGAGGTAAATATATTACTTTTATGCCAATTATAAAAATATAAAAAGGTAAAATTATGAGAACGATTCCAGCTTCTGAATTGATTATCAATGAGGACGGGTCAATTTTCCATTTGCATCTTCGTCCCGAACAACTTGCAGACACCGTTATTCTGGTGGGAGATCCCGGCCGTGTGGCTATGGTATCCTCGTTTTTTGATCATATTGAGTGTAATGTTTCCAACCGCGAGTTTAATACGGTGACCGGTACGTACAAGGGTCGTCGCATGACGGTACTCTCGACGGGTATCGGTATCGGTAATATTGATATTTCCGTGACGGAACTCGATGCGCTGGCCAATATCGACTTCGAGACCCGTCAGGTCAAAGACGAGAAACGCCGCCTGACGCTGGTTCGCTTGGGTACTTCGGGTGCCCTGCAGCCCGACATCAAGGTGGGGGATTTCGTATTTGCCCGCACGTCGGTCGGTTTCGACGGCCTGTTGAACTACTACGCCGGTCGTAACGAGGTGTGCGATTTGGAGATCGAGAAGGCTTTCATGGAACATACGGGCTGGAACGAATTGCTGCCGAAACCCTACTTCATCAATGCCGACAATACGCTTTGGGAGCATTTCCGCGATTCGGTCGTGGAGGGTATTACGGTGGCCGCTCCGGGTTTCTACGCTCCGCAGGGTCGTTGGGTGCGCCTTCAGCCGCAGGATCTTCATCTGAACGAGAAGGTCGAGTCGTTCCGCTACAAAGGCCGTCGCATCACCAATTTCGAGATGGAGAGTTCGGCATTGCAGGGTATGGCCGCTCTGATGGGGCATCGCGCCGCCACGATCTGCACGATCATCGCACAGCGTGTCGCGCTGGATGCCTGCACCGACTACAAACCGTTTGTCCGTAAAATGGTCGAGATGGCACTCGATAAACTCGCCGTATTGTAAATTAAGAACGTAAAAAATATTAAAACTATGAAGTTTTCCGTATCAAGTTCAGCGTTGCTCTCGCTGCTTTCCACCACCGGCAAAGTGATCAGCAATAAAAATACGCTGCCCATTTTGGATTATTTCTTGATGGAACTTTGCGGCAATACGCTGAAAGTGACTACTTCCGACCTCGAAACGACTCTGGTCGGTTCGCTTACGGTCGATTCGGTCGAGCGTGAGGGTACGATTGCCGCTCCTGCCAAACTGATGCTTGATTCTCTGAAGGAGTTCCCCGAACTTCCGCTTGAGATCGACGTGAACGACAAGAACTGGGAGATCCGCATCAACTGGAAGAGCGGTACGCTGTCGATTCCTGGCGCAAGTGCCGTAAGTTATCCTGCCGTTCCCGAATTGAATCCCGAACGCAAGGAACTCAAGATGGATGTCGATACGCTGATCAATGGCGTGAACAAGACCGTTTTTGCCACGGCAGACGACGAACTGCGTCCCGTGATGAACGGTATCTATATCAACTTCGGCAACAACAAGATCACGTTTGTCGGTACTGATGCCCACAAACTCGTGCGTCACGAAACCGAAGCCGAGACGAGTGTTGAGGCTTCGTTCATCCTGCCCAAGAAACCCGCCAATCTGCTGAAGACGGTGCTTCTGAAGGAAGATGAAGAGATCGAGGTCGCATTCGACGCCAAGAATGCGGTCTTCAAACTCAAGAACCATACGTTGGTGTGCCGTCTGATCGAGGGCAACTATCCCAATTACAATGCCGTAATCCCGACCAACAACCCTAATCGCGTGCTGGTGGATCGTATCGAACTGCTCAACGGCATCCGCCGTGTGGCTGTCTGCTCGAATCCCGCCACGAACCTGATCCGTATGCACATCATGGATAACCACATTGATCTGACGGCTCAGGATCTGGATTTTTCGGTATCGGCCAACGAAACGATTTCGTGCAGTTATGACGGGCAGGAGATGGCCATCGGTTTCAAATCGACCTTTCTGGTGGAGATTCTCTCGAACATTGAGACTCCGACGGTGTTGATCGAATTGGCCGACTCGACCCGTGCGGGTGTGTTCAAACCCGTTTATGACGACAAGCAGACCAGTTCGACGCTGATGCTGCTTTCGCCGATGATGTTGAATGCTTAATTCTTAAATGATGAGACTTAATCTCAAACGGCCGATCATCTTCTTCGATTTGGAGACGACCGGTGTCGATACGTCGAAAGATCGTATTGTCGAGATTTCGATGATCAAGGTCATGCCTGACGGAGAGGAAATCACCAAAACACGCCGTTTGAATCCCGAAATGCACATCCCGGAGGAAGCGACCGCCGTACACGGCATCACTGACGAGGATGTGAAGGACTGCCCGACTTTCAGGCAGGTGGCCAAGTCGTTGGAACAATTCATCCGGGGATGCGATTTCGGAGGGTTCAATTCCAACCGCTTCGATCTTCCGGTTCTGGTCGAGGAGTTTATGCGCGCGGGGTTGGATGTCGATCTGAAACGTCGCAAATTTGTCGATGTGCAGAATATCTTCCACAAGAAGGAACAGCGTACGCTGGTGGCCGCCTATCGTTTCTATTGCGACAAGGATCTGACGGATGCCCATGCCGCCGAGGCCGATACCCGTGCCACTTATGAAGTGCTCAAGGCGCAGTTGGATCGCTATCCCGATCTGGAGAACGATGTCGATGCGTTGGCCGAGTATTCGGCACGTGGCGAAACGGTCGATTATGCCGGCCGTATCGTCTATGACGACAAGGGTGTCGAGGTGTTCGGATTCGGCAAGTACCGCGGCAAGCCGGTTGCCGAAATCTTCGAACGCGAGCCGAGTTACTACTCGTGGATGATGGAGGGCGATTTCCCGCTCTATACCAAGAAGGTGATCACGGAGATCAGAATGAGAGGTAAACTGAAAAAATAAAACCAAAAGATGAGAAAATTCTCTCTTACAGTACTTTTGACGATCGTCTGGGTGCTTTTCTCGTTTGCACAGGAAAAGTCGCAGACGATTGTCTATATCAATGGCACAAAGTACTACATTCACTCGGTCGAGAAGGGTGAAACGCTCTATTCGTTGGGCAAATTATACGGCGTGGATCAGCAGATGATCCTCAAACACAATCCCGCGGTGGCTGCATCGGGTCTCAAACTCAAGGAGACGGTGAAGATTCCCGTGGTGGAGAGCCGCAAGGAGAAACTCTCGCGCAAGAAGATCCGCAAGACCTTCACGACCCACATCGTCAAGGCGGGCGAGACGCTCTACGCCATTTCGCGTCACTACGAGATCCCGATTCCCACACTGATGAAGGATAATCCCGATCTGGATCCGATTCGTCTGAAACTTGACCAGCAGATCCTTGTCCGAAAGAAGAAGATCGGCACGGAGTCCGAAGCCGATTCTGATGCCGACTGGAAGCGTTATCACGAACAACTCAACGATGTGAAGGACGATTCGGTTTACTACCATTTGGTGAAGAAGGGAGAGACATTCTATTCGATTTCGCATCAGTACGGTATTTCGGAACAGGAACTCAGTGCGATGAACGACAACCTGTTGCCCGAAAACCTCAAGGCGGGTGCCATGTTGCGTATTGCTGGCGAGAAGAACGGGGAGGGCGAAGTGGTCGTTCCCGCCAAGGATCGGGATTCGCTGCGCCATCAGGAGACTGTGCCGCAGGTCGATTTCCGTGCTCTCGGCGCGGAGGAGACTCTGAAGGTGGCACTTCTGCTGCCCATCTCGGTCGAGGGCAAGACCAACAGCAATTATCTGGAACTCTATCAGGGATTCCTGCTGGGTTTGGACAGTGTGAAGGTCAATCACGGCTATTCGGTCGATGTGACCCTCTACAATACCGACCGCGATCCGAAGCAGATCGAGGAGATCCTTTCGTCGAAGAGTTTCGAGGATACGCAACTGATCATCGGCCCGGTATATGAGTCGGGTCTCTATCCCGTCATCCGCTATGCCGAAGAGCATGCCGTGCCGGTGGTGTCGCCTCTGGCACACATGCAGACCGACAGTGACGTGCTGTTCCAGATGGCTCCCGTCGAGGATGCCAAATACGACAAGGTGCGTGACATGCTCGACCGCGACAAGTCGGTCACGCTGATCTATACGGACAAAACCGACAAGGAGTTCGAACGCGAGATGCTGAACCTCTTGGGCGAATATCCCTACAAGACATTCCGCTACAAATATTCGCGCGATGACGATTCGAGCATCGGTTCGCTGATCCACAACCAGAGCGACAACGTGTTCATCGTCATGTCGTCCGACGAGGTGGAGGTCGATCGCATCATGGCATCGCTCACGTCGGCTTATGCCAACCTGACGGCACGCGGATTCCAGATTCCGCCCTACAAGGTGCTGGGTAATGCCCGTTGGAACCGATTCAACAACATGGACCGCACGACGTGGTTCAAGAACAATACGACGTTCGTCTCGACTTATCACGCCAAGCGCGACAACGAGGCGATCATCAACTTCGACAAGGCCTACATGAAGTCGTTCGGCACACTGCCCACGCTCTATTCCTATCGCGGATTCGATGCCGCGATGATCTTTGTGCTGGGTATGTACAACGACATCGAGTACGACATGGCCGGGAAACGCTACACGCCGCTGCGCAGTACCTATATTTTCAAGCAGGGCGAGCATAGTTCGAAACATGCGAACTACAATTGGACCCGCGTAAATTACAATCACGATTTCACGGTAACGATTCAATAGAAAATGGCTGCTTTGACCAATGCAATTCCCGAAAAGACCGTCGAGCGTCTGAGCGAATACCGCCGTACGCTGCTGGCTTGTCACAAACAGGGCATTTCGCACATCTTTTCGCATGTGCTGGCCGGTATTCACGGCATTACGGCCGTGCAGGTGCGTCGTGATCTGATGCTCATCGGCTTTTCGAGCGATACGAAAAAAGGTTATGATGTGCAGGTGCTCATCAACTACATCAGCAATATTCTGGACAGTCCCACACCTATGAATGTTGCGGTACTCGGTATGGGACACCTCGGTCAGGCCATCACCAAATATTTTAACAGCAAGGGCTTGAAACTGCGCATCACGACTGCATTTGATGTCGATCCGCAGAAAGTCGGCCACGAAATTGACGGCATCCCGTGCTTCCACATGGATCAGTTCGAGAAGGCCGTCGAGGAGCGCGACATCTCGATTGTGGTGGTATCGTCGCCGACGAACGTGGCTCTGGATCTGGTCGTGCCGATTATCAATGCCGGCATTCGCGGGGTGTTGAATTTCACCTCGACCCCGTTGAACTTTCCGCAGGGTATCATCGTCGAAAATTACGATATTACGACTCTGTTGGAGAAGGTCGCTTACTTCGTCAAGGAGAGCGACTCGAATAATTCTTGATCACTTTTATGGCGATACGCATATTTCATGGGTTTGACGCCTTGCCCGAGTTCCGCCACGCCGCCGTTACGGTCGGTTCGTATGACGGAGTGCATCGGGGGCATCTGACCTTAATTAAAAAACTGAACGAAGAAGCAAAAAAACTGGGCGGGGAGAGTATTGTCCTCACCTTTGATCCCCATCCGCGCATCACGCTCCACCGCGCCGAGGGATTGGTCATTCTGACCGACTTGGAACAAAAGGCCGCCTTGTTGGAGGCGTCGGGAGTCGATAATCTGATCGTCATTCCGTTTGACGAGCGATTCAGCGTACTGAGTGGCGAAGAGTTCGTGTCGCAGTATCTGATCGGCAAACTCGGTGCCGAGTGTCTGGTGGCGGGGTATAACCACCGTTTCGGTCACGACCGTCTGGACTGCCGCGATCTGCATATCGAGGGGTTGAAGGTGGTGCGTGTCGAGGCGTGTGAGATTGACGGCGTGAGGGTCAGTTCGACCGTGATCCGCAATCTGGTGGCCGAAGGGCGTGTGAAGGAGGCCGAGGAACTGCTGGGACATCCGCTGATGTTAAAATAAAACCAAGATATGATCAGTCACGATTGTAAGATCCGTGTGTGGTACAAACACACCGATCAGATGGCGATCTGCCACCATTCGAATTACATTTGCTACTACGAGGCCGCCCGCAGCGAGTGGATGCGTGCCTTGGGTATGTCGTTTGCCGAAGTCGAGAAGCGGGGTATCATGATGCCGATTTTGGAGGTGCAGTCCAAATACCGCAAACCCGCCTATTATGACGAGGAACTTACGGTGCGCATCATTCTGAAGGAGATCCCGAAGGCGCGTATCAATTTCTTCTACGAAATCTATAACGAGAAGGGTGAATTGATCAATACGGGCATGACCCAACTCGGATTCATCCACAGCGACACGCGCCGTCCGTGCCGTTGCCCCGAATGGTTTCTTGACCTGTTCCAAAAGCAGGCCGTCGAATCGGGTATGTCGATCGAAGAGTAAACGGCTTCTGCGAAATTAAAAAAGCGTTCCAATTTTGGGACGCTTTTTTTGTAGGGATAATATGAAAGCGGTGGCTTCCCGAAAAGGAAAACCACCGCTTTACTTAAAACCTTAATATGTGTTTTTATTTCTCGATCAGAGAAATCGAACGCTCGATGAAATCCGAAAGGTTCTTGCCCTTCAGCAGGCCGTTCGACAACAGGGCGAGGTCGATGATCTGCTTTACGAGGCGGTTCTTCTTACCGATCTCGCGCAGGTGTTCGCTACGCTCGTCGCGCAACGTGACGACCTTCTTCGACAGATCCTCACGCATGGTCTTCTCCTCAGGTGTGAAGTCTGCCTCCTTCTTGTCCTTGACAACCTCCTCGAAACGCTGCTCCTCGGCCACGGCGGCGTTGATGCGTTTGTTGATCGACTTGAGTTTGTCGCCATACTCGGCTTCGGCATCGGTCAGAATGCGGGCAACGATCGGGTGGTTGCCGTTCACGGCAATCGTGAAGTTATCGGGCATCTGGCCGTAGAACTGGCTCATGCCGCCACCGCCGACCTGTGCCATCTCCTTCATACGGCGCATGAACTCGTTTTGCGTGATGACCACGGGAGCCTCTTCGGGTGTCATGGCTTCGAAGGCGATCGAGTATTGGATCTTTTCGTCCTTCGGCATCTGGCTCTCGAATACGGGACGCAGGATCTCCTGCTGTTCGCTCGAAAGCGAAAGGGCGATCTTGTTCTCCTTCTGAATCAGATTGTCGATCACATCGCTGTCGATACGTACGAAGCGCACGTTGGTGTTCTTCGACTCGTACCAGTTGATGTAGTGGCTGTCCAACTGTCCGTTGAGTATCAGCACATCGTAACCCTTGTCCTTGGCGGCTTGCAGGAAGGAGTTCTTCTCGACGGGATCATCCACATAGAGGAAGATGAGGTTCTTGTTCTTGTCGGTCTGATTCTCCTTTACGAGTTCGGTGTATTCGTCGGCCGTGTAGTATTTGTTCTCGACGTTCTTCCAGAGCATGAACTTCGGTGCTTTCTCGGCAAATTTCTCATCGGTGAGGATGCCGTACTGGATGAAGATCTTCAGATCGTCCCATTTCGATTCGTAGTCCTTACGCATCGTGGAGAACAACTCGTTGAGTCGGTCGGCGACCTTGCGGGTAATATAACTTGAGATCTTCTTTACGTTCTGATCGCTTTGCAGGTAACTGCGCGATACGTTCAACGGAATGTCGGGCGAGTCGATCACACCGTGCAGCAGAGTCAGATATTCGGGAACGATGCCCTCGACCTGATCGGTGACATAGACTTGATTGCAATAGAGTTGGATCTTGTTTTTCTGGATCTCGAAGTTGTTGCGGATTTTCGGGAAGTAGAGAATACCGGTCAGATGGAACGGGTAGTCTATGTTCAGGTGAATCGAGAACAGCGGCTCTTCGCTGACGGGATAGAGTTCGCGATAGAAATTCTTGTATTGCTCTTCGGTGATCTCGGTCGGTTTCTCTGTCCACAGCGGGGCTATGTTGTTGATGACGTTGTCCTTGTCGGTATTGACATATTTGCCGTCTTTCCACTCCTTGACCTTACCGAATACGATCGGAATCGGCAGGAATCGGCAGTATTTACGCAACAGCCCCTCGATCTTGGATTGCTCGCCGTACTCGATCATGTCGTCCGACAGGTGGAGGATGATGCTCGTACCGCGATCGTGTTGCTCGTCGGTCTCCTCCATTTCAAATTCGGGCGTACCCGTGCAACTCCAATGTACCGTTTTGGCACCTTCCTTATACGAACGGGTGACAATCTCCACCTTGTCCGAGACCATGAAGGAAGAGTAGAAGCCCAGTCCGAAGTGACCGATGATGGCCTGATCCTTATATTTGGACATGAACTCTTCAGCACCCGAAAAGGCAATCTGGTTGATGTATTTATCGACCTCCTCGGCAGTCATGCCGATACCGCGATCGGTGACGGTGAGCGTTTTTTTCTCCTTGTCGGCCTCGATCATAACCTTCAAGTCGCCCAACTCACCCTTCATTTCGCCCTTCGACGAAAGCGTCTTGAGTTTCTGGGTGGCATCGACGGCATTGGAAACGAGTTCGCGCAGGAATATTTCGTGATCTGAATAAAGGAATTTTTTAATGACGGGGAAGATGTTTTCCGTAGTAACCCCGATTTTTCCGTTTTTCATGGTTTATGTTTTATTGTTGAATTTTTTCGTTTTCGGATTCTATATTGATCAAAGGGTGTGCCAAGGCCTTTTTTCTGCCACTTTGTCACCCGCGACTGACAAAATCGGACTTGTGACCACAAAAAAGGGAGACTCCGCCAAGCGGAATCTCTCCCTCCCTTAAATTTATGAAGACAACTTCCCGTTTAAAAAAGTTGAAGTTTTATGCCGAACGAAAAACCGAGTATGTCCTTCATGGTGAGGTACTTGTTGCTGATCGAACTGAGCAGGTACAAGTCGCACGTGCTCAATTCGTAGAAGAACGTGACACCCTTCATGCGCGAATCGTTGCGTAGGTTCGTGTTTACCGTAAATCGCTGACCGATGAATATATAAGTGTGCAACTTGGTCGAAAACGTGTAGTATTTCTTGGGGAATCGGTCGGGTTGCTTGACCCAGAACTGACGGCCGAAAATCGTGTTGATGTACAGGCCGCAGTAGAACGGGTCGATCGAGAAGCGGTCGGTGATCGCAATATTCCACGGGATGTAGTTCTGTTTGAGAGTCGAGGTAAGGTAGAATTTGTCGGATTTGCTTTTGGGCAGGAAGCCGATGAAGAGGTCGGTTTCCCAACGGCATTTCTTGCCGTAGTCCCAACCGCAGCCGAACGACATGTAACCCATACCGCCGGCGTATTGCCATTTGACATGGGTCGGGATGATGCGCTCCCAACCTTCGCGTTGGCGGTGGTGACGGCGGTCGAGCGGTCGGTGTTGCTTTTTAAACGGTGTGAGCGAATCGTTCGTGGGGTGCGAGGCGGCGGACAGAGTGGTCGGGATACTCTTCAAGAAGTGTCGTGGGCGGTCATTGTCGGCCGACGCGGAAACGGCGGTGCAGAGTGTGCACGCAAGCATCAAATTAAAAATCCACCATCTCATAGCTGTAATTTTCAGGAGTTACGGTGAATACCAAATAGTTGCGTTTTTCGATGGAGGGGCATCCGTAGTACATCAGTCCGTCTTGGAACAGATCTTCGGCGATCCAGTGGTGTTCGTGACCGAAGATGCAGAAGATCGGATCGGGAAATTGTTGAACGCAATATTCAAAAAACTTTGCCACGTTGTTGTTGAATTGAAATTCTCCGGGACGCACATGCATCGCAAAGATCGTGCGAGTGGCCTCTTCGGGAGTGTTTCTCAGTTGGTCGTCGATGAACCGGAAATCGGGAACCGGACGCGAATAGTCATACTCCATGGCATTGGTGTTCAGACAGATGAAACGGATGTTTCCCGTAACAAATGCGAAATTTTCGGGGCCGAATACCCGCTTGAAGACCTCTTCGCCCGTGCCTTGGCAGTCGTGGTTGCCTAAAAGGCACACATAGGGGACTGTGAGTTTGTTCATGATGTCGCGCATCCACGTAAATTCGCGTTTCAGACCGAAGTCCGACACATCGCCGCCGTTGATCACAAAGTCGATGTCGTCGCGGCTGTTGATCGAGGCAATCGCCGCTTCGGTTTCGTCGTAGTGGCGTTGTGTGTCACTGATCATTGCAAAACGGATCGTTTCGCGCCCTTCGCACCGCTCTTCAATCAGGGGAATGTTTTTGGCATGAATGTTTTCCTCACCGGCGATGTCCAGATCGTAGGGATGATACTCGATGTAGTCGCACCCCTCGACGAGTATTGACAGGAGCAGAAGAATTGGAAAATGTTTAATCATATCTTGTCTTTTTTAGTCTCTCAATCCGACAAAACAAATATGCCTTTTTTATTTGACAAATAAAGTCCGAAAAGAGAGCCTTATTGTCGTTTTTTTCCACTCCGGGAACGCTCGTTTTTCATAAGGTTTTATAATATTGTCGCTTTGTCTTATTTGTCGGGAAGAGGACTTCGCAATCCGAATTTTGGGAAGAAAGGAATTTCGGGCGGGGAAAAGAAGGATTTCCCAAGATGGGAAAAGACCACATTGTCTGTACTGAATATAGGTATGAAAGTTTTCTTGCGAAAAAAGAAAAAGAGGAAAGTCCCCCAATTCGGGGACTTTCCTCTTTGGATTGATGCAGATCTTGAGACTTAGTCGTGTAATTTGCGCGAACCGTCGCTGATCACCACATTGTAAAGGCGTGGTTCGTGACCGAAACGAGCCTTGTATTCTTCAAATGCCGTTTTGACGAAGTTGTCGTAGCGTTCATCCTTGACGAGGTTGATCGTGCAACCTCCGAATCCGCCGCCCATGACGCGCGAACCCGTAACACCGCATTTGCGGGCAATGTCGTTCAGGAAATCCAATTCCTCGCAACTTACCTCGTAGAGTTTGCTCATGCCGTGGTGAGTCTCGTACATTTTTTCGCCGACGGTTTCGTAATCGCCACGTTCCAACGCCTCGCAGACATCCAGCACACGTTGTACCTCGCCGATGACGTATTCGGCACGCATGTAATCCTCTGCCGATACTTCGTCTTTCACTTCGCGGAGCATTTCCATCGAGGCATCGCGCAGAAATTCGATCTCGGCGTGATGCTTACGGATGGCTTTGACGACTCTTTCGCACGATTCGCGACGTTTGTTGTAGGCCGACGAGGCGAGTTCGTGCTTTACGACCGAATCCAGCAGAACCAATTTGTAGCCTTTGGGGTTGAACGGGAAATATTTGTACTCCATCGAACGACAGTCCAGACGGATCAGACTGCCCGCCTTGCCGAATACGGAGGCGAACTGATCCATGATGCCGCACATTACACCGCAATAGTTGTGCTCGGTGGCCTGTCCGATCTTTGCCAACTCAAATTTGTCGATGTCAAGTTTCCAAAGGTCGTTCAGCGCGAAGGCGAAGGTTGATTCGAGGGCTGCCGATGACGACATTCCGGCACCCAGAGGTACATTACCGGCAAATACGGTATCAAAACCGCCGATCTTGCCGCCGCGTTTGATAATCTCGCGACACACGCCGAAGATGTAGCGGGCCCAACTCTCCTTCGGGGCATCTTCCTCGCGAAGACCAAATTCCGTACTTTCATCCAGATCGAGGGCGTGGGCGCGTACGCGGTCGGTGCCGTTGGGTCGGATCTCGGCGATGATGCCTTTATCGACCGCACCGGGGAAAACGAAACCGCCGTTATAGTCGGTATGCTCGCCGATCAGGTTGATACGGCCGGGCGAGGCGTAAACACTGCCGCGGGTGTGATATAATGCTTCGAATTTTGCGTTGATTTTCTGTTCCATTGTGATTGTAGTTTATTCGTGACTGAATTTGTAGCAGGTCTTGTGGCGGAACACCTCTCCGGGACGGAGTACGACCGAGGGGTATTCGGGGCGGTTGGGCGAATCGGGGAAGTGCTGTGTTTCGAGACACAGAGCCGCACGCATCGGGTATCGGCGACCGAGTTTCCCTTCGAAATTACCCGTCATCCAATTGCCCGTGTAGAGTTGCACTCCGGGTTGGGTGGTGAAACACTCCATACGGATGCCTGTCTTGGGTGACGAGCAACGGGCGCAGAACGACAACTCTTCGCTCTGCTTGTTTAAAATATAGGTATGGTCGTAACCGCGACCGATGTGGAGTTGCTCGAAATCGTCGTTGATACGCTCGCCGACCGTGTGGGGCGTGCGGAAATCCATCGGAGTTTCCTCGACGGGGACTTTCTCTCCGTAGGGAATCGCCGTTTCGTCGGTCGGGAGGTAACAGTCGGCGTTGATCTCCAAGAGGTGGTCGCCGATGTAGGGATCACCCGCACCCGAAAGATTGAAATAGGAATGATTCGTGAGGTTCAGCACCGTGGGGTTGTCGGTTGTGGCAAGGTAGGAGATCTCGACCGCGTTGTCGTCCGTGAGGTGGTATGTTACCGTGACATGAAGCGTTCCGGGGTAGCCCTCTTCGCCGTCGCGCGACGTGTAGATCAGTTCAAGGGTCTGCTCATCCTTTTGCGTAGCATTCCACACCATGGCATTGAATCCCTTCACGCCGCCATGCAGCGAGTTGGGTCCGTTGTTGATGGCAAGCGAGTAGTTCGTGCCGTCCAACGTGAAGTGTCCTCGGGCGATGCGGTTGGCATAGCGTCCGCAAATGGCACCGAAATAGGGCTCTTCCGACGACAGATATTCCTCGATGGAGTTATGTCCCAACACCACGTCGGTAAGTTTGCCGTCGCGGTCGGGAACCATCAGCGAGACGATCTTTGCACCGTAGTTGGTCAGGCACACCTCGCTGCCGGACGCATTGTGCAGGATATAAAGACGGGTTGCGCGGCCGTCAATCATGGAGTCGAACTTTCGGGGGGATAATCCCGAAAGGGTTCGTATGGTATTCATAGGTTTGCGTTGTTTTTCGCTTATAAAGGTAGTATTTTTTCGGGATAAAAGAAAAAGGGTCGCAAAGTTTTTGCTTTGCGACCCTCGTAAGGAGTTCGGGAACGGGTTAGAACCGCTTGGTATAAACATGGCAGTAGGGTTCGCCGCCCGTGCGTTCGTAGTAGTGCTGATGATACTTCTCGGCCGAATAGAACGTGCTTGCGGGAGTAAGGCGCGTTACGACATCGTATCCTTTTTCGCGCAACAGGGCGATGAGTTGCTCGGCGGTACGAAGTTGCTCGTCCGACGTATAGAAAATCTCCGAACGATAGCGTGTACCGAGGTCGGGACCTTGTCCGTCGGTCTGGGTCGGGTCGTGGATTTCGAAGAAAAGTCGGGCGAGACGCTCGTAGGAGATCTGCGTCGAGTCGTACTCCACGCGGACAGTCTCGGCGTGTCCCGTTGTGTCTTTATAGACCTCTTCGTAGGTCGGGTTATCGACCCTGCCGCCCATGAATCCTGTGGTGACATTCAGTACACCATCCTGTTTCGAAAACATATATTCCATTCCCCAGAAGCATCCTCCTGCGAAATATGCGGTTTGAATTTTGTCGTTCATGATCTTTGACTGTTGAATTTTATGAGAACAAATATAACCATAATCCCCGAATATCGGTGCGTTATCTCTCAAAAAAAAGCAGGATCAAATCTCTCAAGGTTTGATCCTGCTTTCTGATCTGCTAATAGAAAGCGATATTGACGGGAACCGTCCACGATGCCGATACCGTGTGGCAGGGTGTTGCATCGTCCTTGAGGGCGAACTCGAAGTGGTATTGCCCTGCTTCACCACCTTCCGTGATCACGAGATCACCCTCGATGCCGGGAGCACCGCCGACCTCTTCGCTGCCTTCCCACAGCACGTAACTCCACGTTCCGGCAAATACCGAGAGATCCTTATAGCCGGGAACATATTCGCCGGGTTGGGGATTGGCGGGATCTTTGGCTGCCGTGTATTTGCCGACGGGTGTCTTGGCTCCTTCGGGAGCCATGAATACGAGGTACGATGATTCGTTGGTGGTATGGTTGTGGATGAACAACTCGAAGTGACTGGTGCCTGCGTGGTATGCCGAGCCGTAGTTGTAGCCATGGGCATAGATGTCGTCCGTTTCGCTCATCAGGATCTGTTTGTCCTCATGCAGGATGCTGTTCCAGTCGCCGTCGGGAACTTCGGGCGAGTTGTCCACGATGTTGATGTCGTTCATCTTGAATATGCCCTTGACGGGAACCTGTTCGGGCGTTGTGAAGTCCACGATAAATTCATACTGTGAACCTTCGTGTTTTACTTCGACCGTACCTTTGACGGCAAAGCCGTAGAGCAGAGCGCGGTTTTGGGGACGCGCCTCGATGCAGTAACTGCCGACATAGAGAGGTACGCCGATCAGGTTGTAAACGGCACCCGGCATCAGTGTCCCCGGAATGAAGTCCTGAGAGTTATTCACGGTATAGATACCCGGTTTGAGTCGTACATCACCCTTGTTCGAGAGTTGTTCGGCAATCAGGTCGAGGTGTACGACATAGCCGTCGGCCATATTTTGTCCGTCGGACGTGAGTTCTCCGTCCCAGAGGTTGATCGAGAAGCGGTCGTAGGGATTCTCCGAGCCTTTGTCCGAATGTTCGTAGATTACATCCACGCTGTCGAATGTGGCATTTACGGGATTGATGATGACCGTCTGTACGTCTTCCTTGCCTCGGTTGATCAAATTGATCTCACCCTTGTAGTTGATCTGTACGTGCAGACCGTCCGTTGTGATGAAATCACCCGTAACGGAGTATTCCTTATTCTGGCGGGCTACGGTTATTTTGCCGCTTGTGAACATCTTGTGATCCACGACCAGTTCTTCGTTGGCCTCGCGAATCCATGTGAAGTTCGAGAAGGCGTTGCCTTTCTGAGCCATGTCGCTAAATTCGTAAACGCCATCGGGAATGATGGCATTTTCGCTGTCTTCGCTCGGATCGCCGTAGAGGTCGAAGAACACGATGTGACCGGGTTGTGCGGGAACCATCATTTGTGTCTGTTCGTCGAATTTGACCTCCACGTCGGAGAAACCGATGTAGTAGTTGGCCGAACCGTCCACGCCGTTTCCTTTGATGTAAGAACCTTCGACCAGAATGGGGGTGTTGAGGACTTCGTCGAACCGGTTGGGATCATCGGGTGCGGCTTCTTCCTTTTCGGATACGCAACGTACGGGGAAGCCGCTGGCGCGATAGGATTGTCCGCGGGTATTGGCCAGAGCGGGCAGGAAATGCAGGGCATGAGCCATATCGGTCTGCTTGGTCGAGGGTTGTGCACTCCAATAGTCGCCCACACCGCCTACATTGACCCACTGGCCGCCTTCAAAACCACGCTGACCCGTGTAAGGGAAGAACCCGATGATGTCATGGATGCGACCGCGGTTCTCTTCGCCGGCCATGTCGGGGAACGAATTGTTGTTCAATCCTTTGAAATGTTTTGGAGAGGGGACTTTCCATCCCGGAGGACACGGGTCGAACATTGTTTTTTCGCCTGCTTCGGTCTTGCTCCACAGTTTGTTGTTCTGTTTCGAATAGTCGTTGGTCGTGTACCAGTCGTACGGACCCATGCCTTCGCCGTTGCGGATGCCGCCGTAGAAGGTGGTGGGGTTGGCGATGGCATTTGCGAGGTTGTTATCGACGCTGACGACTTCGGTCTTGAGCGGGTCGCACAATGCACCGTCGGCATCATAAAGAACGGGTGTACCCATATCCATCCATTCGGCATGTGCGGGGAACGGATCTTTACGTCCCCACTGATATACCATGCCCTTGCAGGTGCCCATGGCATCCCACTCGGCACTTTTTGCGCCGATGTTGCGATCCATCCAGTTTACGCCGTTGAATTTGCGGAAATCCTTGTCGGGGTTGTAATTTGTCACCCAGATGTGCCAACTCCAAAGCGTCTTGCCGTCTTGGTCGGTGACGGCCACGAGAGCATTGCCCGGATTCTGTTCCACGTCAAATTTCACACGTCCTTCTTCGAGCCTCAGATTTCTGATCAGACCCTCGGCATCCTGCCAGAGGAGTTGAACGGCTGCGGGAGCCATCTTCTGAACGGTTGCGCCATCGGTTGCCACTCCATTACCCATCACGGTTGCATCGAACGAGTAGGAACCGGTCGTGTTTACGAGGTAGCAGTTTGCACTGCCTTTTGCGCTCAAATCCGAAGGATCTTCTACCGGAATTTCGGGTTTAGGTTCGGGTTTCGGTTCGGGATAGGGTTGGGTGTCATCATCCGAACAACTCGCCGAAAGTAACATTCCGGCACTGAGCAAAAGCGCGAAGAAGGATTTGTGTTTCATACGAAATAGGTTTTAGTTTGGTTAGATCATAATATGCAAAATATTAAAATTTAGTCCTATTTTAAGAAGCAAGATTTATAAAACAACCCTGTTTTAAATTCTTTCTATTTGTAAATATAGGAAATAAATTTAAATATACCTCATTAAACAATGGATTTTTTAGAAATTTTTGAACAAAATTTTGCGCAAAACCACCAATTTTGTGTAAATTGTTGATCCTTATTGTTTTAACGTTTTTCGGCGTTACAGGGTGCTGGGAGTGCATTTTTTGACGGATTCTATACGGATTTTGTCGGAGTGCGGGGTGCAGCCCGTGGCAGATGATACGGTATTTCGTAAATTTATATTATCTTTACCCGCAAATACCTATATATTATGACAAAGAGATTTTTCCTGATTGTTTTGCTGTGGGTTGCGCTGGGCGGAAGAGCCTTGGCCGAGGAGCATCGCCTTCTGTCGCCCGACGGCAAAATCGAAGTTCGGATTACAACGGGGGAGCAGATCCTCTACGGGGTGTCGTTCAACGGACACCATATCGTGCAACCTTCGCCTTTAAGCCTTGAGGTCGGCGGTAAGATGCTCGGCGTGAACAGCCGTCTGCGTTCGGCGCGATTCGACAAGAAGGATTGCGTCATTCCTTCACCCTTCTACAAGAAGAGCGAGATCCGAGACTACTACAACGAGTTGAGACTCAGTTTTCGGGAGCGATTCGATGTAGTGTTTCGTGCTTATGATTCGGGTGTGGCTTACCGTTTTGAACTGAAGCACAAAAAGCCCGTGACAATTGACCGTGAACCGCTCGAAATCCGTTTTGCGGAGGATTACGTGGCGCGTGTGCCTTATGTTAAGAAAACGGGCGATTTGGAGACTCAGTTCTACAATTCGTTCGAGAATACCTACACGCGCGATTCTCTGTCGCAACTCGATCGTGATCGGTTGATCTTCCTGCCGTTGATGGTCGAGTTGGGCAATCAGGGCAAGATGGTCATCACGGAATCCGATCTGACGGATTATCCGGGTCTGTATCTTAAGGGTGGTCAGGATCGGTCGCTTTGTGGCGTGCAGGCTCCCGCTCCCGCCGAAACCCGACAGGGCGGTTACAACGAATTGCAGCAGTTGGTGGTGCGCCGTCATGATTATTTGACGAAGGTCGATGGCGATTTCCGTCTGCCGTGGCGTGTGTTTGCCTTGGCCGAGCGGGATGCCGAATTGGTGGATAACGATCTGGTTTATACACTGGCCACTCCGTCGCGCATTACCGACATCTCGTGGATCAAACCCGGCAAGGTGGCTTGGGAATGGTGGAACGACTGGAATCTGACGGGTGTCGATTTCCGCACGGGAGTGAACAATGATACCTATAAATATTACATTGACTTTGCTGCGACCCACAACCTCGAATATGTGATTTTGGACGAAGGCTGGGCTGTGAACAAAAAAGCCGATCTGATGCAGGTCGTTCCCGAAATCGACCTTGAAATGTTGGTCGATTACGCTGCGGAGCGTAACGTGGGGATCATTCTTTGGGCCGGTTACTGGGCATTCCACCGCGATATGGAACGGGTGGTGGAACACTACGCAAAAATGGGCGTCAGGGGATTCAAAATTGATTTTCTGGATCGTGACGATGCCGACATGGTGCGTTTTACGCGTGAGGCTGCCGAGGTATGCGCCCGTCATCACATGCTGCTCGACCTGCACGGCATCTATAAACCGACGGGTTTGATGCGTACCTATCCCAACATCCTCAATTACGAGGGTGTGAACGGTCTGGAGCAGTTGAAGTGGGCGGGTCGTGATCTGGATATGGTCGCTTACGATGTGACGATCCCGTTTGTGCGTATGTTGGCGGGTCCGATGGATTATACGCAGGGCGCGATGAACAACGGCACATATTGGGGCTATCATGCCTGCGTGCAGGAGCCGATGAGCCAAGGTACGCGCTGCCACCAGTTGGCGGCCTATGTGGTGTTTGAATCGCCCGTGACGATGCTGTGCGATTCGCCGTCGAACTATATGCGTGAGGAGGAATCGACCCGATTCATCGCTCACGTTCCGACCGTATGGGACGAGACCGTGGCGTTGGACGGCGAGGTGGGCGAATATGTTGCCGTGGCACGCCGCTCGGGCGAAGAGTGGTACATCGGTGCGATGACCAATTGGACGGCCCGCGAAACAGAACTCGACCTCGGATTCCTGCCCGAGGGAGATTATCGGATCGAGATTTTCCGGGACGGGGTCAATGCCGATCGGAAGGCAACGGATTACAAACGGGTCGAGGAGAATCTTACCTCCCGGAAACTGACCGTAAGAATGGCACCCGGCGGAGGATTCGCGGCGCGGATTTTCCCAAGATAAACCGAAAGACCGACACTTTCTAAGTGTCGGTCTTTATTTTTCGTATGCGGCATCGAAATCCAATTTCAGCTGGATCCATTCGCCGCAGGCATCGGCGGTGTTGCCGACACTCAGTCCGATGAGGCGCACCTTGTGGTTGCGCAGGTTTATGTAGTGGAGCAACTCCTCGGAAACCTGTTCCAGAAGTTCGGGGCGGTCGATGGGGTCGTAGAGGGTTTTCGAGCGGGTGATCTGGCGGAAATTGTCGAATTTGAGTTTCAAAACGACGGTTTTTCCCGTAAAATCGTTGCGTTGCATGCGTTGCCACACCTCGTCCCGCACACGTTTCAACTCCTCAAGCAGGCGCAAACGGTCGTCCGTATCGTCCCGAAACGTACACTCCGCACCCAAGGATTTGCGGATGCGGTTGGGGGACACTTCGCGGTGATCCTCCCCGCGGGCATAGCCGTAATAGAGCGATCCTGCCTTGCCGAATTGGCGGATGAGGTCGATTTCGCTCCATTGGCGCAGATCCGCACCCGTATGAATACCGAGGCGATGCATGCGTTCGGCGGTCACTTCCCCGACCCCGAAAAATTTCTCGACGGGAAGTTGCGCCACGAAATCCTCGACCACATCGGGCGTGATGACAAACAACCCGTCGGGTTTCTGATAGTCCGAAGCGATTTTGGCGAGCATCTTATTTATGGAAACGCCCGCCGAAGCCGTCAGTCCCGTTTCCGAAAGGATGCGGTGTTTGATCTCCTGCGCGATGCGGGTTGCCGACGGATGGTGCGATACATCAAGGAAGGCCTCATCAAGCGATAGGGGTTCGACAAGCGGGGTGTATTCGTGGAAGATGTCGCGGATCTGATGTGATACGGCCTTATAGACCTCAAACCGCGGATTGACAAATACCAATTCGGGGCACAGGCGTTTGGCTACGACCGACGGCAGGGCGGAGTGTACGCCGTAGCGGCGAGCCTCGTAGGAGGCCGTGGCGACGACCCCGCGTCCCGAATCGTGACCCACGGCAATCGGCACGCCGCGCAGACGGGGATTGTCGCGTTGTTCGACCGAGGCGTAGAAGGCGTCCATGTCGATGTGTATGATTTTGCGTGTGCCCATATCGGGGCAAAGATAGGCACTTTTTGCGGGGCGTGAAACAAAAAAGACGACCTTTCGATGGGGTCATCTTCTTTTGATCAGAGGTTCAGTACGTTCCAGAAGGATTGGGGCAGGCAGACATTGGGGATCCGCTCGGCTTCGGCAAACAGCGGGGCGATTTGTGCGGGTCGGAAGCCTGCGATGCCGCATCCGATCTCCGTGACAAGGAATCTCAGTTCGGGGTGTTGCAGGGCAAAACGCAGGAACTCCTCGACAAAGGGACGGATCGTCTCCTCGTCGCCCTGCATGGTCGGGATGGCGTAGGAGGATCCTTGAAGACCGATCCCCTGTCCCCAACGCGCCCCGAAATGTTCGTGGGCATAGCAGGCGGCACCGCCCATGTGAAACCCTCGGATGTTACTGCCGAATACGAAGATTTCGCGTGCTTGAAGGGTTCGGATGCGGTCGGGGGTGATGCGGGTCGGATTCATGGTGTGTGGATTTTGATTTTCCGAAATTTATGGTTTTTCGGCGGATTTTCCAATTTCTATCCGGGAAGATTCTTCTCCGAGGAATACCGCAAGGGTGGTAATTCATCGGAATTTCGTACCTTTGGGCAGATATTTACGAATATAAACCTTTTTGTACCGATTATGGGAAAATACTTTTCATTTTTATGTCTGTTTGTGGTTGCGTTGGTATTCCGAGCCGGGGCGGCCGAAGATCTGCGCGTAAAGGAGACGCAAATCCCGATTTTGATCGAGCGTCAGGACAATGTGTTGTTTTACATCCGTATGGAAGCCTCTGGAGAGGAACATTTGCAGCAGATCCGTCTGAAGTTGGGCGGTGATGTCGCTTCGATTGGCGAAGTGAAACTCTATTATGGCGGTCACAAAAAACTCGGCAGCGAGGAGCAGAATGCCATGCGCCCCGTGGAGTATATGACTTCGTTCACGCCCGATTGCACGCTGGAGGCGATTCCGTCCTATTCGTCGCTGAAGGATTGCGTACGTCGTCCTGAGGGTGAAGTTACCCTTACGACCGATCAGCGTCTGTTCCCCGGCACGAATTTTTTCTGGGTGTCGGTGCAGATGCGCAAGAAAACCCGTTTGGAGGCTCAATTTACGGCTTCGTTGGAGGCAATCGTAATTGACGGCCACGAGAAGAAGTTCGAGTTGTTCTCCGAGAAGGGGATCGAACACCGTATGGCCATAGGTGTGCGTCATGCAGGCGATGACGAGGTGGCGGCATTCCGCATTCCCGGTCTGGTGACCTCGAACAAAGGCACGTTGCTCGGCGTATATGATGTGCGCCACAACAACAGCGTCGATTTGCAGGAGTATGTCGAGATCGGTCTGAGCCGCAGTACCAACGGCGGTCGTTCGTGGGAGAAGATGCGCATCCCGATGTCGTTCGGCGAAGAGGGCGGCCTTCCGCGTGCACAAAACGGCGTGGGTGATCCTGCCGTGCTGGTCGATCGCAAGAATGGCACGGTCTGGATTGTGGCTGCATGGGTGCAGGGTATCGGCAATCAGCGAGCATGGTTCAATTCGGGTCAGGGCATAATGCCCGACGAAACGGCACAGCTGATGATGGTGCGCAGTGACGACGACGGACGAACGTGGTCGAAGCCGATCAACATCACGGAGCAGGTCAAGGATCCTTCGTGGTATTTTCTGTTGCAGGGACCCGGTCGCGGTATCTCGATGGAGGACGGTACGTTGGTTTTCCCGATTCAGTTCATCGACAAAGAGCGCATTCCCAATGCAGGCGTGATGTACAGCCGTGATTCGGGTGCAACGTGGCACTTGCACAACTACGCCCGCACGAACACCACCGAGTCGCAGGTGGTGGAGATCGAGCCGGGCGTGTTGATGCTCAACATGAGAGATAATCGTGGCGGAAGCCGTGCCGTAAGCACGACTGCGGATTTCGGACTTTCGTGGCAGGAGCATCCCTCGTCGCGCAAGGCTCTGCCCGAACCCGTCTGCATGGCCAGTCTGATCCGCGTGAAGGCCGAGGATAACGTGTTGGGTCGTGATTTGTTGCTGTTCTCTAATCCCGCCACGACCAATGGTCGTTACAACATCACGATCAAGGCAAGTCTGGACGGCGGAATGACATGGAACGAGGAGAATCAGATCCTGTTGGACGAAGATCAGGGTTGGGGCTACACCTGTCTTACGATGGTCGATCGTGAGACGGTCGGCATCCTCTACGAGAGCAGTGTCGCCCACATGACCTTCCAAATTGTGAAACTTAAAGATCTGATCAAATTATAATGTTACGTAAAACCTTTTTGCTCGTTGCGCTGATGTGGTGTGTGTCGGTTGTGTCGGGCGCGAGTCCGAAAAAGATGAATTTAGGAGGTAAATGGCAGTTTGCCGAGCGCGGTTCCGACCGATGGCTTGAGGCCGTGGTGCCGGGTACCGTGCAACAGGATCTGATCCGTCACGGGTTGTTGCCCGATCCGTTCTACGGAATGAACGAGGAGCGGGTGCAGTGGGTTGAGGATCGCGACTGGTCGTACCGTCGATCATTTGAGATTACGCGCCGTGATTTGGCGCACGAGTCGGCACGACTGCATTTTGAGGGCTTGGATACCTATGCCGAGGTGCGGTTAAACGGGGAGTTGATCCTGCGAAGCGACAATATGTTCGTGGGTCGGGAGGTGGAGGTGCGTCCTCTGCTTCGAGAGGGGCGGAATGACCTTCAGATCGAGTTTCGTTCGCCGATCCGCGAGATGATGCCGCGCCGTGAGGCCGACGGGTTCGATTATCCCGCCGACAATGACCACCGCCGCGGAAAACTCAGTATCTACACACGTAAAGCCCCTTACAGTTACGGCTGGGATTGGGGTATTCGTATGGTCACGATGGGCGTGTGGCGTCCCGTGTGGTTGGAGTTTGGCGATGTCGCCCGAATCGGCGATGTCTATGTACAGCAGAAGTCGTTGGACGACCGCGAGGCGCAGTTGATGTGCCGTGTCGCTCTGCAACGGATCGGCCGACCTTCGGATTTGGAGGTCGGGGTCGATTGTTTGCTCGGAGGAAAACGGGTGGCTTATTGTGAGGAGGTCGTCTCTTGTGAAGAGGCTGATCGAGAGGTGGAACTCCCGCTGACGATCCGCGATCCGAAGCGATGGATGCCCAACGGATGGGGTGATCAGACGTTGTATGAGGTGAAGGTCGAGGTGCGTCACAAAGGGTGCGTGGTGGCCGAGGAGGAGCGTCGAATCGGTCTTCGCACATTGCGTGTCGTACAGGAGTGCAACAACGAGGGCGAGTCGTTTTACTTCGAGGTGAACGGCATCCCGATGTTTGCCAAGGGGGCGAACTACATCCCGCAGGATGCGCTGCTGCCGTCAGTTGGTGAGGAGCGTTACCGCCGTCTGTTCGAGGATGTGCGCGAGGCGGGGATGAATATGATCCGCGTGTGGGGTGGCGGTACTTACGAAAGCGACCTCTTCTACGATTTGGCTGACGAATACGGTATTTTGATTTGGCAGGATTTCATGTTTGCCTGCACGACCTATCCCCACGACGAGTTGTTCCTGAAACAGGTCGAGGATGAGGCGCGATACAATCTGATCTGCCTCAGAAACCATCCCTCGCTTGCCATGTGGTGCGGTAACAACGAGATTGCCGAAGGACTGAAATATTGGGGCTGGAATCGGAAATATGATGCGAAGATTTTCGAGGGTATGAAGCGGGGCTACGACACGTTGTTCTGCAAACTCCTGCCCGATGCCGTGGCGCGTTGGGACGAGGGGCGTTTCTACATGCACACTTCGCCGATGGTCGCCAATTGGGGACGACCCGCCACATGGACGGTGGGCGACAGCCACAACTGGGGCGTGTGGTATGGTCAGAAGCCGTTCGAGAGTCTGGATACGGACATTCCGCGCTTTATGAGCGAATTTGGATTTCAAGCCTTTCCCGAAATGAAGACCATTGCGACCTTCGCACCCGAAGAGGCTTATGCCTTGGAATCGGAGATCATGACGGCACATCAGAAGAGTTCGATCGGGAACGATCTGATCCGCACCTATATGGCACGCGATTACCGCGTGCCTGAGAAATTCGAGGATTTCGTCTATGTCGGTCTGGTGATGCAGGGCGAGGGCATGCGTCGCGGTTTCGAGTCGCATCGCCGTCACAGGCCTTACTGCATGGGTACGCTTTACTGGCAGTTGAACGACAGTTGGCCGGTGGTGTCGTGGTCGGGAATCGACTATTACGGCAACTGGAAAGCATTGCATTATGAGGCGCGGCGTGCATTCCGCGACCTTACGTTCAGTGTTGTGGAGGAGAACGGAGCGTTTGAGGTCTGGCTTCTGTCGGATCGACTGACGGATGCCGAGGATCTGAGTTTGAAGTTGGAACTTTTGGATTTTGAGGGTCGTTTGTTAAAGCAGAAGGAGATCCGTTGCAAGGCCGAGGCGAACAAATCGCAGCGAATCCTTGTCGAGAATTTGGCGGATTGGGCATTGCAACCCGAAAACTCTTTCCTGAAGATGACGCTTGCAGAGAACGGACGAGAGAAGGTGGTCGATACCCACTATTTCGTCAAGACCAAGAATTTGCAGTTGCCCGAAGTCGAAGTCGCCTGCTCGCAGCGGGTGTGCAACGGTGAATGTGAGGTGCGGGTTTCAAGTCCCGTATTGGTAAAGAATCTCTTTGTCGAGTGTCCGATTCAGGGGGTGCGTTATTCGGATAATTTCTTCGATTTGTTGCCCGGCGAGGAGCGTGTGATTCGGATCACATCGCCCGAAATCAAGCGGGGCGAGAAGTTGAATTTGAAGTTAAATCACATTCGTGCCACCTATAAGTAGAAGCCGGCATTTTTTTAATAAAGAAGGAGTTTGACCTGCAAGTCAAACTCCTTCTTTTATGGTTACAGATCGGAATACTGCACACATTCGATGCCGACCTTCCGCAGCAGTTGCAGACCCTCGTCGGAGCGGTATTCCTCGTAATAGACCACGCGCCTGATACCTGCCTGAATGATCAGTTTCGAACACTCCAAGCAGGGCGATGCCGTCACGTAGAGGGTCGAGCCGTCGCAGTTGTTGGCCGATTTGGCAACCTTGGTGATGGCGTTGGCCTCGGCATGAAGCACATAGGCTTTGGTATGTCCTTCGCCGTCCTCACACACATTCTCAAAGCCTGAGGGGGTGCCGTTGTAGCCGTCCGAGATGATCATCTTGTCCTTGACGATCAGTGCGCCCACCTTACGACGGACACAATAGGAATTTTCTGCCCAAATCCGTGCCATTCTCAAGTAGCGCAGATCCAGTTGGTGTTGTTTTTCTTCCTGATATCCCATCTTAATCTGTTCTAAAAAAGAGGGCAGAACCCATGGCTCATACCCTCCGTAAAATCTGATTGCGTAGAGGTTACAAGCCCTTGCCGCAGCAGTTCTTGTACTTCTTGCCCGATCCGCAGGGGCAGGGATCATTACGGCCGATTTTCTTATCAACGTGGATCGGCATGGTCTTCTGACGTTCGGCGTGACCTGCATTGGCGGCAGCCTGCATTCTCGACAACTGCATCTTTTCGGCTTCCATCTGTCGTTGGCGAGCCTGTGCCTCCTGACGGCGTTTCACCTCGTCGGCATCCTGTTGCTGAACGGGAATGTATGCCTTGTTCAAAATGGCCAGAGCCTCGCGGTTTACTTTGATCAGCATTTTCGAGAACAAACCGAACGACTCGAACTTATAGATCAACAACGGATCTTTCTGCTCGTATGTGGCGTTTTGAACGCTCTGACGCAGGTCGTCCATATCACGCAGATGCTCTCTCCACGCATCATCGATGGTCGTGAACATCACGATTTTCGAGAATACCTTATAGATCTCGCCACCATCCGTATCCTTGCATTTCTGGAGTTGTACGGGAACATTGTAACCCATGTGACCATCGGTCAGCGGGAAGTAGATGCTCGACTCCATGTTGTCGGCCTTGTCCTCGTAGATCTTCTGCATGACGGGACGAACCAGATCGGCGACAGCCTTGGCGTGACGTTTGTAGGTGTCCTGCAAATCTTTGACGATCCACTCGGTCAGTTCCTCCGGTTTGGCCGACTTGTAAGCGGCTTCGTCAAACGAAGGTTCGATGGCGACCTGACGGATCAATTCGACACGGAAATCGGCATATTCGACGTTGCTGTTCTCATCGACGAAATTGGTGGCGAAGTCGTACATGATGTTGTTCAGGTCGATTTCCAGACCTTCGCCGTACAGGGCGTGGCGACGGCGCGTGTAGATTACCTCACGCTGCGAGTTCATCACGTCATCGTACTCCAACAGGCGTTTACGAATACCGAAGTTGTTTTCTTCGACCTTCTTCTGGGCGCGCTCGATGGCGTTGCCCATCATTCCGGCTTGGATGGCAACTCCTTCCTCAAGACCCATACGATCCATCATCTTGGCGATGCGTCCCGAACCGAACAGACGCAACAGGTCATCCTCGAACGATACGAAGAACTGCGATGATCCGGGGTCGCCCTGACGACCGGCACGACCGCGCAACTGACGATCGACACGACGGCTTTCGTGACGCTCCGTGCCGATGATGGCCAGACCGCCGGCGGCTTTCACTTCGGGTGTCAGTTTAATGTCGGTACCACGACCTGCCATATTGGTGGCGATGGTCACCTGACCTGCACGACCTGCCTCGGCAACGATTTGTGCCTCCAACTGGTGCTGCTTGGCGTTTAGGACGTTGTGCTGGATGCCGCGCAATTTCAACATCTTGCTCAACAACTCGGAGATCTCGACTGAAGTCGTACCCACCAGCACGGGACGACCCTGTTTTACGAGGCGGACGATCTCTTCGATGACGGCGTTGTATTTTTCACGCTTGGTTTTGTAAACCAAGTCCTGACGGTCCTCACGCAATACGGGACGGTTGGTCGGGATGACCACCACATCGAGTTTGTAGATGTTCCAGAACTCCGATGCCTCAGTTTCTGCCGTACCGGTCATACCGCCCAACTTGTGGTACATACGGAAGTAGTTCTGGAGGGTGATGGTGGCGAACGTCTGGGTTGCAGCCTCGACCTTCACGCCCTCCTTGGCCTCGATGGCCTGATGCAGCCCGTCCGAATAACGGCGGCCTTCGAGGATACGACCCGTCTGCTCATCGACGATCTTCACTTTGTTGTCCATCACGACATATTCGACATCCTTCTCGAACATGGCGTAAGCCTTCAGCAACTGATTGACGGTGTGGACACGCTCCGATTTGATCGAATAGTCGTTGATCACCGCATCGCGTTTCTGGGCGCGTTCCTCGTCCGAAAGTTCGGATTTTTCCAACTCGGCGATTTCGGCACCGATGTCGGGAAGTACGAAGAACTTGTCCTCGTTGAAGTATTTCGAGAGGGCTTCGTGACCCTTGTCGGTCAGTTCGACCGAATTGAGTTTCTCATCGATGACAAAATACAGATCATCCGTGATCTCCGGCATGCGGCGGTTGTTGTCCTGCATGTAGGTGTTCTCGGTCTTCTGCATCAGCGATTTGACACCCGTCTCCGACAGGAACTTGATCAGCGGTTTGTACTTGGGAAGACCCTTGTGGGCACGGAACAACTTGACACCTCCCTCTTCGGTCTTACCCTCGGATATCAACTGACGCGACTCGGACAGCAGCGAAGTGACCAAGTTCTTCTGCATGTTATACAGATGTTCGATCGAGGGGCGATACTCTTCGAAAAGTTGGTCGTCGCCCTTGGGAACGGGGCCCGAAATGATCAACGGCGTACGGGCATCGTCGATCAATACGGAGTCCACCTCATCGACGATGGCGTAGTGGTGTTTGCGCTGTACGAGATCTTTCGGCGAGGAGCACATGTTGTCACGCAGGTAGTCGAAACCGTACTCGTTGTTCGTACCGAAAGTAATGTCGGCATTGTAGGCGCGACGTCGTTCTTCGGAATTGGGGCGCGTGTTGTCGATACAAGCCACCGACAATCCGTGGAACTCGTACATCGGGCCCATCCACTCCGAGTCACGCTGTGCCAGATAGTTATTGACGGTGACGATGTGTACGCCTTTTTTTGCGAGTGCATTCAGGAATACGGGAAGGGTGGCGACCAGTGTCTTACCTTCACCGGTTGCCATCTCGGCGATCTTGCCCTTGTGCAGTACGACACCGCCGAACAGCTGGACGTCGTAGTGGACCATATCCCACTTGATGTCGTTACCGCCTGCCGTCCAATGGTTGGCATAAATGGCTTTGTCGCCCTCAATGCGGACGAAATCCTTGGTGACAGCCAGCATGCGATCGAAATCGTTGGCCGTGACAACCACCTCCTCGTTTTCGGCAAAACGGCGAGCCGTATCCTTCATGATGGCGAATGCTTCGGGAAGGATCCTGTCAAGTATCTCCTCGATCTTGTCGTCGATTCGCTTGACCGTATCCTCAATGTCCTTCGAGATCTTCTCTTTCTCCGAAAGCGGGGTTTCTGCCTTTTCGAGGATCACTTTCTGCTCCACGATATGGGCTTCGTCGCCTGCGATGTAGTCGGCGATCTGCTTCTTGAGTGCTTCGCTGTGTGCACGCAACTCGTCGTTGGTCAGCGCAGAAATCGAGGGGTAAATCGCTTTGATTTTTTGTACGTAAGGTTCAATCTGCTTGCGGTCCTTGTCGGCCTTGGAACCGAAGACTGCCTTGATCAAACTTGCTAAGATATCCATATATATGCTTTTTTGTATTTTCTATAAAATTTCAAAACACATGCTAAATCCTACAAAAGTAATCATTTTTTGCGATTTAGCAATCTTTCTCGATGGTTTTTAAGATTCGGCGACCCACGGGACATTCCTCACAACGTTTTTGGGCGCAATATTGGGTCGAAAGTTGGAGCAGAGCCTGCGATTCGAACGAATTGCGAGCCCGGACACCTCCCGCATTGTACCAAGCACGGATGTAGCGGTTATCCTCCGCAGGGATATGCTCCAAAAGTTCCAATGCGCTGTCCCTCAGGTAGTCCTTGCTCATATAACTGCCGTAGGCGAACTGAAGAATTGAAACCAGATTGATGCCGATGATGTCGGCCTTGAATTTGCCGATGCGTTTGGGGCGTTCGTCGCTCGGAGAACCCGGCACGAAATGTGTCAGCCAGTAGTCTGGTGCGTCGATGCAGAACAGATTGCGCACATCTTCTTCGTTACGGCAACGCATGATGCGGTCGAGCATAAACTCGTCCTGTCGGAAAAATTCGGCGGCTTCGGCCAGACGCAGCACGGGATGATTGACGGGGCGGATGGTCGCAAGATTCCACGCATCGGGGGACAGCGGGGAGATTTCGTATTTGGCGGAGAGGTGTTCGAACGTATGGCGGAGGCGCATCGTGTGATCGTCATCTTCGTAGTTGTCCAAAAGACCCGACGTCCCCAACAGCATCGCTTCTGCGGTGAGAGGTGTGGTGCGTTCGCGCAAAATGATTTTGTAAGGCACACGGCGTGCCAGTTCGAGGTAGGTCTGTTGGTTGATGCTGTCGCCCAGCGTGCGGAAGTAAAGCAGGTAGAATGTCTGGTTCCAATTCTCGGTCGATTCCTTGTAGAGTTCCTCGACCATGCGGATTTTGCGTTGCAGACGATCGAAAATCAGATTCAGAAAAAGATCGTAACGATGCAGTGATCCGAGCGAATGGAGATAACCGCTGCAGGAGAGGTTTGAAGCACCTGCCTGCAGGCGGTTGATCATTCTTTGTCGGCGTTCCGGATCCATCTTGCGGGAGTGTTTAGAGCATGTTCAACTCGATGAGAGCCTCTTCCGACATCATGCTTTTATCCCATACGGGATCGAATGTCAGAATCACATTGACTGATTTTACGCCCTTCACCTTGCCCACTTGGATATTGACGTCCTCGACCAGCATGTCGGCCATCGGACAGTTGGGGGCGGTCAGTGTCATACGGATGTTGGCTACCTGATCGGGGGTGTAGTCGATCTCGTAGATCAATCCCAAGTCGTAGATGTTTACGGGGATTTCCGGGTCGTATATGTTTTTGAGTGTCAGGATGATGTCCTGCTCGACTTTCAATATTTCCTGAGGTGTCATTTTCTTTCTTGTTTCTGTGTGTGGCGCACATCGGGTTATTCCGTCTTGCCGGAGAAAGCCACGGCGTAGAGTTTCATCTGTTTGACCATTGCGGCAAGACCGTTCGATCGGGTCGGAGACAGATTGGCACTCAGTCCGATGGCATCAATGAAGTAGAGATTCATGTCGATGATCTCCTGTGGGGTGCGGTTGTCCATCACGCGGATCAACAGGGCGATGATGCCCTTGGTGATGATGGCATCGCTGTCGGCCGTATAGCGGATCTTGTCTCCCTCCATGCGGGCATCAATCCAGACGCTCGACTGACATCCGTGAATCTTGTAGGAATCGGTGCGGTGTTCGGGTGCAATTGCGGGAAGATCGTCCGAGAGTTCGATCAGATAGTCGTATTTGTCCAACCAGTCGTCAAACACCGAAAACTCTTCGATGATTTCATCTTGTATTTCGTCCATATCTGTGTGTAAATTAAATCGTTCGTTAAAAATTGATCAATTCGTCGAGTACCGAACCTTCCGATGCGGCGGGTTCCGTGATGCCCAAAATATGAGCCAGTGTCGGAGCGACCGAAGTTTGATCGACGGGGCGGTTTATGCGGGTGCGGGGCAGTGCTTCGCCGTAGAAAATCAGAGGAACCTGCGTGTCGTAGCCGTACATCGACCCTGACGACGAAACGCAGCGGTATTGTTCTTCGATCCATTCGGGCAGCAGGTTGATCACCACATCTCCCGAACGGCGGGGGTAGTAACTGTTTTGCATCTTCTGGGCATAGCCGCTGCCGAAGTAACTGTTGCGCATGGCCGAGGCCGACAGAGCGTGTGAAATACCGCTGAACTGCATGGCAAAGGTCACGACCTCGTTCTGGACCTGTGCAAGGCTTATGCCGCGCTGATAGATCAGATTGTGGTTGAGCCACAGGTTTTTGTTGTCGTAGGCAACGACCCAGTTGCCCGAGCCGTAGCGCACGTTCAGAAATCCGTTTACGATCACCTCGAACTGACGCGAATTGAAGCGGTGTTTGTCCGCTCCCGCCACATCGAACGAAGGACTGGTGCCGTGTGCCGAGGTGAAGACTATGACGGTCTCCTTGGCATAGGGTTGCAGGGCGATGAATTGCAGAAAATCGGCCAGTTCGTAATCAAGGCGGTAGTACATGTCTTCCACCTCGACCGATTCGGGGCCGTAGGCTTCGGTAATGTAACGCAACGGGTCGAGACAGATGTTCAGCACGTCGGGCGTTTTGTCATTACCCATTTCGTATTGGATGATCGCCTGTTTGGCAAAGCCGAACAGAGCCTCGTTGCCTGCGGGCGTATAGCGCATCTTTTCGGCATCGGAGTGCAGTGTAAGGCGAGACTGTCCCTTGATTTCGACGCGGTCACGGCGACGGGTGGTGTTCTCGGTCAGTGTGATGTCGAAGGCACGTTTGTTGATGTATTTCTTGTAATCGAGACGTGTGTTCCAAGTATCGCGGATGAACGATTGCGGTGTTTTCTCCTTGTTGTGCTGCATAACCCAGCGGGGCAACGAATGTCCCATGTACGATTTGTGTTCCCACTTGCAATCGTCATCAAGCCAATAGACTTCGCCGCCGCGGTTGCCCGAAGTGATGAACGCCGATGAAGCGTCACATGCCACGGTGATTACTTCGGATGCGGGCGATTGGCGCAGGACGGTCTCCGAAAGGGTCGGGGCGATGATATGGTCGGTTGCGGGCTCTTTCTCGTCGATGAGCGTAATGACCTCGTTGGTGGTGTAATCGACCCAGTGGTTGCCGATGATGCCGTGGGTCGAGGGCATGGCACCCGTCGAAAGCGTGGCAAGCGAAACGGCGGAGGTCGTTTGCAGGTAATTATAACGGCTGTTGGTGTAGTAGGTGCCGTCGAGCATCATACGCCTTAAGCCGTTCATCTGGAAATTTGCCTTATAGCGCGAAAGATCCTCTGCACGCATCGAGCCTGCAACGATGTTGATCACCAGACGCGGAGTCTCGGCGAAGAGTTCCGTACAGCCCAGAAGAGCGAAAAGAAGGATGATGTATTTTGTTTTCATAAATCGGGTTCTCTAAATCTCGGCAAATTTACAAATTTATTTCGAGAGATTTAAGAAATGCGGCTCTTTCTCTTTCGAAATTGATCTCTTTGAGGCGGTCGATTTCGTCGAGGGCGCGGCGCACCATCTTTTGGTACTCTTCGGCGTGGGGTGTGCGGGGACGGTGCGCGGCCATGCGAAGGACGGCTTCGATGCGGGGAATCAATTCGCGGGCGTGGTTATCCAGAACCGCCTCGGAGAACAACTCCCAAATGTAGGCGACAGCCTGCGTAGAGGGGTGTATCAGATCATCGGCGTAGTAGCGGTAGTCGCGAAGGTCGTCGATCAGAGCCTCGTAGGAGGGGAAATAATCCACTTCGGGGAAGCGTTCGCAAAGAATCTCGGCGGCAAGGCGCAGGGTCGATTTCGAGACGCTGTTGCCCGAAAGTCCGTCTCCGACATGGCGCACGGGGCTGACCGTAAGAATAATGTGCTTTCCTTGCAACTCGTTTCGGAGCAGCGCGGTGTAGTCATCGACAATCTCTTCGACCGACAGACGACGGCGTGTAAATTCGCGTGCGGGTCGGCGGTGACAGTTGGCGACGATGCGTCCCTCATGTTCATAGACCCATGCCGTACCCCAAGTGATAAGGAGCGTATCGCTTGCTGCGAGTGCTTCGGCGGCGTGATGGCGGGCGGAGTTCATCGCAAGAAGTGCTTCTTCGGGTGAAGGACGCGAGAAATCACCGTGAAAAGCGTAGTGAAACCACAGATCGTGGCCGGGGTGCAGATCGTCGCGTGTAACCTCTTTCCGGACAGCGTATGTGCGAATGGATTCCGAAATGGACGACGGATTGAACAGAATGCCCGTGGGGTTGGCGGTGATGTGGAATTTCAGTTGCTCCATACGGGTCGAGATGTGCTCCGTAAAGCATGAACCGAGAGCCAAAATACGGCTCGTATAACCGATTTTGCGGGTGAAAGGATCTGTTTTTAGTTCGGTGCGAAATTTCATGTCACAAAAATAGAGATTTCTTTTGTATATTTGTTCCTCAAAGCCTGAAAACTCGTTCCTTAAAAACAGAAAAAGAAAATTATGATTCTGAATGCAAACTGCAAGATAAATTTCGGGTTGGATGTCCTGATACGCCGGCCGGACGGATACCACGATTTGGAAACGGTCATGTTCCCCGTTTTGGGACTTTACGATGTAGTAGAGGTCGAACGGACAGACGGTACGGGTGCCGAATTTGTGTTGGAGGGTCTGGTGGTAGATTGTTCTGCGGAGGATAATATCTGTCTCAAGGCGTTCCGTCTGATGCACGATCGTTACGGTGTGGACGGGGTGCGGATCCGCTTGGACAAACGGGTGCCTTTCGGTGCGGGATTGGGCGGAGGATCATCCGATGGCACGATGGTGTTGGTGGCTCTGAATGAGATCTTTTCGCTCGGTCTTTCGGAGGCGGAATTGATCGGTTGCGCCGCCGAATTGGGCAGCGATACGGCATTTTTTGTACGCAATACGCCTCAATTATGCAAGGGGCGCGGGGAGCAGATGACACCCGTGGAGTTGAATTTTGGGGGAATGCTCCTTGTGGTGGTGAAACCCGACGAAGGGGTATCGACCCGCGAAGCCTATTCGGGTGCCGTGCCGCATGTACCCGAAGTAAGTCTGGGGGAGCGTTTGAAATTGCCGTTGGAGCAGTGGCAGGGCGTGGTGACGAACGATTTCGAGAAGCACATCCTTTTGGCGCATCCTGCGATTCGGGAGGCCAAAGAGCGGTTGCTGACGGCGGGGGCGGTTTATGCCTCGATGTCGGGCAGCGGATCGGCCGTATTCGGATTGTTCCGAGGCGATGCGGACGAGGGGTTGCTTCGAGCGATTTCGCCCTATGTGTTCCGTCTGTAAAAATTAAAAAGCCGTTGATCGAAAGGATCAACGGCTTTTTTTGTGGGTTGTGGTAGATTACTTGCTCAGCGCGATCTTGGCCACACGGCGTTCGTGGCGACCACCTTCGAACGGGGTTTCCAGAAATTTGTCGAGCATGGCAACGGCCTCGTCGTTTGAAATGAAACGGGCGGGGAATACGATGACGTTGGCGTTGTTGTGCTGACGGATCAGCGTAGCCACATCGGTATTCCAGCACAGACCGGCACGCACCTTCTGGTGCTTATTGACGGTCATCGACATGCCTTCGCCCGAACCGCACAGACCGACACCGATTTCCAGTTCTCCGTTGTCGATGGCGTTACCCAACTGATGACCGAAGTCGGGATAATCGACGCTTTCGGGAGAGTCGCATCCGAAATCCATCACTTCAAAGCCTTTGGCTGCCAGATAGCCGACCAGAAATTCTTTCATCTCGTAGCCTGCATGGTCGCAAGCGATACCTATTTTTTTCATTTTTAAGGATATTATTTGTTGGTTTATTCTACAAAAATAAGTATTTTTCTCAAATGCGGGCGTAATTCTCCTGAAAAAATAAAAGACCGATCGGAAAATCCCGATCGGTCTTTGGATATGTCATTCGGTCGCCCGAATTATTTGGCGGCACGTTTGCGATCAACCTCGTGCAAGAGAATCTTGCGCAGACGCATCGAGTGCGGGGTAACTTCTACATATTCGTCTTCCTTGATGTACTCCAGAGCCTCTTCCAGCGTGAATACTTTCGGGGGAACGATGACAGCTTTGTCGTCCGAGCCCGATGCACGCATGTTGGTCAGCTGTTTCGATTTGGTGACGTTCACCGTGATGTCGTTCTGACGGGTGTGTTCACCGATCACCTGACCTTCGTAAACCTGATCCATCGGGTTGATGAAGAAGCGGCCGCGATCCTGAAGTTTGTCGATCGAGTAGGCGTAGGCGGTACCTGTCTCACCTGAGATGATCGAACCGTTGGTGCGTTTCTCGATTTCGCCGACCCATGGTTCGAAGTCCTTCAGACGGTGGGTCATGATGGCTTCACCGGCAGTGGCGGTCAGCATGTTGGAACGCAGACCGATGATACCGCGCGAAGGAATTGTGAACTCCAGACGGACACGCTCGCCGTTGGTTTCCATATTGGTCAGCGTAGCCTTACGTTTGGTCGCCAATTCGATGACCGTACCCGAATGCTCTTCGGGACAATCAACCGTCATCTCCTCGACAGGTTCGCATTTCTTGCCGTCGATCTCCTTGACGATGACGCGGGGCTGACCGACCTGCAACTCGTAACCCTCACGACGCATTGTCTCGATCAGTACCGACAGGTGCAGCACACCGCGACCGAATACGTTGAAACTGTCGGCCGAAGGGCCGGGCGTTACGCGCAGGGCGAGGTTTTTCTCCAACTCGCGATCCAGACGTTCCTTGATGTGGCGCGAGGTGACGAATTTACCGTCCTTGCCGAAGAACGGAGAGTTGTTGATGGTGAAGAGCATCGACATGGTCGGCTCGTCAATGTCAATAGGAGGCAGAGGTTCGGGGTTTTCGTAGTCGCAGATCGTGTCGCCGATCTCGAAGCCCTCGATACCCATGATGGCGCAGATTTCGCCACAGGGAACCACATCGACCTTCTTCTTGCCCAGACCCTCGAAGATCATCAGATCCTTGATCTTGGTCTTGATCATCGTTTTGCCGTCGCGTTTTGCCAGCGTGACGTTCTGTCCGGCACGCAGTTCGCCACGGGTAACTTTACCCACGGCAATACGCCCCGTGTAGTTCGAATACTCGAGCGAGGTGATCAGCATCTGAGGCGTACCTTCCACGATTTCGGGTTCGGGAATCTCGTCGATGATCGTATCCAGCAGAGGCTGGATCGAATCTGTGCGCTCGTCCCATTTATGCGACATCCAACCCTGTTTTGCAGAACCGTAAATGGTCTTGTAGTCGAGTTGGTCTTCGGTGGCGTTCAGCGAGAACATCAGATCGAAAACCTGTTCGTTCACCACTTCGGGGCGACAGTTGGGTTTATCAACCTTGTTGATCACAACGATCGGTTTCTTGCCGAGTTTGAGTGCCTTTTCAAGCACAAAACGGGTTTGGGGCATCGTACCCTCGAACGCATCAACCAGAAGAAGCACGCCGTCGCACATGTTGAGCACACGCTCAACCTCACCACCGAAGTCGGCGTGACCCGGGGTGTCAATGATATTGATCTTGTAATCCTTGTAAATAACCGAAACGTTTTTCGACAGAATCGTGATACCGCGCTCTCTTTCGAGATCGTTGTTGTCAAGAATCAAACCGTCGGCCGGTTTCGAATTATCGCGCAGGATATGACCTGCCAAAATCATTTTGTCAACAATCGTGGTCTTACCGTGATCCACGTGGGCAATAATTGCAATATTGCGCAGTTTTCGCATAAGAGAATAATTTATCGCACAAAGGTACTAAAAATCTTTAAAAAATACTATTTTTGTTTCCGAAACCTAAAATCTATTCGCAATGGAGCCGTTATTTCGCATTTGTGGGCTGTCGGAAGTCTGGCAGGGTAAGGCCGAAAATCTGCTTGGAGGGTTATTGCCCAAGGGGCGGGTTGTGGCGGTTGTCGATTCAAAGATCGCACAACTTTATCCCGATTTTGTGGGGCGGTTCGAGCGGGTGGAGATCACTCCGTCGGAAGAGGAGAAAACACTGCAAACCGTTGAATATCTTTGTTGTAAGTTCATAGAGATGGGCGTTGATCGTTCGACTTTTGTGTTGGGCATCGGCGGCGGAATCACGACCGACATTGCGGGATTTGTTGCCTCGGTTTATATGCGCGGGATGAAATTCGGCTTTGTTTCGACGTCGTTGCTCGGACAGGTCGATGCCTCGGTCGGCGGGAAAAATGGCGTGAACTTGGATGGCTATAAAAATATGATCGGTGTGTTCTCGCAACCGCAATTTGTCATCTGTGATCCCGATTTTTTGCAGACGCTGCCCGAACGCGAGTTCCGTGCGGGGATGGCGGAGGTTGTCAAGTCGGCCGTGATCGGGGACGGGGCTCTCTTCGAGAAATTGGAGGGGTGTACGTTGGAGACCTTGCGTGAAGGTCGCGAGTTGCTCGCGGAAGCCATTGCGGGGGCGATACGGCTCAAGGCGCAGATCGTGTCGCGTGACGAGCGCGAGGCGGGCGAAAGACGCAAGTTGAATCTCGGTCATACGTTCGGCCATGCGATCGAAAAGTGCAGTCGTGAGATGAGTCACGGCGAGGCTGTGGCGGTGGGGTTGCGCTTGGTGGTCGATGCGGCGGTGAAGATGAATCGGCTGTCGTTTGCGGATTGCGGGCGGATTTTGGGATTGTTGTCCCGATTGGGTTTTGTGCTGAATCCGCCCGTCGAAATGGCGAAACTCAAAGCCGCGGCAATGAAAGACAAAAAACAAAGTCGCGGGGTGTTGAATCTGGTTGTGCCGACCGGAATCGGGTCGTGTGAGGTGATGCCTCTCCGGCATGAAGAGTTCGAGCGGTTGTTTTAGACCTATATATAATATAAAAGCGGTGGACGAATCCTCGTCCACCGCTTTTTCATATCCTAAAGGAAGGATTATTTACGGATCTCTGCGCCACATTTGCGCTCGAGTTGTTTCGTAAGATTCTGCATGACATGCTCTATGGCTTTGTCGTTCAGGGTCTTGGTCTTGTCTTCAAGCACGAAATTCAATGCGTAGGATTTTTTGCCTGCGGGCAGTTTGTCTCCTTCGTAAACGTCGAACAGCGATACCTGCTTCAGGAGTTTCTTTTCGGTCGAGAAGGCAACCTCACGAAGAGCCGAGAAGGTTACATCTTTATCAACCAGAAGAGCGAGGTCACGACGAACCTCCGGGAATTTCGACAATTCCTCGGCAACCACCTTGTGTTTCTTGGTCGATTTAACCAAAGCCTCGAAGTTCATCTCCATGAAGAATACATCCTGTTTGACATCGACCATACGACGGATCTTGGGGCTGACCACGCCGATCTGCAACAACTCCTTGCCGTTGAGTTTCATCGTGAGGGCATCGGCAAACAGGTCGCTTTCCAGCGTCTCGGTCTGCAACGAGTAGATGTCGATACCGAAGCGGCGCAACAGTTTCTCGACGATGGCACGCAGCGTGAAGAACGATGCGGGAGTGGCGGGCGCATTCCACGATGCGGGGGTGGCGTTACCCGTAACGGCGATGGCCAGGCGGTACTCCTGCGAGTAGGCTTTCAGGTGATCCTCTTCGTGGTGTTTGGTCTCGTCGAAGAAGTAGCAGTTACCGAACTCGTAGATCTTCAGATTGCCGTTCTTGCGGTTGGCGTTCAGCGCAACAGCCTCCAGCGTGTTGAACAGGAGGGTCTGACGCATTACGTTCAGATCGGCACTCAAGGGGTTCATCAGACGGACGCAATTCTCGGCCTTGTAACTCGTGAGATTCTCGTAGTAAGCACCCTTGGTCAGCGAGTTGGACATGATCTCCGTGTAGCCGTTGGCGGTCAGATAGTCGGCGGCAAGATTCATCAGTTTGTTCTTGTCGGGACGCTGTATGTGGGAGATCGTCGAACGCATACGCGAAGGAATCTCAATGTTGTTGTAGCCGTAGATTCGGAGAATATCCTCGATAAGGTCGGCATCGCGCTGCACATCGACGCGGTAGGGCGGAACCGATACGGTCATCACGCCGTTTTCCTCTTGCAGGATCTTGACCTCCAGCGCAGCGATGATGCGACGGATCTGATCTTCGGGGATTGCCTTGCCGATCAACGTGTTGATATGCTCGAACGAAACCTTAAATACGAAGTCCTGCGCGGGTGCGGGGTTGATGTCGGTGATTTCGCTCGAAATCTTGCCTCCGGCCAACTCCTGCATCAGCAGGGCGGCACGTTTCAGTGCGATGACCTGCATACGGGGGTCGATGCCGCGCTCGAAACGGAATGATGCGTCGGTGTTCAGACCGTGGCGTTTTGCCGTCTTACGCACCCATACGGGATGGAAGTAGGCACTTTCGAGGAATACGTCGGTCGTGGTGTCGCTGATGCCCGACTCAAGGCCGCCCAGCACACCTGCGATACACATGGGTTTCTCTTTGGAACAGATCATCAGATCGTTCTCGGAGAGTTTGCGCTCCACGCCGTCCAGAGTGACGAACGGAGTGCCTTCCTTGCATGTGCGTACCACGATCTCGTTGCCATCGACCTTCTTCAAATCGAAAGCGTGGAGAGGCTGCCCCATTTCGAAGAGTACATAGTTGGTGATGTCCACCAGATTGTTCTTGGGGTTGATGCCGATGGCACGCAGTTCGTTCTGCATCCATTCGGGCGAAGGAGCGATCTTGCATCCCGTAACCGTCACGCCTGCATAGCGGGGTGCGGCATCCCGGTTTTCGATCGTGATTTTGACCTCGTGGTCGTGGTTGTCTACCTTGAATGACGATACGTCGGGTACTTTCAGTTCGGTGTCCTTGCCTTGGCTCTTGAGCCATGCCACAAGGTCGCGGGCAACACCTAAATGCGATGCGGCATCCGAGCGGTTCGGCGTAAGACCAATGCCGATCAGGTAGTCATTCTCGATGTGGAGATACTCCTTGGCGGTCATGCCGACCTGTGCGTCGGCGGGTAATTCCATAATACCGTCGTGCGATTCGCCGATGCCCAACTCGTCCTCGGCGCAAAGCATGCCGAGCGACTCTACACCACGGATCTTGCTGCGTTTGATCTTGAACTCCTCGTCACCGCCGTCGGGGTACAGCACGGCACCCACCGTGGCGCAAAGCACCTTCAAGCCCTGACGGCAGTTGGGTGCGCCGCAGACGATCGGAAGCAGTTCCTCTGCTCCGACATCCACCGTCGTGATGTGGAGGTGATCCGAGTCGGGATGGTTGATGCAGGTCTTCACCTCGCCGACCACAACGCCCTTCAAACCGCCCTTGACGGTTTCTATCTTTTTAAATTCCTCGACTTCAAGACCGATGTCCGTGAGGACTTTGGCCATTTCTTCGGCCGAAAGATCCGTGTCAATGTAATGTTTGAGCCAATTGTAAGAGATATTCATTATATCGTAATATTTGTACGTTCTAAAACAATAACGTGCAAAGATACGTATTTAATAAGGTTTTTACAATACAAATCTGCCTGAATATCCTTCCCGAAAAATTGTTGCGAAACGGATTCCTTTTTCTTGCGGGGCGGGAGTTGTAAAAAAACGCTTGCAATTATGAACTATTGTTCATATATTTGCAGCGTGTAAAAAAACTTTGTGGCATTATTTCCGGTTTGTGACCGGTGTTTTACATAAAAAACATGAAGGGAAGACCTAAGAATATTCGCAAAATATCCTTTATGCCCGCTGTTTCGGGATTCAAGCCCTATGGCGATGCGGTGTCGGACAAGGAGCCCGTATTCCTGTTTTATGAGGAATACGAGTCTATCCGTCTGAACGACTACGAAAAGCATACGCAATGTGAGGCTGCCGAGGTGATGGGGGTGTCGCGTCCGACCTTCACGCGCATCTATATCCATGCCCGCGAGAAGATTGCCAAGGCATTCGTCGAGGGACGTCAGATCATTGTCGAGGGCGGGAAAGTCGAGTTGGACGGTTCGTGGTTCGAGTGCGGGCGGTGTCATGCGATTTTTTCGGCGGACAAGGCGCATCCCGACGAGTGTGCCCTGTGCGGAAGTCGTGATATTCACGCCTGCCGACTTGCCACCGAGCAGGATCTGAAGACGGATTGCGTGTCCGTAAAACCCTGCTGCAAACGCAAAGGACGCAAAGCCCCCTTTGTCGGAAACAACAACGAAAACAGATAAAATATGAAAGTAGCCATTACTTCGCGTGGTAATACCACCGAGTCGTTGATCGACGAGCGTTTCGGACGCTGTGCTTGTTTTGCCCTGTACGATACCTGTACTCGTGAGGTGGAGTTCGTAGAAAATTCGGCCAAGGATGCCCCCGAAGGTGCGGGTCCTGCGGCCGTCGCCATCGTGGCAAACCGTGGCGCGGAGAAGATCATTTCGGGCGAGTTCGGATTCAAGATCAAGTCGATGCTTGAGGATCTGAACATTCAGATGGTCATTGTAAAGGAAGAAAAAACGGTCGGCGAGTTGATCGCCCTGATGCAAAACGAGTAAAGAACCAAAAAATCATAAAATCATGAAAAAGACTATTGCTGTTCCCGTAACTGCGGGAGTATTGAGTTCGCATTTCGGACATTGCGAGATTTTCTATTTTGCCGAGACCGAATCGGGTAAGATCCTCAGCGAGCGTATGCAGACTCCTCCCGAACACGAGCCGGGGTTGTATCCCAAATGGGTGAAGGCTCAGGGTGCCGAGCTGGTGATCGGTGGCGGTATGGGTCAGCGTGCCCGCAACCTGTTCGACGAGCAGGGCGTGGCTTACATCGTAGGCGGGCCTGCATGGGAACCGCGCAAGGTGGTGGAGGCTTATCTTGAGGGTACGCTTCAGACGGGTGCAAATTCGTGTGACCATTAATGAAAATCGCAATCGCAAGCGGTAAGGGAGGAACCGGCAAAACATTCCTTTCCACGAACCTCTTCGCGCTGATTCGTCGTGAGGGACTTCGGGTCGCAATGGTTGATTGCGATGCCGAGGTGCCGAACGATGTGGTGTTTGTAAGGGGCGAGGAGCGGAAAAGGCATGAGGTGAAGGTTTTGTGTCCCGAAATCGACACGGAGCGGTGCGTGAAGTGCGGGCTGTGTGCGCGAAATTGCGCCTTCCATGCCATCACGTGCCTGCCGCAGTTGGGGTACATCCGTCTTTTGGGCGACTTGTGCCACGGGTGCGGTGCGTGTCTGGACGAGTGTCCCGAAGAGGCGATCCGCGAGGGTTGGAAGCGTGTCGGGCGGGTGACGGCTTACGATTGCGGCAAAGATGCGGCACTGTACGAGGCGCGTTTGGACGAGGGGCGGCATTCGCCCGTCGGGGTTATTCGCGAGGCGGTACGGAGTGCCGGAAAATTTGAGGCGGACATTCTGATTCTGGATGCTCCGCCGGGGTGTTCGTGTCCGTTTGTCAATACGGTGAAAGAGGCGGATCGGGTGATCCTCATCACCGAGCCTACACCGTTCGGATTGAGCGACTTGCGCCATACGGTCGATGTGTTGCGCCGTATGGGAAAACCCTTCTCTGTGGTGATTAATCGTGCCGACTTGGGTGATGATACCCTGCGGTGTTGGTTGCAGGCGGAAGAAATCGAACTTCTGGCGGAGATTCCTTATTCGAAAGAGGTCGCTTCGTTGTATTCGGGCGGAAAACTTGTCATTGATCGGATGCCCGAAATGGAGCGGGTGTTCCGTAGTTTGTATCAAAAAATTGTGCGCCATGAAGAAGATTGCCGTAATTAGCGGAAAGGGCGGAAGCGGAAAATCGAGCGTCACGGCGGCCTTGATCTCGCTGGCGGATCGGGTCGTGGCGGTCGATTGTGATGTCGATGCCTCGAATCTGCCGTTGCTTTTCGAGCATCGGGTGCGTGTTGAGGGGCGGTTCGCATCGGGCGATGAGTTGATCATCGACAAGAATCGTTGCATCGGTTGCGGACTGTGTGTCGAGCGGTGTCGTTACGGTGCTTTGCGGCTCAATGAAGAGCGCGTGGCGGTGGGTGACGAATTGGCGTGCGAGGCGTGCGGACTGTGCGTGCGGATTTGCGGACGGCAGGCAATTACGCTGCGCGAAGTGGAGCGCAGTGAGGTTTTTGTCAGCGACTTTGCGCACGGGGTGATGGTACATGGAAATCTCTGTCCGGGTGACGATAATTCGGGTAAGATGATTGCCCGTTTGCGCGAGGAGGCCGACCGCGAGGCTGAGAAGCAAGGAATCGGCGTGCAGATTTTGGACGGCCCTCCGGGGATCGGCTGTCCCGTCTTATCTACCGTCACGGGAATGGATCGCGTGGTGATTGTGGCTGAACCCACATTGTCGGGAATGTCGGATTTGCGGCGTGCCCGGAAGGTGGCATCGGAATTTTGCAAGGATATTTTGGTGGTGATAAACAAGGCTGACATTAACGAAAATAACCGATTGGAAATCGGAAGGTTCTGTCGTGAAAACGGATTGGAAGTTATTGCCGAATTGCCTTTTTCGAAGGAGATGGTCATGGCGCAGTTGAATTGTCGGAGCATTGTCGAATATGCCCCCTTGTCGGAGTGTTCGTATCGTTTGAAAAAGGCTTTTCCGAAGATTTTGGGATAAGACTGTTTCCCGGTCGGAAAAATGAATAAAGGTGCCGTATGGATTGCGGCACCTTTTGTGTTATTGTTTTTTGCGGGTAATTTCGTATATTTGCGCACATTTAAAAACAGACTATGAAAAATATACGCAACTTCTGCATCATCGCCCATATCGACCACGGTAAATCTACGCTTGCCGATCGTTTGCTGGAAAAGACAAACACCCTGAATCAGCGCGAGATGCAAGCACAGGTGCTCGATGACATGGAACTGGAGCGCGAAAAAGGTATCACCATCAAGAGCCACGCCATTCAGATGGAATATACGGCTCGGAACGGTGAAAAATACAAACTCAATCTGATTGATACTCCGGGACACGTTGATTTCTCATATGAGGTGTCTCGTGCCATCGCTTCGTGTGAGGGAGCCCTTTTGGTTGTCGATTCGACGCAGGGTATTCAGGCTCAGACCATCTCGAACCTCTATCTGGCTTTGGGTCACGATCTGGAGATCATCCCCGTGCTGAACAAGATCGACATGCCTTCGTCGATGGTCGATGAGGTGAAGGATCAGGTGGTGGATCTGATCGGTTGCGAACCGGAGGACATCCTCCTTGCATCGGGTAAGACGGGCGAGGGTGTCGAAGATATTCTGGAAGCCATCGTGGCGCGGATCCCTGCGCCCGAAGGTGACGAGAATGAGCCGCTTCAGGCCTTGATCTTCGATTCGGTGTTCAACCCGTTTCGCGGTATCATCGCTTATTTCCGCGTCTTCAACGGTAAGTTGCGCAAAGGGGAACACGTCAAGTTTTTCAATACGGGGAGTGAGTATGATGCCGATGAGGTCGGTGTGCTGAAACTCAAAATGCAGCCCACGAAGGAGATTTGTGCAGGCGATGTGGGTTACATCTGTTCGGGTATCAAGACTTCGTCGGAGGTAAAGGTCGGCGATACGATCATCTCGACGGCAAATCCCGCCCATACGGCCATTGCCGGTTTCGAGGATGTGAAGCCGATGGTGTTTGCGGGCGTTTATCCCGTAGAGGCCGACCAGTATGAGGATCTGCGTGCTTCGCTTGAGAAATTGCAGTTGAACGATGCCTCGCTGACGTTCGAGCCTGAGAGTTCTCTGGCATTGGGATTCGGATTCCGTTGCGGATTCCTTGGGCTGTTGCACATGGAGATCATTCAGGAGCGTCTGTACCGTGAATTTGACATGGATGTGATCACGACCGTGCCGAATGTGTCGTACCGCATCACGACGACTTCGGGAGAGGTCGTCGAGGTACACAACCCGTCGGGATTGCCCGAAGTGACGAAGATCGCTTCGATCGAAGAACCGTACATCTTGGCGCAGATTATTACCAAGACCGATTTTTTGGGCAATGTCCTCAAGTTGTGCATTGACAAGCGAGGCACGATGAAAAATCAGACCTACATCACGACCGATCGTGTCGAAGTGAATTTCGATATGCCGTTGTCGGAGATCGTTTTTGACTTCTACGATAAACTGAAGAGTATTTCTAAGGGTTACGCCTCGTTCGATTATCACCGCACGGGATACCAACCTTCGAAACTCGTAAAACTCGATATTCTGTTGAACTCCGAGCCTGTCGATGCGCTTTCGTCGCTGATCTATGCCGATCATGCCTATGATTTCGGACGCAAGATGTGCGAGAAATTGAAGGAACTGATCCCGCGTCAGCAGTTCGATATTGCCATTCAGGCTGCCATCGGTGCCAAGATCATCGCCCGCGAAACGGTCAAAGCCGTGCGTAAGGATGTGACGGCGAAGTGTTACGGCGGTGACATTTCGCGTAAGCGCAAATTGCTCGAAAAGCAGAAGAAGGGTAAGAAACGTATGCGTCAGATCGGTAATGTGGAGGTTCCGCAGTCGGCATTCCTTGCCGTGTTGAAAATGGATTAAGAGATGAAAAGAACAATTATCGACCTGTTTGAAGAATCGGTCGCAAAATATGGCAAAAAGACGTTTCTTTTGGAGAAACGTCATCACGAATTTCAACCGACGACCTACGCCGAAACCAAGGAGCAGGCGTTGGAAGTGGGTGCGGGTCTGATGTCGCTCGGCGTTCAGCCCAAAGACAAAATCGCAATTCTGGCCGAAGGCAGCAATGCGTGGATCATCTCCGAATTGGGTATGTTCTATGCGGGTGCGATCAGTGTGCCGCTGTCGGTGAAGTTGGAGGAGTCGAACGATCTGTTGTTCCGTCTGCATCATGCCGAGGTTTCGACCATTTTTGTGTCGAAGCAGCAGTTGCCCAAAATCCGCCGTATCCGCGAGCAGTTGCCGTTGGTCAGGAACATCATCGTTTTCGGCAGTATTCCGCTCGAAAATGACGAGATCGCCTACGGCACGTTGAAGCGTCTGGGTCGCGAATATCTGCCCGAACATCGTCCGGAGTTGTTGGATCGTGCGGCGGCTTTGGTAAATGACGATATTGCAACGATCACCTACACATCGGGTACGACATCCGATCCGAAAGGTGTGATCCTGACACACCGCAACTATACGGCCAATGTCGAGCAGTCGCTTTCGCTGATGGACATCCCGTCATGGTTCCGTACGCTGATCATTCTGCCGTTGGATCATTGTTTTGCGCATGTGGTCGGTTTCTACATCATGATTGCCTGCGGTGCAGCGGTTGCCACGGTGCAGATCGGCAAGACCCCGATGGAGACCTTGAAGAATATTCCGCTCAACATCAAGGAGGTGAAGCCTCATTTCCTGTTGTCGGTGCCTGCGCTGGCCAAGAATTTCCGCAAAGGGATCGAGTCGTCGATCCACAAGAGCGGCAAGATGGCCGAGGCTTTGTTCCGTGTGGCGTTGAAAACCGCCTATATTTACAACGGGGACGGATTCTCGAAAGGCAAGGGTTGGAGATGTCTGCTGAAACCCGTAGTGGGGTTGTTCGACCTCATTCTGTTCCGCAAGGTGCGTCAGGCATTTGGCGGCGAGTTGAAGTTCTTTGTCGGTGGCGGTGCGTTGCTCGATTCGGAGTTGCAGCGTTTCTACTATGCCATCGGCGTTCCCATGTTCCAAGGTTACGGCCTTTCGGAGGCTACGCCCGTGATTTCGAGCAATGCGCCCGGACACGGATATCATCGTTTCGGATCGTCGGGTAAGATCGTCGCTCCGTTGGAGTTGAGAATCGAGGACGAGGACGGAAACGAATTACCGCGTGGTGTGAAGGGTGAGATCGTCATCAAGGGCGAAAACGTGATGACAGGTTACTGGAAGAATCCCGAAGCATCGGCCGACACGGTTCGTGACGGATGGTTGCACACGGGTGATATGGGTTACGTGTCGGAGGATGATTTCCTCTATGTGTTGGGTCGTTTCAAGAGCCTTTTGATTGGATCGGATGGTGAAAAATACAGTCCGGAGGGTATGGAGGAGGCGATTGCCGACAAATCGCCTTACATAGATCAAATTTTGATCTATAACAATCAGTCTCCGTTTACGGGTGCGATTGTCGTGCCGAACAAGGAAGCGTTGCGTCGCGAATTGAATGCGCGGGGTGTGGCTTCGGAAGAGTGGGCACGGGTTGCTTCGGAGATCCTCGGTGGCGAGATTGAGGCTTATCGCGGCAAGGGCGTTTACGCAGGCGAATTTCCCGAACGTTGGTTGCCTGCGGGATTGGCGATTGTCGATGAGGCGTTCACCGAGCAGAACGGTCTGGTCAATTCGACCATGAAGATCGTGCGTGGCAAAGTGGAGGAATATTTCAAGCAGCGCATTGATTATCTCTACACGCCCGAAGGTCGCAAGGTGGATAATCCTCGAAATTTGGAGTCGTTGAAGAAAATTCTTGCATGAAAATATAAAAACGAGCGGCAAAAAAGTTGGAAGACACGAAAAATCGACCTATCTTTGTTGCCGAATGCGGAAGTAGCTCAGTTGGTAGAGCATCAGCTTCCCAAGCTGAGGGTCACGGGTTCGAGTCCCGCTTTCCGCTCGTAAATACTTTATTTTTCAAGACATCGGCAAATTCATGCCGATGTCTTTCTTTTGTTAAAAGTGTCGGTCGAATGCGTCTTGAAGCGTAAAGCCGGTTTGAAAGCAGATGATGTTATAATTGAGAATGTTGTACTTTACGGATATATTTTAGACGATATAAATAGCAAGTTGTTTTTGAGCCCGTTCGTCTGAAGAGTTGTGATTTGCTTTCAATTTTCTATCCATGTGGATGGAACAACAATATGATGATCACGGGGAAGGGTTTGAGGAGTTATCTGTACTGG
>JAHHQL010000010.1 GCA_020026415.1 Alistipes sp. | reverse complement strand
AAAAATATTTACCCGTTGGCGGAATTAAATTAGTGCATATTTAACTCTGCCAAGGGTTTTCTCATTTTTATAGTTAATATATTGCAGGTCTTCCCGATAATTCGGGTAAACAAACCTCCTGTATCCTTTCGCATAATTCCTCATGATCATAAACTGGTTTCACAATTGCGGGAATAGATTTCCGATTCTTTTTCTCGTTTGGGGAAAGCCGGAAATGTCGGGTTTCATTCTTTCCCGGATAGCATAGGGAAGATATTGTCCTGCGCTTTTCGTTGTAATTGTCTGCGGGATATAAGATTGGAAATTTCAACCCGATATTTCTGTTGTTTTGCAAAACAACAGAAACTCCATGTCAATACCAACGGTCTCTGATGTCATTGACCCCATTGCCTATACTTGCTGTTGATTGTTCAGTATTTTTGCGGATATTGTATACAGGTGGTGCATGCGATATTTGTCTGTTAAAAGTTTGACATCTTTAATCTGATAAATATCAGTCACATACATAATTTTCCGTACGTAAATATTTATCAAATTAATTTCGTCGGCGGATTGAAATGTATAAAAGGAAGGAGAGCAGTTTCGTACATGCAGGGCTTCGGGAAAATGGCGTAAGCCTTCCGGCAAGGGAAAGCCTGCGAATACGAAGGATTTGGTCTTGCTCGTATGGAGAAAACACGGCTTCCTTTTGCCTGCGGTCATGGTGCGGCTGCGGTATGTTCGTTTTTCCCGATATGTTTATTTTATGAGATTGAGGTCTGTTTATGCAGTCATTTCAGAAAGAAATGTTATCTTTGTGTCAGCCGTTGCCCGTTCTCGTGTGAGTTTTGTCTGATATGGTGACAGCCGAATAAAACCTGCCTGATTACTCAACATACGAATTTTAAATTAAAATGCGATGAATGACCTGCCAAAACTTAACTTTCCGCCCGTACAACTCCGAGCCCGCCGAAACGGGGCGAAAGTCGAAGTGTGGGACGATCTTCGGGGTATGTATCTGGTGCTGACTCCGGAGGAGTGGGTGCGCCGACATGCCATCGCTTATCTTTGCCGGTTCTGCGGGGCATCACCTCTGCGTATCGTGCAGGAATATCCCGTTGCCTTGAACGGGCAGGCACAACGTGCCGATATCGTGGTGGTGGACGATCACGCACAACCGTTGTTGGTTGTCGAGTGTAAAGCCCCCTCGGTGGAAATTTCGCAACAGACCTTCATGCAGGCTGTCCGCTATAATTCGGTGCTGAATGCCCGCTATATCGTCCTGACCAACGGCCTGCGCCATTTTTGCTACGAGACGGTCGGAGAGCAATACCGCCGTATGGATTCGTTTCCGGTATTCTAATTGTTTTCGGATTCCAAGTTCCTGAATTTTTTGTCGATATAGGTTTGGAAGGTCTCCTTGTAGATCTCTCCGATGGGGACGTATTCCGTGTCGCTCAAATAGACTCGGCCGCGTACATAGGCCTTAATGTAATTCAGATTGACAATGTAGGAGCGGTGTACACGCATAAAACGCTCCGAAGGAAGTGCCGCCTCCATATTTTTCAGGCGGAAAAGCGTTGTGATGGATGTGTTGTCGGAGAGGTGGATACGGACATATTCGCCCTCGCTTTCCAGATAGACAATCGTACTGATCTTGACGAGCGACACCTTGTAGTCGGCTTTTACCGAGATGTATTCGCAATCCTCCGGAAGTGCTTCGCTTACGGGGGCTTCGGATGGCGAACGCTGGTTCTGCTTGAGCGTGTAGAGCGAATCGGCCTTGGTGGCCGCACGGCTGAAATCGGCAAAACTGAACGGCTTGAGCAGATAGTCGATGGCGTCGAGTTTGAATCCCTCGATGGCATACTCGGAGTAAGCGGTCGTGAAGATAACCATCGGTTTGTGGATCAGCGTGCGTACGAAATCGACACCGTTCAGATCGGGCATGTTGATATCGACGAAAATCAGGTCGATCGTCTGGCGTGCCATGAACTGCTGCGCCTCGATGGCGTTGTTGAATGTGGCAACGAGTTCCAAATAGGGGATTTTGGAAATATAGGCTTTGATCTGACGCAGAGCCAACGGCTCGTCGTCGATGGCGATACATTTAAGCATGGAGTGACGGTATAATGAGTTTTACGTGGTATGTGTCGGGCTTTTCGGTGATTTTGAGCGTGTAGTTGCGTGTGCCGTAGATCAATTCGAGACGTTTGCGTACATTTTCAAGACCGATTCCCGCCGATGGTTTCTGATTGACGGACGGATGACGGCTGTTGCAGAACGTGGCGATCACCTTGTCGTCTTCGACCTCGATTTTGAGGTGGATGAACGAGGAATGGTTGTAACTGATGCCGTGTTTGAAGGCATTCTCCACAAAGACGATCAATAGCAGCGGTGGGATGGAAACCTGCTCCGAAAGATCTTTGGGGTGCTCGACCCGAATGTCAATGGCATCGGTATAGCGGATACGCATCAATTCGATGTAGTTCTTCAGGAATTGGACGTCGTTGTTGAGCGAGATGATCTCACTGCCCGAATCGTACAACACGTAGCGCATCATTTTCGAAAGTTCGATGACGGTCGTTTTGGCCGTCTCGGTGTCGATGTCGATCAGCGCGTGGATGTTGTTGAGCGTATTCATGAAGAAATGGGGGTTGATCTGATATTTCAGATAATCCATTTCGGCTTGCAGGTTCTGACGTTTGAGTTGCTCCATCTTCTGCTCGTCGCGGATCGACTGATACATCAGTTTGATACCCGTATTCGCGCCGATCATGAAAAAGGCGAGAATCACGTTCCAATACATCTCCAGATCGGAGAACGAGGCCTTGTGCGGCATGCCGTCCTGCGGAATTTCCGAAACGGGTGTGTTCAGTGCAAGGTGATCCTCGTAAAGATCGACCATCCAAAAGAGGCCGACAATCAGAATTATGTTCAGAATAAGGTAGATGCGGTATTTGTGGCGCAACATGAACATCGGGGCAAGGATGTTGTTGTGTACGAGAAAGATCGTCAGATAGGGGGCGATCTTACGCCATGCAATCGTCACATTCTCGAAATTGATGTGCATTTCGGACATCATCTGCGAGTTGAGCACGGGCACCAGAATGATGGCCGTCCACACCATCACATAAAGCAGGTTTTCGCCGATTGTTTGTTTTTTGGTTATCTTCATGGGGGTAAAGATAATCATTTTCGGCGATCGTACAAAAAAACCGACCGCTCAACGGGGATGCGGTCGGTTTCGAAAAAACACTTATGAATTTTATTCGGTGAGTCGTGCGCGTTTCAGACGCAGACTGTTGGTGACGACACTGACGCTGCTGAATGCCATGGCGGCACCTCCGACCATCGGAGGCAGCAGCGTTCCGAATACGGGGTAGAGCACACCTGCGGCAATCGGAATGCTGATCGTGTTGTAGATGAATGCCCAGAAAAGGTTCTGGTGCAATGTGTGCATCGTGGCTTTCGACAGGCGGATCATCTCGGAGATCTTTTTCAGATCCGACGAAAGGATTGTCACCTGTGCTGAATCCACGGCAATATCGCTGCCCTGACCCATGGCAATACTCAGATCGGCAGAGGCAAGAGCGGCACTATCGTTGATGCCGTCGCCGACCATCGCTACGCAATGACCTTCGGCCTGCAACGACTTGATGTAGGCGGCTTTGTCCTGCGGCTGTACTCCTGCCTTGATGCGGGTGATGCCCGCTTTGCGTGCGGCTGCTTCGGCCGATGCCTGATGGTCACCCGTCAGCAGACATACCTCGATGCCCATCTTGTGCAACGTGGCAACGGCTTCGGCGGAGGTGGCTTTCAAGCGGTCGTTCAATGCCAATACGGCAAGAACCTCGTACTCGTCGGCAAACCATACCAGCGTGTAGGCTTCTTTGAGCCAGAGTGCGGCTGCCGAACGGATTTCGTCGGAGATCTTGATGTCGTCCGCCTCAAGGCTTGTTCCGTTACCGACATAGTAGGCTTTGCCCTCTACCTTGCCGCGGATGCCTTCGCCCGCAATATTGATGAAGTGGTCGATGTGCGGTGTCGGATCCTGTTTCAAGGCACGAACCACGGCCTCGGCCAGCGGATGCTCCGATAGTTTCTCCAAACCGGCAAGAACGGCTTTGTGCAGTTCGCCCTTTGTCCAAATCATATCGACGACTTCGGGATGTCCTTCGGTCAGCGTCCCCGTCTTGTCCAATACGACCGTGTCGATGTGGCGTGCCGTTTGGAGACTTTCGGCATCTTTGATCAGAATACCTGCCTCGGCACCGCGTCCGATACCGACCATGATGGCGGTCGGCGTGGCAAGTCCCAGTGCACACGGACATGCGATGACCAGAACGGTCATCATGGTCGAAAGACCGTGCGAGAATCCGTCTGTCGGATCGAGGAAATACCATGCACAGAAGGTCAGAATGGCTATCGAGATGATGGCCGGTACGAAGATGCCCGCAATCTTATCGACGATGTTCTGAATCGGGGCGCGGCTTCCCTGTGCCTCCTCGACCATGCGGATGATCTGCGCCAGAATCGTCTCGTCACCGACCTTCTCGGCACGGAAACGGAAGGCACCCTCGCGGTTGGCGGTACCCGAAAAGACTTTTGCGCCCGCCTCCTTATATACGGGAACGGGTTCGCCGTTCAGCATGCTTTCATCGACATACGAACTGCCCTCGGTGACCGTGCCGTCCACGGCGATGCGTTCTCCGGGGTGCACGACGATGATCTGTCCGCGCTTGATACGCGAAATGGGGATTTTGCGCTCGCCCTCTTGATCGACGATCGTCACACGTTTGGGTTTCAGACCGATCAGACGCTCGATGGCCGTTGAGGTGCGTTGCTTGGCGCGTGCCTCCAACGTACGTCCCAGCAGAATGAAGGCAATCAGACCGCTCGCCGTCTCGAAATAAAGGTGCGGTTCGATGCCGTGCCCGATCCAAAATTCGGGGAAGAAGAGGTTGAAGACGCTGAACAGATAGGCGATACCCGTACTGTTGGCGACCAGTGAATCCATATTGAAACTGAAGTGCAGCAACTGATGCCATGCATTGACGAAGAATTCGCGTCCGAAGACGAACAGCGAGATGGTCGATGCGATCCACAGTGCATAACGCACATAGGTGATGTCCGTGAACAGCATGCTGCCGACCATGATCGGTACGGCCAAAATCCATGCTCCGAGACACGAGCGTTTGAGTTGTGCGTAGTGCTCCTTGCGCAATTTTTCGGCGGTGGCTGCGGCGCGGTCTCGATCCTCGATCAGAAGGTCGTAACCTGCGGCCTGTACTGCCGCTTTCAACTTTTCGACCGAACACAGGTCGTTGTCGAATATAATCTGTGCCGTCTGAGCCGCGAAATTGACGCCTGCCTCCCGGACTCCCTTCACTTCGTGCAGTGTCTTATCGACACGCACGGCGCAACCCGCACATCCCATACCCACAACGGGAAGTGTGCAAGTCGTGACTTTTGACTTCTTGTTTTCCATACCGCAAAGATACGATCCGTGCGGAAGGAAGGTGTTACATAATTATGGATATGATTTACAAGATTCTGCCTAAATCTCGTCGAGCGTCTTGAGCGGATGCTCCTTGGCCTGACGAAAAGCCGTGGGGGAGATCCCCGTGACGTTGCGGAACTGCGCACTGAGGTGGGCAACGCTCGAATAGTGCATCTTGTGGGCAATTTCGCTGACGGTCAGTTCGCCGTAGGTGAGCAGTTCCTTGACCCGCTCGACCCGTTGCGCCACGTAGTATTTTTCGATGCTCGTGCCGTTGATTTCCGTGAAAAGTTTGCTCAGCGCACTGTAATCGCGACGAAGTCGTTCCGAAAGGTATTCCGAGAGGTTTTCTTCGCTTTCATCCTTCTGATAGTGAACACGTTCGATGATTGCCGTGCGAATCTCGTCGGCGATGCGCTGTTGCTGGTCGTCAAGCAGTTCGAAACCCACGTCATGAAGTTTTTGTTTGAGTGCGGTACGATGCTCTTCAGTGACGGGTTCGCGGACAACGGCCAGCCCCAACTCGACTTTCAGAGGGGTGAATCCTTCGCGTTCGAGCAGGTCTTTGACAAACATGATGCAGCGCGGGCAGACCATGTTTTTGATGTGCAATTCGTGTTGTTGTTCCATGGCGGGAGTAAATGACGGAAGCAAAGATACGAAAAGAGCGTCAATATGCAACGATTTTCCCCGTTGCGTGGAAAATTGGCGAAAACGGCGCGAAGTTTGGTATCGGGTGAAAATCATAGACTACAATTTTGATTTCTGCCGATAGGTTTGTACCTTTGCCTACTATTTTAAAGGAAATGGCTGACAACAACAAAGAAATACTGGAAAACATCCAAGATCAGGAGTATAAATACGGTTTTACGACCAATATCGAAACCGATAAGATTCAAAAAGGACTTTCGGAAGAGATTATCCGCCTGATCTCGGAGAAGAAGGGCGAACCGGAATGGATGACCGAGCGTCGCCTGAAAGCCTACCGTTACTGGCTTACGCTGACCCCGCCGACGTGGGGGCACCTTACGATCCCCGATATTAACTATCAGGATATCATTTATTATGCCGCTCCGAAACAGACGCGCAAACTCGATTCGATGGATGAAGTCGATCCCGAATTGAAACGTACGTTCGACAAACTGGGTATTCCGCTTGAGGAACAGATGGTACTGGCGGGTGTCGCCGTGGATGCCGTCATGGACTCCGTGTCGGTGAAGACCACCTTTAAGGATACGCTGGCCGAGAAGGGTATTATCTTCTGCTCGATCTCGGAGGCGATTCGCAATCACCCCGACCTCATCAAAAAATACTTGGGTTCGGTTGTCCCCTACAAGGACAACTATTATGCCGCACTCAACGCCGCCGTGTTCTCCGACGGTTCGTTCTGCTATATCCCGAAGGGTGTCCGTTGTCCGATGGAACTTTCGACCTACTTCCGTATCAATGCTGCGGAAACGGGGCAGTTTGAGCGTACGCTGATCGTGGCCGACGAGGGTGCTTATGTAAGTTATCTGGAGGGTTGTACTGCGCCGATGCGTGACGAGAATCAGTTGCATGCCGCCGTCGTCGAGATCATCGTCGAGAAAGATGCCGAGGTAAAGTATTCGACGGTTCAGAACTGGTATCCGGGTGACAAGAACGGCAAGGGCGGTATCTACAACTTGGTGACCAAACGAGGCATGTGTCACGAAAACGCACGTCTGTCGTGGACTCAGGTGGAGACCGGATCGGCCATTACGTGGAAATATCCGAGTTGCGTGCTCAAGGGCGATAATTCGGTGGGCGAGTTCTATTCGGTGGCAATCACCAACAACTATCAGCAGGCTGATACGGGTACGAAAATGATTCATGTGGGCAAGAATACCCGCAGCCGCATCGTGTCGAAGGGTATTTCGGCCGGCAAGAGCCAGAACTCGTATCGTGGTCTGGTGTCTGTGGCCAAATGTGCCGACAATGCGCGTAACTACTCGCAGTGCGACTCGCTGCTGATAGGCGACAAGTGTGGTGCACACACCTTCCCCGAAATCGACGCCCGCAACCGTACCGCCGTTCTGGAGCATGAGGCTACCACATCGAAGATTTCCGACGACCAACTTTTCTACTGCAACCAGCGAGGTCTTTCGACCGAGGATGCCGTGGGGCTGATCGTGAACGGTTATGCCCGCGAGGTGCTGGCCAAACTGCCGATGGAATTTGCCGTTGAGGCACAGAAACTGCTGTCTGTCAGTCTGGAAGGATCGGTCGGATAACGGATAAAACGGAATTTATTCACAGTGAAAAAAGATTACGAAAGATATGTTAAGTGTTAAAAATCTGCATGCAACGGTTGAAGGCAAGGAGATCCTCCGCGGTATCAACCTTGAGGTGAAACCGGGCGAAGTACACGCCATCATGGGTCCCAACGGATCGGGCAAATCGACTTTGGCGTCGGTTTTGGCGGGTAACGAGAAATTCACCGTCACCGGGGGCGAAGTGGAATTTATGGGCAGGAATCTGCTGGAGATGTCGATCGAGGATCGTGCCCGTCTGGGGTTGTTCCTCGGATTCCAGTATCCGGTCGAGATTCCGGGTGTGACGATGGCCAACTTCATGAAACTGGCCGTAAACGAGCACCGCAAGTTCCGTGGCGAAGAACCGCTGACGGCGGGAGAATTTCTGCGCCTGATGAAGGAGAAGAGCAAGGTTGTGGAACTTTCGTCGAAACTGACTTCGAGGGCTGTTAATGAGGGCTTTTCGGGTGGAGAGAAGAAAAAGAACGAGATCTTCCAGATGGCGATGCTCGAACCGAAACTTGCCATTCTGGACGAGACGGATTCGGGTTTGGATATTGATGCCCTGCGCATCGTTGCCACGGGTGTCACGAAACTCCACACCAAGGACAACGCCACGGTGGTCATCACGCACTATCAACGTCTGTTGGATTACATTGTACCCGATGTAGTGCATGTACTTTACAAGGGGCGTATCATCTACACGGGCGACAAAACCCTTGCTTTAAAACTCGAAAAAGAGGGCTATGACTGGCTCATCAATCAATATCAGGACTAATGAAAGCACTGCAAGAAATCATCGGAGGTTTTTCTCGGATCAACGACGGCACATTGTCGGTTACGGGTCTTACGGAGAAACCCTGTGCGGCGATTGACCCCGAAAATCTTGACATTGAACTCAGAGACGGGGCATCGGCGCGTGTCGTGGTGCTGCACACTCGTCCTTCGGAATGCCGACTAAAGGTAAATGTCGGTCGTGCTGCGCATCTCGAATTTACGGAACTTTTCTTGGGAGAGGTGAAACTCGATGCGGAGATCGACCAGATGCAAGGTTCGGAATGTCGTGTGACGGGTTTTGCACTGACGGGTTCGGAGTGCGATTTTCGCATAAACTTCAACGAACCACATGCCTCCAATACGCTCCACGGATTGTTTATCATCGGTGGCGAAGAGCACTTCTCGTTGAACCTCCATACGCGCCACATGATACCCGACTGTACGAGTGATTCGTGCATCAAGGGCGTGGCTTCGGACGAGGCAAAAGGACGTTTTTACGGTCTGGTTTATGTGGCTCCCGATGCCCAGCGCACCGATGCCCGGCAACAGAGCCGTAATATCCTGTTGAGCGAATCGGCCCAGATCAATACCAAACCTCAGTTGGAAATCTATGCCGATGATGTGAAGTGTACGCACGGCGCGACGGTCGGACAGATGGACAACGAGGCGATTCTTTACATGCGTCAGCGCGGTTTGAGCGAGATGCAGGCACGGGCACTTCAGATCGAGGGTTTTGCTTCGGATGTGGTGCGTCGTTGCGGCATCGAGGAATTGCACGAACCTCTGATGGAGTTGATCAGCAACAAAATGCAACAATTACAGTAAATTATGTTTCAAGTCGAAGAGATACGCAAGGAGTTCCCGATTCTTCAGCGCACGGTCTATTCCAAACCGCTGACTTACTTGGACAACGGTGCGACGGCTCAAAAACCGCGCGTGGTTTTGGAGACCGTCAATAAGGTCTATTCCGAACTGAACAGCAATGTTCATCGCGGTCTGCACTACCTTTCGGAAGAGTGTACCGAGTGGTACGAAGCATCGCGCGGGGAGATTGCCCGTTTTATCAATGCACGCGAGAAGGAAGAGGTCGTCTTTACGGCAGGTGCCACCGCATCGCTCAACACCGTCGCACAGGCATGGGGCAGTCGTTTCGTGCATGCGGGTGACAATATCGTGATCAGCGAGATGGAACACCACTCGAACATTGTGCCTTGGCAGTTTGTGTCCGAGCGCACGGGTGCCGAGATCCGCGTCCTGCCGTTTAATGACGAGGGTGCATTGTGTCTGGATCGCCTTCCGCAACTCATCGACTCGAATACCAAGGTGGTGGCCGTTACGCAGGCTTCCAATACGCTTGGAACCCGTCCCGATCTGGAACAGGTGATCCGTGCCGCACATGCGGTCGGTGCAATTGCCGTGGTGGACGGATGTCAGGGCGTGGTACACGGAGGTGTCGATGTGCAGGCTTTGGATTGCGACTTCTACGCATTTTCGGGACATAAACTCTATGCTCCGACGGGTGTCGGCGTACTTTATGGTAAACGAGTTCTGCTTGAAGCAATGCCTCCGTTTATGGGAGGTGGAGATATGGTTGATCGCGTTTCGTTCGAGAAGACGACCTATGCCCCGATTCCGTTGAAATTCGAGGCGGGAACATCGAACTTTGTCGGCGGCATCGGATTGGGCGAAGCCGTAAAATTCCTGCGCGGTCTGGATCTGAAGGCTGTCGAGGAGCATGAGCACGAATTGGTGCGTTATGCCACCGACGAGATGATGAAGATCGACGGAATGCGCATCTACGGAAATACAGCCGACAAGTGTGCCATCATCTCGTTCAATGTCGATGGGATACACGCCTCGGATATGGGTATGATCCTCGATAAGTTGGGCGTTGCAATCCGTACGGGTATGCACTGCGCCGAACCCGTCATGACGCATTTCGGCGTGCCGGGTATGTGTCGTGCATCGTTTGCCCTGTATAACACTGCCGAAGAGGTGGAGCGACTTGTCGCCGGCGTGAAGCGTGCCGTCGGGATGCTCCGATAATTAAGAAACCGAAAATATACTTGATAATATATGTTTGTCGTACTTGAAGGATTGGATGGCGCGGGAAAATCGACACAGATTAATTTGTTGCGCGAATATTTCCGCCTTCGGGGCATCGAAACGGAATACATTCATTTTCCGAGATTCGATGCGCCGATTTACGGAGAGCAGATTGCCCGTTTCCTGCGAGGGGAGTTTGGTCGGGCCGACGAGGTCGATCCCTATTTGGTGACCCTGCTTTTTGCGGGTGACCGTGCCGATGCGGCACCTCAGATCCGTGAGTGGCTTTCGGAGGGACGGGCTGTCGTGCTGGATCGTTATGTGTATTCGAACATCGCTTATCAGTGCGCCAAACTCAAGACCGATGAGGAGCGGAAGAAGTTGTGCCGGTGGATTCTCGACTTGGAATTTGGCCATAACAGCCTGCCCCGACCCGATGTGTCGTTATTTCTGGATGTGCCGTTTTCGTTTACCCGACGCAAGTTGAAGGAGCAGCGCGAAGGGGATGACCGTGCCTATCTGAAGGGCGGACACGACATTCACGAGGATTCGCTCGCGTTGCAGGAGCAGGTGCGCCATGTATTCCTGACGGCCGCAGAAACCGATCCCTCGCTTCGGGTGGTTGATTGCAGAATGCCGACGGGCGAGATGGAGACCCCGCAGGCTGTTTTTGATAAGATTCGCCGAGAGATCGAAACAATCAACCGCCGATGAAAAACCGCCGATTGTTCAGAATGGTGGCACGTGTGTGTCGCGTGCTGTTTGCATTGACCTTTGTGGTGTCGGGCTTCTCGAAAGTCATCGACCCGTGGGGGACATCGCTGAAAGTCAGCGAATATCTTTCGATTTACGGGCTGGATTTTCTGGATCCTGCCGCCATGACCTTTTCGATTTGGTTGTGCGGTGCGGAGTTGATGATGGGACTTATGTTGCTCTTCAAGGTTCGGATTCGTTTGATTTCGATTTTCGCTCTTGTTTCGATGTGTTTTTTCACGATCCTCACCCTGCTCAGTGCCACGCTGATCCCGGTGGAGGATTGCGGATGCTTCGGCGAGGCGTTGAAACTCTCGCCGTGGGCGACTTTCTTCAAGAATCTGGTGCTGTTGCCGATGGCAGTGGTGATCTGGTGGCGTTATCGTCCCGATAAGATCTTTGCATTCAAGCCGTTGGAGTTGGCACTTACGGTGCTTTTCTTTACGGTGGCTATGTATGTCGGCTATTATTGCTATATTCATTTGCCGTTGATCGATTTCCTGCCGTATCGTATCGGGGTGAATATCCGCGAGGCGATGCACGCATCGCAAACCGAGAAAGAAGAAGCCGAAACGATCTTGGTTTACCGCAATATCGCAACGGGCGAGATCCGCGAATTTCAGTTGGATGATCCCGAATGGCAGGATGCCGAAAAGTGGGAGTGGGTCGATACGCGTACGACAAGCGATGAGCCTTCGATCCGTCCGCTTGTCAGCGAATTTGCCCTGCGCGATCCGTCGGGCGATATTACCGAGGAGGTGATCACCACGCCCGGTCGTCTGTATATGATCTGTATTACGGATTTGAGCGATATTCCCACAAAATGCCTCAAGCGTTTGCAGGATCTTGTCAAACATGCCGCCGGGGAGGATGCACGTGTGGTCTGCCTGACGCCTACGCCGATGTACGACCACTCGCATTGCGATTTCGGAGCGGGCGAGATGCCGTGCTACAATATCGACGCCACGACCATGAAGACGATGCTGCGTGCACGTAACGGCGTGGTGGTATTGGATGACGGCACGATCTCGGCCAAGATGAATTGTCGCGACGTGGCGTTCTGAAACAGAACCGAAAAAGAATTTGACGGATGATTTCCCTTCTGGGGGTGTCATCCGTTTTTATTTTTAGGAGTAAAATGATTTTGAGCGTATGAAATTTGCATAAAATCCGTATATTTGCATAATGGCAAGAATTTTTCTTATGCGAAAAAAAAGAATCTTATTCCTCACTCTTGCGCTGGCGATGAGCCTGTCTCTTGCAGCGCAAAATACAGCCCCGCAAACGAAAAAAATGATCACACGCGGTTGTGAACTTTTCGAATTGGGGCGTTGGGCGGATGCCCGACACGAATTTCAAACGGCACGGCGCGAATTGTCGGCTGCCGATCGGGATTTAAGACAACAGGTCGATTATTTCTTGGCGGCGTGTGCCGTCGAATTGGGTAACGGCGATGCCGTCGTGGCGTTGCTCGATTTCAAAGATCGTTATCCGGGATCGGTCTATACGGATGATGTCGATTTCTCGCTGGCATCGTACTATTGTGCCAATGGCGATATGCAACGTGCGGCGGAGTTTTTCAATAAGGTGGATTATGGTTCGCTGAATGCCTCCCGAAAAGAGCAGTACAACCTGCGTATGGGGTATGTCGAGTTCTCGAACGGGAATTACGACAGGGCATTCGCCTGCTACGACCGCATCAGTCCGAAGAGCGAATATGCCGATCATGCGACGTATTACAAGTCGTATATCTGCTATCAGCGCGGAGATTTTGCGCTTGCCAAACAAGGTTTCAATTCATTGCGCCGTAGCGAGAGTTATGGCGATGTCGTGCCGTACTTCCTGCTTCAGATCGAATTTCAGGAGGGTAATTATGCCTATGTGACCGAGAACGGCGACAGATTGGTTCGGAAGGCTGTACCCGAACGCCGTGCCGAGATCGAGCGCGTCGTGGCGGAGGCGTGGTTTCGTATGGACAACTACAACGAGACGCTCACCCACATGAATGCCTACACGACGGCGGGCGGTAAGGAAGACCGTGAATCATGCTATCTGAAAGGCTTTTCGCTGTACCGCCTGACGCAGTACAACGAGGCTGCGGAATACCTGCGAAAAGCATGTGGCGCGAAGGATGCGCTGACGCAGAATGCTTCGTTTCATTTGGCCGACTGTTATTTGAGGCTGGGCGACAAACAGGCCGCCATGCAGTCGTTTGCAATGGCTGCCGACGAGAGCCTCGACCGCGAAATTGCGGAGGATGCACTGTTCAACTACGCCAAATTGCAGTATGAGTTGGGAGGCGGTGCTTTCAACGGGGCAATCAACGTCCTGCAACGCTATATCACGACTTATCCCGAATCGAAGCGACTGAACGAGGCGCGCACGCTGCTCATTGCCGCCTACTACAATTCGCAGGATTACGATACGGCCTACCGTGCCATCAAATCCATGCCGACGGATGATCCCGATGTGATGACCGCCTTGCAGAAGATCGCTTATTTCCGCGGTTTGGAGGCGTACAAAAACGGTGATGTGAATGCCGCACGCGAATTTCTCAACGAATCGGCGCGTGTGGGAGTCAGCCCCAAATATTCGGCACTGAATACCTTCTGGCAGGGTGAGATCGCCTTCTCGAAGGGTGATTATACGGTGGCGGCCGTCAAGTTCGACACGTTCCTGCGTCAGGCACCGCGCACCGAGGCCGAATACGGCTATGCGTGGTATAATTTGGGTTATTGCGCGTTCAATGGCGGTGAGTTGTCGAAGGCAACTTCCAACTTCAACCGCTTCCTGCAAAATCACTCCGCCCGCGATCGTTATCGTGCAGATGCGTACAACCGACTGGGCGATATTTCCGCCTCGAACCGTCGTTATGACGAGGCACTGAAACACTATGAATCGGCCGTGAGGATCGGAGGCCGCGAGGGCGATTATGCCACTTACAAACGTGCGATGACCTTCGGTCTGATGGGACGCGAGAAAGATCGCCAATATGTTCTGAAGCAGATTGCACGCAGCGGCAGCGGTGATTTTGCCGAACGCTCGGCTTATGAACTCGGTCACGGATCGATCCTTGGCGAACGCTATTCGGAAGGAGTTCACGAACTGGAGCGGTTCTTGGAGCGTTATCCTTCGTCGTCGCTTCGGGGCGATGCACTGTCGGATTTAGGTTTGGCATACTTGAACCTCGGTAATCGACAGAAGGCGTTGGAGTATTACAAGCGGACGATTGCCGAAGCCCCCCAATCGGCCAATGCACGCAATGCCATGCAGGGCATCCGTGAGATCTATGTTGCCGAGGGCGATGTGGACGGATATTTCGATTATGCACATAAAACGGGTATGGAGGGCGATCTGACGCAGGTGTCGCGCGATTCGTTGTCGTTTGTGGCGGCACAGAAGATCTACCTCAAGGGACAACACGAGTTGGCGTCCAAGTCGTTGCGCAGTTACCTGACGAGTTACCCCAAAGGTTACTATACGAGCGATGCACTCTATTATCTGAGCGATTGCTACTTGAAACTCGGTGAGAGAGAACCCGCCATCGAGACGCTGACCGAACTTTCGGAAAAGCAGGGTAATCCCTATATGGAAACGGCTTTGGAGCGTCTTTCGACGATGACTTTCGAGGATAAGCGTTATGCGGAGGCCGCCACGGCATACCGCAAATTCTACACGGCAACTTCCGGCCGTCAAAAACGCGAGACGGCGATGACGGGTTATGTCCGTGCCACGGTTGCGCTGCACGATGCCGACAAGATCCGCCAGATGGCCGAGGATGTGCGCGGGGTATCCGATGCAGGAGCGACAGCACGCCGTGAGGCTACTTTTGCCCTTGCCGAGCAACTCCGCACAACGGGACACCGCGACAAGGCAGTACCCCTTTATAAGGAGTTGGCCTCTTCGCTTCAGACCGACGAAGGATCGGCGGCAGGTTTCTATCTGATCGAAGAACTCTTCGTGAAGGGCGATTTGGCAAAGGCCGAGAAGGAGGTATTCCGCTATTCGGAACACAAGCCCAAGGCCTACTGGCTGGCAAAATCCTACATCCTCTTGGGTGATATTTACCTGCACAACGGCGATCAGTTTCAGGCGCGTGCCACATGGCAGAGTGTGGCGGACGGCTATACGCCGACTGACGACGGCATTGTCGAAGAGGCTACCAAACGAATTAGAAACTTGAAATGATGAAACGAACGATATTTATGGCGGCTTTGGCGGTTGCGTTACCCGGTATGGTGTGGGCGCAAACCGACAAGAGTCTGGAGAAGAAGGTCGAGGTGACCAAAACCTATACCCCGAAGGTGGAACATGCCGACAAGTTGGCGATTGTCCCGAATATGACCGATACCGCGCGACTGCATCCGCAGATCGACTATACGATTACGCCCTTGTCGTTGCAGACCCGTTTTGAAATGACTCCCATCAGACCGGCCACGGTGACTTACTGGGAGTTTAACCGCCCGCAGACCATCTATCTGAAAGCGGGGGCGGGTTATCCCTTAAATTCGGTGCTGGATTTCTACATCGCATCGCAGAATCCGGGTACAGGTTATGTGGTGGGGTATATGAATCATGAAGGGCGTTATGATAAGATCCGCAACGATTTCGGCGTGAAAAACAATTCGACCGAAATGTTCAACCGTGGCGGTGTAGCAGCGGGAAAATATTTAGGCCGCTATGTGCTGGAGGGCGATCTGCGCTACGAAAACCGCATGAATCACCGTTACGGTGCTTATGCCGACGGAGGGGAGATGGGATCGGAATACGGACGCATCCCCGGTTCGATGGCCGATTTCAGCGCGGCGGATCTCGTCCTGCGCTTCGGTGACGATTTTCAGGATCTGAATCGCACGAATTTCGATTTGACGGTATGCGGAGGCTATTTCTTCGATCATTCCGAGTGGGTGAACTATTCGGACAAGGCGCGTCAGATGAACCTTAATGTCGATCTGAGAATCGCCCGTAAATTCAATCGCCATACGTTGGCATTCAATGCGGGTTATGAGATGCTCAAGGGGTATAAGAGCCTGTCGGATCATACCGAACACCTCGTGCGTGTCGGTGCTCGTTACGCCATTACGCGCGCCATATGGCAGATCGAGGCGGGTGCCGATGTCTGTTTCTCGAAGATTGTACACAGCGGCAGCGAATGGTATGTGTTGCCCTATGCGCGATCGTCGTGGAATTTCGGGATGCAGCACTTTGTGCCGTTTGTCGAGTTGGACGCCGCGTTGCACAACAACGATTACCGATCGCTTTCGGAGGAGAATCCGTTTCTCGTACCCGGTACTTGGGAGGAGGAGAAGTCGGTGGTCGGAAACCTCCGTTTCGGTATCGGTGGCAGCCTGTGGCACAATAAATTCACATACCGTATTTATGGCGGTTTGTCGCGTCTGAACGACCATCTGAGTTGGTATGGCGTGCATACGGGAAGTTCGGTCGAGACATTGTCGGGGGCGATGTTCGCCCTGATGCCTTCGCGCGCTCACGACATTACCGAATGGTCGTTCAATGCCGAGTTGAAGATGCGACCGATCGGCGCATTGAGTTTCAACCTCGGATTCCACGCCAGCCACTACGAGAACGACACGATTTTCGGATTGGGCAAACCCGATTACAGGGGTAATTTCTCGGTGGAATACGATCATGAGAAGTTTAAGTTCGGAGCATCGGCCGATGTGGAGAGCAAACGTTGGTGGACGGTGCTTTACAACGGTACGATGGGTGCCGACGGCGAGGTCCATGTCGAAGAGTCGGAGGTCAGCGAACACTTTACGGCACCTCTGGCAGTCGATGTGCGCCTGTTGTTCGAGTGGAAATTCTCGGCGGGCATCCGACTCTTTGCCGAGGGCTTCAATCTGGCGGATGCGAAACTCTACCGCCTGCCGTGCTATCGGATGAGTGGTGCGGGTTTTACGATGGGCGTGAAGATGCAGTTCTAAGACTGATTCTTAAATAAATAATGATCCCGAAATCTTCCCGAAAGGAGGGTTTGGGGATTTTTTTATGCGCACGGGGAACATAAGTCGTACAGCGGATACGGAGATTGGTTGAAAATCTGTCGGAATCACCTGAAGCCGCTGATTAGAATGGTGCGTAACGATTTTGTCCGTATCCGTTTTATTTGATTTTATTCCGATACTCCGAAGGGGACATTCCCGTGTGTTTCTTGAAGTAACGCCCCAGATAGGATTGGTCGGGAAAGTGAAGTTTGAAGGCGATTTCCTGCACCGAAAGATCGGTCGATTGGAGCAGGATCTTGATCTCGGCGATCACCGAGCGGTCGATGTATTCCTTGGCCGAATTGTGGATGACGTTGTGTACGATCGTCGAAAGGTAACGTGTCGAAATGCAGAGTTGGTCGGCATAGAACGATACCTCTCGCTCGCAGAAACAATGTTTGTGCACCAGTTCCATGAAGCGGTTGAAAAAATCGATCTTGCGAGAAGAGGCCTGCGTTTTGTCCTTGTAGAATCCGAAACGCTGCATTTTGTCGTAGATCTCCAGAAGGATGTTGTGGATTCGGTTCTTGATGATGATGTTTCGGAACGCATTCCGGCGATCGCGATAGGTGAGTTCCACCACCTGAAACCAAATCTCGGCACCCTTGATCACTCTTTGAGGAGGGTAGAAAATCGGTTGCACGACCAGCGAACGGAAAAAAGCGGGGTCCATGCGGCGGCTTGCTTCGGCTAACAGATCGCGTGAGTACGCAAAATAGGAAACACGGAAATTTTTCGATCGGTTGGTCAGCATGAAGACCGATCCGGGCAGGATCAGAATCAGAGAATTTTTCACGATGGGCTGCTGGCATTGATTGACTGTTGCCATGGCTTCGCCTTCCCTGCAAAATAAGATAATACCACTTTCGCAACGTGTGGCCACATTGTCGTAAAAAGCAAGATCCGAGTCACCCACAACGAACTGCTCGTTTTGTGATGTTACGATTGGATTGACTGCATTCATATCATTATCGTTTTTTGAACAAAATCAAGCAAATGTAATATCTATTTTAGAAAGTAAAAAATACCATATTCCGAAAATGAACATTAATGGTCGTAATATAATAGGATTAAACCGACTGTGAAAAGGTAATTTTGTGCCAACGGAAAAAGATAAGACAATAATCCCACAATTTATGAGACATCAATTTGTAAAGACAACAATTCTGGCTTGTTGTTTGGCTGCAATTTCGTGTGGCCACACAGAAGGCGTAAAAGCGTCTGCTGAATATGCGGTGCTGACCGTCGAAACGACTGATCGTACGATCCCTTCGGTCTATTCGGCTTCGATCCGCGGTCGTCAGGACATCGAAATTTATCCGCAAGTATCCGGAACGATTTCCCGTTTGTGTGTTACCGAGGGGCAGCGTGTCGAAAAAGGACAGACATTGTTCATCATAGATCAAGTTCCGTATAAGGCCGCTTTGCAGACCGCAGAAGCCAATGTCGAGGCTGCCAAGGCAGGTGTCGCCACTGCCGAACTCGTATATGAAAGCAAAAAGGAACTTTTCGCCGAAGAGGTGATTTCGGAATTTGAATTATCGACCGCACGGAATAATCTTTTGACTGCCAAAGCCCAGTTGTCTCAGGCCGAGGCACAGAGAGTCAATGCGGCGAACAACCTTTCTTACACGATGGTCAAGTCGCCTTCGGGGGGTGTGGTCGGCGTGTTGCCGTTCCGCGTAGGTGCGTTGGTCGGTCCGACGATCCGTCAGCCGCTGACCACCGTGTCGGATAATTCGGAGATGTATGTTTACTTCTCGCTGAGCGAACGCCGTCTTTTGGAACTGACCCGCAGTTACGGCTCGATTGACAAGGCTCTGAAAGAAATGCCCGAAGTGTCGCTCCAACTCAACGACGGTTCGCTTTACGCCGACAAGGGGCGCATCGAGACCATCAGCGGTGTGATCGACCCGCGTACGGGTAGCGTGTCGCTGCGTGCCACTTTCCCCAATAAGGGCGGTTTGTTGCACAGCGGAGGTGCGGGTAATGTGATCCTGCCGAACGCACACGACAACTGTATTGTCGTTCCGCAGGATGCCACCTTCGAGATTCAGGACAAACGATTCGTTTACCGTCTCAAGGACGGCAAGGCAACTGCCGCTCTGATCGAAGTGGAACCCGTGTCGGACGGCCGCGAGTTTATTGTGCGTAACGGTTTGACGGCAGGTGACGTGATCGTGGCAGAAGGTGTAGGTCTGTTGCGTGAGGGTACTCCGATTACCCCGAAGAAAGCCCCGGAGGTTCCCGCTGACGAGAATACGAACACACAAGCAAAGGAGGAGTAACCAATGACACTGAGACATTTTATCGAACGTCCCGTTCTGGCCTCGGTCATCTCGATTTTGATCGTGATCGGAGGTCTGGTCGGTCTGAAAATGCTCCCCGTCGAGCAATATCCCGACATTGCGCCGGCATCGGTGTATGTGTCGGCGTCCTATCCCGGTGCAAGTGCCGAGACGCTTCTGAAATCGGTGGTCATCCCCTTGGAGGAGGCCATCAACGGTGTGGAGGACATGATGTACATCAAGTCGAGTGCCTCGAATGCAGGTGCGGCGACCATCACCGTTTACTTCCGTCAGGGAACAGATCCCGATATGGCGGCCATCAACGTGCAGAACCGTGTGGCCACGGTGACGGGTCAGTTGCCCGCCGAGGTCACCCGTATCGGTGTCACGACGCAGAAACGTCAGTCTTCCATGCTGAAGATCTTTTCGCTGTATAGTACGAACAAGGCTTATGACGATTCGTTCCTGTCGAACTACATGCGTATCAACATCCAGCCGCGTATTCTGCGTACACAGGGTGTGGGCGAGTTTATGGTGCTGGGTCCCGAATATTCGATCCGTATCTGGCTCAAGCCCGATCTGATGGCACAGTATAATCTGATTCCTTCGGATGTCACGACGGCACTCTCCGAGCAGAACATCGAGGCGGCTGTCGGTATTTTGGGTGAAAATTCGGATAATGCCTTCCAATACACCATGAAATATCGTGGCCGTCTGTCGAAGCCGGAAGAGTTCGAGCAGATTGTCATCAAGGCGCTGCCCAACGGCGAGATGCTGCACTTGAAGGATGTATCCGAAATAGAGTTGGGTAAGAACTCCTACGGATTCAAGGGTGCTGCCAATGGTTATCCCGCCGTGAGTGCCATGGTCTTCCAGACGGCAGGCTCGAACGCTACGGAAGTTGTGAATAACATTGACGCGCTGTTGGACGAGGTCGAGGCCGACCTTCCCGAAGGCATCAAGATTGCACACTTGCAGAGTGTGAACGACTTCCTCTACGCCTCAATCAATGAGGTGCTCAAGACGCTGATCGAGGCAATCATCCTTGTGGTTTTGATCGTTTACCTCTTCTTGCAGGATATTCGCTCGACGCTGATCCCGACCGTTGCCATTTTGGTGGCTCTGATCGGTACGTTCGGCTTCCTGTCGGTGGCCGGCTTCTCGATCAACCTTCTGACGTTGTTCGCACTGGTGCTTGCAATCGGTACGGTGGTCGATGATGCGATCATCGTGGTCGAGGCGGTGCAGGCGCGTTTCGATGTGGGGTACAAATCGTCCTACATGGCGACCATCGATGCCATGTCGGGTATTACCTCGGCAATTGTCACATCGACCCTCGTCTTTATGGCCGTGTTTATCCCCGTGGCGATGATGGGCGGGACATCGGGTACGTTCTATACGCAGTTCGGTGTCACGATGGCCGTGGCCGTAGGTTTTTCGGCAATCAACGCACTGACGCTTTCGCCTGCCTTGTGCGCCCTGATTTTGAAACCGTACCTCGATGAGAATGGCGAGATGCGTGATAATTTTGCCGCACGTTTCCGTAAGGCATTCAACGCCGCTTTCTCGACGATGATCAACAAATACAAATACGGCGTGTTGCTCTTCATCCGTCACCGCTGGCTGATGTGGGCAACGCTCGGTCTGTCGTTTGTCCTGCTTTATGTCCTGATGAACAACACCAAGACAGGTCTTGTGCCTGATGAGGATCTTGGTTCGATTATGGTCAATGTGACGACTGCTCCCGGTTCGTCGCTCCGTGAGACCGACGACGTGCTGAACGAGGTCGCCGACCGCATCAAGGATATTCCTCAGGTGCGTGACTACAAACAGGTCGCCGGTTACGGTATGATGGCAGGTCAGGGTTCGTCATACGGTCTGTGTATCGTCAAATTGAAGGATTGGAGCGAGCGTCCCGATGCTCAGGATGAGGTGAAGTCCGTCATCGGACAGATCTATGCCCGTACGGCCGACATCAAGAACGGTCAGATCTTTGCCGTGGCTCCTCCTATGATTTCGGGTTATGGTGCCGCATCGGGTTTTGAAATGTACTTGCAGGATCGTGCAGGTGGCGATATGAAGGATTTCTATAACATCTATCTGCAATTCATTGCCGCGCTGAACCGACGTCCCGAAATCGGACGTGCTTATTCGACCTTCAACATCAACTTCCCGCAGTATGTGGTGGACTTGGATGCGGCACAGGCCAAACGTATGGGGGTTTCGCCCAACGTGATTCTGGCGACGTTGTCGGGTTACTACGGCGGTCAGTATGTGTCGAACATCAACCGTTTCTCGAAAGTGTATCGTGTCATGTTGCAGGCCGATCCCGAACATCGTCTCGACAAGGAGTCGCTCAACAACGTCTTTGTCCGCACACAGAGCGGCGACATGGCTCCCGTGAGTCAGTTCGTAACGCTGACCAAGGCCTACGGGCCGGAGGTCATCAACCGATTCAATATGTATAACTCGATCTCGGTGAACGGTATGGCAGCCGAAGGCTATTCGTCGGGTGATGTGATCAAGGCCATCGAGGAGGTGGCCGCCGCGTCGCTTCCGAAGGGTTATGGCTACGAGTTCGGCGGTCTGACGCGAGAGGAGAGTCAGACGACGAGCAACACGGCGATCATCTTCGGTATCTGTATCCTGCTGATCTACCTGATCCTGAGTGCGCTGTACGAGAGTTTCATTGTTCCGTTTGCCGTCATTCTGTCGGTTCCCTGCGGTCTGATGGGTAGTTTCCTTTTCGCCAAGTTCATGGGTCTGGAAAACAACATCTACTTGCAGACGGGTCTGATTATGTTGATCGGTCTTTTGGCCAAGACGGCCATTCTGCTTACGGAGTATGCCACGGATCGTCGTAAAGCGGGCATGTCGCTCTCGCAGGCTGCCGTGTCGGCCGCCAAGGTGCGTCTGCGTCCTATTCTGATGACCGTGCTCACGATGGTGTTCGGTATGATCCCGCTGGTCATTTCGCAGGGTGCGGGTGCCAACGGTAACTCGACACTGGGTACGGGCGTTGTCGGTGGTATGATTATCGGTACACTCGCCCTGTTATTTCTCGTGCCGACTTTGTTTATCGTATTCCAAACCCTTCAGGAGAAAGTTTCTCCGATGGAATTGGATCTTGATCCTCAGTGGTCGGTAAGAGCCGAATTGGAAGAAACCAAAGAAGAGAAGGAGAACTAAGCAAATGAAAAAGATAGCAGTCATCATTATGGCAACCCTCATGACGGGTTGCGGAGTCTATAAATCATATCAGCGTCCCGATATCGAAACCAAAGATCTCTATGGCGCGGGTATGGAGCAGGCGGACACCACCTCGATGGGTAATGTCGCATGGGAGGATTTCTTCCGTGACGAGCAACTCAAGGCTTTGATCCGCGAAGGTCTGGAGCATAACACCGATATGCAGAAGGCTCACTTGAGAGTCGAGGAGGCCGAGGCAACCTTGAAGTCGGCACGTCTGAGTTATCTGCCGTCGTTCAACGTGGCACCGCAGGGAGCGTTGAGCAGTTTCGACAATGCCAATACGGTCAAGACCTATAATATCCCCTTGACGGCAAGTTGGGAGGTTGATATTTTCAACGGCATCACCAATGCCAAGCGCAAGGCCAAGGCCGTGTATGCCACCAGCCGGGAATATGTGCAGGCCGTGCGTACGCAGTTGGTCGCCGGCATTGCCAACCTCTATTATACGTTGCTGATGCTCGATCGTCAGTATGAGATCAGCGTCGAGACGGCCGAGAAATGGAACGAGGGTGTGCGCACGATGCGCGCTTTGAAACGTGGCGGTATGGCCAATGAGGCGGCCGTTGCCCAGTATGAGGGCAATCGTCTGGCCGTAGAGGCTTCGTTGCAGACCCTGAGCCTGCAAATCACCACGACCGAAAATTCGCTGGCGACGCTCCTCGGACGTCCCGTGCAGAAGATCGAGCGCGGTCGGTTGGACGAGGTTATGCTGCCCGAAGAGTTGCTGGTGGGTGTTCCCGTGCAGATGCTTTCAAACCGTCCTGATGTGCGTATGGCCGAGCAGTCGCTCATGCAGTCGTATTACGCCACGGCAGAGGCCCGTTCTGCACTCTATCCCAAACTGACGCTGAACGGCACGATCGGTTGGACGAATAATTCGGGTCGCGGTATCGTCAATCCGGGTAAGATGTTGTTGTCGGCGGCCGCTTCGTTGTTGCAACCCATTTTCAATGCGGGTGCAGGGCGTGCGCGTGTGAAGATCGCCAAGGCACAACAGCAGGAGGCGATGTTGAGTTTCGAGCAGACACTTCTGAATGCGGGAGCCGAGGTAAACAACGCACTTACACAGACCCAGAATGCACGCAAGAAGAATGTCGTGCGTAATGCGCAGGTCGAGGCTTTGGCACGTGCCGTCGAGAAGACCGACAAACTGATGCGTTACAGCAGTGCAACCTACCTTGAGGTGCTGACTGCACAGCAGGCTTTGCTGTCGGCGCAGTTGTCGCAGGTGGGTGACCGCTTCGAAGAGATTCAGGGTGTTGTGAACCTCTACCATGCTTTGGGCGGAGGGCGCGATTTGGAACGCGAGGAGTAAATCCCCGGTGCGGGACAGATAAAAGGAGGGCTTCGTGCTCTCCTTTTTTTTGTTATCCCGAAATTTTTTCCGAAATTTGTCTGTCGAACAAATTGATCAGATTATGAAAGGTATCGTACTGGCCGGCGGATCGGGTACACGGCTCTATCCCATCACAAAAGGCGTGAGCAAGCAACTCCTGCCGATTTATGACAAACCGATGGTGTATTATCCCATTTCGGTGTTGATGCTGGCCGGGATTCGTGAAATTCTGATCATTTCCACTCCGCAGGATCTTCCTGCATTCCGACGCCTGCTGGGCGACGGATCGGATTTCGGCGTACGATTCGAATATGCCGAGCAACCCTCGCCCGACGGTTTGGCGCAGGCGTTTCTGATCGGAGAAAAGTTTGTCGGAAGAGATTCGGTGTGTTTGATTTTGGGTGATAACATCTTCCACGGATCGGGGTTTTCAGGTATTCTCCAACAGGCTGTCCGCGATGTGGAAGAGGAGGGAAAAGCGACCGTTTTCGGTTATTGGGTCAATGATCCGGAACGATACGGCGTGGCGGAATTTGACCGAGAGGGCAATTGTCTGTCGATCGAAGAGAAACCCCGTGCGCCCAAATCAAATTACGCCGTGACGGGACTCTATTTCTATCCGAATCGTGTGGTGGAGATTGCCAAACGCATCAAACCTTCGGATCGTGGCGAACTCGAAATCACGACCGTCAATCAGGAATTTCTCAAAACGCAGAGCCTCAAGGTGCAGACCTTGGGTCGCGGTTTTGCATGGCTCGATACGGGTACGCACGATTCGCTGGCCGAGGCTTCGATCTTTATCGAGGTCATTGAGAAGCGTCAGGGTTTGAAAATCGCCTGTTTGGAAGGTATTGCCTATACGAAAGGGTGGATCACGGCGGAAAAGGTGCGTGAACTCGCCCGACCGATGTGTCACAACCAATACGGACAATATCTGCTGAAGGTGGTTGATGAATTTAAACATGAAGAGTATGGATTTTAAACGCAATATCCTCGTGACGGGCGGGGCGGGTTTTATCGGATCGCACGTGGTGCGGTTGCTTGTCACCCGTTACCCCGATTATCGGGTTGTAAATCTCGATAAACTGACCTATGCGGGGAATCTGATGAATTTGAAGGATGTCGAACAGATGCCCAACTATGTATTCGTCAAGGGCGATATTTGCGATTTTGAGCGCGTGTCGGAACTGATGAACCGCTACGCGATTGACGGCGTGATCCATCTCGCGGCCGAGAGCCATGTGGACCGGTCGATTCGTGATCCGTTCACTTTTGCCCGAACCAACGTGATGGGTACGTTGTCGCTGTTGCAGGCGGCGCGAAATTATTGGGAGTCGCTACCCGAAGGATATGAGGGCAAGCGGTTCCATCAGATCTCGACCGACGAAGTGTACGGATCGCTCGAAATCTCGCATTCGGAGGGTATTGCCTCGCCCTTCACGACCAATGCATCATCGGAGCATCATCAGGCCTATGGCGAGCGGTTTTTCCGTGAGGGCGACAACTACACGCCCCACAGCCCGTACAGCGCGGCGAAGGCTTCGGCCGATCATTTCGTGCGCTCGTTTCACGATACATACGGATTGCCGGTTGTGGTGACCAATTGCTCGAACAATTACGGACCTTATCAGTTTCCTGAAAAACTTATCCCTTTGTTTATCAATAATATACAGCATCGAAAGCCGCTTCCCGTGTATGGGCGTGGCGAGAACGTGCGCGACTGGCTTTATGTCGAGGATCACGCGCGCGCCATTGATCTGGTCTTTCACAAGGGACGCACGGGTGATACATACAACATCGGCGGCTTCAACGAGTGGAAAAACATCGACATCGTGCGCCTGTTGATTTCGACCGTCGATCGCCTTTTGGGGCGGAATCCCGATGAAGATATGGATCTGATCACTTTCGTGAAGGATCGTGCGGGGCATGATGCGCGTTATGCCATCGACTCCACGAAACTGCAACGCGAATTGGGTTGGGAACCCTCTTTGCAATTTGAGGACGGAATCGAAAAAACCGTATGTTGGTATCTGGAACATCAGGATTGGATGGATCAGATCACTTCGGGTGCTTACGAGAAGTATTACGAAGAGATGTACGGCAATCGTTAGTCGTCGGCACCAAAATCCGTCAGGCGAAGAGTGTAATTTCCATTGAAATAGTCGATTACACCCCACAAAGAGCAAGTTCCCTGTGGCAGGGGCGAATCTGCATAGACCGTATTTCCCGATATGCGGATACGAAATATGTTACCCGCGCAATCGTATATTTGGCGTTCGGTCGTAAGAAAACATCCATGTTCTGCATCATAGTCGCACCAGCGTCCCCGATCCGTAAAACGGCATTGCCGGAATTTCACATAGGTGTCAATGTCGCGGGGAGAGAGTTCGGTAAAGGACAATTCCCGTGGCGAGGGTTTCTGATTGTCGGGCGTGAGGCTTGAACGGCATTTCAGATCCGAGGCCGTGATGCGGTCGTCATCCGAAGAACGAGGCGTGGCGGTAAGGCGGATCTTGCCACCGAAGTTGCGGAGCATCAACCCGTTGCAACAAAGGCGCATGCGTGTGCCGAACGGGTATTCCGCAGGAATGTCGTGGAGCATCGTCATAACAGAAATGCCGCCGCTTGCGTCTTCCAAAATGAGGGTCGATCGGGATTCTTCGAAAAGATTACTGCTGATGACGCGCCCCTCTATTGCGAGTTCTTCGCGGATGGGGTAGTATTCCCCGTGACAAAGTGATTTGAGGTAGGCGACAGATACCGTTCGGGTTTGTGTCGGAAGATACGGGGTCGTTTTGTCGCAGGACGATAACGCGAGCATCCCGAAAAGGGCGAGCAATCTAAAAGCGGCAGTCATCTTCGGAGCGTAGTTTCAACGTGTAAGTTCCTTTGTCGAGTTGGAGGATTCCCGTGAGGGAACAGATTCCGGTCGGGATCGGGGAGTCGGCAAAGCGGGCGTAAGGACGGACATAAGTCTCTATTTCAAGATCTTGCGAATCACGAAAACAATGTGTTCCTGTCCAAGTGGCTGTGCTGTCTGTAAGGCGCAGACGATCAATGCGTACCAATCTTCCGCACAGCGACGGGTTGAGATCCGCGATGCGGCACGCGAAGGGTTCGGGATGTACGGGCGGAGTGTCCAGACGAATAAGGTGCTGATGCAGGACGACCTGCGACGGGAAGTAATCCGTCGGGCGGTGACTTCCCGCCAAAGGGCGTGCGCCGACTTGCAGGACGCCACGTTGCCGTCCGATGGCAAGATCGCGCAGGTGGAGCAAAACCCGGCAACCCGTGGGGTAGTCGTTGTGCAGGTGATCTGTACCCGCCATAACCTCCACGGCAAATCCCTCATCTTCAATAAGCAGTGTGCGGTAGAAGTTCCGCTCCTTGTCCGAAGAGGTGACTACACCGCACACTGAAATATCGTCTTTCACCACGGTCGGCACTCCGTCAAACCGTTCATGCAGACGGGCGATCGTGAAAGTTGTCTGCGGATCGGGTCGATCGGTCGGATTCTCAAAACGGGAATCGTAACAACTCGTCAGCAGTGCAACGAGAAACGTAGTGAATATAACGCAAATTTTATTCAATCCTTGAATCCTTTAAACCAAGGAAATAGAGGATACCGTCTAAACCGATGGTTGAAATCGACTGACGGGCCGTGGCCTTCACTTTGGGTTTGGCGTGGAAGGCGATACCCAGACCGGCAAGATTCAGCATCGGAAGGTCGTTTGCCCCGTCACCGACGGCAACGCTCTGTGCAAGGTTGATGTTCTCGAACTGGCACAGCAGGCGCAGGAGTTCGGCCTTGCGACGACCGTCCACCACTTCGCCTGCATAGCGTCCTGTCAGGTGACCGTCCTCGACCTCCAACTCGTTGGCATAGACGTAATCGAATCCGTATTTTTGTTTCAGATAGTTGCCGAAATAGGTGAATCCGCCCGAAAGAATCGCCGTTTTGTACCCCACACGTTTGAGAATGGTCATCATACGCTCGACACCCTCGGTGATGGGCAGGTGCTGGGCGATGTCCTCCATGACGGAAACATCCAGACCTTTCAGCAAAGCGACACGACGTGCGAAACTTTCCTTGAAGTCGATTTCGCCGCGCATGGCCGAAGCCGTGATCTCGCGAACCTGATCGCCCACGCCGGCACGCTCGGCCAATTCGTCGATGACCTCCGTCTCGATGAGTGTCGAATCCATATCGAAGCAGATCAGACGACGGCTGCGGCGGTAGATGTCGTCGCGTTGGAACGAAACATCGACACCCATTTCCGAAATCTTCATGAATTGCTCCTGCATTGTGCTGCGCTCCTCGTCGGAAAGCGATCCGCGCACCGAAAGTTCGACACACGCCTTGGCGGCACGATCCTCTTCGTGGAGGGGCATACGACCCGTCAGACGTTTGATGGCGTCGATGTTGAGCCCGTGCTCGGCCACCACGCGTGTCACGTCCGAAATGTGGCACGCCTTGACCGTACGCCCCAACAGGGTGACGATGTAGCGGTTCTTGCCCTGACGGCCGACCCAAGTCTTGTATCGCTCCTCGGAGATCGGAGTAAAGCGGACCATTACACCCAGTTCCGAAGCCTTGAACAGCAACTCTTTCATGATGTTGCCCGAATTTTGGGAGTTGGTGACAAAGAGAATGCCGAGGGTCAGCGACTGGTGAATGTTTGCCTGTCCGATGTCCAGAATCTGAGCCTCGTAACGAGCCAGAATTTCGGTCAGCGATGTGGTTAAACCGGGTTTGTCTTCACCGGATATGTTTACTTGAATAATCTCCAAATCCTCTTGCATAATCGAATATTTATGAATGTAATTTCCGACAAAGTTAATAAAATCTCGTTTTTTTCGTTATTTTTGTCCCACAAATATTAGAATTGTTATGAATTTACTGACTTTCTTTTTGCAGAATGACGCACCTGCGAAACTTATAGAACCCGACAGCGTGCAGAAGGCCAAGATGACCGAGGCTTTTAATAAATTGGTGAATATCGACATCTCGGAACTCCTCGGAGATTTCGCCAACGAGATGATCTGGATTTCGGTGAAGATCTTTGTGGCTCTGGTCATCTACTTCATCGGCCGTTGGATTTTACACCGCATCGTGCATGTGTTCAGCGTCATCATGAAACACCGTCAGATTGACGAGTCGTTGCAGAAATTCACGTTGAATGCCGTGCGTGTTCTTTTCACGTTGATCTTGCTGCTGATTGTCGTACAAACTTTGGGTGTGAATGTCACTTCGCTGATCGCCATGTTCTCGGCTGCAACTCTGGCCATCGGTATGGCATTGAGCGGTACGGCACAGAACTTCGCCGGTGGCGTGATGATTCTTCTGATGAAGCCTTACCGCATTGGAGATTACATCTCGGCACAGGGACAGGCCGGTGTGGTGAAGGACATCAAACTTTTCTCGACGGTAATCTGTACGCCCGACAATCAGACGATCTACATCCCGAACAACTCGATCGCCACGGCGATTATCGACAATTATTCGACGGCAGAACATCGCCGTGTGGATTGGTCGGTCGGCATCTCCTACGGAGATAAGGTCGAGGATGCCCGCAAACGTATCCTTGAGTTGCTCTCTGCCGACAAGCGTGTCTTCAAGAATCCTGCTCCCGTCGTATGGGTTTCGGCTCTGGCCGACAGTTCGGTGAACCTCACCGTGCGTGCTTGGACGAACAACGCCGACTACTGGAATGTATTTTTTGAGTATAACGAGATCTTCTATAACGAACTTCCGAAGGTGGGTGTTTCGTTCCCGTTCCCGCAGATGGATGTTCATGTAAGTAAAATTGACTAAAAATATGGAATTTATGAAAAAGATTAAGGTTTTTGCACTGCTTGTGTGCTGCATGGCGGCTCTGTCTTCGTGTATCAGCCATAAGAACGAATATGTACCCGAATTTGACGACAAGAACGCTCCGATGTTCGGTACGATCGAGATGACACCCAAAGGTGAGATTACTTCGAACGATGCCGTGAGCGTCAAGGTCGATATTGTCTGTATGTATGGCTTGAGCGGTGCGCAGTTGTGGTATGAACTGAACGACGATACGGAGAAAATCCCGACCCGCCTAATCCAGTTTAAGGGCGAAAACGACAAGGCTGTGACCTATAAGGGTGACAAGATCATCCCGAAGCAGAAGGCCGGCACGACCGTAAGATTCCGGATCGTTGCAAGTTCAACCCACGGCATGCGTAATACGTCGAATATGGTAACTTATACGGTAGTCGATCCCAAACCCGACACCGAAAAATAGAATACTGACTAATTTTTTAAACACTCAGAAAAATGGATTTCAGAGAAATTTTGGCCATCTCGGGCCAACCGGGACTTTATAAATATGTTGCACAGTCGCAGCGCGGCGTTATCGTCGAGTCGCTGGTGGACGGTCGTCGTATGAACGCCGCAGCCAACGCCCGCGTAAGCGCGCTGACCGAGATCTCGATGTTCACCGAGGGTGAGGATATCGCTCTTTCGGAGGTGTTCACCCGTATCTTCGATCACTACGAGGGTAAAGAGGCGATTTCGGAGAAGGAGAGTGCCGACAAACTGAAGGCTGCTTTCGCCGAGGTCGTTCCCGAATATGATCGCGAGCGTGTACATGTTTCGGACATCAAGAAGTGCTTCGCATGGTATAACATTCTGGTGAAGGCTGGTTTCACGAAATTCGTCGATGTAGAGGACGAAGCAAAGGAAGGCGAAGAGGAAACGAAATAATTCCGACCTCGAAGCGGACTTTAAACTCCGGGTGCTGTGGGCATCCGGAGTTTTTTTTTTGCATAAATTTTCGGGTGTGTCACAAGTTGTCATTTTGTCGCCGTTTCTTTGCATTGTCAAACCAAGACAAAGAACCTTAAAACAACTTACGGCTATGGGAACAGTTTACAAAATCAAGTGCAAGGCGTGTGGCGCGCAATTCGATCATTACATTCTTTCGGAGCGGGGTGTGTTGCCTCGTTGTGTGGGACTGGGCGATTTCGTCGAGACCGAAATGGCGATCCGCTGTCCGCATTGCCACCGCCGCATGAACCGCACGCAGGAGGAGTTCAACGAGCAGGTCGAAGTGACCTATGTGTGGGACTGAAGCAAAAAAATGAGGATAAAAAGTGGCTTATTTCGCAAAAAATTCATATCTTTGAAAGTAAAAATATTTAAAGGAATGACTAATTTAAAGATAGGGGACTTGGCTCCCGACTTCACTTCTACAACCCAAAACGGGGAGACTCTTTCGTTGCACGATCTCAAAGGTCAGTGCGTAATTCTTTACTTCTACCCGAAGGACAATACTCCGGGATGTACTCTCGAAGCCAAGAGTCTGCGTGATGGCAAGGCTCGACTCGCCGAGATGGGATTCCGCATCATCGGCGTAAGTCCCGACAGCGAGAAGTCACATCAGAATTTTTGCCAGAAGCACGAACTGAACTTTACGCTTTTGTCCGATACGGATCACAGCGTGTGTGAGGCATACGGCGTTTGGGGCGAAAAGTCGATGTGTGGCCGCAAGTATATGGGCGTATTCCGCACGACGTTCGTCATTGACGCCGAGGGGCGCATCGAGAAACTCTTTACGAAGGTCGATACCAAGAACCACTACCAGCAAATCATTGACTCCTACAAGGAGTAATTCAAATCGTAAAAAGCATTTAAATATATGGCAGAAAAGAAACCGGTTGATGCGGACAAGTTGAAAGTCTTGGACGCAGTCATGCAGAAAATAGAAAAGGACTTCGGTAAGGGTTCGATCATGCGTATGAACAGTACCGAGGAGAACGACATCCCCGTAATTCCCACGGGATCCATCACGCTGGATATGGCGTTGGGCGTGGGCGGTTATCCCAAAGGGCGTGTCATCGAGATCTACGGTCCCGAATCGTCGGGTAAGACCACGTTGGCCATCCATGCGATTGCCGAGGCACAGAAGGAGGGCGGTATCGCCGCATTCATTGATGCCGAGCACGCATTCGACAGTTTTTATGCCCAGAAGTTGGGCGTGGATGTCGATAACCTGTTGATCTCGCAGCCCGATAACGGCGAGCAGGCTCTGGAAATTGCCGATTCGCTGATTCGTTCGAGTGCCATCGACATCATCGTCATCGACTCGGTGGCCGCACTGACCCCGAAGGCCGAGATCGAGGGGGAGATGGGCGATTCGAAGATGGGTCTTCAGGCTCGTCTGATGTCGCAGGCTCTGCGTAAACTGACGTCGAGCATTGCCAAGACCAAAACCGTCTGCATCTTCATCAACCAGTTGCGTGATAAGATCGGTGTGGTTTACGGCAACCCCGAAACGACGACGGGCGGTAACGCTTTGAAATTCTACGCCAGCGTGCGTATCGACATCCGCCGTGTGTCGGTCATCAAGGATGGCGAGGAGCAGTTGGGTACCCGTACCCGCGTAAAGGTCGTGAAGAACAAGGTGGCACCTCCGTTCAAGCGTGCCGAGTTCGACATCATGTTCGGCGAGGGTATCTCGAAGATCGGCGAGATCATCGACTTGGGTGTGGATTACGGCGTGTTGCGTAAGGCCGGATCATGGTACTCCTATGGAGACCGCAAGATCGGTCAGGGGCGCGATGCTGTGAAGGATTTGCTCAAGAGCGATGAGGCTCTGGCTGCCGAAATCGAAGAACAGGTGCGTGCGGCGATGAAAACACCCCGTGAGGAGTAGTTTTTTGAAATTACAGATACGGCTTTGCGGTTGAATCGGGCTTTGCAGTTTCGGATTCAACCGTTTGCCGGTTTGAAACAGATGCTTGGAGTAGCAATACAAAAAGTGTTTGATTTCAATAAGATACATTAAACGGATTTGAATATGGGATACTCACCGGAAGACGAAGCACTCATCAAGGAAAAATGGGAGGAGTTGCTGTTGTCGTGCACAAATATCTGCAAGAATGATGAGGACTGGAACCTCATCAAGCGTGCATTTTTTCTGGCCAAAGAGGCTCACGAAGGGGCAAGACGCCGCTCCGGCGAGCCTTATTTGTTGCATCCCATTGCCGTGGCCAAGATCGTGGTCGATGAGATCGGTCTGGGCGTGAAGTCGGTGGTTGCGGCTCTGCTGCACGATGTGGTGGAGGATACGGACTATACGGTCGAGGATTTGGAACGCATCTTCGGAGAGAAGATCGCCTCGATGGTGGACGGACTGACCAAGATGGCGGGAGTGTTCAATGCCGATACTTCGGCACAGGCGGAGTATTTCCGCAAGGTGTTGCTCACGTTGTCGGACGATGTGCGGGTGATTCTGATCAAGATCGCCGACCGCCTGCATAATATGCGTACGCTGGGGGCGATGCCGCTTAATAAGCAGATCAAGATCACGGGCGAAACGATCTATCTGTTCGCGCCGTTGGCTTATCGTCTGGGGTTGTTTTCGATCAAGAGCGAGTTGGAGGATCTCTGCATGAAGTATCGTTTCCCGCAGCAGTATGCCGAAATCAGACAGAAATTGGAGGAGAGCGAGGCTTCGCGCCGGGAGTACATCAACAATTTCAATGCGCCGATCATTGCCAAACTCAACCGCGACCACATCAATTACGAAATTTCGGGACGTGTCAAGAGCGTCTATTCGATTTGGAACAAGATGCAGCGCAAACAGATCCCCTTCGAGGAGGTTTACGACCTGTTTGCCATCCGCATCGTGTTCAAACCCCTGCCTTTCCCTTCGGAGAAAACCCAGTGTTGGCAGATTTACTCGTCGATTACCGATATTTACACTCCGAAACCCGACCGCCTGCGCGATTGGATCTCGATGCCCAAGGCCAACGGCTACGAGGCACTGCATTCGACGGTGATGGGCCCGAATGGAATCTGGGTCGAGGTGCAGATCCGCACACAACGCATGGAGGATATTGCCGAGCGCGGATTCGCGGCACACTGGAAATACAAACATGCCACCATTTCGCAAAACGAGGATGAATTTGACAAGTGGCTGAAGCAGATCCGTGATGCGTTAAATTCGCCGACGGAGGATGCGGTCGATTTCTTGGATAACTTTAAGTTGTCGCTATATACATCTGAAATAGTAGTCTTTACGCCTAAAGGAGAATCCAAGAAGTTGCCTTATGGTGCAACGGCACTCGACTTGGCTTACGAGATCCACTCGAAGATCGGTAACGGTGCCATCAGTGCCAAGATTAACCATAAACTGATGCCCGTGACAACCCAACTCAACAATGGGGATCAGGTCGAAATCATTGCAGCCGATTCGGCACGTCCGAAATCCGAATGGCTGGATGTCGTTACGACGGGCAAGGCCAAGCAGGCGATCAAGAGTTTCTTGAAACGCGATCGGCAGAACAACATCGAGAACGGCATGCAACTTCTGGAGAAGCGTATGCAGGAACTCGATATCAAACTCAGCGGGCGTGTCCTGCGTAAAATCATCCCGATTTACGAATGCAGCAACAAAGAGGAGTTGTACAGCAAGATCGGAGCAGGCATCGTATCGTTGGATAATCTGGAGAAGGCACTAAAGAGCAACTCCAAAAGTAAAATTTTGAAATTCTGGACTCTCTTTATTCCTCATAAGAAAGATGAGGATGGAGACGAGCCGGAACAAGAAACCCATACACAGGACGAGGCATCGGAGGGCGATGTGGCGGATCAGTTCGAGATAGCTGATTGTTGCAAGCCGATTCCCGGCGATAAGGTGGTCGGATTCCGCGATTCATCGACGGGAAAGATTATCGTACATAAGGCCTCGTGCGAAGAATTGGATCGATTGGCTGCGCAACACGGCGGGCAGATCGTCAAGGAGGAGATCAAATGGTCGCAGCATAAAGCAATGTCTTATTTGGTGACTGTTGAGATCCGTGCCTTGGATCGGCAGGGTTTGTTGCTCGAATTGGCGACGATCATGAGTGCCGATTTCAGTATCAATATACGCGAATTGAATCTGCACAGTCACGATGGAATTTGCGAGGGCAGTATTGCCCTCTATGTTAAGAATGCCGATGGTTTGTCGGTAATTATGGATCGCCTGCGCAAAGTCAAGGGCATGGATACAGTGAAACGTAAATTAAATTAGACGGATTATGATAAGCGAATTTTTTGCAGAAGTAGATCCCGGTATCATCGGTTTGGTGGTGACGTTGGTTGTTGTCTTGTTGGCAAAAGGCAAGACGGCAAAATATGTCAAGGAGAAGGGACGAGAACAGACGGACGAAGAGGTCGAGTTTCCGGATCTGGATGAAGATCCCGAAATCCGAGAGTTGAAAAAGATGCTCGGAAAGATGTTCGAGAGGGTAAAACCGCTTCCGAAGGCTTCGATCCCGCAAAAGGTTCAATTCCCCGATGTGAAGCACATCGGGCGGAAGAACATACCTGCCGAAGCCGTAAAACCTGCTTGTCTGCAAAAGCCTGTGGTTCAGCCTGTGCCCGCATCACAACCTTCTTTTGCTTCGAAAACGCATCACTCTGCACCGACCGTAAAGAAGAGCGCGGAGGTGCATAAGACGCATCTGCGCCATCAAACCGTTACGCGAAGCGAGCAGCCGTCCGTGGCTTTGTTTTCGTCCGAAGAAGAGTTGCGTCGGGCGATCATTTATTCGGAGATCATGCAACCCAAATTCAAAGAAGAAGAGTAACATTAAAATCAAAACGATATGGCATCAATATTTTCAAAGATTATTGCCGGCGAGATTCCTTCATACAAGGTTGCCGAAGATGAGAATTATTACGCATTTCTCGACATCAATCCGTTGGCTGAGGGACATACGTTGGTTGTGCCGAAGAAAGAGGTGGATTATATTTTTGACCTCGATGACAAGACATTGTCGGGCATGATGGTTTTTGCCAAGAAGGTGGCTGAAAAAATCAAGGAGATGACGGGCTGCAAAAAAGTGGCCGTAGTGGTGCTTGGCTTGGAGGTTGCACACGCACACATTCATCTGATTCCGATCAATAGTGAGTCGGATGTGGATTTCCACCGCGAGAAGTTGCAGCTGACTCCGGAGCAGTTCGCTGAAATCGCCCGTAAATTGTCGGAATAAACGAGGCGTTACAAATTTAAAAACTTCTGATTTACAGGAGGAGAGCATCTGTTTTGCTCTCCTCTTTTTTATTCTATTTAACATAATCTAAACCGCCCGACGATCGTTTGACGGTCTTCCCCGATAAATGTTATTGAAATTTGTAAATTTTCCCGAATAAAGGAGGTAGGGTAGTGTGTTTACATTTGTAAATAGATAGAATAGGTTAGTATTTTACAAATGTATTCTATTTGTTGGATTGACGTGTTCGTATTTTAACAAATATATTTACATCTGTTGCTAACATTTGTAACTATAAAACACCCTTTTGAGGTGAGGTTAAAAGGTTGAATACTGAAACGGAACTATCCAATTTATCAGTATGTTACAATATTTTATCTAAACTTAAACATATGCATAATGAGGGTATATGGGGTGTTTCGGTGATATTGGGTGTATTCAGCAATTTATTTATATATAGTTATGGTATTATCAGTGTTTTATGGATTTTACTTCATATTTATTTGTAGGTTTCGATATGTGGAGATTTCATCCGTTTACAGATGTAAAAGGATTAGGATTGATTTATAGAAATACAAATGTAAAAATCATTTGCTTTACAAAAGAAAAGTTTTTATATTTGTAAAAAATTAGGCTTATGAGGGAAAAGTTGCTTCTTTTAATGAAAAATGAAGGTCTGAAGTCCGGACAATTCGCCGAGAAGGTCGGTGTCAATGCTGCGGGTATTTCGCACATCCTTGCCGGACGCAATAAACCCGGCTTCGATCTCCTGCAGAAGATTCTGCGGGCTTTCCCGCATGTAAACCCCGATTGGCTGCTTCTTGATTCGGATCAGGTCTATCGGGACGAGCCTGCGTCCCCGAAGCAAACTCCGTCGGAGGATGAACTCTCGTTTATGAATGAGGTGTCGGAGCCGAAAACCCCGCACGCCGTGCAGTCGCCCGCGGTGTCGGCATCGCGTGAGGAGGTCGCGCCTTTGCATCACGGCTCAACCAAACAGGTCGCCCGTGTTGTGATTCTTTACACGGACGGAACGTGCGAAAGTTACACGCCCGATAAGTAGCCGAGAATCGCGTAGAATTTTCCGTTACGGGTATTTGCCCGAATATTTCAAAGAGAAACGCTTAATGAAGCCCTAAAAACGGGTGTTTCAGCCTCGAAAACCGTGGGAACTCCCCTAATATTATTTGGTGTAATATTTATATTATGTTAAACAGTGTTTCGGATTATCCGAACTACCATTCTGATTATGTGGCGGATGCCGATTCTTGGATGTTCTGAACGTCTTGCTGTCCTCTATGTTTGTCGTGCTCGGTTTTGGAAATGGCACAATGCGTAAAATTGGATGATTTCCTACCGATTTTTCTGATCCGATTCCGGCGCAATCTGTGCGAATTTGTCCCGATTTGCGTGCGTTCTTAAAAAATAATGTTATTTTTGCATAGAATTTTAAGAATGACATTTCTATGCTTCGATTGATAACCGCCCTTTGTCTTTTTATGGTGATGATGCTGAGTTCCTGCTCCGCACCGCAGACTTCGGACAAAGATTCCTTATATGTATCCATCCTTCCGCTCCGCGGACTTCTGCACGAAATTGTCGGTGATGATTTCGAGGTGAAGGTTCTGGTGCCTCCCTGTGCGAATCCTGAGACCTTTGAATTATCCGCACGCCAACTTGCCGACCTGCATCGCAGCCGTTTGGTGTTTGGTGTGGGGTTGATTCCGTTTGAGGAGTCGTTGCTGGCGCAACTCAAGGAAACGACCATTAATTTGAGTCACGGCATTCCGCTTTTGGAGGGAGTATGCGGACATGTGCATCGCGGAGCGCATGGTACAGACCCACATATTTGGACTTCGCCTAAAGCATTGAAAATTATGGCAGAAAATGCGTTTGATGCCATTCGAAAGATTTATCCCGATTCGGTGAAATATGCGCAGAATTACGCGCGTCTGAATCAGAAATTGGAGGAGTTGGATCAATATGTCGCCGAGCGGATCGCGTCCTCTGAAGTACGCTATTTTATCATCTACCACCCCGCCCTCACCTACTATGCCGAGGATTACGGCATTGAGCAGCGTTCGATCGAATTTGAGGGTAAAGAACCTTCGGCACGGCACATTGCCGGGATCATTCGTCAGGCACGTGAGGATCATGTCGATCGGATCTTCTGTCAGATACAGTTCCCGCAGACCACCGTGGAGATCATCGCATCGGACATCGGTGCGCAGATTGTGACGATAGATCCTTTGGCTGAGGATATCTTGGCGAATATCAGAAGAATAACCGATTTAATCACGGAGCAATGAATCTTATAACATTACATCAGGTCGGGGTTAAGTACGATGGGTATGAGGCTCTCCGAAATGTGAATCTGGAGGTTGCGGATCACGATTTTCTGGGAATTATCGGCCCGAACGGCGGTGGCAAAACGACCCTTGTAAAGGCGATTTTGGGTATGGTACCCCATACGGGTAGGATCGAATTTGCCGAGGAATTGTACCGTGGTAAGGAGCGTTTGATCGGGTATATGCCGCAGATCTCTGATTTTGATCGTAATTTCCCGATATCTCTGTTGGAAATTGTGGTGTCAGGTTTGCAGGGAAGCAAGGGGTTTTGGTCGCGTTATACGCGTGCCGATCGTGAAAAGGCTATGGAATTATTGACGCAGGCAGGGATTGCCGATTTGGCGGGAATGCCTGTCGGTGAGGTATCGGGCGGTCAGTTGCAACGTGCGCTGCTTTGCCGTGCAATCATTTCCGAACCCCGTGTGTTGATCTTGGACGAACCCACGAATTTTGTGGATAATCAATTTGAAAACGAGTTATATCGCTCGTTGCAGGAGTTGAACAAGCGGATGGCCATCATGATGGTATCGCACGATGTGGGTACGATCAGCAGTGTTGTGAAGGAGATCGTGTGCGTGAATCGCGAGGTGCATCGCCATCACTCGAATGTCCTCGATGCCGAGCAGTTACGCGCCTATAACTGCCCTATTCAACTCATCACGCACGGACGGGTGCCGCATACGGTGCTCAGTTACCACAATTTGGAAAAATAAAAAAGTCCGGCTTCACATAAGAAGCCGGACTTTTCGTTGGTATTTTATCGGATTATTTCTCTCCGTTTACCTTGCTCAATTTCTCGAACATCTCCTCGAACGAATCCACGATTTCTCGACGCAGAGCGGCATAGTGCTTGCGAACGAGCGAACGGTTGTGCGGCTCGGCGGGATTCATGGCCTTGGAGAACAGGTCGTTGCGCAAAGCAACTGCCTCCTGCATCACTTCGAAAATTTCCTTCTCTTTCGAAGGCTGAAAGCAAATAGCCATATCACAATCGAAAACCAACTCTTCGAGGCAGTAGTCGATGTCTTTTTTCAATCTTCTTAAATTTGCCATAATCTTATCGTATTAAAGAATTTACTTTTTACAAAGTTAATCAAACTTTCGGAATATCCTAATACTCCCCGTGTCAAATTTTAGTTGTAGTGTAAAATTGCCTTTACGGGGGCGTGATCCGTGTAATGGCGACCTTCGGAGTCGGTTTCGGGCATTACTTCATAGAGCGATGCCGAAAGATTGTCTCCGATGAAAATGTAGTCGATCAACTGACGCTCCTCGATGGGAATACGACCGAAATCCGTGAAACTGGCCTCGGTTCCCTTTTTCTCCGCGGCGCAGTCTTTCGTATGATGCAAGATATTCTTCGATAGGATGTTACGGATGACTTCCGATTCGGGATCGGCATTGAAATCACCTGTGACAATGATCGGACGACCCTGTGCCAGTCTTTCGATGCGCTCTATGAGCAGGTCGCCGCTCTTCTGACGGGCAACCTTCCCCATGTGGTCGAAATGGGTGTTCATGAAGAGGATTTCTTTTTGGTTGCGGTCGCGCAGTACAGCCCATGTGGCGATGCGCACACAGGCTGCGTCCCAACCGAATGTGCCGACCGAGTCGGGCGTTTCGCTCAGCCAGAAGTTACCTGAGTCGATCATCTCGAAACGATCCTTGAGGTAGAAAATGGCACTGTATTCGCCCTGACGTTTTCCGTCCTCGCGGGCAACACCTACGGTGGCGTAGTCGGTAAGGCGTGCCTTCATCGTATCGAGTTGGTGTGCGAGCAGTTCCTGCGTACCCAAGAGGTCGGGATGTTCGGTGCGGAGCATTTGGGCGATGCGCTCGTAGCGGAATTTCCAGTTGTTTTCGTTGTCCTGCGGATTGTCGTAACGCATGTTCATGGTGATGACTTTGAGGTCGTCCGAAGGCGTTTGTGACGAGCACGAAACGCCGAGGATGATCAGCAACGCGCAGAGTAAGGTGTTGAGTTTGTTATTCATAAATCGTTAAATGTGTGAATGTTCAACCAATGATGGTATAAGTGCGCAGTTCGCGTTCCAATTCGCGTTCGTGACCTTCTGTATAGTGATTTACCAAGGCGTGGAAGCGAGGCGAATGGTTGTGTTCGACCGTGTGACACAACTCGTGGATGATCACAAAATCGCGCAGGTGTTCGGGCAGAATCATCAGAAAGATGTTGAGCGAGATGGAGTTGATCGACGAGCAACTCCCCCACTTCGAACGTACGGCACGAAGGGTCACCCGCGTGTAGCGAAGACCCGTAAGTCGGGCGAGGCGTTCGATGCGCTCCGGCAGATCGCGGTGAGCCTCTTGGCGCAACTCCTCGATGCGGCGATGGCGTTCGTCGGGTGTCATGTCGGCGCGCAGAGCAGGCTCGTGAAGTGCGGCACGTCGGGCAACCTTCTGCAAGGTGTGGCGTATCCAATCCGTTTTCGACTCCATGAAGCGCAAGGCATGCTCTTCGCTTGCTCCCCGCGGGATGATCAAACGCACCCTTCCTGCCGAAGTGATTCTCAATCCGATGCGCAGTGCCCTCGGTGAAAAGTACAATTCGACATCGCCCGCCACGGGATGGCGGATGATTCGGATGCGGGGTGTCGGTTTACTCGCCAATGCGCTGACGGACAACTTCGAACAACACGACTGCTGCAGCTGCCGATACGTTCAGCGACTCGATGTGACCGATCAGAGGAATGGCCAGTTGCTCGTCGCACAATTTCAGCACCTCTTTCGAGATACCCGTATCTTCGGCACCCATCACGATGGCCGTGGGTTTCGTAAAGTCGGCATCGTAGAGCAGTTTGGAACTTTTCTCGGTGGCGGCAACGATCTGGAAGCCCTCGGTTTTGAGTTGCTTGATGGTGTTGCGGATCGAACCCACACGTGCCACGGGAATCGTGGTCAGTGCACCTGCCGACGAACGGATCGCCTCGGCATTGACCGGTGCGGAGTTTTTCAGCGGAGTGATCAGTCCGTGTGCACCCGAGCACTCGGCCGAACGGGCGATTGCACCGAAGTTGCGTACATCGGTCACTCCGTCGAAAATCACCACCAGCGGGGTCTCGTCATCGGGAACACGTTCCAGAATGTCGATCACCTGCACATATTCGATGGCGGCCATTTGCGCCACGACGCCTTGGTGATTCAAACGGGTCAGACGGTTGAGTTTCTCGACCGGAACTTCCTGATAGCGCAAATGGTGACGCATGCACAAGTCCTTGAGTTCCTGCATCAACTGTCCGTCGGCACCCTTGCGGATGTAGAGTTTCTCGATCTGTCGGCCAGCCTCGATGGCTTCGGCTACGGGACGAATCCCGAAAATAAGATTATCCATATTGTGAGTTCTGTATTATTCGTTTTCCGTGATTTCCAATTCGTAGGAGGCTTTCTCCCATTCGTGCATTTCGTGGTCGTATTCGGCCTTCAGCGCGTTGTAGGCTTTGTAGTCCTCCTCGACATAGTCGGACGAAGAGGCAAATTTCGCGTCGTATTCGGCAATCTTTTTTTCGATCTTGGCCAGACGCTCCTCGATCACCTCGACCGCCTTGCGCAGTTTGCGGAGGAGTTTTTCCTGTTCTTTCTTCTGCTCATAGGAGATTTTGCCCGAAACTTGTGTGCGGGGTACATCTTCCTTGGCGGAAGCCTTTACAACGGGATCGCGGCGTTCAATTTCCTGCAATGATTCCAATTTGCGTTTTTCGAGGAAGTAGTAGATGCCGCCCAGATATTCGCGGACACCGCCATCGCGAAATTCATAGACCTTTTCGACAAGTCCGTCCAAAAATTCACGGTCGTGTGATACGACCACTACCGTGCCGTCGTATTTGATCAGCGCATTTTTCAAAATATCCTTCGAGCGCATATCCATGTGGTTGGTCGGCTCGTCGAGTACCAACAGATTGCGCGGTTCGAGCATCATACGTGCCATTGCCAATCGTGCGCGTTCGCCACCCGACAACACCTTGACCTTCTTGTCGATGTCTTCGCCACGGAACAGGAATGCACCCAAAATATCGCGCAGATGGGTACGGATGTCCCCCACGGCCACACGATCCAGCGTGTCGTAAACCGTAAAATCGCCATCCATCAGATCGTCCTGATTCTGTGCGTAGTAGCCGATGTTTACGTTTGCGCCTAATTTGATCGAACCCTCGGTCGGAGTGAGTTGCCCGATAAGCATGCGTGCCAAGGTGGTTTTACCCTCGCCGTTGCGACCGACCAGTGCGATCTTACTGCCTTTATCGATGACGAAATTCGCACCGCTGAAGACGTGTTTTGACCCGAACGACATGCCTGCATCGTTGATTTGTGCCACAATCTGACCCGAATGGGGTGCAGGCGGGAATTTGATGTTGAGCGTTGCCAAATCCTCCTCCTCGACTTCGAGGCGTTCCAGTCGTTCCAACTGCTTGATGCGCGACTGCACCTGATTCGATTTGGTGGGTTTATAGCGAAATTTTTCGATAAACTCCTCCGTCTTTTCGATCATGCGTTGCTGGTTTTCGTAGGCTGCCAACTGTTGTTGGCGACGTTCCTGACGCAGTACGACATATTTCGAATAAGAGACCTTGTAGTCGGTCACTTTGCCCAGCGAAAGTTCGATGGTGCGGTTGGTGACATTATCCAGAAAGGCGCGGTCGTGCGAAATGAGCAATACCGCACCATTGTAGTTCTTCAAATAATCCTCCAACCATTGGATCGACTCGATGTCGAGGTGGTTGGTCGGCTCATCCAGAAGGAAGATCGACGGACGGCGCAACAGCAACTTGGCCAATTCGATACGCATACGCCAGCCGCCCGAAAATTCACTTGTGGCGCGTCCGAAATCCGAACGCTTGAAGCCCAAACCCAAGAGCGTCTTTTCGATGTCGGCATCGCGCGAGTCTCCGCCCATGATCTGATAGCGATCCTGCTGATCGGTCAGCCGGTGGATCAACTGGGCATATTCCTCCGATTCGTAGTCGGTGCGTTCGGCAATCTCGGTTGTCAGATGAGCGATGTCTTTCTCGATTTTCAACACCTCGTCGAAAGCCTTGGCGGTTTCCTCCACGAGAGTTGTCGTATCGTGAACACGCATGGTCTGAGGCAGATAGCCGATTGTGCAGGCTCCGTTGATGGTCACATTGCCCGATGTGGGCTGCTGCTCGCCGACGATAATCTTGAGCAGTGTGGTTTTCCCCGCTCCGTTCTTACCTACCAGACCGATACGGTCCTTGGGGTTGATCAGAAAAGAAATATCGTCAAAAAGAGTCCATCCGCCGTAACTGACGGTCAAATTATCGAGTGAAATCATAGTTGTATAAAAATTCATGCAAAGGTACGAAAAATGTTTCACTCTCCCAACACCGCCGCCTGAAACAAAAAGGGCAATCCAATGTGGGACTGCCCTTTTATTAAGGTATGGGTCGGTTTTTATGCGTTCAACATATTGATGATTTCCTGTTTGGGATCTTCGGCTTTGAATACGGCACTGCCTGCCACCAAAGCCTCGGCACCTGCATCGAACAACAGACGGGCGTTTTTTGACGAGATGCCGCCATCGACTTCGATCATGAGGTTCGGGTTGAGCGTTTCGGCCATTTTGCGGATGCCTGCCACTTTCTCGATCGAATGAGGCATGAACGACTGACCGCCGAATCCCGGCTCGACACTCATTACCAGCACAAGGTCAATGTCCGAGAGCCATTCTTTAAGATCTTCGATAGGTGTCGCGGGTTTGATCGAGATGCCGACCTTGGCACCTGCCTTGCGGATCAGATCGATGCACTTGCGGGGATCTTTGGTGGCTTCGAGGTGGAAGGTCACCAGATCACTGCCTGCCTCGACAAAACGCTCGACATACTTTTCGGGGTCGATGATCATCAGGTGTACATCCATGAATTTGGGCGATGCCTGACGGATGGGTTTCATCACGGGGAATCCGAAAGAGATATTGGGTACGAATACACCGTCCATGACATCAATGTGAATCCATTCGGCACGGCTGTCGTTGAGCATGCGGATGTCTCGTTCGAGGTGGCCGAAATCGGCCGAAAGCACGGAAGGTGCTATGATACGTTGCATAATTTTATGGTTTTAGGTTTAACAAAGATACGTTTTTTGTGAGGATTCCTAAAGAAAATTCGGAAAATTATCTTACCCCTGCCGGTGGCGTCCCGATGTTTCGGACAGAATTGTCCGATTTGGAAAGTCAAAAGAAGACATACTATGTTTTTGTTTTTTGCGTTAAGATATAAATTGACGGATTATCAACGTGATAACATTTTCAAAAAGTCGTTTTCTGGCTTTTTCCGATATTTTTTGAGAGTTTGTTCTTAAAATACGGGCTGAATATTTTACGAATCAATTCTTTTCTTTTATTTTTCATGAGACGGCGTTGCAGTTCTATATTTTTACGCTATCTTTGTTTTGCATTATATAAAAGGGAAAATATAGTGTAAAATGATATGGAATGTAAAATAATCGGGGGTTTTGCGTAATGCTTTCGGTTTGTTGTGTATTCCGAAAGGGTTGCGATCGGGGAAGTGTGCCGAAAAATGACAAAAAAATACAGGTGTCCTAAAAAAGACACCTGCACACGTGATCCCGACGGGAATCGAACCCATATCGTAAGAACCGGAATCTTGTATTCTATCCATTGAACTACGGGACCGGACTGCAAAGATGCGAAAAATAATTTAAATAAGAAAGAAACAATGAAAGAAAAACAGGACAACTGGCAAAGAATTGAAGCAGTAATCAAATGGGCAAATATGTCCATTAATTATTTCGCGCGCCATATTGGTCTTGCACGAGGGGAGAATTTGTATCAGATCAAACGCGGAAACAACGGCATCTCGCTGGATGTCGCCGAGCGTATTGTGGCAAAGTTCCCGCAGATTGACAAATTGTGGCTTCTGACAGGTGAGGGACAGATGTTTTCGGACACCAAATTGCGCGGTGTGCAGATCCCCTACTATCATAACGACCCCGAACAATATATATCGAGCCTTGCAACGCTCGAACCCGAAAGTTACCTGTTGTTGCCGATGTTGCAGCAGTGCGATTTTGCGATGTGCTACACGGGACGCGCCATGGGCGATGTCATTCCGTCGGAAAGTATCGTGCTGTTTCGTGTGACGGATCGTGCGACGATCATCCCCGGAGAGATTTATCTGGTCAAGACCCGACGTATGAACATGTTGCGTATAGTGCGCACGACCAACGACGAGAACCGCCTGCGATTGGTTCCCGGCGATAAGATGAACTATGACGACGTAACGATTGACGTTTCGGACATAATCGACATCTATAAGTTGGTGGGAAAATTGATTATTAACTAATTTAATCTTATTTTTGTCCGTTAAACAATAAATACATCATTGCAATTATGTTTTCTGGTATTGTGGAACGCATGGCACAGGTAGTTGCCATTGATACGGATCGTCAAAATAAAGACTTTACGTTTCGTGCCGATTTTACGGACGAACTCTCGATCGACCAAAGCATCGCCCACAACGGCGTATGTCTGACGGTGGTTGCCATCAAGGGCGACACCTATAAAGTAACAGCCATGAAGGAGACGCTCGACAAAAGCAATCTTGGCAGACTGGAAGTCGGAGATTGGGTTAATTTGGAACGCTCGATGAAACCCGATGCTCTGCTCGATGGGCATATTGTTCAGGGACATGTCGATCAGACGGCCGTCTGCACCAAAAAGGAAGATGCCGACGGCAGTTGGAACTTCACTTTCGAATATACCCCTCAGGGTAACGGTTTCTGTACGGTGGATAAGGGGTCGGTGACGGTGAACGGTGTGAGCCTTACGGTGTGCGATTCCATGGAGAAGTCGTTCCGCGTGTCGATCATCCCCTATACGTTCGAGCATACGAACTTCCGTTATATCGAACCGGGTACGGTCGTGAACATCGAATTTGACATCATCGGCAAGTATATTGCCCGTCTGATGACTTCCTACATAAAATAAATTAATCCCAAAATTATGATCTATATTAAAACCAAGGAGTGTGCTTCGTTGCTGATCGCTCTTTTTGCTTCTGTTCTTGTCGGTGTTACGGCAGGAGTGCTCGACCACACATGGTGGTTGTGTCTGTCGCTTGCCGTCGGTACGTTTATTCTTCAGGCTCTTTTGGCATTGTTCATCATCCGCAAGTATGTGGCCTATAAATTGCGTCCTATTTATTCGATCGTGCTTTCGCGTAATGTCCATACCCACGAAATTTTCTCCGAACTCACGGACAAGAAGGTGGAGGACGTTGGCGAGGAACTGACCGAATGGGCGAACAAAAACGACAAGGAGATTGCCCAACTCAAGGAGACGGAGCGTTTCCGTAAGCAGTATTTAGGTAATGTGGCTCACGAGTTGAAGACCCCGATCTTCAATATTCAGGGCTATATTTCGACTCTGCTGGACGGAGGTCTGGAGGATGAACTCATCAACCGTAAATTCTTGGAACGTGCCGAGAAGAGCATCGACCGTCTGATCAATATTGTCAATGATCTGGATACAATTTCGCGTCTGGAGAGCAACATGAACAAACTGATGCCCGACCACTTCGACATCGTGGCTTTGGCCAACGAGATTGCCGAGCAGGCTGAGATCGAAGCCGAGAAGAAGAACATCAAGATTTCGGTCAAGGGTGCCGATTCGCTGCCTTCTCCCTTCTGGGTCGAGGCCGACAAACACTACATCGGTCAGGTACTGATCAATCTGATCATCAACTCGATCCGTTACGGTAAGGAAGGCGGTACGACCCGTGTTCGTTTCCGCGATATGATGGATAAGATCCTCGTGGAGGTCGAGGATAACGGTCAGGGTATCGCCCAGAGTGACCTGCCGCGTATTTTCGAGCGTTTTTACCGCACCGATAAAGGTCGTTCTCGTGAACAGGGCGGTACGGGACTCGGTCTTGCAATCGTCAAGCACATCATCGAGGCTCACGGCGAGAAGGTTTCCGTACGCAGCGAACTGGACAAGGGATCGATCTTCTCGTTTACCTTGAGAAAGATTGATTTAACGAAGTAACAATTAACGATTTATCTATGAATATGACTTTTCTACCTATGATCGTAGAATGGAATGTCGATCCCGTGATGTTTTCCGTCTTCGGGCTCGAAATCCGTTATTACGGTTTGATGTGGGCATTAGCCATCGTCTTGGGTGCCAAATGTTATGAGGTATTTTGCAAACACGAAGGGCTGAATCCCCAACTTGCCGAGTCGATTTTTGCTTACGGAGCACTCTCGACCGTAATCGGTTCGCGTCTGGGTCACTGCTTATTCTATGACCCCGTGGGTTATCTGTCCGCTCCGTGGACGATCATCACGGGATTCCGTGACGGAGGTATGGCCAGTCATGGTGCAGCCATCGGCCTTCTGATCGGTTTGTGGCTCTGCGCCCGCAAGTGCAAACTCCCCTACATCTGGTTGCTGGATCGCATTATTCCCGGAGTTACTTTGGGTGGTGCTCTGGTACGCTTCGGCAATCTGATGAACTCCGAAATATTCGGAACGACCACCACTCTGCCTTGGGGTTTCAAATTTGTCAATTCGCACAAGTGGCTCACCTCGTTCGCACCGTCGCCTGTACATCCCACGCAGATCTATGAGGCTCTGTGTTATATTGTTACAGGGGTCGTTTTGCTGTGGTTCTATTATAAGAAAGATTGGGGTCGCCGCCGTCCGGGTCTGATGTTCGGATGGGGTTTGATCGGCATCTTCTTTACGCGCTTCATCATCGAGTTTGTCAAGGCCGATCAGGAGGAGTTCGAGGCAGGCATGATCCTTGATATGGGTCAGTGGCTGAGCATTCCGTTCATTCTGGTTGGTTTGTGGTTCATCTTCCGCAAGCCTACGCCCGCGTTGGATATGAACCACATCATCAAGGTGTCGGGTGATACCTTGAAAAACAAATCGTCTAAAAAATAGAAACAATGGGTAACTATCCGATGGTTGATCAGGTCAATAAACTGATCGGTAATATTTTGGCCGAACGGGGCGAAGTCGCTTTACCCGAAATCGGCACGCTCTCGGTTGAGCGTCACCCTGCCGAACGCCTTTCGCGTTCGATGATCAAACCGCCTTGTCGTAAAGTCGTTTTCACGCCGGAGATCCGCGGAAAACGCCTTGCAATCTATATTGCGGAAGCCGCCCGATGTGAGACCGCGGCTGCCGAGGAGATTTACGGACGTTGGTTGGCACGGGTTTATGCCGATGAGGTTTTGACGATCGAAGGCATCGGGACATTGAAGAACAAGCAGTTCATCCTGTCGGCTGAGTTCGACCGCCGTCTGAATCCTCAGGGAACGGGTCCCGTCAAGGTGCATCGTCCGATCGGCTTTGACTGGGTGCTGTGGTGCGGTGTCGTTGCCATCGGTTGCGGATTGTGTTTCGGCGCATACTACCTCTACGACAATCGCGACGAATATTTCGGGGTAAATCCCGTTGAACCGATTACCAAGGTCGAGAAGATGGAGTCTGTGGCAACAACTCCCGTCGAAGAGCCTGTGACGGATTCGTTGGCAACGGAGCCTGCCGTGACAGAGCAACCTGTTGCGACAGAACCTGCCCCCGAAAAGGAGGATATTCTGCTGTCGGGATCGGGTACGGTGGATGCTCCTGCCAAGCGCGTATCTCAACGTAGTTATGTGGTTTTGGGTGTATTCGGATCGAAGGATAACGCGCAACGTGCCGTGGAGATCGCGCATAAGAACCATCCAGACTGGCATCTGGGCGTTTATCGCTTGGGGGAAAATCTGCTGGTGTCGGCTTTCGAATCCGATTCAGAAGAACCGTGCCGGTTGTTCAAACGGGCGCATCAGGCCGAATATCGAGATATGTGGATTCATAAAGCACGTTAATGAGCCTGTCGGAAATACTACGAAAGACAATAGATTATTTTTATCTGCCATTTGTCGCGCGATTTTTCACGCGGCAAATGTTTCGTTATGCGGCATGTGGAGGCCTGAATTTTCTGGTTCTTGACCCGCTTCTGTATTTTTTGATTTATCACTACGTGGTTACTCCCGACCGCTTTTTTGATCTCGGTGTGATGTTTGTTTCATCACACATCGCTTCTATGATTCTGGTCTTCCCGCTGACCTCGTTCAACGGATTTTGGCTGAATCGCAATGTGGTGTTCGGGGGGTCTCGCTTAAGACGGCGCACGCAGTTTGTAAGGTATGTGATTTCGATTGGTGGGTCGGTGCTTCTGACCTATGCGGGGTTAAAATTCTTCGTTGAAGTCTGTCATATATGGCCGACCCCCGCCAAGGTAATCACCACTGTCATTACGGTTGTTTACAGTTTTTTGGCCGCCAAATATTTTTCGTTCCGGGATTAAATAAAGAAAAAAGCACTTTAAGTTCTTGCTTAAAGTGCTTTCCTTTTTATAATCGGAATCCGATGTCTGCGAGGAGGCGTTCTATGTCGGTGTCCAACTTCTGATGTGAGACAACCTGTCCCACTTGCCGGATTCGCTCCAAGATCTGTTCCCGAATCCATTGACGGCGTTCTTCGTGGGATTTTCGGAAGAAGTCCTCCCCCACGATCACCGCCACATCAATAGAATGTCCCTTTTTGCGATATGTGCCGACGGCTCGGATTTCGTTGATTTCGTAATCGCATGGGTTGATGTGAAAATCGAAGGCAATATGCTCCATGTCGTGTCCGTAATCGGTTGCCGAGAGATCTTTCAGCGGTGAAAGCATTCCCTTGTCGCCATAGAGCAATTGGCGAAATTCGTTCCCCTGACTCATTGCACCGTGTTCCTGATTGCCGAATGCGGCAAAGGTTACCGAGGGGTAATGAATCGTGAATTGCAACAGAGAGGGTTCGTTATTTTTCATGAGCATTGGTCATTTCGGCAGGTTCTGTCGGTAAAATTACATCCGTATCGTCGGCTTCGTTGTCATCGGCTTCCAAAAGGGTCCGGGAGAAGTGTTGTTTGCTTTGCAAACGGGCTTTTTTACGCAGATTTTCCCCCACACGGATAATGTTGTCGTTACCTGTGCAGAGGCGTTTGTGGGCATCTTCATAAGCATCTTGAGCCTTGCTCAAGGCTGCACCTATGTTCTCAAGCGAAGTGGAAAAACGCACGGCCTGATCGTAGAGTTTCAGAGCCGAAGAGGCGATCAGTTTTGTATTCTTGTCCTGATCGTTGTATTTCCACAGGTCGGCGACCATCTTCAGCAGGGCGAAGAGGTTTGTAGGCGACGAGACGATGACTTTCTTTTCGTAGGCATCCGACCAGATGGCGGAATCGGCTTGCAGGGCGGTCAGAAAGGCCGGTTCGTTCGGAATGAACATAATGACGAAATCGGGCGATTTCAGCAAACGCTGATACTCCTTGCGTCCGAGTTCGGTTACGTGCTGACGAACCGATTCGAGGTGTTTTTTCAGGTGAATCTGACGTTCGGCCTCGGTCTCCGCCGAAGTGTAGGCCACAAATGCCGTCAGCGACACCTTCGAGTCGATGATGATGTTTTTCTTTTCGGGCAGATGCAATACCACATCGGGGCGCAAATTGTGTCCCTCTTCATCTTTGATGTTGTATTGCGTTTCATAGTGAATCCCTTTTGAAAGAGAAGTGCTGTCGAGGATTGTTTCGAGCAATGTCTCGCCCCAATCACCCTGTATCTTTGAATTACCCTTCAGCGCATTGGTCAGATTGGTCGTTTCGGTGGTGATGCGTTGGTTCAGATCCATCAGATTTTTCAGTTCGGCTTTCAATTCGCCCCGTTGTGAGGTCTGCGTGGTGTAGATCTCCTCGACACGTTTGCGGAAGTCGGAGATATTGTCGCGGAACGGTTTCAGAAGGATGTCGATCGACTCCTTGTTGGTCTCCTTGAATTTGGCCGATTGCTCGCCGAGAATTTCCGTTGCCAGCAATTTGAACTGCTGCCGGAACTGCTCTTCCTGTTTTTCGCGGGCTTCGTGTTCGGCAGCACGGTCGGCATCGTTCTGTTCGCGGAGTTTTTTGATTTCGGCATCGCTTGAAGCCTGTAACGAAGCCAATTCACGGCTTTGTGCAAGGTGCTTTTCGCGTAATGCGGCCAATTCCTGCTCTGCGGTTGCAAGGCGGCTGACGACCGAAGTACGGAGCGTATCGGCCTCTACACGGGCTTTCTGCTCATCGGCAAGAGCGTCCTTTTGGCGCAGATTCTCCTCGCGGAGCGATTCGTTTTCTTGGGTAAGGCGTGCCGTTTGTTCGCCACGCGAACGATAAAGCATGAAAGCGACAACGGCCGCCGTCAGAGCAAGGGCAAATAAGATGACAAATGAGATATTCATAACAACAAAAATACGCATAATTTCGGGAACGGCGGAATATTTCTGCCGAATTTTTGTACCTTTGTCGTATGTCGATAGTTAGAAATACAGAGAGCGATCTCGAATTTGAAAACAAAATCCGCCCGCAGGAGTTAGAGACTTTTTCGGGGCAGGATAAGATTGTCGAGAACCTCCGCATATTTATCAAGGCTGCGCTGATGCGTGGCGATTCGCTGGATCACGTTCTGTTGCACGGGCCTCCGGGATTGGGCAAGACCACTTTGGCTAATATCATCGCCAATGAAATGGGTGCCGAACTGCGCGTAACGTCGGGTCCCGTGCTGGATAAGCCGGGCGATTTGGCGGGACTGCTCACGAACCTTAATCCGGGCGATGTGTTGTTTATTGACGAAATCCACCGCCTGAGTCCCATTGTCGAGGAATATCTCTACTCGGCGATGGAGGATTATAAGATTGACATTGTTTTGGATAAAGGCCCTTCGGCACGTTCGATTCAGATCGAGTTGGCTCCTTTCACGCTGATCGGTGCCACGACTCGGAGCGGACTTCTGACCTCTCCGCTTCGTGCCCGTTTCGGAATCTCCTGTCACTTGGAATATTATGATTCGGAGGTGTTGGCACGGATCGTTAAACGATCGGCACACATTCTGGATGTGACAATTGACGATGATGCCGCACTGGAGGTGGCGATGCGTTCGCGCGGTACGCCCCGTATTGCCAATGCGCTGTTGCGCCGTGTGCGCGATTTTGCGATGGTCAAGGGCGAAGGGCACATCGACCTCGGAATTACGCGATTTGCCCTTACGGCTCTCAATATCGACTCGCGCGGTCTGGACAGCATGGACAATAAGATTCTTGGTACGATCATCGAAAAATTCAAGGGAGGCCCTGTGGGCATCAATACCATTGCGACAGCGGTCGGCGAAGACGGCGGTACGATCGAGGAGGTCTATGAGCCGTTCCTCATCAAGGAAGGTTTCCTCAAACGCACACCCCGCGGACGAGAGGTCACGGAACTCGCTTACAAACATTTGGGCTATTCGATCCCGCGAGAGGACAACGGCCTGTTTTAAAATAAAAGAGCGTCTCTTGTTTGAAGAGACGCTCTTTTTGTTTTCTGTATCGGCAGGATTATCTTCCCGTCACACGCATATAGTTCGACAAGGCGGTCTGATAATTGGCGCAAGCGTCCGTCAAGTCATTTCTGCTGCGAGTAAAAATGGTTTCGGCATCGAGCAACTCGGTCAGCGAAGCCGTGCCTGCGGCGTAGTAAGCGGTGTGCTGACGGAGGTTCTCGGTGGCCGACGAAACCGAACGGCGAGCGATGTCGATTTCGGCATAGGCCTCCTGAAGTTCGCTCCACGTCTTCTCGATTTCGATGGTCAGCATCTCCTCGGCATGACGCAGGTCGTTTTCGGCCTGTTGTTCCCTGATGCGGGCGCGTTTCACGGCATGAGAACCACCCCACCATTGCGAAATCGGCAGTGAAACCTGTGCGAATACCAGTCCGTTATTTACATCTTTCTCGGTGAAGTTGTAGTGCATGTAACCGGCACCGATACCTACCGTAGGCATATTTTTGCTGCGCTCCATGCGTTTCTGATATTTGTGGGCTTCGACATTTTTTTCTGCCAGCAATTTCTCGACGCGCTGATCCAAAGCCTCCTCCGTGGGAATGTAGAATTTTGACGGGGCTTCGGGAATGGGACATGTTTTGCAGGAAATATCGAATCCGTGCCAATCCTTACCCGTGTGTTGTGCGAGGAGCATCTTGGAGATGTGGATTCCGTTCTCGACCTTCAGACGAGTCGAGGCAATCTCTTGTTTGCGCAATTCTACGCGCAAGAGGTCATTCTTGGTGACCAAACCTGCCTTGAGCGAGAGTTCGGCCTGACGATATATTTCGTTCAACTGACGATCGACGGCATCCAGCGTATTGAGTTTCTCCTTGAGCGATACGATCTGCCAATAGTAGGCATCGGTTTTCTCATATACATCATTTTCGTTTTGACGATATTGCAGGGTGCTTACCTCTTCGCCCAAACGGGCCAGTTTATTGCCGTTGATAATCTTCAAGCCCATAAATACGGGTTGTACGGCAACGACCCCTGCCGCCAAACCTCTCTTTCCGATCGACAGCGGAAGTGTCAGCGGACCCGACATGCCGGGCAGGGGTAACGGAACTTTCAGATCCATCTGTGCCAGACCATGTTGAGCCTGAAATACCATACCCTGTGCCGAAATCTGCGGAAAGTAATTCGTGAATGCTTCGCGACGGGCATGACGGGCGGCTTCGATATGTAAACCGCTGTTTTTGAGTGTGTGGTTATGTTCGATGGCAGCCTGTCGGCACTCCTCCAGCGTGAGAGTTTGTGCCGAAACTCCGAGGGTGAGTCCCGCAAGGAGCAATGTGCAAAGTGTCTTTTTCATTATTTGAATATTTTTGAATAAAGTACGGGCAGGACGGTGATCACCAAGATCAGCGAACCGATACCGCCGGCAAAAATCGAAACCCCCACAGGAGCCCAGAACGTACTTCCGCTGACCATCATCGGGATCACACCGACGGCCGTGGTGGCTGTGGTGAGGAAGATGGGAACCATACGGCGACGACCTGCATCATAGGCGGCGATGCGTGCCGGCCAACGGTCGTGCAGACGCTTTTCTTCGGCATGCTGGTACATCAGGATGACATTACGCACGATCATACCCAATAGGGTGATGAATCCCAATACCGACGTAAGACCGATCGTAAATCCGGAAATCCACAGTCCGATCATCGCACCGAACAGACACAGCGACATGGACAGCATGACGACAATCGTGATCTTGAACTCTCGGAAATTCGACAGAATAAAGAAGAAAATGATGATCAGCGACACACCCAGACCCGTTGCAATAGGGGGAAAGGTTTCCATGTCAAATTCATACTCACCGCCGATTTCGGTCGTGACACCCTGAGGCAGAGTGATTTCGTTCTTGAGGACATCGGTGATTTTGCCGAGCATCTTCAGTGCATTTTCGCCGCGTTTCAAATCAGCCGAAACCGACAGGCAACGTACTCCGTTGCGGTGTACGATCTGGCTCTCGCTCCAGCGAGGTTCCACTTTTGCAATCTGACGTAAAGGAACGCTCACCGTCGGAACAACGGTCGAGATGAATGTATTCTCGACATCGCTCAACGTACGTTCGCCGAGCGACGGGTCGATCTTGAGTTTGACAGGCAGTTCATAGTCGCCCTCCCAAACCGAACCGATCGGAAGGTTGTCTCCTGCCAAAGCAAGGTTGATGGCTGCCGTCGTGCGCGTCACGCCCAACTGCGGAGCCGTCACGGGATCGAGTTTTACATCGATCACAGCCTGCTGTGTCGCGTAGTCGGAGTGTACCCATTTCAATTCGGGCATTTCGCGCATCTTGGCCATCAGACGCTCGCCCGCAACCTTCAGCGAGTCGATGTCGTCGCCATAGAAACGCAACTCCAATCCCGGTACGTTCTGATAGTCCAACTGCTTGAACTTGATTTGCGCATCGGGGAAGCGGTCGTTCCATTGGTCGGAATATTCGTCGAGCAGTTTGTCGGTCTCTTCCAGAGAAGCGGTGTTTACGATAAACTGGGCGTAGTTCTTGCCGGCGATCTGCGGGGCGTAACTCATCTGGAAACGTGGCGAAGAACACCCGACGAACGTGGTCATCGACTGCACGCGCGGATCGGCTTTCAATACATTATATACAGAATCCGCCACGGCAGTCGTACGCTCGATCGGAGCGTCGGCATTAAGGTAGATTTCCACAGCGAACTGGTCTCGGTCGGCGAAAGGCAGCATACGCATATTGAGTTTCGGAACGATCATCAGTGCGATGACAACCGATGCGATACCCAGTCCTATGGTAAGCCATCCGTGACGGAACGTCCAGATCAGCACACGACGGTAAAGATGCAGGACGCGATCCGTGAACGAGGGTTTGTCTTTTGCCGCCACGGGCATTTTGCGGATGATGAGGATTTCGAGGAACGGGATCACCAGTACTGCCAGCAACAACGACACCATCAGATTGATGGCTACCGTCCACGGGAAATAAGCGATAAAGTCGAGTATGATACCTTTGTTGGTCGCCAGCAGCGGGAAGAAGATCATGCAGATGCAGATCGTGGCGAGGAACAGCGACGGGAAAAATTCGCGTGCACTCTCTGCGGCGGCGTACCAACGCGAGTGTCCCATCGAGAGGTAATTCAGGTAGCCGTCGATGACCACAATCGAGTTATCGACGATCATACCCAGCACGACGATCAGTGCGGCGAGAGTTACCGTATTCAACGGAATGCCGCACGCATACATGATACCGATCGAAATGGCGGTCGAAAGCGGAATGGTGATTGCCGCAACCACAGCCGAACGCCACGGGAACAGCAGCATCATGATTGCAATGATGATGATCATCGAAACGACCAGATCGCGCAGGAACGAGTAAACCGAATTGCGCACCACTTTTGCCTGATCGGCAATACGTTCGACGTGTACATCCGAGGGGAGATCCTCGGCAATGAAATCGGCCAGAACTTCATCGACTTCTTCGCCGAATGCCACGATGTTGAATCCCGGACGCATTTCCATGGAAAGCATCACGCAACGGTGGCCGTTGTTCTTGATGTATTTGTCGGGATTGTCATACTCGCGGACGACACGTGCCACATCCTTCACACGCAACACTTCGCCCGTGGGTGAACTCCACAGGATCTGATTGGCGACTTCCTGCTCGCTGGAGAGCGTCGGTGCAAGGTGAATCGGGGTTTCGGTTGTCGAATTGCTGACCGACCCGCCCAATGCGGTCAGTCCCTGCGACGAAAGCAACATGGCAAGCGTCTGCTCGCCGATGCCGTATGCCGCCAGACGTTCGCGATTGACATAGATCGAGATCTGCTCCGACTGCACGCCGTAGGGACGCAGATTGGAAACCGACTTGATACGACGCAGACGATCGTTAAGTTTGTCGAGATAGTCCTGCAATTCGCGGTAGGAACGCGTGTCGGATTCGATGGTGATCAGAAGAGCCGACGTGTCACCGAAATCATCCTGTGTGACCACGGCGGCCACGCCCTTCGGCAATTGCATCTTAAATGCAGCCAGACCGTGTTTGATCTTTGACCACACGGCATCCTTGTCGGTCACTTCGTCTTCGAGTTCGACCATCAGGATGCACAATCCGTTTTTGGATGTAGAGGTGGTCTTGGCACGCTTGACCTCCTTGTAGGTCATCATGAAACGCTCCAAAGGTCGCGCCAATTGTTCTTCTACCTCCTCGCTCGTCGCACCCGGATAAACACCGACCACCACGCCCTGACGGATTGTAAATTCGGGAAATTCCTGCTTGGGGATGTAGTTCAGGCCGAACAGACCCAATACGAACAAACACCCGATGACAAGGAACGTGATGCGGTAGTTCCGCATTGCCCATAATATCAAATTACTTTTTTTATTCATGGTTACCAAACGACTTTACTGCCCTCTCCTATCTTTTGAATGCCGTCGCTCACGACACGGTCACCTGTCGTAAGACCTTTGCGGATGATGATTCCGTTGTCGATCATGCGACCGACCTCCACATTGTGACGCGTCACATGGTCGTCCTCGACCAACCATACAAAATGAGAACCGTTGCCATCTTCACGAACGGCGGATAAAGGTAAAACATATTCTTCGGCTTGTTTTTCCTTGTGTTCTGGGGCAACTACCACGCGACACACCATGCCGGGCAACAATTCGTGATTGTCACCGACCACTTCGGCGCGTACCTTATAACTATGTGCTGCAAGGTCGGCCACAATGCTCTTTTCGGGATTTGTTGCTTCGAACTGCTTGTCTCCCAAGGCGGCAACGACAATCAAAATGCGGCTTTGGGGCGTAATCGAAGAGATCTCCTGTTCGGGAACGGGGAACGAGACCTTCACCTTTGAAATATCCAGAAGCGAAAGCACGGGCATACCCGGCAGAGCCTGTTCCCCTGCTTCCTTCAGACGTTTGCCGATGACACCTGCAAAGGGAGCGGTGATCGTGCAATCGTTCAGGTTCTTTTGTGCGATTTGGAATGCGGCCTCGGCCTTACGCAACTGGGTCTGTACTTCGACCCATTTGATTTCGGGCAGGGATTCCGCATCGTAGAGTTGTTTCAAACGGGCATAGGCATCCTGTGCCTGAGTCAGGGTCGCTTCGGCGGCATCGTAGGTTTGTTGTGCCGAGGTGAGGTCGAGTTCGGCTAGCAATTGCCCCTTCTTTACGAATTTTCCTTCGCTGACCAGCGAACGAGCCACTGTCCCGCCCAACGGAAAACTCAGTGCCACACTGCGCTCTTCTTCAATGGTTCCCACATAAATTCGGGTGGCGATGTCCGATGCCGGAGCAACGACTGTTGTACCGATGCGCAACGGTTCCGCCTGATGTCTCGGTGCGTTGGATCCGCAGGATGCCAGCGCAAGTAAAAATGCAAAAAAAACAAACTTTTTCATCTCTGATCTTATTTTCAATGCAAAATTGCCACTTTCTTGCCGATCTTCATACACCCTAATGTCGTGGATGTTGATCTATTTTTCGTATTTCTTACTTTTAGATGAACAAATAGTGTTAAAATTCATATATTTGTCGTGAAAATCATGCAAAAATGGAGAAAAAGGAAATTCAAAGTCTGTCGCTGTCCCAACTCATCGAGGCGAACAGCATACGAAAGGAAGACCTCTATCACGAGGGTTGTCTCATCGCATCGAAGGTCGATTTTGCCAATGTCGTTCACCCTGAGTTGCTGCGTTATCCCGTGCGTATCGACGCATACGCCATCGGAGTTTGTTCGAAAGGATCGTTGAATATCAATTCCAATCTGAATCACTACACGCTTTCGGAGAATGCACTTTATGTGAATCTTCCCGGTTCGATTATTCAGGTGGAATCAATGGCGGATGCCGAGGTTTATCTGATCATGTGTTCCGAGGATTTCATCCGCCGGATTAATGTCGATTTGAAACTTCTCACGGGACTTTTCCTTCAGTTGGACAAGAATCCGCTGATCCCCATTCCCGAAAATGACCTCCAACCCATCATCCACTCGTTTGAGGACATTGCCTCCGAATGGAAGACTTTTGAGGATGAGGTCTATACCGTTGAAATCGTTCGTACGGCGATCCGTATGCTGATTTACAAGTTGTGTCGTGTCATCGACCATCACATCAAAGAGTTCAGCCTGATGCCTTTCTCGCGTCCGATTCATAACCGTCAGGAGGAGTATTTCCATCGCTTCATGCAGATTCTGGGACAATACTACATGCAGGAACGCTCCGTGGGCTTCTATGCCGGACAGTTGAACCTCACGCCGAAATACCTGACGACAATCATCCGTCAGACCAGTGGCCGCAGTGCATTGAACTGGATTGACGAGTATGTCATCCTTGAAGCAAAAAATCTTTTGAAATATTCGGCCAAGAGCATTCAGGAGATTGCCTACTACCTTAATTTCCCCAATCAGTCATTTTTCGGCAAGTATTTCAAAAATCATACCGGAATCACTCCGTCAGCCTATCGTATGCAGAAATAAACGATAAAAACGGTGATCCGTACAGTCGCCGTTTTTTTGATTTTCAATAAAAAAAGTCCTGCCCGAAACGGGCAGGACTTTTTCTTTATATGTCGCAGGCTCTTATTTAGCAAGAGCCTGAGCAACCTTAACGGCTACTGCTACCGTAGCACCGACCATGGGGTTGTTACCCATGCCGAGGAAGCCCATCATCTCAACGTGTGCGGGAACCGACGAAGAACCTGCAAACTGAGCATCCGAGTGCATACGACCCATCGTGTCGGTCATACCGTACGAAGCGGGACCTGCTGCCATGTTGTCGGGGTGCAGCGTACGACCCGTACCGCCACCCGATGCAACCGAGAAGTAAGGTTTGCCGGCCTGAATACGCTCCTTCTTGTAGGTGCCTGCCGTGGGGTGCTGGAAACGAGTGGGGTTCGTCGAGTTACCCGTGATCGATACATCGACATTCTCCTTCCACATTACGGCAACGCCCTCACGAACGTCATCGACACCGTAGCAGTTCACCTTTGCGCGGGGGCCGTTCGAGTATGCTTTGCGACGTACCTCCTTCAACTCACCGGTGTAGTAGTCGAACTCGGTCTGAACATAGGTAAAGCCGTTGATACGCGAAATGATCATGGCGGCGTCCTTACCCAGACCGTTCAGGATGACACGCAGGGGGTTCTTACGTACCTTGTTGGCCATTTCGGCGATCTTGATTGCACCCTCGGCGGCGGCGAACGACTCGTGACCTGCGAGGAATGCGAAGCACTGGGTCTCCTCACGGAGCAGGCGTGCTGCCAGATTACCGTGACCCAGACCGACCTTACGGTCGTCGGCTACCGAACCTGCGATGCAGAATGCCTGCAAGCCCTCACCGATTGCCTCGGCGGCGTCGGCAGCATCCTTGCAATCCTTCTTCAGGGCGATGGCCGCACCGACAACGTATGCCCACTTGGCGTTCTCGAAGCAGATGTTCTGCGTCTGCTCGCACTCCAAGTAGGGATCTACACCGTACTGGTTGCAAATTGCTTCGGCCTCTTCGATCGAAGCGATACCGTAGGAGTTCAACACCTCATTGATATGACCGATGCGGCGTTCCTGACTTTCGAATTTAACTGTTCTTGCCATATATCTTCCTCCTGCTTACTCTTTACGTGGATCAATAAATTTAACTGCCTCGGCGAAACGGCCGTAGTTCGACGTTGCCTTTTTGAGGGCTTCGTTGGCATCGGTACCGTTCTTGATGAGGTCCATCATGACACCCAGACGAACGAACTCGTAACCGCAAACCTCGCCATCCTCATCCAGACCCAGACGGCTTACATAGCCCTCGGCCATTTCGAGGTAACGGACACCTTTGGCGTTGGTCGAGTACATCGTACCGACTTGGCTGCGCAGGCCTTTGCCCAGATCTTCCAGACCGGCACCGATCACCAGACCGCCTTCCGAGAATGCGCTCTGCGAACGACCGTAAACGATTTGCAGGAACAACTCACGCATTGCGGTGTTGATCGCATCGCAAACGAGGTCGGTGTTCAGAGCCTCCAGCAGCGTTTTGCCGGGGAGGATTTCGGCTGCCATGGCTGCCGAGTGGGTCATACCCGAACAGCCGATCGTCTCGACCAGAGCCTCTTCGATGATACCCTCTTTGATATTCAGCGTCAATTTGCAGGCACCTTGCTGGGGAGCGCACCAGCCAATACCGTGCGTCAAGCCTGAAATGTCTTTGATTTCTTTAGCCTTAACCCATTTGCCTTCTTCGGGAATGGGAGCCGGACCGTGATGGGGTCCCTTCTTTACAACACACATGTGTTGTACCTCTGTTGAATAAATCATAATAGTGTTATGTTTTGATAAACATGTAAGTGTATGTGCGTGCGGCGGAAATAATTCCTTGCGGGGAATTAAATCGGGCGCAAATATACTCATTTTTTTTAATAATATTTACAAACCCGCTTTTCTTTCCCGTTTAAGACTATTTTTACAGAAGTTTTGACCCATAAATTTGTTTGATAAAGTGGGCGGAATTTGGTATATTTGCGATCATTTTAAAAAAACTTATGAAAGCATTGGAAGAGCGCATCCTGCGGGATGGAAAATGTTTCGAGGGAGGGATCCTCAAAGTCGATAACTTCATTAATCATCAGATGGATCCCATTCTGATGAAATCCATGGCCGTGGAGTTCGTGCGCCGTTTCGCCTCCACCGACATCAATAAGGTGCTTACGATCGAGGCGAGCGGTATCGCGCCTGCGATTATGGTGGGTTACTTGTTGGAACTTCCCGTGGTTTTCGCCAAGAAGAGCGTTCCGAATACCATGCAAAACATGCTTTCGACGAGCGTTTATTCCTTCACGAAGGAGCGTTCGTATAATGTGTGCGTCAATCGCGACTACATCCACGAGGGCGACAAGATCCTGTTTATCGACGACTTTTTGGCCAACGGCAACGCCGCCAAAGGCATTATCGACCTTGTGAAACAGGCCGATGCCGAACTGGTCGGCATGGGCTTCCTCATCGAGAAGGCGTTCCAGCACGGCGGAGATTACCTGCGCGAGCAAGGCATTCATGTCGAGTCGCTGGCCATCATCGAGAGTCTGGACAATTGCCGGATCAAGATCCGACACTAAATCCCGTATGGAGAATTTATGGTGAAGCCTTCCTGTTGCGAGGAAGCGGTCTGCACCAAGAAAGAAACGATGCAATTCAAACTGAAAAATTGCATCGTTTCTTTCTTGGTGGTAACAATATCTTAATCCGTATATTCGATTATGTATTTATTGTTCCTCGTATAACTCGTTCCGTAAGAGGTGGCTATATTCACCTCGTTTATATAACCTTCGGCATCGCGTTTGTACTCAAAAGTGTGATTTTCCACTCCTGAACAACTACTTGCCCCTTTAACCGTAGCTGGCATATTGGCCACACGTTTTCCGAAACATCCGCAAATTGAGCCCATTTTTATTCCATAAGGGCAAATAAGGAGTTCTGTGGAATTGCCAAAGCAGACAAAATAGGCAAGGTCGATGTTCGCATCATTTTTGATATTGGTGTACGTGATTTCTCCGTTCCCATATACACGCACCGTAGATTTATAACTGACCATATTGCGGTTGCTCCATGTAAAATCTGTGGTATCATAGGTGGAAGTAAAACCTGTGGTAACATGGTTGGAGGTGGGGGCAGGGACGTTAGAAAACTCCTTACTTTTTATCAACTGATTCTGATTGTCGTATTCGTATTCATATTCATGAGCATTGTCTTCTGCCCGGACAACCTTCCTCGTATTATCGCAGTAGAGGTATTCGGTATAAATATATTTTTTTTCTTCTTTTCCTTCTTCTGTTACTATGCATTTGACTTCAATCATCAGATTTCCGTTGTCCTGTTTTTTATAGGTAAAAGAGGTATTCCTAATATCGGTCCCCGTCTTACCATAAACATCTATTATATTTAATTTTGCGATTCGGCCTTTGTTGTCATAAGAAAAATCTGCCTGCCCCTCCAATCGGTTCTTGTCGTCATATTGCTTTATCGTTTTTACCTTTTTCTTGGATTGAGGTTGGTCCGGATTGGTTCCGGCTTCATCGCTGGTGATCGCCTTCTGCTCCACGACAACGGTGATGGTCGTTTCGCCGCATACGATCTTGATCTCGGCCTTGCGGTCGGATCCCGTATCGTTCTTTTCGATGGTAAGGGTGAGGGTAAACTTGCCCGCACCGCCATCATATTGGCTCAGTTTCAACCAATCGACACGACCTTCGGCGGCACGGGTCGAGATGTCGGTTACGGTTGCTGTCCACTTTTCTGTGGCCGTGAAGGAGATACCCTCCTTGGTAGAGGTCTCATCGGAATAGATGGTCTGGTTGGTTGCTGTACCTTTGTCCAGAACGATCTCTTTGATCACTTTCGTGTCATCGCTGCATGCCGCAAACATCACGAGCATGAGCATCATACTCAACAATTTTTTCATAAAAATAATTGGTTCGTTAAAAAATAATGACAAAAGTAAAGCAATATCAGATTCGTATCATCACGGAAAACCGTGATTTTTAATGGTGAAGCCTTCCTGTTGCGAGGAAGCGGTCTGCACCAAGAAAGAAACGATGCAATTCAAACTGAAAAATTGCATCGTTTCTTTCTTGGTGGTAACAATATCTTAATCCGTATATTCGATTATGTATTTATCGTTACTCGTATAACCTTTTATGTAAGAGGCTATATTCACCTCGTTTATATAACCTTCGGCATCGCGTTTGTAGTCAAAAGTGTAATTTTCTACTCTTATCTCACGACTTGTCCCTTTAACCGTAGCTGGCATATTGGCCACACGTTTTCCGAAATATCCGCAAATTGAGCCCTTGTCTATTTCATGAGGGAACGTAAGGAGTTCTGTGGAATTGCCAAAACAGACAAAATAGGCAAGGTCGATGTTCGCATCATTTTTGATATTGGTGTACGTGATTTCTCCGTTCCCGTAGAAGGGGTTCGTAGATTTATAGCTGACCATATTGCGGTTGTTCCATGCAAAATCGGAGATTGTCTCACGGATGTTCGCATTGTTGTCAAATTCTTTAGTTTTTGTCCTGATCAACTGATTCTGATTGTCGTATTCGTATTCATGTTCATCATCAAGAACCCCCTGTGGGGTATCATCGTCTTTTTCTTTTGCCCGGACAACCTTCCCCGTATTATCGCAGTAGAGGTATTCGATATCGATATCGATATCTTCTTTTCCTTCTTCTGTTGCTATGCATTTGACTTCAATCATCAGATTTCCGTTGTCCTGTTTTTTATAGGAAAAAGAGATATTAGAAAACTCCTTATGATCCTCCTTATTCTTAAACTCTGTTATATTTAATTTTGCGATTCGGCCTTTGTTGTCATAAGAAAAATCTGACTGAATACGCAATTGGTTCTTGTCGTCATATTCCTTTATCGTTTTCACCTTTTTCTTGGATTGAGGTTGGTCCGGATCGGTTCCGGCTTCATCGCTGGTGATCGCCTTCTGCTCCACGACAACGGTGATGGTCGTTTCGCCGCATACGATCTTGATCTCGGCCTTGCGGTCGGATCCCGTATCGTTCTTTTCGATGGTAAGGGTGAGGGTAAACTTGCCCGCACCGCCATCATATTGGCTCAGTTTCAACCAATCGACACGACCTTCGGCGGCACGGGTCGAGATGTCGGTTACGGTTGCTGTCCACTTTTCTGTGGCCGTGAAGGAGATACCCTCCTTGGTAGAGGTCTCATCGGAATAGATGGTCTGGTTGGTTGCTGTACCTTTGTCCAGAACGATCTCTTTGATCACTTTCGTGTCATCGCTGCATGCCGCAAACATCACGAGCATGAGCATCATACTCAACAATTTTTTCATAAAAATAATTGGTTCGTTAAAAAATAATGACAAAAGTAAAGCAATATCAGATTCGTATCATCACGGAAAACCGTGATTTTTAGACGAATTTTTAATTTCTATTTGAGAAAAATGGATTTTTCAAGGGCGGGACTGTCCCCATTGACGAAAAAGGATCTGCTTCGTTTGAAGCAGATCCTTTTTCTTATCGGTTGTGAACCCGAAAATCTTTCAAAGTTTCGTTCCACGAGACGATGCCGTCCTTGTGGGAGGAGGTCTCCTCGTTGAACAACAGATCGAGAATATATCGCGGTCGTTTCCCGCCCAAGGCCATGCCTTGGATGCAGGAGGTGCAGTAAACCACCACATCCCGGCAAGGCATCTCCTCGGCACGCAGGCGCATCTGGTTCTCGACCTTCTCCAGCGGGAGTTTGCCGTAGAATACCTGACCGCAACACTTGCCTTTCTTGCCCGATTTCTCGGCTTCCACGACGCGGATGTTCATCTTTTCGAGCAGCGTTCGGATGGTCGAAAGGTAGAGATCGTCCGTACGTCCCGAACAGGTGTCCTGAATCGACATCTCTACCCCGCCATAGTCGGGAAATTCGAATGTTGTGCTTCGGGCGATGGTCTCCAGAAGGTATTGCGTGGTACAATCTTTATATAGGGTACGATAGCGGTTGTTGCAGGTCGAACACGGCGTGACGATGCAGGTGTCGGGATCGAGTGCGGGCTGATCGAAACAACACGTGAGCAGAGTGTCCATCTTTCCGAACTCGGCCTCGGCAACGGCTTTCAGTTTGTCGGCCAGTCGGGGGTTATAGATCATAAGGGCGCAACCCGGCGCATAAATATACTTCATAGGTACGTCTTTATAAAAGGTTATTGAAAATTCAGGGCGCAAAGATATCGAAAACTTGCGGATTGCAAAATTCCACTGCACAAAAAAATAAGAGCGGTGTTTCCCCACGGAAAACCGCTCTTATAAAGTGTGTTGTAAACCGCCCTAAAAATTGCTGCCGCCGATGAAACTGCGGATGAGCGATGTGGCGGGAATATCCTTGTCGGATACGGGCGTGAAGTAGTTGAGAAACTTCTTCAGACGGTGGGCATCGCTGTATTCGGGGCAATTCTTCGGAATGGTCATCAGGATGCGCTCGGCATGGGCGCGCAACACGGCAAATTCGAGGATGTAGGTCGAGTTGAACAGCACGTCGGCGTTTTCTTGGAACTTGTAGATCCATTTGACTTCGGCACGGCGCACGTTCGGCCAGTTGGCGATCGACTCGCGGGCGGTAAATGCACCCTTGTTGAAGTCGCGCAGGATGCGGCGCAGCAGACGGTTGTCGCTGGTCGGGATGCAGTTGTGGTCGTCGAGCGAAATGCTCGTGATGGTGTTGATGAAGATGCGGTACTTGTAGTTGTCGGGCACGCGATCCGTCAGACGGGGATTCAGCGCGTGAATACCCTCGACCAGAAGCACCATACCCTCCTCCAACTTGAGGCGTTTGCCGTTCATCTCGCGGATGCCGGTCGTGAAGTTGTATTCGGGAACTTCGACCGTCTCGCCGTTGAGCAACTTGATGATGTCGTTTTGGAGGTATTCGTGATCGACCGTGTCGAAATTGTCGAAATCATACGATCCGTCGGGCAACTTCGGGGTGTCGAGACGGTTCACGAAGTAGTCGTCCGTCGAGAACGATACGGGATGCAGTCCGCAGGCCTTGAGCTGGATGCTCAGTCGCTTGCAGAAGGTCGATTTGCCGCTGCTGCTCGGCCCCGTGATCAGCACGATGCGCACGGGGTTCTTCAGATGGACGCGGCGGTCGATCTCCTCGGCGATCTGTACGATTTTCTTCTCCTGCAACGCCTCGGCCACCTTGATTAGATCCGACGCTTCGCCACGGGCGCACGCCAAGTTTACATCGCCCACGTTCTCCAAACCCATGATCTTGTTCCAACGCAGATTCTCCGAGAAGATCTCGAAGGTCTTGGGCTGCTCGATAAAGGGCGCGAGTTGTTCGGGGTGGTGACGGTCGGGAATGCGCAGGAGCAAGCCTCCGCGGTACATCGTCAGACTCCATACCTTCATATATCCCGTGCTCGAAAGCAACACGTCGTAGTAATAGTCCGCCGTATCGCCCAACGTGTAGTAGTTCACATACACATCGTTGGAGGTCTTCAGCAGTTTGACTTTGTCTTCGTAGCCCAACTTGCTGAACAATTCGATGGCCTCCTCCAGACGCACCTCCCAACGGCGGAACGGCAGATCCTCATCGACGATCCGGCGCATGCGTGTCTGGATGCGGTCGAGATCCTCCTGCGTGAATTCCGAGCCGTCGGCCTTGCGGATCGAGCAGAAATAACCCTTCGAGATGGGACGGCGGATGGTCACCTTCGCATCGGGCAGGACATCGCTCGTGGCTTTGGTCAGCAGGAAGCAGAGCGAATTGCTGTACACGCTACGTCCCAGGTAGGAACGGTAGTCGAGAAACTCGACCTGACGGCTGTTGAAGGCCTTGTACTTCAAACCTTGGCTGACGTTGTTCACCTTGGCCGAAAGAATCGGATAAGGTTGTTTGAAATCAAATTCGGGTAACATTTCCATGAGGGTCGTGCCTTCGGGGAATGTTTTGCTCGTTTGGGTGTTTACGCAGAAAATCTTGACCATGTTGTCATGTGTGTTGAAATCGAAGATAAAAGTATGAAAAATTTGGCAATTGCGCAAAAAAAACATCACCCCACCCTTCTGCGACGTTTTTTGGAGCGACACCCGAAAACGGGAAAACGGGGACGCCATTTTGCAACTTGCAGGGGGTGATTAAAGAAATTTGCAGTTCAAACTCAAAACAATAGAGAAAAAATTGGAAAATAAGGTTTATTTTTTTGTAGTGGAATTGTGTGATCCCGATAAAAAAATTAACCAACCATGCGTTATTTTAAATTTTTTCTCGCCCTGTTCATGGCTCCTGTTTCACTGAATCTGTATGCACAAAAGATCACGGGAGCGGTCACCGATGAAGAGGGAAAACCCTTTCAGAATTACATCCTGAAGGTGGTGGGTGCATCAAAGGCGGATACGTTGCAGGTTTACTCCCCCGACGGGCGTTTTACGTTCGAGGGACGGGATTGCCCCTGTCGTTTTATGATTGAATATTTCGGAGAATCGGTGCTCGATACGGTTGTCGGGTGTAACGAGTTGAAATATCCGCTTGCATTCCGCGCCCGAAGAATCAAAAAATTGGAGGAGGTCGTCATCCGAGGCCGAAGACCGATCGTGAAAAGCCGACTGATGGAGGATCAGATTCAGGTGAACGGCATTTCAATCTTTGAGAATAACAATATGGTCGAGGTCTTGCAGAAAGTTCCCGGATTTATCCGCCGAAGCGACCAATGTACCTGCAAATCGCTTCCGGTGGTGTCCGTGCGGTTTGAGGAGCACGGGATGAGCCGACCCCTGACGCGCGAAATGTCGCGGATGCTTGAGAACTACTTTGCGGAAGATGTCGCATCCGTAAAGTTGAAAAGACCGCCACAAGGCAATGGTTATGAGCTGATTGTAAATTCCGTGACCGTAAAGGGATTTGAAAATACGACCTCGGCGGAATATGCACGCGGAAAAGGCAATCACGGGAATGTGAATACGCGTACGGTGTTGAATACCGAGAAATTCGCCAACAGACTCTACCTGAATACAAGACCGTCTTCCGCGCCGACGTCCTCCGCCAAGCGATATGTTTTTGAGGATGGAACGGAAAAAGACATCAACGAAGACCTCCACAAGAAAAGCAACAACTTTTCTTGTGACTATTCCAATAATTACAAGTTCTCGGAGGCTGTAAATGCGGGATTGTTGGTCTATTACTTTACGACGAACGACAAAAAAGATCGGACTTCAAACGTGTTCGGGGATATTTCCGACAGGGCTGCATCCCAATATAACAATTACCTTACGACGGGTGTTTATTTCGATCTGAACAAGAAACGGCATCAAATGCACGTGGAGATGGCATTCAACTCGGAGCGTGACCGATACAAATTGAAAAATTCCGCATGGGAATTGCTCCAAAGTACGAAGAACAGCAAAATGGCGCCCAATGCTTCGGTGGATTATACCTATACGTTCAAAAATCCCAAATTCAAATTTCGTTCCGTGTCGGTTTACTCGTACCTGTTTTTAGAGTCGGAGGATGTATCGCGAGGGGTCAAATTCGATGATTTTTGGGAACACTCCTTCAAGCAGGATTTGTATTTGAACGGTGGTTGGGGAAATTTCGAGTTTAATGCGGGTGTGAGTCTCGATTGCACGAACAACCCGCACGCCCACTCTTTTTATGCCGATCCCCATATCCTGCTCGGTTATAATCTGCAAGGGCACAGATTCAATCTGAGGTTGGATCAAAAAACCATGAAACCTTTGTCCGTATATCTTGGCGGCACATCGAAACAACAAAACGATGGCGTGGAGATAACGGGTAACAGCCGCTTGAAACCTGTCCGATACACCGAATTGGTGTTCTCCTATTCGAAAGGTAATTTCGGAGCGGATATCGGAGGGTATCGCCGTAAGGACGCATGGATGATGCTCCCGTCCTATCAGGACAACAAGTTCGTTTATCGGCAGGTGAATATCGGTACTGCGTATATGTTTACGTCGTATATCTATTATTCGCAGTATTGGAAGCATTTCTACATCTCACCCTATATTCTTTTCGAGACGGGACGATTCAAAACGAGCGAAACGCACGTGCGACGTGACAACCGATATCTTTCCATGTCGTTGCCTTTCGGTTTGAATTTCCGTCAGCACAAGATCGGCGTGGTATTGGACTACCACCCGATTGCGCAATATGAGGTAGAAAAAGAAGAACCGATGTCGAATGTCTCCCTCAAATATACCTTTACGACCCAAAACAAGGCACTCCGCATATCGGTGTTCGCCAATGATATTTTCAACCAGAAGCAGATCCGATCAACCATGTATGCCGACGGGTTTAATGTCTATGGGGAAAGCATCACGGATTCAAGACGGGTCGACATCCAAATAGTCTATCGTTTCACGCCGAGAAAGAACATCCGCGGATTCGGTGCGCTCCGACATAATGTATCGAGAAACTAACGCGTGGGCGTAATTTATAAATAGCGGGAAAACCGCTACTGACGGTTTTGTGTGACAGGTGGCGGATTTTCTTATTCGACACAATAGTTGCAGTGTATCTTTGAGTTATGAGTATTTGTTTTGCTTATGGAGGGATAAAAAATATCTATTTGCAAGATCCGAAAACGCGCCATATCTTTGCCTGCGAAAACAAGAAATAACAACAAAACTTAAAACAATACAACTATGTCACAGATCAAAAAAGAAATCGTTGATTTCAACGTACAGGCTTATGTAAACGATAACTTCAAAGCCGTATCGAAGGCCGATGTTTTGGGCAAATGGAGCATCTTCTTCTTCTACCCCGCCGACTTCACGTTCGTATGCCCCACCGAGTTGGAGGATTTGGCCGAGAAGTACGACGAGTTCAAGGCCGCAGGTTGCGAGATCTACTCCGTATCGTGCGACACGCACTTCGTACACAAGGCATGGCACGACACCTCGGATAAGATCAAGAAAATCCGCTACCCGATGCTGGCTGACCCCAACCACGTACTTGCCCGCGGTTTCGAGGTCTTGATCGAGGAGAAGGGTCTGGCCGAACGCGGAACCTTCATCGTGAACCCCGAAGGTCAGATCGTTGCTTACGAAGTTGTCGATGGCAACATCGGTCGTAATGCCGACGAATTGCTCCGCCGCCTTCAGGCTTTGCAATTTGTGGCCAGCCACGACGGTGAGGTTTGCCCCGCCAAGTGGAAACAGGGTGCCGAGACGCTGAAGCCCAGCATCGACCTCGTTGGCAAACTCTAATGCTAAACATGCTTTTACCATAAGTTCGGGGGACGGGGTTCGTAAGACTTTTGTCCCCCTTTTTTGAATCTTCACCCGTTAAAATTTCTGAACCATGTTAGACCATGCAATGATCAGTCAGTTGAAAGGCATCTTTGCCCGACTGCAATCGCAATATACGTTTAAAATCGAAGTCGCTTCGACACACCCTTCTCGTGACGAGTTGGTTCGTCTGATGGAGGATGTGGCATCGACAAGCGACAAGTTTTCGCTTGAGATCACAGAGGCCGGAGGACTGGCTCTCGAAATCCTCAAGGACAGTCAGCCGAACGGCATCCGCTTTGAAGCCGTACCCACGGGGCACGAATTTACTTCGCTTTTACTGGCCGTGCTCAACTTGGACGGCAAGGGCAAAAACCTGCCCGACGAGGTGATCGCAGATCGTATTCGCCGACTTAAAGGAGAGGTGGAGATCAGGAGTTATATCTCGTTGAGTTGTACGAACTGCCCCGATGTGGTGCAGACGCTCAATCTCTTTGCGATAATCAACCCCGCGATCCGTCATACGATCATCGACGGTGCGATTCATCAGGACGAAGTCTCCACGCTCGGCATTCAGGCCGTACCGACCGTTTATGCCGACGGCAAACTGCTCTCGGTGGGTAAAACCTCGATGACCGAACTGCTCGACAAACTTGAGACGCAGGTCGGTGTGAACGAGTCGATGCCCAAGGCGGAGGTCGTACGCGAATTTGACGTATTGGTGTTGGGCGGAGGCCCTGCGGGATCGGCTGCCGCGATCTACTCGGCGCGTAAGGGTTTCAAGGTCGGCATCGTGGCGGAGCGTATGGGCGGACAGATCCTTGATACGGTTGATATCGAGAACATGATCTCCGTACCGAAGACCACGGGACGCCTTTTGGCCGACGGCATGGGTCAGCACATCTCGAACTACCCCGTCGAAGTTTTGGATAAGCGTAAAGTAATGGAGATCAAGGTGGTTGATGGTGTGAAGCAACTCACCACTTCGTATGGTGAGCGACTCGTGGCTCCCGCGCTGATCGTGGCTACGGGTGCAAGTTGGCGCAAACTGAATGTACCGGGTGAAGCCGATTATATCGGTCGCGGCGTGGCATTCTGCACCCATTGCGACGGGCCATTCTACAAGGACAAGCGCGTGGTGGTAGTCGGCGGCGGAAATTCGGGTCTTGAGGCCGCGTTGGACTTGTCGAACATTGCATCGGAAGTGACCGTTGTGGAGTTCCTTACCGAATTGAAGGGTGATCAGGTTTTGCAGGATAAACTGAAGGCCTGCCCCAATGTGAAAGTGATCCTCAATGCACAGAGTACCGAGGTGAAGGGAGACGGCAAAAAGGTGTCGGCGTTGTGTTACAAGGATCGTGCGACGAACGAAGAGCATGAGATCCCGACGGACGGTATTTTCGTGCAGATCGGTCTGATGCCGAACAGTGCGCTGCTGAAAGAGGTCGTTGAAGTAACGCCTCGCGGAGAGGTGGTAATCGACACGGCCTGCCGTACGAATGTGGCGGGAATCTATGCTGCGGGCGATGTCTCGACGGTTCCCTACAAGCAGATCATTATCGCCATGGGCGAAGGTGCGAAGGCCGCCCTGTCGGCATTTGAAGATTCGTTGAAGAACGCACTGAAATAAACCCCGTTACACATATTATCTCAAAGAGAGGTTTTCGTAAGGAAGCCTCTCTTTTTTTGTGCAGTGATTCGCAAGAGTGCGGATGTTTAAATTTTTTTTATAATTTTGCGACCCGAATTTTCTTCGGAATATTTGTTTTACCTATTATATAAGTCCTTCCTTTTATGAAAATCAATAATTTCAAAGCCCATACTGCCCTGTTGCTTGCGGCATGTATGTGGGGATTGATGTCGCCTGTCGGCAAGGCCGCCATGGATGCGGGAATTACAGGGCTGATCATGGCCAATATGCGTATGCTGGGCGGTGCCGTGTGCTTCTGGATCGCGGCACTTTTTGTACGTAGCGAACAAGTGCCTCTGCGCGATCTGGTACTGATGTTCTTCGCCTCGATGCTGGGTATTGTCTGTAATCAGGGTTGTTTTACCTTCGGGTTGTCGCTCACCTCGCCCGTCGATGCCTCGATCATCACCACGACCATGCCGATTTTTACGCTCGTTCTTGCGGCGGTTTTCTTGAAAGAACCCGTCACCCCGTTGAAGGTCGGCGGTCTGGTCATGGGGTCGATCGGTGCGCTGATCCTGATACTCGGAACGCAGGGCGGTTCGTCCAAGTCGGGTAATATCTGGGGCGACCTGTTGTGCATGTCCTCGCAAATCAGTTTTGCATGCTATCTGACCATCTTCAAGAGACTGATCGGTCGATATTCGGTCTTTACGCTGATGAAATGGATGTTTACTTATGCCGCCATTGCATTCATTCCTTTCTCGATGCATGATGTGAAAACTACGGATTTCACGGCATTTGACCTCGCGGTATGGCTTGAGGCTGGGTATGTTGTGGTGTTCGGTACGTTCTTTGCCTATATCTGTATTGTTTATGGACAGAAACGTCTGCGTCCGACGGTTGTGAGCATGTATAATTATATGCAGCCCGTGGTCGGATCGAGCGTCGCCGTATGGATGGGGCTGTCGGATTTCGGTTGGATGAAGGCTCTGGCAGCGATGTTGATCTTTGTCGGTGTCTATGCCGTCACCCAAAGCAAGTCGAGAGCCGACATTGAGTCTGAAAAATCCCGCGTTTAAAAAATGTAGAGGACCTTATTCGGAGAAGTCCGACAACACGAAGTTGTCGGACTTTTTCTGTTTTGGGAGGAGTAAAGTTTTGCAGATTATTTAGCAGAGGAATACTGGAAAATTGTATTTTTTAAGTATCGAAAGGTTGCTTTCTGTTTGTTTTGCAATAAATATTCGAGTAAATCATTGTTTGTTAAAAATATTATTCTTAAGTTTGATATGTAAAAAATAAGAACAACCAATAAAACCAAATTTTTAAACAACCTTAAAATCTGTGCGTATGAAACTTAAAACTTTCTTTTGGAGTTTCCTGACGGTGCTTGCTCTTTCGACAGCAGCCGTCGGATGTGATGACGACGATCCCGAACCTACCACTAATCCCGGTGGAGACAAGGCACCCGTGCTTGCATTAAGCAGTTCTGCATTGGATGTTGCCGCTGAAGGTGGCGAGCAGGCTTTGACGTTCAAGATTGAAAATGCAGTGGAAAATCAGAAGGTTTCTGCTGCAAGCGAAGCCAAATGGTTTACACTGACGGTTGAGACAAATGGTGCGGAAGGCCGTATCGTTCTTCAGGTGGAGAAAAATGAGGGAGAAGCCCGCGAGGCCGAGGTCACCGTTACTTATGAAGGTGCCAAAGATGCCAAATTTACGGTAAGACAGGCTGCCGCAGAGGCTCCCGTACCTTCGGGTGAGGCTCCCAAATTGGAGCTGGCACTGAATTATGACAAGGCTCAGAAAGTGCTTTGCATGGATCTGGTCTGCACGACGAAGAATACCGAGAGTGCACTTTTGGGCTTTTTCCCCGCTCACGTGATGGATCAGCTGCTTCAGGAGCAAGGCATGACGATAGAGCAGTTCATGGAGACGCCGGAAAGCGGTGCTCAGCCGATGACTGCCGAATTGATGGCTGTGATGAATGGTGACGGTTTCAAGAATGAGCCCGTTATCGAATGGACTCCCGATGTGGACGGTATGCTGGTTGCAGGTGTTGTTCTTGCCAGCAATGCCAATGGTAAGACGGTTGCCCGCGCTGATGCTACGATCGGTGCCCGCGATGAACCCACGCCTACTCCCGGTGACGGTCCTCAGATTTCATATACGGGTCGTGCCGAAAACGGCATGCTCTACTTTACGGCCATTTCGGCAACGAAGAATGTCGCTTCGGGAGAGGTGATCGTAAACGGTAAGGGTGATTTCGATGATTTCCTTGCTTCGGTAAATGGCGACTTCGAGCAGTTGGTTAATGGTCTCGAAGGCATGGGACAGGCCATGCCCAAAGAATGGTGTGACTACATCAACTCGGACAAAGGTCTGGAGTTGCAGTTGGAAAATCCCGATCCGTCGCTTGCTTATGCGTCGCTGATCATTGTTTATGACGCAGAGAACCACCGTTCGTATGCTTATACCGAAGTGGAGGCTCAGGGTGCTCCCGAACCCATGAAGGGGGAACTCCGTGTGGAGTTTATGGTTATGGGCGAATCCGATTCATTTATTCTGAATGCAATCTGCCTGACGAAGAACGCATCGAAAGCATTTGTGGCTTGGACGGATCCCGCCGAGGTGGATAAGGCTGAGGCACAGGGTACGACCCTTGAGGCTATGATGGATGAAGCCAAGGCTCAGGCCAAGGCTCAGGAATTTACCAGAGATTGGATTGCTTCCATGAACGATACGGGTATCGGTCTGACGCTTCCTTCAGAACCCGGTATGTCGCTGGCATTCCTTCTGGATGTATCGAATGACGATTCGCGCGTTGTAAAACGTGCTGATGCCGATACCCCTCAGCCCTACGACGGCCCGACGTATGTTCAGAAGATCAACGATGCTCAGTTCCGCGATAAGGTATGGGATTACAAGACTAACCCCAATCAGTTTACATTCAAAGGTACGAAACCTTGTGTATTGGACTTCGGTGCTCCCGCATGGTGCGGCTGGTGCGTGAAACTCCAGCCCGTGATGAATCAGGCTTCGGCTACTTATAAGGACAAGGTCGATTTCTACGAAATAGATACCGATAAAGATACCGAGGCTGTCGGTCAGATGCGTAAACTGCTGGGTGCAAGTGACGGTGTGCCTTTGTTGATCACGGTGGATGCCCAAGGCAAATGTAAGGTAATCGGCGGTTACGTTCCTTATAGCGTATTGTGTGCTGAGGTTGATGCTCTGCTGGGGACGACCAAGACTGTCCGAATGGTTAAATTGACTAATGCCGGTAATATGAAGGGTATGACCTTCCCGGCAAGAAAGCGTGTGATGATTTCCAAAACGGATTTCGTACCCCGCTCGATGGACGTGACGAATTTGAGCAATTTCGGTCGATAATCAGACGCTCTTTAATGAAAGAGTCCGACAATGTAAGGTTGTCGGACTCTCTCAGGAAAGGTAAAAAGAGAAAAGTGATTTTTCGAGAGATGTTTTTTATTGTTTTATTGTAAATACATGACTCTAAAAAGTACTTTTTAAGATTAAAAGATTTGATTTGTTAATTTTATAACAATTATTTCTCATTAAGTGTTGTTTATTTAAATTATTCGATCTATATTTGATTATGAAAAAGCAGTCATAACCAATAAAATCAGTTTTTTAACAACCCTTAAAATCTGTGCTTATGAAACTTACATCTTTCTTTTGGAGTTTCCTGACGGTGCTTGCTCTTTCGACAGCAACTGTCGGATGTGACGATGACGACACGATCGTTACCCCGCCTAATCCCGGAGTTGATGCTCCCGTGCTCACCTTGAGCAGTTCTGTTTTGAATGCCGCCGCCGAGGGTGGCGAGCAGATTTTGACGTTTAAGATTGAAAATTATGTGGAGAATCGGAAGGTTGCCGCAACGAGCGAAGCCCAATGGTTCGTGCTGAAAGCCGAGACGAATGGTGCGGAAGGCCGTATCGTCCTTCAGGTGGAGAAAAATGAGGGCGAAGCCCGCGAAGCCGAGGTCACCGTTACTTATGAAGGTGCCAAAGATGCCAAATTTACGGTAAGACAGGCCGCCGCTGCCCAGCCCGATGCTCCCGTGCTTACCTTGAGCAGTGCCACGTTGGAGGTCGCTGCCGCAGGTGGCGAACAGATCGTGTCGTTCACGATTGAGAATCCCGTGGAGGGTCAGAAGGTTGCAGCCGCGAGTGATGCCCGTTGGTTCACGCTCAACGCCGAGACAAACGGTGCGGAAGGTCGCATTGTTTTGGCCGTGGAAGCAAACGAGACTCAAGAGGCTCGCGAGGCAGTTGTCACTGTAACGTATGAGGGAGCCGAGGATGCCCGATTTACGGTAAAGCAGGCCGCTGCCGAGAGCAAAGGACCCAAATTGGAGTTCTCGCTGAATTATAATAAGGCGGATAAGTTGCTTTGTATGAATCTGATCAGTCCGTCGAAGGATGTTCAGACGGGATATTTGATGTTCCTTGCTTCCGAATGGGTGGATGCACAACTTAACGGTCGCACGTTGGACGAACTCTTCAACGAGATCATTCAGAGCGGTGCCGCTCCGATGGATCCGGAGATGATCAAGACGATGAACGGCGACGGCTTCAAGGAGACCCCTGTTATGGCATGGGAACCCGATCTGGACGGAACGATTGTTTCCGGTATCATTTGTGTGGAGAATGCCGAAGGGCGTACAACTGCCCGTGCAGATGCCCTGCTCGGTGAAGGTGGCGGAGGTGACCAGCCTTCTACGGGCGATGGTCCCCAACTGACGTATGTGGGGCGTGCCGAAGCAGGTATGCTTTACTTCACGGCGACTTCGTCCACGAGAAACGTGGCTTCGGGAGAGGTGCTTGTAAACGGCAAGACTGATTTTGATGATTTCTTGGCTGCCGTCGGTGGCGACTTCAATAAATTGATCGACGGTCTTTCGGGTATGGGGCAGACGCTGCCCAAGGAATGGTGTGAGCAGATCAATTCGGATCTGGGGCTGGAATTGCAAGTCGAGAATCCCGACACGTCGCTCGTATATGCTTCGTTGATGATCGTCTATGATGCCGAGAACCACCGTTCGTATGGTTATGCGACAGCCGAGGAAAAAGGAGGCAGTACCGAACCGATGAAGGGTGCGCTTGACGTGGAGTTTACGGTAACGGGTGATTCCGATGCTTTTGCACTGAATGCAATTTGTCGTTCGAAAAATGCCGCCAATGCTTATGTGGCATGGAACGACCCCACTGCGATTGATGGTGCCGTGGAGAGCGGTGCGACGTTCGAGTCGATCATGGACGAAGCCAAGGCCATGGGTAAGGCACAGCAATTCGACAAGAAATGGATAAACAGCATGAACGGCAAGGGTATCGGTCTGTCGTTGCAGGCAAATCCCGGTACGCGTCTGGCCTTCCTGCTGGATGTATCGAACGAGGATTCGCGCGTGGTGAAACGTGCCGATGCCGAGACTACCCAACCCTACACGGGACCTTCGTATGTCAAGCAGATCACCGATGCGCAGTTCCGCGAATTGGTATGGGACTACAATGCAAATCCCTCGAAGTTTACGTTGAAAGGCACCAAACCCTGCGTCTTGGATTTTGGTGCTCCCGCATGGTGCGGCTGGTGCGTGAAACTCCAGCCCGTGATGAATCAGGCTTCGGCTACTTATAAGGACAAGGTCGATTTCTACGAGATCGATACCGATAAGGATACCGAGGCCGTGACGAAGATGCGTGCTCTGTTGGGTGCCGGTACGGGTGTGCCTTTGCTGATTGTTGTTGATGCTCAGGGAAATTGCAAACAGATCGGTGGTTACGTGCCTTATAGAGAATTGTGCGCCGAGATTGATGCCATTCTGGGGACGACCAAGACCGTTCAGATGGTCAGATTGAACAATGCCGGCGATATGAAGGGTATGGCCTATTCGGTAAGAAAACGTGTCATGATTTCAAAGACTGAGTTTTCTCCTCGTTCGACAGAACCGCTGACGGATCTGACGAGATATACCGTTTTTGCCCGTTAGTTGCGATCAGGATTTATTGACGGGAGTCCGACAACATGATGTTGTCGGACTCCCGTTTTTTTTATTGAGATGTCTTTTTTTTGTCAAATTGATTAAAAAAATGGTTCATAAAGGAGTGGGAAAAAATATTTTTAGCAGAAATGCTCGAATTTAATTTATTATCCTTATATTTGATGATGGTAATAAACGAACAAAATCCTAAAAAACCAAAATTAAAAACAAACCTTAAAAAATCTGTTTATGAAATTTAAAACTTTACTATGGAGCATCATGACGGTGCTGGCCTTTTCGGTGACAGCCGTCGGATGTAGCGATGATGACGATGTGAAGCCTGCCCCCGCACCCGGTCCCGATTCCTCGGATAAGGTTCCCGTGCTTGCGTTGAGCGGTTCGACCCTTGAGATGGCTGCCGAAGGCGGTGAGGCGTCGATGGCATTTACGGTCGAGAACCCCGTTGAAGGTGTAACCCCCAAGGCCAGTTGTGGCTCGGGTTGGTTGCAGAACATCAACGCCGAACTTAACGGCGACAAAGGCCGTGTCGTTTTTACGGCAACGAAGAACGAAGGCGAAGCCCGCGAGGCAACCGTTACGTTGCGTTATCAGGGTGCCGAGAGCGTTAATTTCACGGTAAAACAGGTTGCAGCAGGTACGAAACCCGAACCCGAACCTGATCCCGAACAGCCGGGCGAAGGTCCCAAAGTTGAGATTTCGGCCACCTATGACGAAGGTCAGAAAGTACTGCTCGTCGATATGATCTGTACGTCGAAGAACGCCGACAAAGCCCTCTTTGCAGTCGTTCCCGCAACGGCAATCGACGAATCGGTGTCGCTTGAGGAGTTTATGGAATCGCCCCAGAGTTTCGCCAAGACGCTGTCGGACGAGAAACTGGCCGCGTTGAACGGAGAAGGTATCAAGAATGAGCCTGCAGTTACATGGGAGCCCGATATGGACGGTATGCAGGTTGCAGCCATCGTTTTGGCAAAGAATGCAAACGGCAAGACGGCTGCCCGTGCCGATGCCCAACTCGGCAACGGCGGTGCACAGCCTCCCATTCCCGGTGACGGACCTCAAGTTTCGTTCTCTGGCTATATCGGTGATTATGAGGTTCTGTTCCATGCCAAAAGTGCCACGAAAAATGTGGCTTCGGGCGAGATTATCGTAATGCTTAAAGAAGAGTTCGACGGTATTTTGGCCGGCGTAAATAACGATTTCAACAAGGCCGCAGATAAACTTGCCGGACAAGGTCAGGCATTGAAGCCTGTGTGGTGCGAGCAGATCAACAGCGACAACGGTATGGAGTTCTATATTTCTTGCGGGGATCCTACGATTATTCTTTCGGCCATGTTGCTTGTTTACGATGCCGACCATCACCGCACGGTTGCTTATACCGTTGCCGATAAGGAGCAAACTCCCAGTGAGAACTCGGATACGGGTAAGATTGAAATGGATTTCCAGACGGAAGTTTCCAGCAATACCTATCGTCTGACCGTATATTGCACCACGAAGAACAGCACGGAAGGCTGGTTGGCATGGAGACATACCGATGCTTTTGAAGAAATGATGTCGAAGAATAACGGTTCGTTGGAAGCAACTATGGACGAACTCAAGACCATGAAAGACAATTCTCAGAAGTTTGAAGATTTTTGGGTAAGAAATGCCAACAAACCGGGCAAGGGATTGGTTATGACGCTTGAGGCTCGCCCGGGTGAAAAGATGACTTTCCTTGTCGAACTTTCAAATCGTGACGGTCGTTTGGTAAAACGTGCCGATTGTGTCGCAAAGGATCCCTATCAGGGCAAATCGGAGGTTAAGGCTCTTGACGACCAAAAGTTCTCGGATCTGGTTTGGGACTACAATGCAAATCCCTCGCAGTTTACGTTTAAGGGTAACCGCCCCTGCGTTTTGGACTTCGGTGCTCCCGCATGGTGCGGTTGGTGTCAGGAGCTGGAACCCGTGATGGCTCAACTTTCTGCCGAATTTAAGGATCAGGTTGATTTCTATACGATCGATACCGACTACCACAAAGGTGCTTACAGATGCTTCAAGTCGTTGTTCAGAACCGACGGTATTCCCGTTCTGGCTGTTGTCGATAGAAATGGTAACTGCAAAGTCATAGGCGGTTATTTGCCGGCAGACAAACTGCGTATTCAGATCAAAATTGCGCTGAATGCAAAAACGTCCAGAACCGTAACGGCAATGCCCGCTCAGGATCTGCCCCGCAACTACGTTTCGTTGGCAAGTTTCAATCCTGTGAAAAAAATGATGGATCGTTGCCTCTTCTAATCGAAATTGAATACTAAAAGATGTCCGACAACCGAAAAGTTGTCGGACACTTTCTTTAGAGGGTACTGCCCCACTCCGATTTTTCATAAGCGGAATGGGTTCGGGCTGTTTTGGAAACGAGGTGATCCCCACGCAGATTCCGATTTTTTGCATCGGCAAATGACGGCTTGTAAATAACCGTTACCAATCATAACCATCTAGAGTAAAGTCGCTGAATATCATCGGCTTTTATTTTTTTATGTGCATTCCAGACCGTATTTGGAAGTGACGGTTTTTATCCATATTTTTCATACGTATTTCTACCGTGACGGCGATTCACGGTTTGCCCGAATATCACACTGACGCAGTAGTTGACGTGTGTTGACAATGGTTTACATGTGT
>JAHHQL010000001.1 GCA_020026415.1 Alistipes sp. | reverse complement strand
ACAGACCCATTGGCAGAGTTAAATATGCGCTGATTTAATTCCGCCGACGGGTAATAAGTATATTTGTAAGAAACAACCCAAAAACCTCAACCTATGGAAACAACAAATACTCCCCAAGACCCCCGACAGGAGTCCGAACCCGAATTTGCAGGCGTAACCAAGGCTTATTTCATTTTCGTGTTGGTGGCAGCCGTCTTAAATTTCTTCGTCCAAAGTATGGAACATGAATACGACTACATTGCCATCACCTTTTCAGTCGCTATCTTCATAGATATTCTGTTTATTTATAAGGAGCGGTCGAAGATCGCGGTCATCATCTTTTTCGTTCTGCAATTCATCAGCTGTTTTCTCTTTTTCCGTATTGCCGGATTCAGCATGGAAAGCATCATCCAAAACATCATCCCCATCGCCCTTATGTGCGCCTTTCTCTCCTTTACCCGCGACGGAAAGTCGGGTTGGAAGATCTTGAAATAAAAAAGGAGTGTAATCGCCACACTCCTTTTCTTTTAACGGGTAAACGCCCCCACTTGCGCCCCCAACTGCTCGGTCAGGGTTTTGGGATCGACCTCCACGGTAAGTCCCACGCGACCGCCCGATATATATATGGTATTCCATTTCAGAACGTTCTCTTCGACCCACAACGGCAGTCGGGTCTTCAGACCGAACGGCGAACATCCGCCATGCACATAGCCCGTCAGTTCCTCGAACATTTCGGGTTGAAGCATCGTCAGATTACGCGCCCCGACCAACTGCGCCGCCTTTTTCATGTCGATCCGATTCGCCGCGGGCAGGCAAAACACATAATAACCGCCGTGGTGATCCGTCGTCACGAGCGTCTTCACAAGACGCTCCACCGAGAATCCCATATAATTGGCCACATCCACGGCCGCCACGGGCCCGCCCTCCGAAGGGTAGGTGTGGAGTTTAAATTCAATTTTGCGTTGCGTCAGATCCGCAACCGCACGGGTTTCTTCTGTCATAGTCGTAAAATATAAGTTTCACAGCGGCAAAAGTAGCGCATTTTCGCGGACAGGGGATTATCCGAAATCCGCCATTAATTATAAATCCGTTCCGCGCCCCACAAAAAAAACGCCCGAAACCGATTTCGGACGTTCCCTTTTTATTGCTTGTTGTACTCGACCCATGCCTTGTAGCCGTGATCCAAATCGAGGACTTCGTAACCCATCTCCGAGAGGATCTTGGCGGCGCGTTTGCTGCGGTTGCCGCTCCGGCAATAAACCGCCACCACGGAATGTTCGGGAATCAGCTGCCCGACCCGCGTCTTGAAATCTGCGCCCATCACGTCAATATTGAGATCCGTTTCGGGAATACACCCTGCGGCGTGTTCACCGAGCGAACGCACATCGACCACCACAACCGTCGAATCCTGAATCCGCTGAAGAAACTCCCCGACCTCGACATGTTGCACGTGTTGCGACGACGGGTTCTGCCCGCATCCGACTGCGGAGAAAGCAAGCACAAGGCCTGCCATGAAGCCAAAAATATTGGTTTTATTCATTGCTTTTATGTTTTATGGAACAAAAATAAGGAATAATTTCGGTCTTTTCGCACCCCGCCCTGCCAAAATATTTCGGCGAAAAAACCGACATTCGGCCGATTTTAAAATATAATTCCTATATTTGTCCTTTGAAAAAAGAACTATTTACCTTAAAAATTAGTACAAAATATGAAATTACTGGAAGGAAAAGTCGCAGTTATCACCGGCGCAGCCCGCGGTATCGGTAAGGCTATCGCGCTGAAATTTGCTGCCGAAGGCGCAAATATCGCATTCACCGATCTGGTGATCGACGAGAACGGCAAAGCCACCGAGGCAGAGATCGCCGCTTTGGGCGTTCAGGCCAAGGGTTACGCTTCAAATGCCGCCAACTTCGAGCAGACGCACGAAGTCATTGACCAGATTGTCAAGGATTTCGGCCATATAGATATCCTCGTGAACAACGCAGGCATCACCAAGGACGGTCTGATGATGCGTATGTCGGAGGCCCAGTGGGATGCCGTACTCACCGTAAACCTCAAGTCGGCATTCAACTTCATCCACGCCGTCACTCCCGTAATGGCTCGCCAGAGAAGCGGTTCGATCATCAACATGTCGTCGGTTGTCGGTGTCAGCGGTAACGCAGGCCAGTGCAACTACTCGGCATCGAAGGCCGGTATGATCGGTCTCGCCAAGTCGATCGCCAAGGAGATGGGTTCGCGCGGCATCCGTGCAAACTGCATCGCCCCGGGTTTCATCATGACCGACATGACCGCACAACTCTCCGACGAGGTGAAGGAAAGTTGGTACAAGATGATTCCTCTGCGCCGTGGCGGTACGCCCGAAGAGGTGGCAAAGGTTGCCCTGTTCCTCGCATCCGACCTTTCGTCGTATGTCAGCGGTCAGGTGATCCACGTTTGCGGTGCCATGAACTGCTAATCGGGAATCACACGATCAAAATTCAATCCGTATGGGGATGTCCCATACGGATTTTTTGATTCCCGATGCTGCTTTCTCCCCGAATTTTCGTATATTTGCGAATGCAAGAGCCGAATTTCGGCTGAATGACAACCCTCCGGCAAAGACTCCGAAATCTTTCCCGGCAAAAACTTTCCCGTATGAAAAAACTCGCTCTGTTGCTCTTTGCGTGGCTGACGTTTTCCGGCGGCTCGCTCCTCGCACAGGAAGCCACTCTTCCGACCTCCGATGCCAAAGCCTTGGCAATGGGCGGATTGCAGATGACCACCGCCTCATCGTCGCACGCCATCTATAACAACCCGGCACTGGCAGCCTTTTCGCGCACGCCGTTTCTGGTTTCTTCGTCATTCTACCATCAGGATGACGATAACGCCTACTCCGTATCGGGTAGTTGCCGCATCTCGCCCTCAAGCGTCATTCAGGCAGGCTGGCGTCAATACCTCCACAAAAGCAACAACATCAAGCACAACGAAAACGTGCTGGATTTAGGTTATGCCCATAACTTCAACGAGCGTTGGGCAATCGGTATCGTCGGACGCTACATCCACCGCAAATGTCCCGATCAGCGAAAGATCGACGCACTGGCCGTGGATCTGAGTGCCGCCTACATCCACCCGCTGGAGAACTTCGGATCGTATTCCACCATCCGTACGGGTTTCAAGATCAACAACTTGGGCGGTTACCTGAAGGACACGGACTACACCCTTCCGATGAACGCCACGATCGGTACGGCGCTGGACACCTACATCACCGACGAACACGAGATCACCCTCGGCGTGGATATGAGTTACTATTTCTATCCGAAACCCGTCCGCGGGTACATGATGTCGGTCGGAGCCGAGTATAACTTCATGCAACTCATCCAGTTCCGTGGCGGTTACCACTATGGTGAACGCGATTCCTACTATCCGAGTTACGGATCGGCGGGTGTGGGCATCCGATTCCTCCACCTCCGTCTCGATTTCGCCTACCTGTTCGCCAAGAAGAACATCCACGACACGTACAGTCTGAGTTTCGGTCTTGACTTCTAAACACAAAAAATCCCGAGTCGCAAGTGACCCGGGATTTTTTATCGCTTTACTCTTCCCTTTGCAGATGCTCCGCGATCCCCTCGCAGGCATCCTCCAGAAGATCCAGCACCAACTCGAAGCCCTCTACCCCTTCATAATAGGGATCGGGCACATACGTGCGGTCGGGATGATGACGGCAAAATTCGACCATGCGGAAGATGCGTTCGGCATCCTTGCGCGACGGGGCAAGACGATGTACCGTTTCGTAGTTCATGTCGTCCATGACGATGATCATGTCGAACTTCTCGAAATCCTCCTCTCGGATCATGCGGGCACGATGCGTCAGATTATAGCCGCGACGGGCGGCAGCGGCACGCATTCGCGGATCGGGCAGATCCCCCGAATGACCTCCGTAAGTACCTGCGGAATCGACCGTCACCCCTTCGATCCCCTTCCGACGGAGCATGTCGCGCATAACCCCTTCGGCGGCCGGAGAACGGCAGATGTTTCCCAGACAAACAAATAAAAGTTGCTTTTCCATGGGTACAAAGATAATCCTTTTTCGGGATTGCGCCTGCACCTCCTTCACAATAAGACAAACAGAACAAAACACATTCGTTGCAAAATCTGTTTCAGATCCCCTAACTCGCAACTTCAAAGTACATTTTGACGATATTCAATGAATATTCGAACAAACAAATCGAACAAACGCCACATTATTCCGCCTCACAACGGACTGTATTTCGAGAAGAAAGTAGTATATTTGCAACGATTGTTTTCGTTTTCAAGAGCATAAAACATTAAAGATAAAGATATGAAACGCAAACTGACCATTTTGTTCGCGGCCCTGTGTCTGATGACCACGGCGGCATGGGCGCAGGAACTGCCCAAGAAAGTGGGAAATGTCGATTTGTTCGACCTGAAGAACGAACCGATGAAACTGCCCGAATTTGGCAAAAAGAATCTGATGATCTTCTACATCGACCCTCAGGCTCACAAGCAGAACGAGGATTTCACGGTCGAATTGGAGGAGTCGCACCGCGCCGAAGGTGAAAATCTGCTCGGTTTCGGCGTGATCAACCTCAAGGATGCGCCCCTGTTTCCCAACTGGCTGGTGCGCTCGATCGCCCGCAAACGTACGAAAAAGAACGGTGCACTGGTAATGGCCGATCCGAAACACCTGTTGCGTGACGCATGGGACTTGGGCGATTGCAACAACCTGTTCGTCCTGCTGATCGTATCGAAAGAGGGTGAACTGACCTACATGCACAAGGGCGAACTGACCGAAGCCGACAAGGAGGAGTTCTACCGCGTGATCGAAAAATACAAATAAGGCGGATGAGAAGCATCAAGGCATTGGCCGTCGTCGCCGTTCTGAGCGTTACGGTTTTTAAAACCGTGGCTCAAGAACACCTCATCGTACGCGGTAACGACACGTTGCGCTATACCTATACGCCTCTACCCCGACAATTCCGCACGGACAGCGTCCCGCAAAAAAAAGGGTTTCTGCGCCGTATGGTCAATTACTTCGAACGTGCGACCCAAGACCGCACTTTCGAGAAGAAGATCGACTTTACGTTCGTGGGGGGCATCAGTTACACGAAGGATACGAACGTGAATTTCACCGTGCTCGCCGCGGGCTTATATCGCCCCGACCGAACGGATTCGCTGACACAACCTTCCAACATCACCCTTTCGGGTTCGGTTTCGGTCATCGGTTACTACTCGATCGGAGCCACGGGTTACAACCTCCGGCGACACAACCGCCAAAGGCTCTACTACACGATCGACTTCAGTTCCTCACCCCGTTATTTTTGGGGATTGGGCTACGATGCCGCCCGTCACAACCCGCAACAGGAATTTATCGAGAAAACCCTGCGCGTCGAGTGTAACTACCAGCAAAAACTGTTCCGGAACACCTACGCGGGTGTACTTTTGGATGTTCAACATACGCACGGCAAGGATTTCGACGATCTTTCGTACCTCGCCTCGCAACGCCAAACCTACACGGCGACGGGTCTGGGCGTGATCGTCGAATACGACTCGCGCGATGTGCATACCCTGCCGCAGAAGGGCGTTTATCTTTCGCTCAAGGAGACGTTTTTTGCCAAGGGGCTGGGGTCTTGCCCCAAATCGCTGTGGCGGACGAACTTCACGGCCGACTTTTTCCAACGGATATGGCACGGAGCGATCCTCGCCGCGGATCTCTACGGCGAGTTCAACTCCGAGGGTACGCCGTGGCCGATGCTCGCACGACTGGGCGGATCGAACCGCATGAGGGGCTACTACCGCGGACGCTACATCGACAACAACCTTCTGTCCTTTCAGGTCGAACTGCGCCAGCACATTTGGCGGCGTTTGGGGGGTATTGTCTGGGCGGGAGCCGGCAACTCGTTCCACAGCATCGACCGCTTTGAATGGGCGCACACCCTGCCCTCATACGGCGTGGGACTCAGATGGATGTTCAAAAAGGGAATCAACATCCGTATGGACTACGGATTCGGCAAGAACACCGGCGGATTCATCTTCGGCATCAATGAAGCATTTTAAGATTTAAAAACACGATGGACACAAGAGAAAAAAGAATAAAACGAGTAAAAACAAGAAGCCGTTTCACCGCACTGCTGGCACTGTTGTTCTGTGCCACACTCATCGTCCCCAACATCGGACTGGCCTTCACGGAAGGGTATTCGTGGTGGAGCAACGAGGTATTGATCCTCCTGCCTCTGGGTATCTATATGATGACAAGCGTCGCCCTCCGACGCTCAGGCATCGTAATCTGGCTGGCATTCCCGCTGACATTCCTCTGCGCTTTCCAGATCGTCCTTTTATACCTGTTCGGCAATTCGGTCATCGCCACCGACATGTTTACCAATGTGCTGACGACCAATCCCGGCGAGGCGGGCGAATTGCTTTCGAACATTTACCCTTCGGTGATTCTCGTCATCGTACTGTACCTCCCCATCCTGTGGCTCGCAACACGCGAACTCCGCCACCGCCGCTACATCTCTCACAAAGCACGCAAATTCATCGCCCTGTCGGGTGCAGTCATCGCTTCGGCGGGCGCATTGTTGCTGTGGCCCGCCTATCACGTGAGCGAAGACAAACATGTGTTGCGCAACGAGATTTTCCCCGTGAACGTATGTTATAATATTGGTGTATGTGCCTCGGAACTGCGCAAAACGATCAATTTCAAGGAAACTTCCGCCAATTTCACCTACGAGGCCGAGCGTACACGCGAGATCGAAGGACGCGAGATCTACGTTTACATCATCGGCGAGGCATCGCGTGCGATGAGTTGGGAGTTGTTCGGATCGGATCGCAAGACGAATCCCGAACTTTCGCAAGTGAAAGATCTTGCCGTATTCCGCAACGTACTGACCCAGAGCAACACCACCCACAAGAGTGTGCCAATGATTCTCTCCTCGACCTCGGCGCAGGAACATCCCGAACTCTATCTGCGCAAGGGGCTTCCCGCCCTGTTCAACGAGGTGGGTTTCGAGACGTGGTTCATCTCGAACCAGTCGCCGCAGGGTGCCATGATCGATCACCTTGCATTCGATGCCAACCACGTAAAATTCCTCTCCGCACCGCGTTTCGACATGCAACTTTTGGACGAGATGCAGAAAGCCGTTCGGGAGAGCAACTCGAAGAAGATGCTTTTCGTGCTGCACTGCTACGGATCGCACTTCAGTTATCACCAGCGTTATCCGCGCGAATTTGCCAAGTATCTGCCCGATGACGATGTAGCCATCTCCGAGGAGCACATCGCCACCCTGCGCAACTCCTACCACAACTCGATTCTCTACACCGACCATTTCCTCGGTCAGACCATCAAATACCTCTCATCGCTCGATGACACGGCATCCGCCCTGCTCTACTGCGCCGACCACGGCGAGGATCTGCTGGACGACGACCGCAAACGATTCTTGCACGCCTCGCCCACCACGACCGCCTATCAGCTGTATGTGCCGATGATCGGATGGTTCTCCGAGAAATATACCGCCAATTATCCCGACCGTTGCCGTCTGGCACAGGAGCATGAGATGTGCGCCGCCACAAGTCACTCGATGTTTCACACGATGGCCGACATCGCCTCGATCAAAAGTCCCTACATCGACCTCGGCGTGTCGCTCGTCAGCGATCAGTTCGTAAAGGGTGCCCCGCGCTACTACCTCAACGACCACAACGAAGCCGTGCCGTTTGTCAAGACGGGTCTGAAGAAGCAGGACATGGAAGTCTTCCGCAAATTGGGCATCCGCCCCTGAAAACACAAACGACCGCATCCTTCAACGGGATGCGGTCATTTTTCAGATATATCAAAAAAAAGGGTGATCCGTCCGGGACACCCTTTTTACGAATTCACAAATCCGACCGGAATTATTTCGAAGCCTCAACGGAAACCTTACGGAATTCCTTCATCAGTTTCGAAATTTCGAGGGCAGATTTACGAGCGCGCGTACCGGCTGCTTTGTTACCTTTCTCTACTTGAGCGGCTGCATTGGCAGCGAATACTTCGAACTCGGCATTGATTTTTTCTACTAATTCTTTCATCTTTTTAATTTTTTGGGGGTTATTCCTATACGCAAAACTAAAAAAAAATAATCATTCAATCAACCCCTGCGGCAGTTTTTTGCACAAAAACCGAAAAAATCATCCTTTTTGGGTAGCTAAATGTAACGATTTGTTCCGACTTTACCCTAAACTTCTCCGAAATCAAAATCCGAAACAATATCTGGAAAAAACGCATTTCGGGAAGTAGGGTTTCACCACAAAGCGGTTTACGGCATCACGCCCCCTGCCATCCGGCACCGGCCGTCTCCGAAGAACAATTTCCACCCGAAACACCCTTTTGCGCCAATTCGTTTGCAATTTCTCGCCACACAAGACAGTTACCTAAAAATTGGGATTGTCTTTTCGATGAAAAAAACGTATTTTTGCCAAATATATATACAGATATATGCGTCTTTCTGAATTAAAAACCGGAGAATCCGCCACCATCATCAAATTTCTGGGTCACGGCGGTTTCCGACGCCGCATTATGGAAATGGGTTTTGTCCGCGGTCAGCAGGTAAAAGTCCTTTTGAATGCTCCGTTAAAAGACCCCATCAAATATAAAATCATGGGCTACGAAATATCGCTCCGCCGCAGCGAGGCCGAGATGATCGTAGTCCTTTCCGACGAAGAGATCAAACGCCAGATAGCCGAAGACAAACCCGCCTTTACGACCGAAGCCCCTTCAGAAGAGTTTCTCGCAGGCAACGCCCCCGCAGAAGCCTGCTGCAAGAATGCCGACGAGGTAATCGACCGCACGAGCCGTCAGATTTCGGTGGCTTTGGTAGGCAATCCCAACAGCGGCAAGACATCGCTCTTCAACGCCATTTCGGGCGGACGCGAACATGTCGGCAACTACGGCGGTGTAACCGTGAGCGCAAAGATCGGTCACTGCACCTACCGCGGTTATCAGTTCGAGATCACCGACCTTCCCGGCACCTATGCCCTTTCGGCCTATACCCCCGAAGAGCGTTACGTACGCAGTCACATCGCCGAGAAAATGCCCGATGTGATCATCAATGCGGTAGTCACCTCGAACTTGGAGCGCAACCTCTATCTCACGACCGAGTTGATCGACATCAACCCCCGTATGGTCGTTGCACTGAACATGTACGACGAGTTGGACGCCAGCGGCGGCAAACTCGACTACGACAAACTGGGTCGCATGCTGGGTGTGCCGATGGTTCCGACCGAGGCACGTAACGAGAAAGGCATCAAAGAACTGCTCGATACGGTGATTGCCGTCTATGAAAACAAGGACGACCGCGTACGCCACATCCACATCAATCAAGGTGCGGTCATGGAGGAGAGCCTCCGCCGTCTGAAAAGCGATATGTGCACCCACCACGACCAGCTCCCGAAGGTATTCCCTCCGCGCTACTACGCCATGCGCATGCTGGAAGCCGACAGTCAGGTCGATGGGCAGTTGCGCAGTTGCGAACGCTACCCGGAGTGGGTCAGAATCCGTGAGGAGGAGAGCCGGAAGATCTCCGAAGCGTTAGGCGAAGATGTCGAAACGGCTTTTGCCAATCAGAAATACGGATTCATTTCGGGTGCGCTCAAGGAGACGCTTACCGAAGGCACGAAGGAAAACTTGAAGACCACCACCATCATCGACACCTTCGTGACGCACAAATTATGCGGATTCCCGATTTTCTTCGCCCTGATGTGGCTCATGTTCTGGTGTACGTTCTCGCTCGGTGCCATTCCGCAGGAATGGATCGCATGGCTGGCCGATCAATTGAGTGTGCTGGTGACAACAACGCTTCCCGAAGGAGCCCTGCGCGATATGCTCGTGGACGGTATCATCGGCGGTGTCGGTTCGGTGATCATCTTCCTGCCGAACATCATGATCCTCTACCTGTTCATCTCGTTTATGGAGGATTCGGGGTATCTGGCACGAGCCGCCTTCATCATGGACCGTGTCATGCACCACATCGGCATCCACGGCAAATCGTTCATTCCGCTGATCATGGGTTTCGGTTGCAACGTCCCCGCCATCATGGCCTGCCGTACGATCGAAAGCCGCAGTTCACGACTGATCACCACGCTGATCACCCCCTTCATGTCGTGTAGTGCCCGGATTCCGATCTACCTGCTTCTGGCGGGAGCATTCTTCCCCGAACATGCCGGAACCGTGATGTTCGGACTTTACATCTTCGGCATCGCCATGGCGGTCGTGACCGCCAAACTCATGCGCCGTTTTCTCTTCCCCGTGGATGAGACGCCGTTTGTGATGGAACTTCCGCCCTATCGCCTCCCGACATGGAAGACAACCCTTTCGCACATGTGGGACAAGTGTGCCCAGTATCTCAAGAAGATGGGCGGTCTGATCCTCATCGCATCGGTAGTCGTATGGTTCCTGAGTTACTATCCCCTAACGCCCAATCATGAAGCAGGATCGGAGGCACACTACGAAAATTCATACCTCGGCCGTATGGGTAAGACCTGCGAACCGATCTTTAAGCCGATGGGTCTTAACTGGAAAGCCGGCATCGCCATCGTATCGGGTCTTCCCGCCAAGGAGATTGTCGTAAGTACGCTCGGCGTACTCTATCCAGAAACGGCAACCGGAAAAGAGTCCGCTCCCGTTGCCGGGATCACCCTTGAAACCGCAAACAATGCCGTAGGGGTTACCGTAACCGAACCCGCCGCCGAAGAGGAGGAACTCTCCGAAGACGAAGAGATCTCGCACCTGATTCCGCGCCTTCTGGCCAGCGGCGACTTTACGCCCGCATCGGCCATCGCCTTTTTGGTCTTCACGCTGCTCTACCTGCCGTGTATTGCGACGATTGTCGCCCTCGGATCGGAGATCGGCTGGAAATGGGCCTCAATCTCACTCGTTTACAACACGGGGCTGGCATGGATTATGTCGTGGATCGTTTATCATCTGATACTCTTATTCTAAAAATATGGACTGGCAGGATTACATCGTATGGGCTATTGCGGCAGTGGTACTCGTCCTTGTCGTGAAACGCATCCTGAATCTTTTCAAAAAGGATCGCAAAGGCTCCTGTTCGTGTTGCAGCGGAAATTGCTGCTGCTCGAAAGAACACAAAGCCCCGATGTCGAAAGACTAAATTCGGCATTTAGAACAAAAAAGTTTGTTTTGGCTGCTTTTCAGTCAGAACAAATTTTTTTTATCCCCTTTTAAGTGCTACATTTGTGAATTATTATTCGTGTATAACAAAAACAGTAGTATGGATTGGTTTACTAACCTTTTATTAAATCCCGACGGTGTAGGTGTGGCTCATATCGTGCTGACCTTTTCGCTGGTCATCACGCTGGGTATCCTGCTGGGAAAAATCCGTATTGCCGGCATCTCGCTGGGCATTACGTGGATCTTGTTCGTCGGCATCATACTCAGTTCTTTCGGAATGAGGGTAGAAGGCAATGTGCTGCATTTCATGAAGGAATTCGGCCTGATTCTATTCGTATTCTCCATAGGATTGCAGGTGGGGCCGAGTTTCTTCTCCTCCTTCAAACAGGGAGGCATGACTTTGGTGGGATGTGCCACGGCCATTGTGTTTCTGGGTGTCATCACCGCCTACATTCTCCATCTGGTGACCGGTATTCCGATCCCGACTATGGTAGGTATCCTCTCAGGTGCCGTGACCAACACGCCCGGTCTGGGTGCCGCACAACAGGCCTATGCCGATGCAGCGGGCATCTCCGATCCGAGAATCGCGATGGGTTATGCCGTGGCCTATCCCCTTGGTGTCGTAGGTATCATCCTCACGATGATCATCATCCGCTTCGCTCTGCGTGTGAAGTTCGAAAAGGAAGATGAGGAACTGAACCGCCTTTCGACCGCAAACAAGGAGGCCGATGTCATCTCGATCGAGTTTGACAACAAAGCCATGGACGGCATGATGCTGATGGAAATCCGCCGTCTGATCGACCGTCAGTTCGTCATCTCGCGTGTGATGCACAACGGCAAGGTCGTAATCGCCGACGCCAAGGTCAAGATCACAACGGGCGACCGCCTGTGGACGGTCTGCAACCACGACGACAGCAACGCAATCGCCGCATTCCTCGGTCACAAAGTGCAGATGACGGACGAGGAGTGGGGCAACAACACCCCCGATTCGGACTTGGTTTCGCGCCGTATTCTGATCACCCAGCCCTCAATCAACGGCAAGAAATTTGCCGATCTCAAACTCCGCAGCCGTTTCGGTATCAACATCACCCGCATCAACCGTGCCGGTGTCGATTTGATCCCCTACCCCGGTCTTGAGTTGCAGGTGGGTGACCGTGTGATGGTCGTCGGCCCCAAGAAGGAAGTGGACGAAATCGCCAAATTGCTCGGTAACGAGTTGAAAAAATTGAATCATCCCAACCTCGTGACCATCTTCATCGGTCTGGCACTCGGTATGTTGCTCGGATCAATTCCGTTGATGCACGTTCCGCAGCCCGTGAAGTTGGGTTTGGCAGGCGGCCCGCTGGTCATCGCCATCCTGATCGGTCGTTTCGGTACGCACTTCCACTTGGTAACCTATACGACGATGAGTGCCAACCTCATGTTGCGTGAAATCGGTATCTCGCTCTTCCTTGCAGCCGTCGGACTGGGTGCAGGCGAAGGTTTCGTCGATGCCATCGTGAACAAAGGCGGTTACATGTGGATCGGATACGGTTTCCTCATCACGATGATTCCGCTCCTGATCGTCGGCTTTGTGGCTCGTATCTGGCTCAAGATGAACTACTACACGCTGATGGGTCTTATGTCCGGTGCCATGACCGACCCTCCTGCACTGGCCTACGCCAACGGTACTGCCGGTAACGACATGCCTGCCGTAAGTTATTCGACCGTTTATCCGGTTGTGATGTTCCTGCGTGTGCTCACGGCACAGATCTTCATTCTGTTTGCTCTGGGTTAGAACATTGCCCCAAACAAATACTCATCCCCGACAGCCGTTTGGCAGTCGGGGATTTTTTATGCCTTGGGTACAGACGGACAGTCGGACTTTAAAGAGGAATCGGAGTTTCAAAAAGAGAATCCATTACGTTCCGCCCCTCCATCCTACAAAAAGAGCCGTGATTCCAGTGGATCACGGCTCTTGTCTTTTCCCAAACGGATTACTCCGCCTGTCGGGGGTTCGGCGTTATATTTTCGCTCTCTTTTGCGGGTTTGCGACGGCGATGTCCGCGCCGTTTCGAACGCGGCTTGCGATTTCCTTCCGCCGACTGCTCCGAAGAGACGGGCTTGGATTGCGCTTCAGATGAAGTTGCGGGTGCTGCATTCTCCTTCTTGGATTGCGGTTTGCGCTTGCGGTTGTCGGATGCCTGTGCGCCCTTATCGCGGCGACCACGGCCACGACCCGACTTACCGCCCTTGTTGCGGCCTCGGCCTCCCTGCTTCTTGCCCAATTCGGGAGCATAAACAGGACCCTCGCCCACCGATTCGGGAAGCGTAGCCTTGCGTACCTCGCGCTCGATAAACTCCTCGATCTGATGGAACTTGCCCTGCTCGGCATCCGACACGAACGTAATGGCACTACCCGTAGCATCGGCTCGTCCCGTACGACCGATACGGTGGATGTAGTCCTCCGGATCGTGCGGCACATCGTAATTGATGACCAAACCAATGTCCTCGATGTCGATACCGCGCGCCACGATGTCCGTAGCCACAAGGATCTTCACGTGGTTGTTCTTGAATGCCAACATCACCTCCTCACGTTGTGCCTGATCCAAATCCGAGTGCATGGCGGCAACCTCCATCTTCATGCGTTTCAAGGTATGGGTCAGTTCCTTGACCTTGAGTTTCGACGATGAGAAGATGATCGTCTTGGAATCGGTCGGCTCTTTGAAAAGTTCCTTAATGATACCCAACTTCTGAGCCTCGTGGCAGATATACGCCGACTGATCGATCGCATCGTTGGGTTTCGAAATGGCGATGTTCACCTCGCGCGGATCGCGCAGGATGGTCTTGGCCAATTGGCGGATTTTGGGCGGAAGTGTTGCCGAAAAAAGCAACGTCTGACGCTCCTTGGGCATATAGGAGATGATCTTCATGATGTCGTCCGAAAAGCCCATATCGAGCATTCGGTCGGCCTCATCCAGAATCAGATATTCCACATGCGAGAGATCCACACCGCTGTTCTGAAGGTGCGAAATCATACGTCCGGGTGTGGCGATCACCACATCCGATCCCATCAGCATGCCTCGTTTCTGCACATCCCATCCCTTGCCGTCACCGCCGCCGTAAACCACGGTCGTCGAGACGGGCAGGTAATAGGAAAATCCCTGAAACTGCTGGTCGATCTGCTGCGCCAATTCGCGGGTCGGCACAATGATCACCGCCTTGATCACATTATCGGGATTTCCTTCGATGAGCAATTTGTTCAGCAACGGAAGCGTATAGGCAGCCGTTTTCCCCGTTCCGGTCTGCGCACATCCGATCAGGTCGTGCCCCTCCAGAATCACGGGAATCGTCGCCTCCTGCACGGGAGTCATCTCCTCGAAGTGCATATCCCACAATCCGTCTAAGATCTCCTCTTCGAGGTCGAGTTCGTCAAAAAACATAAGTCTAAATCTGTTTTACGATGAACTACCAATGAGAGGGCAACCTTTTCGCGGGGTTACCCTCTCATTTCAGTAGTTTCGATTGGATTCGTACCCTTCAAGGTACAATCGTATTAAAGTCTATTCTTGAGCAATGCAGGCGTATAGAGATAACGCTTGATGCTTCGTTTCGGGGTTTTCTCAAACTCCGTGGGATAGATCACGATCTCCGACACGCGCTCATAGGCAGCCAACTGCTCGTTGAGTTGCTTGAGGTTGTTCTGCATGATCTCCGGCAGATCCTGCTTATCGACCCCCTCACGCTCGGCCTCCTCGTAATCGGGAACGACCAATGCGTGCAGTTTGCCGTTGCCCGAATCAATCACGAGCGATTCCAGCACCATATACATATTGTTGAGTCGATCCTCGATTTCTTCAGGGTAGATGTTCTGACCGTTGCTCGAAAGGATCATCGTTTTGGAACGTCCGCGGATATAGAGCGTACCGTCGGGATCCATCGTACCCATATCGCCCGTCATCAGCCAGCCGTCCTCGGTCAGCACCTTCTTCGTGTCTTTCTCGTTCTTGTAGTACCCCTTCATGACGTGCTCGCCACGGATCATGATCTCTCCGGCCTTGTGTTCGGGATCATCCGACAAGATTTTGACATCCAGCAGGTTCTTCAAGTAACGACCGCACGAGCCGCTCTTAAATTCATTGTCGGGAGCGAAACTGATCAGCGGCGCACACTCGGTCATGCCGTAGCCGATCGTAATCGGGAAGCGGATCTTCATGAGGAACGATTCGGTCTCTTGGTTCATCGGCGCACCGCCAACAATGAAAATCAACACGTTTCCTCCGAAAGCATCCATCAGTTTCTTGCGGATCACGGAATGAATCGCCGTATTGAGCAAAGGAATTTTCATGGCAATCGACATCGGACCTTTCTCCAACATCGGCATGACCTGTTTGCGGTAGATCTTCTCAAGGATCATCGGCACACAGCAGATGATCGTCGGTTTTACCACAGCCATAGCCTCCATCAGGATCTTCGGTGTCGGGATACGCCCCAGCAGAGTCACATGTCCGCCCACGGCCAGCGGTGTCAGAAAGTCGAAGGCACATCCGTAAGCGTGTGCCAGCGGCAGGAACGACAACGTACGACCGCTCTTCTGGAAATAAAGCGTTCCCGTCTCGGTATTCACGGCATCACGGGCAAAAATCACGTTACCCGTCAGGTTGTTGGTCGTCAGCATAACGCCCTTGGAATAACCCGTCGTACCCGACGTGTAGTTCAACAGGATGATGTCATCGTTGGGTACCTCGTTGTATTTGATGTCCTCCTTCGAGAACCCGTTCGGATAGGTCTCCTTGAAGTGGGTGTCCATTGCAGCGCAGTATTCGGTGATCGAATTACCTTCACGCTCGAAAATCACATGGAAATCAGTCAGCGAGAACACACCGGTGACCATCGGGATCTGATCCTCCTCGATCATATCCCAGAAATTGTCTCCAAGAAACAGCAGACGGCTCTCCGAGTGGTTAATGATATGTACCACATCGGCCGCGGTAAAATCCTGAAGAATAGGCACGATCACGGCACCGTATGTGATGGTGCTGATATAGGTGATACACCAGCGGGGATTATTACGGCCGATCAGCGCAATCTTATCGCCGCGCCTGATGCCCGCACGTTTGAACAAAAGGTGAATCCGGGCAATCTGCCCGGCCATCTCGCCATAAGTAAATGTCTCTTTTTTAAAATAGTCGGTCAAAGCCGGCAATTCAGTATTTTCACGAAAACTTTTCTCGTAGATTCTGATCAGATTCTCCTGTAACATGATTTGAGTTACTTCTTAATTTTTATCTGTTTTACATTAGGGATCGGATGCGTAATTCCGCCGCACCTATTTTTGTTCGCCCTCCCGCTGTCGTTTCGTTTTCCAGATATAGATCTTCGACTCGGTACCCTCGCGCAGACGCTTGATGTTTTTGCGATGCGTGATGATCAGCATGACGGCGATAAAAAACGAAAAGACAATGAACGGAATCGAATGATTCGTCTTGGGAAATATAAGCGTGAAGACGGGGAAGAAACATCCGCCCATCATAGAAGACAGAGATACATAGTGGCTGATCATCAGTACGATGAACCATACTCCGAAACACAGCAATGCGATCATCGGATACATGCCCGTCACCGAGCCGATCAGCGTGGCAACACCCTTACCTCCACGGAATCCCGCGAAGATCGGAAACACATGGCCGAGCACGGCGGCAATTACGGCAAAGATTTTGATGAGATCGAACCAGAAGAACCCCTCTTCGCTACCCGTGATCAGCGAATCGTGCTTCAGGAGCGAGACAAGCGACACGGCCACGAAACCCTTCAGAAAATCGAGTACGAAAACCGGAGCCGCGGCTCTTTTGCCCAAAACACGCAACATATTGGTCGTTCCGGCATTTTTTGAACCATGTTCTCGAATATCAACCCCGTAATATTTCTTGCCAATCCATACGGCACTGGGAATCGAACCGAGCAAATATGCTATGATAATCAAGCAAATAACTGAAAAAATAGTAAGTACCATGATTCAATATTGATAAGGTTTGTAAATGCAAATATAATCAAAAAATCCGAACTTTACGCCAAAAAGCAAAAAACAGCATCCCGTATGCTGATTTTCCAAGATTTATTGTATCTTTGCATCACTTGAAACAAACCTATTTTCAACGGACGGAGACCTATTTATATAACTTAATAATTCGCCGCCCGATTTATGACACCTTAAAAAAATTTTAATTACATGACAAAAGCGTTACTCGAACCACTGGGTTCATGGCGTTGGTGGCGTTCGTGGCTACTCATTTTTCTGGGCTGTTCCATCATGGGTGCGGCTTTCGTACTTTTTATCAACCCCTACAAATTTGTTCCCGGCGGTGTTTACGGCATGGGTATCGTGCTTCACAACATCTTCCCGTCGGTTCAGGTCGGTACGTTCGGCTATATGTTCGATGTGCCTCTGATGCTGACCGCAGTGCTCGTATTCGGCGGTCAGTTCGGCACCCGCACCGTGTTGGCCGCACTCTACACCCCCGGTTTCATGAACATCTTCACCAACTTGGTCTATGGTGGCGACCCCGTAGCCATCGAGGAACTCGATCCCGCGAAAATATTGGACGGTCGTCTGGATCTGTCGAGTGACCTGCTTCTGACCTGCGTTATCGGTGCCATCGTCATCGGCATCGGTCAGGGTATCGTCGTTCGTCAGCAGGCTACGACCGGCGGTACGGACATCGTCGGCATGTTGTTCCAGAAATATTTCGGCATCAAATTCTCGACCGGTATTTTCCTCGCCGACGGTTTTGTCGTCCTGTGCGGTCTGGTCGTCATCGGCTTCGGTTTCGGTCTGGATTCCGAAATCGCCGCTCAGATGAAAGACGCAGGTCTGGGTAACGGAGGCTGGATGCTGACCCTCTACTCGCTTATCACGATTTGGACAACGTCGCGTGTCGTGGCCTACATGCTCGACGGAGCATCCTATGACAAACTGTTGTTCATCATCACCGAAAATCACAAAGGCATGCGCGAATTTATCCTGAACGATTTGCAGCGCAGTGCCACAAACATCAAATCATCGGGTCTTTACACCGATGCCCCGAAAGACATGCTCTTTCTGGTGGTCAGTCGTAAGGAGGTGCACTTGGTACAGCGTCAGATCAAAGAGATCGACCCCAAGGCTTTCGTGGTCGTAACCGATGCCTATGACACATACGGCGAAGGTTTCAAACCGCTGCCCGACAAAAACGAGATACACGCAGAATAATTAAATGAATTTCAACACAAACGGATTACGCCCGCTGAAGGGTGTTGGTCGTAAGTTGTTTGTCGAGACTTACGGCTGTCAGATGAATGTCGGAGATACGGAAATCGTCGTTTCCGTCATGCAGAAGGAAGGTTACTTCTACACCGACAAAATTGAGGAGGCAGACGTCATTCTGATCAATACCTGTTCGATCCGCGACAACGCCGAACAGCGTATCTGGGGTCGTCTCTCCGAGATGAAACGCTATCGCCGCATGAAGCCCACGTTGATCGTGGGCGTCATCGGTTGTATGGCCGAACGTCTCAAGGAGCAACTCACCAACGGAAATTACGGTGTCGATGTGGTCGCAGGCCCCGATGCCTACCGCGTCCTGCCCGACCTGATTCACGCAGCCGAAAACGGCAGCAAGGGGATCAACGTACAACTTTCTCTGGAGGAAACATACGATGACATTGCCCCCGTGCGCCTCGATCCGAACGGCGTGAGTGCCTTCGTATCGATCATGCGCGGATGCGACAACTTCTGTACCTATTGTGTAGTCCCCTACACCCGCGGTCGCGAACGCAGCCGTGATGCAGAAACCATCGTCCGCGAGGCTCGCACACTCTTCGAGAACGGCTACCGCGAAGTGACTCTTCTGGGACAGAACGTCAATTCGTACCGCACGGGCGAAATCGATTTCCCCGAACTGGTACGTCTGGTGGCATCCATCTCGCCGCTGCTCCGCGTGCGTTTTGCCACCTCCCACCCCAAGGACATGAGCGACAAACTGCTCGAAGTGATGGCCTCGATGCCCAACATCTGCCGTGCCATCCACTTGCCCGCCCAGTCGGGAGCATCCTCCATGTTGAAACGCATGAACCGCAAATACACCCGCCAATGGTACTTAGGTCGCGTGGCCGCCATCCGTCATTACATGCCCGATTGCGCCATCACGACCGACCTGATCGCAGGCTTCAACAACGAAACGGAGGAGGAACACGAAGCCACCATTTCGCTGATGAAGGAGGTGCGCTACGACTTCGCCTATATGTTCAAATATTCGGAGCGTCCGGGTACCTTCGCACAGAAACACCTGCCCGACAACGTGCCAGACGAAATCAAATCGCGCCGTCTGCAAGAGATCATCGCCCTGCAAAACGACCTGAGTCTGGAGAGCAACCGCCGCGACATCGGCAAAGTATTTGAAATTCTGGTCGAAGGAACGTCAAAACGCAACGAGAACCAACTCTTCGGCCGCACCTCGCAAAACAAGGTTGTGATCTTCGACAAGGGCGGACACGAGGTCGGCGATTACGTTCGTGTTCGTGTCACGGAATGTTCTTCGGCAACCCTTTTCGGCGAGGAAATCCCCGCATAAAACACAATTTTCAACAACGTGTCGGTCTTTTCGGCCGACACTTTTTTACCCCTTTCGAACGGATTATTTTCGAAGATTCAAAGGGCAATTTAAAGAAATTTTATTTACCTTTGCCAAAATTAACCGATAAAGCAATCTTTCAATGAATTTTAAATTGATTTTACAATTGAAACACGTTCTGGCCGTTGTTCTGGCCACAACTCTTATGAGCCTTTCCGCATGTTCGGACGGCGACAACGCAGTCTATCCGAACCCCGTAGATCCCGTAGATCCTCCCGCAGAACAAGAGAACCCGATGACTTTCTACGCATCGGTTGAGCCGGTGGCCGAGGGTGAAAGCCGCATGCTGGCACAAAACGACATCGTCACAGTCGCAATCGACGGACAAACCAAACAATATAATGCCAACAACGAGAAACTGACTTCGGACGATCCTTTCATGTGGAAGGAGAACGAGAAGAAACAGGTCAGCGCATGGCATTTCGGCAACAACAAATTCCAGACTTCATCGGACATTGCATGGGAGGTTGCCACCGACCAGACCAAAGGTTTCGAGGCATACGACCTGCTCTACGCCGCACGCACGGTAAACAGCAAGGAGGCACTTCGCTCGCAGCCTCTGAAATTTTACCACCAGATGGCACAGATCGAGGTTAAGGTCAAGATCCTGAACGACAAGAAACTCAAATCAATCGTCCTTGGTGAGAACAACATCGTTCTTTCGGGTTCGTTCCGACAGCCCGATGCAGGCAACTACGGTTCGTGGACGCTTGCCGACAAGAAAGGTTCGATCCGTCCGCAGGCCGTATCGGAACTCGTCTTCCGTGCCCTGATCCTGCCGCAGAACCTCACCGACAAAACCCTCATCACGCTGACGATGGACGACGATTCGCAGACGACCTACGCACCCAAGGACACCGAAGGCGATCTGAAGGCCGGCGAGCGTCGCACATTCACCGTAACAATCGAGAAGGGCGAAGAGCCTCAGCCCGAAAAGGACAAAATCACGGTCGAAAGCACCTCGAACTTCGACTGGGTTTCGGGCGGCAACGAAGAGATCGCAACCTCGAAGCAGCAGGTTGTAATCACCTACTCGACCAAAGAGGTCACTCTGCCGATGATCACCTCTTCGACGGGTCTTCCCTATGGTATGATCGACTGGGGTGACGGTTCGGAATTTGCCAAGTACCTCGGTGCCGACAAGCACACCTTCTCGCAGGAGGGCGACCACACCATCGTCATCAAGACGCTTGATGCCGAGAAAATCAAAGTTACCCGCATGGTCGGCCTGAAGAGTTTAGATCTGACGAAATTTTAACCTACGAAACAACTTAAAAAATGAACATCAATAAAATATTGGTAGCCGCATTGGCATCCGCAGCACTTATTTTCACGGCCTGCTCGAAAAACGAGGCCGAAGGCATCGCCCCCGCCACATCGCTTTCGATCAATGTACACGATTCGGGTTATGTTTCAACCGAGACCCGTACCGAGGAGCAAGGCTTTGCAACCCGCTTTGTAACCGGTGACCGCATCGGCATCTACGCCGTAAAGGATGGCGCAGTTGTCGTAGAAAACGCACTCTTCAAGGCAGAGGCCGCAAACGGCAAGGTGGCTTGGATCAACGACAAGGTGGAACTTCCCGCCGATGCCAAATTCTTCGCCTACTACCCCTATACCGATCGTCTGGAGGATGTAAATGCCACTGCCGCAACAGCCGAGGAGTTCTTCTCGAAGAAAATCGCCGCATGGGATCCTGCCGTCGAGCAGCAGGCACAGGTACTCTACACGGGTGCCGATCTGATGGTTGCCACGGGCGAATTGAGCCAAACGGTTCTTTCATTCAAGATGGCACACCAGATGTCGCTGATGCTCTTCAAACTGCCTGCCGACGCATCTTCGGTCACGTTCGAGGAGATCAACCCCTACCAGACGGCCGAAGGTTTCCGCCTTCTGGTTAAGCCCGGAACATCGCTCGATCTGACGGGTTCGTTCAAGGTCGCAAAACCCGAACTCTTCTCGTTCACCGCAAAAGCCGCAGACAAGGGCGAATACAAGACCTTCAACATTCGATAAGACTTTTTCTTAAAATTTCCAAAGGCTGACTTTCCGGTCAGCCTTTTTTTATGCCCGTAAGAGCAGGATAATAACGTCTGTTTATTTCCAAATTCGATTAATTTTGTTATTTTTGTATAGAGACTTGCAATATAAAGATATTTTAAAGAACAAACCATAAAAACCTAAATACGATTTAAGAACCTTAAACTAAAATCATGACACCACACAAGTCGGGTCGCTCGGCGACCGTAGAACACATCAAGGCAGGCGTTTTCCTGCTCTCCATCATTCTGATCTTTGTATATCTCGGGTGCAAGATGGGCGCCGGCAACATGCTGAACACCGTGATGCAAACCTCCTACCATCTGTTGTTGGAAACCGTCTTTTATATTATGGCCATCACGGTTCTTTCGGGTGCATTGGGCAACGTACTGGTCGAATTTGGTGTTGTACGCATGGTCGAGCGTATGTTACGCCCCCTGATGAAACCCCTCTACAACCTTCCGGGTGCCGCTGCTCTGGGCAGCATTCTCACTTTTCTGTCGGACAACCCCGCCATCATCACCCTGTCGAAAGACAAACATTTCGCCCAATACTTCAAAAAATACCAACTCGTATCGCTGACCAACTTCGGTACGGCATTCGGTATGGGTCTGATCGTGATCCTGTTCATGATCTCGCAGGGATTCATGTCGGGCGGTCTGGTCGGATTCATCGGTGCGGTCATCGGTAGCATCATCTCAACGCGTCTCATGCAGCGTTTCATTCTGAAGGACTATCCCCAAATGGATAACGACATCACGGTCGAAGAACCGGAGAATATTTCCACGGACGAAGCGTGCCATCAGGACGGTGTTTTCTTGCGTTTTCTGAACTCGATCCTCGATGGAGGCAAATCGGGTGTCGAGATCGGCATGTCGATCATTCCCGGCGTATTGATCATCTCAACGTTCGTCATGATGATGACCTTCGGTGCTCCCGAAGGCGGATACAGCGGCGGTGCATACGAAGGTGTGCCGATCCTCGCCCAATTGGCCGAAAATCTCGGATTTGCCATGCACTGGCTGTTCGGTTTCGATTCGCCCGAATTGATCGCCTTCCCGATCACGTCACTCGGTGCCGTAGGTGCCGCACTGGGTCTGATCCCGAAATTCATCGAACAAGGCATCATCAACAACAATGTGATCGCCGTATTCACCGCCATGGGTATGTGCTGGAGCGGATTCCTGAGTACCCACGCCGCCATGCTCGACATTTTGAATCACCGCGAATTGATCTCAAAAGCCATTCTTGCCCACACGATCGGCGGTTTCCTTGCAGGTGTCGCCGCCCATTGGCTCTATGTGTTGTTCGAGTTGATTTTCTAATTAACTCTTCACAAAATAAAATCGCCCGAAACCGCAATGGTTTCGGGCGATTTTTTCATCCGTCAAGAAATCTTTCAGTCGATCTTCTCCAGAATTTCGGCCATCAGATCCCAGAACTTCTGTACGGTGGCAATCTCCAGACGCTCATCGGGCGAGTGAACGCCGCGCAACGTCGGGCCGAACGACACCATTTCCAGATGAGGATATTTCACGAGGAACAGACCACACTCCAAACCTGCGTGGATGGCACGTACCTTGGGTTCGGTGTGGAACAGATCCTTGTAGGCCTTAACGGCAACCTCCAGCAGTTTCGAATTGGGATTGGGAGCCCATCCGGGATAACCCTCCGAGTGAACGACCTCGGCACCGGCCAATACGAATACCGACTCGACCATCTGAGCGACATAATCCTTGGAACTCTCCACCGACGAACGCTGTGACAGCGTAACGACGATCGAATGATCCTCCATGAACTTAACCGAAGCAAGGTTTGTGGAGGTCTCCACCAGTCCGGGAACGGCAAACGACATCTCGACTACGGCATTGGTCACACCGACCAAAGCATAGATCAGACCCTTCTGCGTCTTGGTGTCGATCACCTCATCAGGAGTCTCCGCCTCCGAGATCGCCATCTTGATATTCGGCTCGGTGAACTGCAATTCGGCCTTGATGTCGGCTGCAAACTGCTCGAAGAACTTCCGGATCTTTTCCTTGTCGGCTGCGGGAACACCGAAGACGGCATGTGCTTCACGCGGAATGGCGTTACGCAGATTACCTCCGGCGAAATTATTCAGACGCAGATCGCTCTGCTGCATGACCATCCACAAGAAACGGGCAATGATCTTGTTCGAGTTGCCGTGACCCTTGTTGATGTCGTCACCGGAATGACCGCCCAACAGATCCGACACTCCGACACGCATCCACGCATATCCTGCGGGAGCCTGCTCCTTCCGGGCATGGAACGTAGCCACGGTATCCACACCACCGGCACAACCGATGAACAACTCGCCCTCGTCTTCCGAGTCGAGGTTCAGGAGGTATTTACCCGTCAGCATGCCTTCGCCCAGTCCGAAAGCACCCGTAAGACCCGTCTCCTCGTCGATCGTGAAAAGAGCCTCGACAGGTCCGTGCTTGAGGTTCGGATCGAGCAGCACAGCCATCTGAGCCGCCATACCGATACCGTCATCGGCACCCAGCGTCGTACCGCAGGCTTTCACCCACTCGCCATCGATGCGGGGTTGGATCGGGTCGTTGTCGAAGTCGAACTCCACGTCGGAATTTTTCTCGCACACCATATCCATATGCGACTGAAGAATCACCGTGGGACGATTCTCGTAACCGGGCGTGGCGGGTACGCGCATCACGACATTACCCGTTGCATCTTTCTTATATTCAAAGTTATGTTTCTTGGCGAACTCCACCAAAAATTCAATGATCTTACCCTCGCGTTTCGAAGGACGGGGGACTTTGGTAATGGCATCAAACTGCTCCCATACCAGATTCGGTTTCAATTTGGTTATTTCTGACATAATTTTATAGTTGTTTGGGATTACATTTTCACATCCTCAAAATTAATAAAAAACCACGGATAAACGAAACTCCGGTGAAGTTTTCTTCTCTCCGAAAACCGATTTACCCAAATGTAGGTAACATGTGTACAAACACAAAAAAAGCGGTGAAACCATATGGAGTTCACCGCTCAACGTCTTTTTTCCGGGGCATTTATCTCACTCTGATTTTGCGTCCCAAACGAAGGATCGTCGTTTTCTTGATTCCGTTCATACGGCAGATATTCGTCACGGTCGTATGGTATTTGGCAGCCAGATGACCGAGCGTATCGCCACGACGGATCGTGTGGTAACGGCGTGCGGCTTGTTCGGCAGCCTCCTTTTTGTCCTGTTCCTGATTGGAGATCTCGTCCTCGAAGTCCTGTCCCGCCTTGGAGTAGATGCTGAAGAACGATTTCTTCAGGAGGAAGGTCTCTCGGCACAGTGTTCCGCTCTTGAAATCGATCAGACGTTCGGGATCGAACGACTGACCGTAATAACGGATCTCGAAGTGGAGGTGCGGCCCCGTCGAACGCCCCGTCGATCCGCCCAGACCGATGATCTGTCCCGCCTCCACCCACTGGTTGGGTTCCACCATGCGCTCCGACAAGTGACCATAGTAGGTTTCAAGGCCGTTATCATGACGGATAATTACCAAATTACCGTAACCACCTCTGTTATAGGCCGAAATACGCACGCGACCCGAAAACGCAGCATAAACGGGATCGCCCGTCTTCAACGGCAGATCGACACCCTGATGCGGACGACCGCGACGCAGACCGTAGCGACCACGGGGATTCACTCCGCCCTGATAGGGGCAATGATAGCAATTGAGCGAATCCACCAGATCAATCACCACCGAATTGGGCACCATCGTGTGGGCATGCTCGTAAGGCAACAGTTTGGTCGTATCCCAATACTTCACGAAAATCGTGCTGTCCTTCGGGATTTCACGGTTACGGACATATTTCCATGTATTATTGCTGAAAAGCACCACCTGCACCGCATCGTTACCCGAATCGAGGGTGTCGATCACACACAAACCATTCGTATCGAATGTCGATCGGATCTTGCAGGGACGCAGACGTTCCTTCAAATCGGCAATCGAATCGGCCGCAATCTGTTCGGGCGTACGGGGAAGTGCCGCCTTCGAATCGACTTCGGCAGGTTCGGGTTCGGGACACACCGACTCATCGGGTGTCACAGGCTGAGGCTCGGCTTCCACGCAAGTGGGCTTTTCGGGTGCAGGCGTGACCTGTTCGGTCTTGTGGTGTTTCTTGGAACGCTTCTTCTTTTTCTGGCTCATATTCGCCGAGGCCGCATTGCACATCAGGGCCATTGCCGCGAAAACCAGCAGGGTCTTTCTTAACATCTTTGGATCAGATTTGTGTTGTATCAGTGTTGTTTGATATATTGTTCGGCCGCCTCCAGAGCCTCGTAAAACCCGGCTCCGAAACGACGAATAATAGGCTCTTTGAGCGATTTGTAAACGGGGATTCCCAATTTGCGACCACACTTGCGCGCGCCGTCACAAACATCCCAACGGTGATAGTTCAGTCCGATCGTCCCGTTCGAGAAATTCACCAGACGGATCGGATACAAATGGCAGGATATGGGTTTCTTGAATGTGGTTTTCCCCTCACGCCATGCACGTTCGATGGCGCAGAGCGTGCAGCCGTTCTCCTTATAGGAAAAAGCACACTCGGCATCGTGGATCAGGGGTGTGGTCAGATCTCCGTCCTCGTCCAACACCGCAAATCCCTGCTCCGAAACGGCTTCCACCCCTTCGCCCGTCATATAGGGACGATAATGGGGATATTCCCGTTCGAGAATGGCCGCTTCGTCCTCTTCCAGCGGTGCTCCCGCATTTCCCTCGACACAGCAAATACCCTTGCATGCACTCAGGTCACAGCAGAAACACTCCCGAAGAAGATCCTGACTCACAATCTTGTCGTCTATTTCTATCATTTTCTCTTCGTATCCTCTATAATCATGTCATACAACTCACCGAGCGTCATGCCCATCGTGCGCACCTGCTTCGGAACGATGCTCCCGCCACTCATGCCGGGGATGGAGTTCAACTCGATGAAGTAGGGTTTTCCTTCCTTCGTCACGATGAAATCGACACGCACCACACCCTTGCAACGGCACGTCTTGTAGGCCTCAAGCGTCATGCGGTTCAATTCGCGGCGCACCTCGTCCGTAATGTCGGCCGGCGTGATCTCTTCCGAGCAACCCGCCGTATATTTCGCCTCGTAATCGAAGAAAATATTCTTCGGGACAATCTCCGTCACGGGGAAAACATACTCCTTGCCGCCTGCGATCATCACACCGCAAGCCATCTCACGACCCGTGATGCACTCCTCGATCAGTACGTCCTCGCTCTCGGTCAGGGCTGCCTCGACGGCGGCAGGAATCTCCTCCACGCTTGTCACGCGCGTCACGCCGAACGACGATCCGCTCGCATTGGGTTTCACAAAAACGGGAAGACCCAACTCACGAACGATTTCGCAGGCATCATATTGTTCCCCGCGACGCAAAAAAATCTCGCGGGCCATGTTGATGCCGCGGTCTTCCAGTGTACGTTTGGTGGTAAATTTGTCGAATGTCACAACCGAAGAGGTCATAGAACACGACGAGAAGGGAATATCCATCATCTCCAGATAACCTTGCAGGCGACCGTTCTCGCCCGGTGTTCCGTGGATGATGATCAGTGCATAGTCAAATTCGCGGCGCACGCCATCGACCGTCATCGAGAAATCGTTCTTGTCCAGCGGCCAGCGACGACCGTCGGGTGCCGTATAGAACCAGTCGCGGTGGTGGATATCGACCAGCGTAATGTCGTATTTGGTGTGATCCAGAGCGGCCTCGATCTGAGAGGCACTCTGGAGCGCAATTTCTCGCTCGGAAGAGTCTCCTCCGGCGAGCAAAGCAATTCTTAAACGATTCATTTTCAGGGATTATAAATATCTTTATAGCGAAAAGAAAGGATCTCCTGCACCAATTCCGCAAACTGGTGCGCCTCACGGTGTCGGGGATCAATCTTCAGAATCTTGTTGAAGTCGTTGAGTGCCGCGCCCCAATCGTTGCGGCGATAATGGAGTTGTCCGCGTTGCAGGAGCAGTTCCACGTTTTCGGGTTCGGCATCCAGACGTGCATTGATCGCCACGATCTGCGACGAGATGCTCCACAGACCTTTTTTACGAATGTAATCGGCGACCTCCTTGCAGAGCATACGCGAAGTATCCTCCCCGCGTTCCACGCAACCGCGCACCTCGGTCGATGAGAAATCTTGCAGGGGTGCATCCTCCAAAAGGTGGATTTTTGTGCGGAAACGGTCGGGAAGCGACTCCCCTTTTCTCGGATAGACCCAGATCGGGTACTCCAAAATCCGCCTGTAATCTTTCCAGCCGTCCAACCTGTCGAGTTGGTCGGCTCCCATCAGAATCGAAAATTCCATCTGATTGCCGCACACCTCTTCCAGATAGTTCAGTGTGTCGATGGTATAGGAAGGTCGCGGCAACAGAAATTCGACCACCGAGGGGCGGATCTGCTCCGGATATTTCGAGGCCTTGCAGGCCATTTCCGCCATCTCGAAACGATCGGTTTCGGGGGCGAGCATCATCGACTGCTTGTAGGGACTTTGGGGCGAGATGATCAGTGCCACCTCGTCGCACAACCCCTTTCCGACGACATATTCCGCCAAAGCGACATGCCCCTTATGGATCGGATTGAACGATCCGAAATAGAGCATCATGCGTTTCTTCATCACTTTGCGGCCTTAAATTTATCGAGGATCGCAACGGTTTCGGCAACGGCATCCGCCAGCACGTCATTCACCACAATGTGGTCGAACGAAGGGGCTTTCGTCATCTCAAATTCGGCCTTGGCGACACGTTTCTCGATCACATCGGGAGCATCCGTGCCGCGCCCGACCAGACGGCGGCGCAGTTCCCCGACCGAAGGAGGCATGATGAAAATCGAGCAGGCCTTCTCGCCGAAGATGCGTTTGAGGTTCATACCGCCCATGACATCAACATCGAACAGGATGGTGTTTCCCTTTGCCCAGATGCGCTCGATCTCCGAACGCAGCGTGCCGTAGCAGGTGCCTTTATAAACCTCCTCCCACTCCACGAAACGATCCTCTTCGACGGCCTTGCGGAACTCCTCCTCCGAGAGGAAGTAATAATCCGTCCCGTCCTTCTCCGCACCGCGCGGTCGGCGACTGGTGGCCGACACCGAAAACTCCATGTCGGGATAACGCTTCAACAACTCGCGGACGATCGTGGTCTTGCCCGATCCGCTCGGAGCCGAAAATATGACAATCTTACCCATCGGATTACAAAATATTGAGTACCTGTTCCTTGATCTTCTCCAACTCGTCCTTCATGCGGACCACGAGGATCTGGATGTTCGACTCGTTGGCCTTCGAACCCAGCGTATTGATCTCACGCCCCATCTCCTGTGCGATGAAGCCCAACTTGCGACCCGGAGCCTCCTCTTCGGCAGCCACATCGCGGAAATACTTGCAGTGGTTCTTCAGACGCACCTTCTCTTCGGTGATGTCCAGTTTCTCCAAGTAGAAGATCATCTCCTGCTCCAGACGGTTCTTATCGACATCGACATTGAGTTTCTCCAATCCGTCCATAATGCGCTGACGGATGGTCTCCACGCGCTGTTTCTCGTAAGGTACGACCTGCTCCTTGTAGTCCTCGATCAGATCGACACGGTGCAACAGATCGGCGATCAGCACGGCACCCTCCTGCTGACGGAACTCGTCAAGTGCGGCCACGGCACGCTGCGTGGCATCCAGCAATGCCTTGATTTCGTCATCGGGAATTTCGGGTTGTTCGGTGGTCACCACATCGGGCATACGCATGATCGAAGAAACGATCGAATCATACGAAGCATCAATTCCCGAAAAGGTCAGCGTCTCGTTCATCTGACGCAGATATTCGCGGAACACCTCTTTATTAATATGAGCGGGCGTTGAGACAGCCGTCGATTCGACCGACACAAACAGATCGACCTTACCGCGCAGCAACGTACGCGAGACAATGTTGCGCACATCGCCTTCGGCCTGACGATAAATTCCCGGAATACGCATATTGAGATCCATCTGTTTCGAGTTGAGCGAACGGATTTCCACGGTGATTTTCTTGTTTGTAAGAGCGACTTCGGCCTTGCCGAAGCCCGTCATAGACTTTACCATGATTCTAAAACAAATTAAATTTTGACAAAAATAATAAAAACAATTCAAAATCGCGACAAACCCGCTCCGAGAAAAAATTAATTTGAGTTTCTGTTGCTTTTTCCGAAATATATTGCTTATATTTGTGTGTTATTAAAAACAACGACAAACTTAAAAACTAATTCACATAACTAACCATTATGAAAAAACACAATTTCAACGCGGGACCTTCCGTTCTCGCACAAGAAGTAGTCGAAAGAGCTGCCAAAGCCGTTCTCGACTTCAACGATTCGGGTCTTTCGATCCTCTCGATTTCGCACCGTACCAAAGACTTCGATAAAGTCGTAGCCGATGCAGAAGCCAACTTCCGCGAGTTGCTTCACATTCCTGATAATTATCGTATTTTCTATATCGGCGGTGGTGCCAGCACCTTCTTCTATGAAGTGGCTGCCAACTTCCTCGGCAAGAAAGCCGGTTACATCAACACCGGTGTATGGTCGAAGAAAGCCATCAAAGAGGCAAAGCGTTATGGCGAGGTTGAGGTTCTGGCTTCTTCGGAAGACAAGAACTTCTCGTACATTCCCAAAGGCGTGGAGATCCCGACCGATCTGGATTACCTCCACATCACCTCGAACAACACCATCTACGGTACCGAGTATCACGAAGATCTCGACTCGCCGGTACCTCTGGTAGCCGATATGTCGTCCGACATTCTGTCGCACGAGTTCGACATCACCAAGTATGCCATGGTATATGGTGGTGCCCAGAAGAACCTCGCTCCCGCAGGTGTCGCTTTCGCAATCATCCGCGAGGACTTCCTTGAGAAACAGGTTCGTGATCTCCCGACCATGATGAGTTTCAAGACGCACGTCGAGAAGAACTCCATGTACAACACTCCTCCGGTATTCCCCATCTACGTTCTGGGCGAAACCCTGAAGTGGCTCAAGGAGATCGGCGGTGTTAAGGAGATCGAGCGTCGCAACAAGGAGAAAGCCGCTCTGCTGTACGACGAAATCGACCGCAACTCGCTGTTCCGCGGTACCGTCGAGAAGGAGGATCGTTCGTTGATGAACATCTGCTTCGTAATGACCGAGGGTCACGAGGATCTGGCCGACGAATTTTTCAAGTTCGCAACCGAACGCGGTATGGTCGGCATCAAGGGTCACCGTCTGGTCGGCGGCTTCCGTGCTTCCTGCTACAACGCACTTCCCAAGGAGAGCGTAGAGGCATTGGTTAAATGTATGCAGAATTTCGAGCAACTCCACAAATAATCTGGGTCATCCAGACATTTTATCATCAGCCAACCATCGAGAAGCAATTCCCGATGGTTGGTCGGTGAATAAGCAAAACCACATAAGAAGAACCTAAAACCTAAAAACCGAATATGAAAGTATTAGTTGCTACCGAGAAACCTTTTGCAAAAGAGGCTGTTGATGGTATCCGTAAAATCGTTGAGGAAGGCGGTCACGAACTCGCCCTGCTCGAAAAATATACAGACAAAGCCGAGTTGCTGGCAGCCGTTGCCGACGTTCACGCACTGATCATCCGTAGCGATAAGGTTACGGCCGACGTCATCGCCGCAGCCAAGAACCTGAAGATCGTCGTACGTGCAGGTGCAGGTTACGACAACGTGGATCTGGCCGCCGCTTCGGAGCGTGGCATCGTCGTGATGAACACTCCGGGTCAGAACTCGAACGCTGTTGCCGAGTTGGCTCTCGCCATGATGATCTACATGTCGCGTAACTGCTTCACTCCGGGCAAGGGTCAGGAGTTGCAAGGCAAGACTCTGGGTCTGATGGCTTACGGCCACATTGGCAAACTCGTAGGTCAGAAAGCACAGGCTTTGGGCATGAAAGTCATTGTTTACGCTCGTCACAAGGACGCCGCCACGCTGGCTGCCGACGGTTGCGAGAAAGTCGAGACCGTTGCCGAGTTGTTCAAACGCTCGAACTATCTGTCGCTGCACATTCCTGCAACGGCCGATACGAAGGGTTCGATCAACTACGAGTTGATCTCTTCGATGCCGAAGGGTGCCATTCTGGTGAACACGGCTCGTAAGGAGGTTATCTGCGAGGAGGGTCTGGAGAAGGCTTTCACCGAGCGTGAGGATCTGAAATACATCACCGATATTGCTGCTGTAAATCAGGCTGCATGGAACGAGAAGTTCGGCAACCGTGTATTCGCAACACCCAAAAAGCAGGGTGCCGAGACCGGTGAAGCGAACGTCAATGCAGGTTTGGCCGCAGCACGCCAAATCGTCGGCTATCTGAACAACGGAGACACGACGTTTCAGGTAAACAAATAATATAAAAGTCGCGGAAAAAGGGCGGAAACTTTTTTGAGGTCATTCCGCCCTTTTGTCCCCCGACATATTTTCCAAACATAAATATATAATTCGCCATGGTAAGAATTAAACCTTTCTGCGGTATTCGTCCGCCGAAAGAATATGCTGCAGAAGTAGCATCGCGTCCCTATGACGTTTTGAACTCGGAAGAAGCAAAAAAAGAAGCAACTGAGCGTTCTTTGTTACATATCATCAAACCCGAAATTGATTTCACGCCTATCGCCGACGAACACTCGCCTGAGGTTTACGAGAAGGCTGTCGAGAATTTCAAGCGTTGGAGAAAAGAGGGTTGGTTGCAGCAGGACGACCAAGAGTGCTACTACATCTATGCACAGACGATGGACGGTCGCACACAGTATGGTCTGACGATGTGCTGCCACTTCGAGGATTACCTGTCGGGTGCCATCAAGAAACACGAACTGACCCGCGTTGAGAAGGAGAACGACCGTATGAAGCACGTTCGCAACCAGCAGGCCAACATCGAGCCCGTATTCTTCGCTTACCCCGACAACGACGAGATCAACGCCATCGTTGCAAAGTTTGTCAAGGAGCACAAGCCCGAATACGATTTCACGGCAGAGGACGGTTTCGGTCACCAGTTGTGGGTGATCAAGGATAAGGCCATCAACGACCGTATCACCGAGATCTTCGCAGGCATTCCCGCCCTGTATGTTGCCGACGGTCACCACCGTACGGCTGCCGCAGCCCGCGTAGGTGCCGAGTGCAAGGCCAACAACCCGCACCACACCGGCAACGAGGAATACTGCTACTTCCTTGCAGTAACCTTCCCCGCAAGCCAGTTGCGCATCATCGACTACAACCGCGTACTGCGTGATCTGAACGATCTGACTCCCGCACAGGTTGTCGAGAAGTTGAAGGAGCATTTCGATGTAGAGGATAAGGGTACGGAGGAATACCGCCCCAACAAACTTCACAACTTCAGCATGTACCTTGAGGGTCACTGGTGGAGTCTGACCGCAAAAGCCGGCACATACAACGACCAAGATCCGATCGGTGTTCTGGATGTTACGGTATTGTCGAACCTCGTACTGGATCAGATCTTCGACATCAAGGATCTGCGTACCTCGAACCGTATCGACTTTGTCGGCGGTATCCGCGGTCTGGGCGAGTTGAAACGCCGTGTCGATAGCGGTGAGATGAAGGTTGCCTTCGCACTCTATCCCGTTTCGATGCAGCAGTTGATCAACATCGCCGATTCGGGTTGCATCATGCCTCCCAAGACCACTTGGTTTGAGCCGAAACTGCGTTCGGGTGTGGTAATCCACTCATTCGAGAAATAAGCGAATCGTCAATAGATTCGTCACGGGCGGAAATCCTTCGGGGATTTCCGCCTTTTTTGTGCATGGAAAGACGGGTGCCACTTTTCTCTGCGTGGAATTTCGCCAGACACAGACTCTTGTGCCTGTCCTATTCGCTCCCGCAAATATCCGTCCGCCTCACCGGGACGGTTTTTCCTGTCTTCCCGCAAAAGGAACGCCCCACGTCCTCTTCTATTACTCCGATTCTCCGAGCCGCATTTCTCTCAAAAATCGCTCCGTCTCCCTGTAAATTCTTTTCTCACCGACATTCTTCTCCGCTCTTTTTTCCCAAAAATCCCGTTCTCTTCCGTTGTAAAAATTTTTCTCCTCAAAAAATACATCCCGCTTTTTCTTCTCCGCCAATAACTCCTTTTCCGCCTTTTTTCGCAGGACAACACCTGCATATATTAAATGACTTGCAAATGTTTCCATATCAAAAGATGGCGGCTTTGGATTTTTTTCTTTTCCATTTCTACGTTTTTTTTCGTATTTTTGTCAGGAATACACACACTAATCAACGATATTATGGCTAAAATCAAAGGAACAATCGTTATCGACAGAGAACGGTGCAAAGGCTGTGGTGTTTGCATTGCCTCTTGTCCCTGCGATGTACTCTCACTCTCTTCTGAGGTGAACAGCAAGGGATACCCCGTAGCCCAAATGGCCAATCCGGATGCCTGCATCGGTTGTGCTTCATGCGCAGTCATCTGTCCGGACAGTGTTATCACGGTTTATCGTCAAAAAATCAACTAAGCCATGGAAGAGAAAGAAGTCAGACTGATGAAAGGCAACGAAGTGATTGCTTATGCGGCAATCCGCTACGGTTGCGACGGATATTTCGGCTACCCCATCACGCCCCAATCCGAAGTCATGGAGACCCTCATGGAACTCAAACCTTGGGAAACAACCGGTATGGTCGTACTCCAAGCCGAGTCGGAGATTTCGTCAATCAATATGGTTTACGGCGGTGCCGCCGCAGGCAAACGGGTCATGACCTCATCGTCAAGCCCCGGCATCTCGCTCATGTCCGAAGGACTGAGTTATATTGCAGGCGCGGAACTCCCCTGTCTGATAATCAACTGCCAGCGCGGCGGGCCGGGACTGGGTACGATCCAGCCTTCGCAGGGCGACTATTTTCAGGCTTGCAAGGGTGGCGGTCACGGCGACTATCATCTGATCGTCCTCGCTCCGAACTCCGTACAGGAGATGCACGACCATGTGGCCGTGGCATTCGATCTTGCCTTCAAATACCGCAACCCTGCAATGATCCTTGCCGACGGCGTGATCGGTCAGATGATGGAAAAGGTGGTGCTTTCTCCGCAGCGTCCGCGCCTTACCGACAAGGAGGTACGCGAACGTTACGGCAGTTGGGCTGCCATCGGCAAGCCCGCCTCGCGCGAACGCAACATCGTCACCTCGCTGGAGTTGCAATCCGAAAAGATGGAGATCAAAAACAAGGATCTTCAAGCCAAATACAAGGCCATGGAGCAGGAAGTGATGTACGAGGAGATCGAGTGTGACGATGCGGAATATGTGATCGTGGCATTCGGTTCGTCGGCACGTATCTGCTCGGCAACGGTCGAAATGGCGCGTCAGGAGGGACTCAAGGTCGGCCTTTTACGCCCAATCACCCTTTACCCCTTCCCCTCGAAACCGCTGGCGGCATTGGCCGAGCGCGGTGTCAAGGGATTCCTTTCGGCCGAATTGAATGCCGGCCAGATGGTCGAGGATGTCCGTCTGGCGGTGAACGGCAAGGCTCCCGTGGAGCATTACGGCCGTCAGGGCGGTATGATCTTCAACCCCGATGAAGTGCTCGCCGCACTGAAGGAAAAATTCATCCACAAAAACTAAAGACTATGGCAGAGGTTGAAATAAAAAAGGAGAATCTGGTTTACGCGAAACCGAGACTCATGTTGGACAATATCATACACTACTGCCCCGGTTGTAGTCACGGCACGGTTCACAAACTCGTTGCCGAAGTGATCGACGAATTGGGACTGGCGGAAAAGGCCGTGGGCATTTCGCCCGTGGGTTGCTCCGTATTTGCCTACAATTACATCGACATCGACTGGGTGGAGGCCGCCCACGGACGTGCACTGGCCATTGCATCGGCCATGAAGCGTCTGATGCCCGACAAGATGATCTTCACCTATCAGGGTGACGGTGACCTTTCGGCCATCGGTACCGCCGAGTCGATCCACGCCGCCGCACGCGGTGAGAATGTCGTGACGATCTACATCAACAACGCCATTTACGGCATGACGGGCGGACAGATGGCACCGACCACTCTCTTGGGTATGAAGACCGCCACCACGCCCTACGGCCGTGACCCGCGTCTGAACGGTTACCCCTACAAGATTGCCGAGATGATGGCACATCTGGACGGCGCAACCTACATTACGCGTCAGAGCGTCCACACCCCCGCCAACGTCCGCAAATGCAAGAACGCCATCAAAAAAGCGTTTCAGCGTTCGATGGAGGGTAAGGGATTTTCGTTTGTGGAGGTCGTTTCGACCTGCAACAGCGGTTGGAAAATGACGCCCGTCGCCGCCAACAAATGGCTTGAGGAGAACATGCTCCCGTTCTATCCGCTGGGTGACATCAAAGAAGTAAAATAGGAGGACATTATTATGAAAGAAACATTGATCATTGCGGGATTCGGAGGACAAGGAGTCCTCTCGATGGGTAAGATATTGGCTTACTCAGGTGTCATGCAGGACTACGAAGTGACGTGGATGCCCTCCTACGGCCCCGAAATGCGTGGCGGTACGGCCAACGTGACGGTAATCCTGTCCGACAAAAAGATCTCTTCGCCGATCGCCCACGAATTTGACACGGCGATCATCCTCAACCAGCAGTCGATGGAGAAATTCGAGCCGCTGGTCAAGGTCGGCGGGACGCTCATCTACGATACGAACGGCATCACGCGCCATCCCGTGCGCAAGGACATCTCAATTTATGCCATTGATGCCACGGCCGAGGCGGCTCGTCTGGGGCAGGCCAAGATGTTCAACACGATGATCCTCGGCGGCTACCTCAAGGTGCGCCCCGTGGTAAGTCCGGAGCATGTGATGGTCGGACTGAAGAAGTCGCTTCCCGAACGTGCGTGGAAACTGCTTCCGCAGAACGAAGAGGCGATTCGCCACGGTGCGGAGATCATCCGCGAGGTGAAACTTTAACGATAAAGCAAAGGAGGCCTTCCAACAGACCGATCCGAAGTGGGATAACTTTCGGGGCATTGCGTGAAGTTGCCGGAGGAGGCATCCCAAATCAAGGTACAATAAACGGCAGATAATGGAAAAAGAATTAATTTTCACAAAGAAATTACACGTATATTAAAATTTTTATTTACCTTGCAAAACTATATCACCCAAAACATCTTTAACTCAAGACCGAGGAACAGATTAGGGTATATGACTACAAAAGATAAATATAAAATTTTACTTACTTTGAGTTCGATTCTGTTTTATTGTCAGTTTGAATTCAAGTCAATCAATGCAACTTACAACAATATTAATTTTAAACGATTTCATTATGATAGACTTATGGTTAATAATAATAGCTTCATTGAATACCGTACTGCTATTTTTGCTTAATAAGAAATATCCTTATAATTCAATTCGGGGTGGAGAGGGCAAACGAAAAATATTCTCGTTGCATATTGATAGTGGATTAGATTTCATCAATACTCTTTCAAGAGATTTTTTATTGTCAATGATATTTACGCACTTGTTGCTATTCATAGGTATAGTAGAAAATATTGTTTTATGGGTTATTTGCGGCATTCATGTTGTTGTTGATATTATAATTGTTATAAACCGCATAAAGCGATTGAAATAATTTATACTTTTCCAGGCTTAGTATATTGCATCTCAAGGAACCGGAATTCAAAATAACGACAAAATTCCATTAGACCTCTCTTTCAAATTACGTGTGGATATAATCCCTCCAGCTAATATCTTCATTATAGCTAAAGCTAATATCTCCTTATTTAAAAATAAGGGAGCAAGGATCCACTCTAACGGAGCAAGTTTAGGTGGAGGTATAAGCGTTAAATTACTTAATCACAGCAATGGCAACCATTCACTTGATGTGCGTATAAAAGCAGCACAAAGTCTTGGCAGTCCTGATTGAAGCGTACTACTTACGATGCAGGTTTAGCTTGGTATCTTAAATCTGAAAAGTTCTCACTATTTGTTGAACTTGGTTACAGATTTCTTGACTCACGTACAAAAGAAATAGACAATTCGAGTAATGCCAGCGCACCGAACGCCGACCGAAACATACGAATTGCCTCGAACAGAACGAAAGGAGAAAGGGCTGACCCCACTCGGGGATCAGCCCTTTCGTTATGTACACCCCGAAGATTAATGTACGTCGGGTGCCCGATACTGACGCTTCAAGCGTTTGAGTTCGGTCTTGGCCTCTATGATCAGCCTCTGATAATCGGGGTTGTTGATTTGGTTCTGCAACTCGTGGGGATCGTTCTTCAGATCGTAGAACTCCCAATGCTCCTCATCCCCGTAGAAACGGATCAACTTGTAACGCTCGCTACGGACCCCCTCGTGCCGTCTTACGGCGTGCTCACCCGGATATTCGTAGAAATGATAGTAAAGCGTCTGTCGCCAATAGGTCGGCTCTTCGCCCTTCAACAAAGGCAGAAGCGAGCATCCGTGCATATCGGACGGCACGGGCAATCCCGCAAGATCCAGAAAAGTAGGTGCATAGTCGATATTCTGCACGGGTTGCCAAATCACGCCGTGTTTTCCCTGTGGCATACGCATCAACAACGGCGTACGGAACGATTCCTCATACATGAATCGTTTGTCGAACCAGCCGTGTTCGCCTATATAGAAACCCTGATCGGAAGTATAAACCACCAGCGTATTCTGATCCAGTCCGTTCGCCTTGAGATAATCCAGCACGCGCCCCACGTTGCGATCCACCGAACGGATCACACTCGTGTAGTCTTTCAGGTAACACTGCAATTTCCACTCGGCAAGTTCTTTTCCCGAAAGGTTCCGCTCCTTGAACTCCTCCGAACGGCGGTCGTAGTAGGCATCCCAGGCCTTGCGGTCTTCGGGCGACATACGATCCACCGCCGCCTTTGCCCACTGCATCAGATCCTTACGACCCGTAGCGACTCCGGGATCGAGTTTCAGATCGTAAATCAGATCCATATCGCGGGCAACGGACATCTCCTGCAAGCCTGCGGCACGGCGTTGTTCGTAGTTGTCGTAGAAGGTTTCGGGTACGGGGAACGAGATCGAATCCGACGATCCGAGATCCTCGATGGCGGGCATCCAAATACGGTGCGGTGCCTTGTTGTGCATCAGAAGGCAGAACGGGCGGTTCTTGTCGCGGTGATCGAGCCACTCCATCGCCAAATCGGCCGTCAATCGGGTCACATAACCCTCACGGCGCAGTGTATCGCCGTCACAAATGAACGTGGGGTTGTAATAATCGCCCTGTCCGTCGAGAATGTCCCAATGGTCGAACCCTTCGGGACGCGATCCCAAGTGCCATTTGCCGATCAACGCCGTCTGGTATCCCGCCTCATGCAGGATCGCGGGAAAGGTCGGCTGATGACCGTCAAACACATCCTCGTTGTTGCGGAATCCGTTGGCATGGCTGTGTTTACCGGTCAGCATGCAGGCACGGCTCGGTCCGCTGATTGAGTTCGCCACGAAACTGTTCTCGAAAACCACACCGTCCCGCGCAATGCGGTCGATGTTGGGTGTCGGCACCAATTTTCCTCCGCAGGCACTGACAGCCTGCAAGGCGTGGTCATCCGACATGATGAACAAGATGTTCATCCGCTCCCCGGTATTCTTCTCCGCAGTACATCCCGCCAAAAGTCTCGCCGTGAGCGCAACGCCCCATCCGTATTTGTGTCCTTTTTCCACTATGAATTATGTTTTTTGCGTGCCATGACAAGCAAATAGATCAGCAGGACAAGGAACGATGTCAGAATGATCGACATTTCGGTCACATGTTCCATCGGCTCGACCCAGATCTCGCTGAAAAAATCCAGACGACCGAGAATCTCGACCGGAGTCCAGAAAATGATGACCGTAGCCACCGCCATACGGATATTCGCGCCCCACGATGCGAGTTGCAACTGGCGTTTGAAGATGAAGAGCGATCCGATGAAACACCCCACACCCGTGGCAATCGTCAGAGGGTGATGTTCGCCCAAGAAATTATCGTCGTAACAGAACATCAACAGCAGGTAGCACGCCCACATCATCATGTTCAACTCCATGAAGGTGATGATCGAGGTGTGGCGCGTGATGGGTTGCACGACAATCGTCTCGCGGCGTTTGCCGAAGAGTTTCTTCTGACACCAGATGAAAAACCGGCATCCCGAACGGATCGAAAAGATGTAGATCGTGAGAAACATCACGAAAAAACCGAACGATGAGGGCATGATCAGGTATTCGGGACGGGTGACAACCTCGCTCGTCACGGGATCGAGTTCGGGCATCACGCCGAATCGGTTGGCGTAATACATATAGATAAATTCGACCCATCCCGTCCAAAACAGCAGACCGCCGAACAGTCCCCACAGCGTCTGACGGGTATCGCCCTTGACAAAGACCCCGACAACGACCATCAGGAAACCGACCAGTCCGATCAGGAAGGCCGCCGTATGGAGCGTATCGCCCGGCAGGAGGTGTTCCATCAGGATCATCAGTGCATGTCCCAAAGGCATGGTGAACAACACCAAAAGGAAAGAGACGATGGATTTCATCCAATATCTCTTCGTAGTTGCTTTATTTTCCATTTTACGTTGAATTATTCAAATCGACACTGCAACACATCGCGGAATCCGAGCAGGAGTTCGCGCACGGGAAGACGGCGTTTTCCGGCCAACTGCAATTCGTCCAGCGTGATCCATCCGTCGCTGCATGCCACGCGGATCGTCGTACGGCAATCGCTCTCGATCTGTCCGCACTCGCGGTTGTGGGCACTCGGCTCGAAGTGTGCCGAGAAGATCTTCACCGAGGTCTCCTTGCCGTCCTCCGAACACATTGCACTCCATGCTGCGGGGTACGGCGACAATCCGCGCACGAAATTGACGATCTCGCAACCCGGACGTGTCCAGTCGATACGGCAGTCCTCCTTGAAGATTTTCGGGGCGGGTTTCAGTTTCGCTTCGTCCACGCCCTCCTGCGCCACGGGATGGATCTCCCCCGCGGCAATCAGATCGACCGTATGCGGTACGAGGCGTTCGCCCATCGTCATCAGACGGTCATACACCACGCCCACGTTATCCTCCTCGCCGATCTCCAACTCCTCCTGACAAAGAATTGCACCCTTGTCGATCTCGTGATTCAACAGGAAGGTCGTCACCCCCGTTTTCTTCTCGCCGTTGATGATCGCCCAGTTGATCGGGGCGGCACCGCGATATTCGGGCAGGAGTGAAGCGTGCAGGTTGAACGTACCGAAACGGGGCATTGCCCAAATCACCTCAGGCAACATGCGGAATGCGATGACGATGCCCAAATCGGGATTCAAAACCTTCATCGCCTCCACAAATTCGGGATCACGCAACTTGACGGGTTGCAGTATGGGCAGTCCCAGTTCTTTGGCTGCCACCTTCACATCGCTTTCGTGTACCTTCTGACCGCGACCTGCGGGTTTGTCGGGTACGGTCACCACCGCAACCACATTATATCCGCCCCCGACCAACGCCTTGAGCGAAGGTACGGCAAATTCGGGTGTTCCCATGAACACGATGCGTAAATCTTTCGGATTCATCATTTTTCCAAGTTCCTTTTAATAAGTGCACGATCCCGACTCGAAAGGGAATCGGAACCGTGCAAAACAAACTGTAACCGATTGCAGATTAGCACTTCGAATTGTGATTCTTGCACAATCCGAGGTGGTGATGCATGCGGTTCTCCTTCGTTTCCAGATAGTGGAGGTTGTATTTGTTGGGGGCGATCACGATCGGCACGATCTCGTCGATCGAAAGACCGTAACCCTCCAATCCGGCACGTTTCAAGGGGTTGTTCGTCATCAGACGCATGTGCTTGATGCCCAGATCGCGGATGATGCTTGCACCGATACCGTAGTCGCGCTCGTCGGGACGGAAGCCCAACTCGATGTTGGCATCCACCGTATCCAGCCCCTCCTCCTGCAATTTGTAGGCGTGGATCTTGTTGAACAGACCGATGCCGCGTCCCTCCTGATTGAGGTAAACGATGGCACCCTTGCCCTCCTTCTCGATCATCTTCATCGCCTCGTGCAACTGCGCACCGCAATCGCAACGGCACGATCCGAGGATATCACCCGTGGCACACGACGAGTGTACGCGGATCAGCACGGGTTCGTCCTCCGTCCATTCACCCTTGGTGAGTGCCAGATGCTCCAGACCGTTGCTCTTCTGTCGGAAAGCCGTGATCTTGAAATGTCCCCATTCGGTCGGCATGTCGGCCGTCTCACCGCGCTCGATGATCGACTCCTGCTTGAGGCGGTACTCGATCAGCGATGCGATCGAACCGATCTTGAAGCCGAATTTCTTGGCTTTTTCCAGCAACTGCGGCAGACGTGCCATCGTACCATCCTCGTTCATCACCTCGATCAAAGCGGCTGCGGGCTGCATGCCGCAAAGACGTGCCAGATCAATGGCACACTCGGTGTGACCCGGACGGCGCAATACGCCCTTCTGACGGGCACGCAGGGGGTTGATGTGACCCGGACGTCCCAGATCCGAAGGTTTGGTGTTGGGGTTGGCCAGCGCACGGATCGTGGCGCAACGATCGTGGATCGACACACCCGTCGTGCAACCCTCGTCCAAGAGATCGACTGTCACGGTAAACGGCGTTCCGAGCAACGAAGTGTTGTTCGGTTCCATCATGTCGAGTTCCAACTCGGCACAACGCTCCTCGGAAAGAGGTGTGCACAGGACACCACGTCCCTCCTTAAGCATGAAATTGACAATTTCGGGCGTGATCTTCTCGGCGGCGACAATGAAATCGCCCTCGTTCTCGCGGTCTTCGTCATCGACCATGATGACCACCTTACCCTGACTGAAGTCCTCAAGGACCTCCTCTATACTGTTTAACATTGATTCGTTTCTCATCACGTTAGCGTTTTATTTTTTATGTTTTTCAGTTTTCCTTTTAATTTTTCCTCCAGTGCCTTGATACGACCGCTGTACCAGTCAAAATCGAGCAGAGCGGAGTCGTTCGTGGCCTTGTAGGTCAGATAGACGGCAATGGGCGTCAGGACAAAAGTCGAAAGCCACATGCCGTAAACAGCATCCCATGTACCCTCCTTGGCGAACTTCTCACCCGAAAGGCTGATCATGTAGTAGATCACGAAGAAGATCACCGACACCACCACCGGAAGTCCCAGACCGCCGCGACGGATGATCGCGCCGAGCGGTGCACCGATCAGGAAGAAGATCAGAATGGAGACGGGCAGCGACATTTTCTTGTGCCACTCGACCTTACTCATATAAAGTTGCGTCAGGGCATCCTTAGAAGTCGTTTCGTCGAAGGTGAACATATTGCGCGAACTCTTTGCCATGTGGCAGGCCTTATCCCACACACGATTCTTGTCGCGCATGGAGCAGGCTTTCAAAGAATCCATCACCATCAGGTCGGCATAACCGCTCTTGTCGATGCGTATGCTGTCGGGTTGCGGCAGGATCATCGTATCGCGCAGAAAGAGTTGATCCTTCAACAAGGGTTCGTAGGAACTTGCCGTCACCGAATTGACCGTGATTTCCAGCGAGTCGATGTCGTGCTGCAATTCGTTTACGTTCTTCGTGCGGCTGTTCGAGAAGAGGTTGGCATCGGTACGACCCATGTCGTAGCCGTCCATGGCGATCATCTGATCCTCACGTTTGAAACTGTGGTGGCGAAGACCGCTCTTGTTGAACCACATGCTGTTACGGGTCTGTTCGTAGGTCTGTCCGTTGAACAAGGTCACCATCAGATAGCGTTTGTCGTCCGACAGGCGGATATACCCCGAATCGGCAACCACGGTATTCATATTGCCGTTGGCCGCGCGGTTGTCGTAGATCAGGATTTTCCGCAGGAGGTGGGTTTCGGGATCCTGATGCTCCACACGGATCGACATGTCGGGAATACCGTTGAAGAAAAGTCCGTCACGAAATTCGAGAGCCTGTTTTTGCTGACGAATATCGAACAACACACTGAACATCTTGCGGTTGGCATACGGCACAAGATTGTTTCCGATGAAGAAACTTCCGACCGAAATGCAACTCACCAGAATAATCAGCGGTTTGGTGATCTGCACGAGCGACATACCGGCCGACTTCATGGCCAGCAGTTCGAAGTTTTCGCCCAAGTTACCCATCGTCATGATGGCGGCGAGCAACATGGCCAGCGGCAATCCCATCGGGATCATGTTGCACATGGCGTAGGAGATCAATTCAAGGATGATGCCCGCATCGAGACCCTTTCCGACCAACTCGTCGATATAACGCCACATGAAGTTCATCAGCAGGACGAACATCACGATGAAAAACGTGAGGATCATCGGGCCGAGGTAGGCTTTGAGAACAAATTTATGAATGCTTTTCATGTGAAAGGTCTCGTTTTGAGTAGTGCAAAGTTAATATTTTTACGCAAATAAGCACGATCGTAAGGATAAATATTATGGTTGCTCCCGACGGAACTTCATAATTATAACTGATCATCAATCCTGCGACATTGGCCGCAACGGCCACAACGGGGGCTCCCCATACGATGACACGATACGATTTCGAGAACTGATTTACAATAACCACAGGCATCGTGACGAGCGACATCAGGAGGACAATTCCCATGATTCGGATCGAGAGCACGATCGTGATGGCAATCAACGCCGCCATCAGATACGACAGCCATTGGGTATGGATTCCGCGGCTGACGGAGAAATCGCGGTCGAACGCCGTGTAGATCACGGGGCGCAACCACACCGCACTTCCCACCAGAATCACACCTGTCAGCACGACCAGAGCCTTCACATCGGCGGGAGTCACCGTGACGATGCTGCCGAACAGCACGGCCGACAATCCGCCTGCATAGCCCGGACGCAGGCTCATGAACAGCGCACCGACCGCCATTCCGACCGACCAGACGATGCCGATGGCCGAATCTTCGCGGATGCGCCCCCGATTTCCCGCCCATTCGATGCCGAGCGATGCCATCACGGCAAAAAACAACGCACCGAGAATCGGATTCACTCCTGAAAAAAGAGCAATGCCCAACCCTCCGAACGATGCGTGAGTGATGCCGCCCGCCAGAAAAACCGTCCGCCGACAAACGATGTAAGTACCTATGATTCCGCAGGTAATACCCGACAAAACAGATGCCAGAAGGGCATTGAGCAGATAATCGTATTGGATCAAATCTTCAAAAAATCCCATTACAAAGAATTTATCGTGCAAAGATAGTTTTTTTTTCGGTTTTCCACCATTCGCCACCCTCGAAAAACGTGTAACCGCCATCCCGGAAACCGCCGAACGGGGAAAATGGAGTCAATATTTTGACACACCTGCTTTTTTTTGTACTTTCGCCCTGTTAAACTCATACACAAGACATTCCATGCAAACTCGCAGAGTAAGTTTCCACACACTCGGATGCAAACTCAACTTTTCGGAGAGTTCGACCCTTGCAAGAACCTTTGAACAAGGCGGTTTCGTTCGCGTTGCCCCTTCGGCAGACGCCGATATTTTCGTCATAAACAGCTGTTCGGTGACCGAACATGCCGACAAGAAATGCCGCAATCTGATCCGCAAACTCCATCGCCGCAATCCGCAGGCGATCATTGCCGTGACGGGATGCTACGCCCAACTCAAGCCTCAGGAAATCGCCGACATCGAAGGCGTGGACATCGTTCTGGGCAATAATTTCAAGGGCGATCTCTACCGCCGCGTACTCGAATTGATCGAACGGGGAAGAGTCCAAAACGTATATAGTTGCGACACCGATTCGATCACATCGTTCTTCGCCGCTTTTTCGAGCGGTGACCGTACGCGCGCCTTCCTCAAGGTGCAGGACGGATGTGACTACTGCTGTGCGTATTGCACGATTCACTACGCCCGCGGATCGAGCCGCAACCTGCCGATCGCCGATCTGGTGCGCGAGGCCGAGAAAATCGCCGCCGCAGGTCAGAAGGAAATCGTCATCACGGGTGTCAATACGGGTGATTTCGGACGCACGACGGGCGAGAAATTCATCGACCTGCTGCGTGCGCTGAACAAAGTCGAGGGCATCGAACGCTACCGCATTTCGTCCATCGAACCGAACCTTCTGACGGACGAGATCATCGAATTTTGCGCCGCCTCGCCCAAGTTCCAGCACCACTTCCACATTCCGCTCCAGTGCGGATGCGACAAAATCCTCCACCAGATGCGCCGCCGCTATACGACCGCCAAATTCGCCGACCGCATCCATACGGTCAAACGCCTCATGCCCGATGCCTTCATCGGCATCGACGTCATTGTCGGTTTCCCCGGTGAGACGGACGAGGATTTCCAGACTTCGTATGACTTTTTGGAGCGTCTCGAACCCGCCTTCCTGCATGTATTCCCCTTCTCGGAGCGTCCGGGCACTCCCGCCGCCGATTTTCCCGACAAAGTACAGGATTCCGTAAAGACCGAGCGTGTCGCCCGTTTGGAGGAACTCTGCCACCGCCTTCACGCTTCGTTCTGCCGGAAAGGTGTCGGTACGGAGCAGGACGTGCTGTTCGAAAGTACGCGCCGCGAAGGCATGATGTTCGGATATACGGGCAACTACATCCGTGTGAAAGCCCCCTACGAGCGCGAGCGCGTCAATACGATTTGTCGCGTGAAATTGGGCGAAATGGACGATTCTCAGGATTTGATGGGAGAAATCCGGGATTAATTTTTATCTTTGCATAAAGATAGAAGTACACTTGGTTACACAAAAGCGATTTGATTATGACAGGATTACGCAAACGGGTGAATATCGGTTTTTTAAGCATTGTCTGCCTGCTGTTTTTTTCCGGCATGGTTTCCTATGTCGAACTGAACCGTCTGAGCAGGGATACGGGCGACATCCTCAAGGCCAACACCCACAACATCGAGTTGGCCAAGGAAATGCTTGATGCCGCCCACGAACAAAACATTGCACTGATCCATCTGGCCGTCTTCGGCGACCGTTCCTACGACAGCCTCTGCCGCAAGAGCATGAACCGCCTGCAAAACACCCTTTCGCAAGCGCGTAAGGATGCCCTCGACAAGTCGTTTCTCGATTCGCTGGCCTTCGTGACCACCGAACTCCAGATTCTGACGGACAACTACCTCTCGAACGGAATCGCCCGACGGGATTCGCTCTCGAACAACGCGGACAAGATCCGTCAGGACTCCATCATCAGCCAATGGTACGACAAGGACTACCTGCACCTCTACACCCACCTGACCTCGGCCATCAAGAACTACATGACCTCGACACAGAGTTCCCTTGCGCCGCGTGCCGAACAGATGAAAAAGAATGCTTACCGTGCCGTGACTCCCGTATTGATTTCGCTGATGGTGATGATCGCCATCGTGCTGATGCTCTACTACTTCATGTCGCTCTACTGCGTCAATCCGATCATCCGCATGAACCGCGAATTGGGCAATCACCTCACCTTCCACCTGCCGTTCAACGTGAAGGGCGATCTGAAGGACGAGGTGCTCGAATTGAAGGAAAAAATTGATATGCTGATCGTCATGGCCAAGAAAAACGGGTCGAAATAAAGGGTTACGGGCATGAAACTAAATGTCGTTTTCAGATATGTCGGCGTCGTGATGCTGTTTCTCGCGGCATTCATGTTGCTCTCGGCGGGAATCTCCTACCTGAACAACATGGACTCGGCATTCTACCCCTTATTACTCTCCTCGCTTCTGACCGCCCTTTTGGGTGTGTTCCCCATGATCTTCGTCGAACGCCACGAACAAATATCCAACAAGGAGGGTTTCTGCATCGTGGTGGGTTCGTGGGTTCTTGCATGTGTCGTCAGCACGTTCCCCTACCTGATCTGGGGAGGCGAATTTACACTGATAAACGCTTGGTTTGAAAGCGTTTCGGGCTACACCACCACGGGAGCGTCAATCCTGACGGACATCGAAGCCCTGCCGACAGGCCTGCAATTCTGGCGATTCTCCACAACATGGATCGGCGGTATGGGTGTCGTGATGTTCGCGCTGGTCGTCCTGCCCTCGATGGGACGCAACAAGATGACCCTTTCCAATGTCGAATTGTCGGCACTTGCCAAAGACAACTACCGCTACCGCTCGCAGGTTATCGTACAGATCCTGCTGGTCGTCTATGTGGGTCTGACGTTCATCTCGGCACTTGCCCTCCATTTGGCGGGGATGCCGTGGTTCGATGCGCTGTGCCACTCGATGTCGGCCTGCGCCACGAGCGGTTTCTCGACCAAGAATGCCAGCATCGCTTTCTACGACAGTCCCATGATCGACTTCATCCTGATCATCACGATGGGTGTTGCCGGCATGCACTTCGGACTGATCTACGCCACGGTTACGGGTAAACACAACAACCTGTTCCGTTCGGAGGTGACCCGTTGGTACACGGGAACACTCCTTGTGTGCAGTTTGCTGATCGCACTGAACCTCTACGCCAACGACATCTTCTCGTCGTTCTGGACGTCACTGCGACACGCCACCTTCCAGTTCTTCTCGCTGATGACCACCACGGGTTTTGCCTCGGCCGACAGCAACGTGTGGCCGTCGTTCTCGATCATCCTTCTGATGTTCGGTACGATCGTCTGCGCCTGTGCGGGTTCAACGTCGGGCGGCATGAAATTCAACCGCCTGCTCTTGGGTGTAAAAACCATTCTGGTGCAAATCAAACGACAGCAACATCCCAATGCCATCATCCGCATCAAACTGGACGGCATCATTCAGGATAACGATGTGGTCTTCGGTGTGATGATCTTCATCGTGTCGTACATGCTTTCGATTCTGGCAGGCACGGCTCTCTGCGCTTTTTCGGGCATGGATCTGCTGTCGAGTTTTTCGGGTACGATTGCCTGCATCGGCAACGTGGGCCCCGGATTCGGACAGGTTTATTCGCTGGGCAACTACGCCGAAATCCCCGCCATGGCCAAAGGCGTGCTTTCGTTCATGATGTTGCTCGGACGATTGGAAATTTTCGGACTTATTCAACTCTTTTTCATAAAATGGTGGAGATAAGGAACTATTCAAAGAAGTTGGGGACAAGCCTTCTGGCTCTGCTCCTCGTTATTGGAACGGGTGGTGCGCATCCTGCCGCCAAATCCCTTTCCCAAGGCAGTCTTACGCCCACATTCCATGCGGACAGCACGGCACAGGCTCCCGAAACCGAAGAACAACGTCACAAACGGCTTATGCAGCAGATGCAGTCCCTGCGTAAAGAGGGAGACTCCATCCGCACCTCCGTACTCTCGCTGCGAGAAGAAGTTACGACACATCCCGAACGGATGCAGGAACTCGCACAGAAGATCATTCCGCTCGAAAGCCGTCTTATCGCGCTCCATAAGGAAATCAGTGTTTTGGCCGACAGCATCACCCGCATCGAACAACACTGGCTTGCGACCGGGCATACGCCCGAACCCTCACAGGATGCTCCGTCACAGAGTGTCGCGTCGAAAGGCAAGAAGCAACGTCGCAACCTCGTGTCCAACAGCATTTTCCGCGAGAAACTCTCGTCGCGCGATCATCAAATGCTTCTCAAAGTACAACAACGGGAGTCCGAGGCTTTCGATCTTGCCAACCGCTACATCGACAACTACACGACCATTTCCGAACTGGCCGCAGTTTACGATACGATCAAGGTCGAGACCGAGGCCGTGAAGCTCAGGGCGCGTTGCAATGCCCTTCAGGAGACGAACCGCACAATCGGCGACTCGCTGAAAAGGACATGGAGCCTTATTTTCGACAACAAGGCTTTCGCCTACGGCTATCTGCTCGATCTGACAAACCACTCGGAAATACGCCGGAGTCAGCAGACCGAACTGGACAAGGCTTCGCGCAAAATCGCCTTCTTGAAGGACAGCACCGAATCGGAGCAACTCATCGAGTATTTCATACACAAAAAGATGTTGCTCCGCTTGGAGCAGCAGGTCGCAGAACTTTTCGATCTGACCTCTGCCCGCGACTCGTTGAAGGCTGCCGAGAATCTTTTGGACAAGATCGACTACCGCCTGCCGCGACTTTTGATCAGGGAACGTTATTTCATTGATTTTGAGGATGTGCACGTCACATCGCCCTCCATTTACAACTACAAGAACCCGATTCCCGAATGTAAGGTTTACGCGCGCGGTACGATTTACCGCATCCGTCTGGGCGTATTCTCCACCAAACGTCCCGTATCGGTATTCCGCGGTATCAGCCCGCTGGGTTATCTGCGCAACGAATCGCACCGCTGGGAATATTACGCGGGCGGATATGCCACCTATGCCGAAGCCGTCAAGGCGTGCGACCTGCTCAAATCGAAAGGATTCCGCGCCCCGATGATCTTCGTCTGGAACGATGGCGAAAAGAGCGAAGTGAGCGAAAACACCGAAAACGCAGCCATCCGATTCCGCATTGAAATATCGGGCAAATCGCAACTCCCGGACGATGTCCGCGCATTGATCGAACCTCTGTTGGGCGAACTGCAATTCTCGCGTGTGAGCGACCAACTCTACGTCTTGGGCATGTTCTTCGACAAGGTTCAGGCCGAGCAATTAGCCTCGGAACTGACCCGAAAAGACGGAGAACTTAAAATAAAAGTGGTGGAAATTCAAAATAATCCACAATAAATTTCTATCTTTAACGCCGAAGTAAAGACTAAAAACCTATGACCATGCTTTTTATCATATTACTCATCGTCTTCGGTCTGCTGTTCATGACCGCCGAAATCGTCTTTCTGCCGGGTGTGTCGATCGGCGCAATTCTGTCGCTTGTCTGCTACGGCAGTTCGATCTATCTGGCATTCCGCGACCACGGAATCGTTGCGGGCTGCATCGTGATTGCCGCCATCATTCTGCTGTCGATTCTTGCCACGGTATTTTCACTGCGTGCCAAGACGTGGCAGCGTTTTTCGCTCAAGCAGAAAATCGACGCCAAACCTGTCGAATTTCCCGAAGAGAAACTCCAGAAAGGTGATCGCGGAATGACCCTTTCGCGCCTTTCGCCCATGGGCAAGGTCGAGATCCGCGGCGGCATCTACGAAGCCAAGTCACAGGATGCCTACATCGACCCCAAATCGGAAATCGAAGTGATCGGTTTCGAGAATTTCAACGTCATCGTTCGTAAAACCAATAACTAAACGCTTTTTACCATGGAATTTGAAATGGGCATGCTCGCCCTTCTTATCGCCGTGAGCCTGTTCGCCATCTGGCTCATTTTCTACTTCATCCCCGTCGGAATGTGGTTCTCCGCATTGGTTTCGGGTGTCAAAATCAGTCTGTTGCAGTTAATCCTGATGCGTTGGCGCAAGGTGCCGCCCTCGACCATCGTCTCATCGATGATCGAAAGTACGAAAGCCGGCCTGCAACTCAACCCCAACGAACTCGAAGCCCACTATCTGGCCGGAGGTAACGTCACCAACGTGGTACACGCTCTGGTATCGGCTCAGAAAGCAGGCATCATGCTCGATTTCCGTATGGCCACCGCCATCGACCTTGCAGGTCGTGATGTGTTTGAGGCCGTGCAGATGTCGGTTAATCCCAAGGTGATCAATACGCCTCCCGTGGCTGCCGTGGCCAAGGACGGTATTCAGCTGATCGCCAAAGCCCGTGTCACGGTACGCGCCAACATCAAACAACTGGTCGGCGGTGCCGGTGAGGAAACCGTTCTGGCACGTGTCGGTGAAGGTATCGTATCGTCGATCGGTTCGGCTGCCTCGCACAAGATCGTTCTGGAGAACCCCGACTCCATCTCGCGCGTTGTCTTGGAGAAGGGTCTGGATGCAGGTACGGCATTCGAGATCTTGTCGATTGATATTGCCGACATCGACGTCGGCAAAAACATCGGTGCCCAGTTGCAGATGGATCAGGCCGAGGCCGACAAGAACATCGCACAGGCCAAGGCCGAAGAGCGTCGTGCCATGGCGGTTGCCGAGGAGCAGGAGAACAAGGCCAAGGCTCAGGAAGCCCGCGCCAAGGTAATCCTCGCCGAAGCCGAAGTGCCGCTGGCTATGGCCGAGGCATTCCGCAACGGTAATTTGGGCATCATGGACTACTATAAGATGAAAAACATCATGGCAGACACCTCGATGCGCGAGACAATCGCCCGTCCCGAAAAAAAATAAGCCTATCGGCTTCTAACCCCGAAAAGTCTTGCTCTGCACCGAAGAGCAAGACTTTTTTATGAATGTTGCTTATGAAATTTCTGTTTCTTCTTGCGACTATGTGGTGTATTTTGTCCGCCGAGGCACAAACACCCCGCGAAATCGACTCGCTTCTGAGCCGTGCCCGCGAACGCGCCCAAAGCGTCCGCCGAGCCTCCTTAACGCTTCTCAAGCGACTGAATACCGAGGGCGCAGACCATGCCCCCGCCTCGATCCTTGATTCGCTCCAACTCCTCTCCGCGCAAACCCGACAGATCGACCGCGAGAATACGGCTCTTCTGACCGCACTCTTTCGCAAAGGGCTGCCTCAAGAACTTTCCCCGGAATCCTACTCCGCCATCTGGCTGATTGCCGACCACGCCGACGACCCCAAAACCCAGCGGCGTTTCCATCCGTTTTTGAAAGATGCCGCCCGACAGGGGCTTATCTCCAAAGAAGATTTCGCCACCTTCACCGACCGTCTTCAGTTGCGCCGCCGAAAGCCCCAAACATACGGCACGCAATCCCGCATCCTGACACTCGACGGCCGACAGGTCATCTACATCTGGCCGATCCGAAATCCGCGACAACTGAACCGTCTGCGCAAGGAAGTCGGTCTGGATTCCATCGGAGAATACGTACTCCGCTTGAAGGAAGAGACCGGATGTGAGGTGCTCTTCGACCCGCGGATGAGCGTCCGCCACCTTCTGAAAAAGGAATAAACCGCCCTTCACCGACACCTTAAAATCCGCCTTCGACACACGAAGTCCGCCCCGAAGTTCGTTAGATGGAGGGATACAACGGGTTGCACACGAAAAATTCAAAGGTCAAAGTCGTGTATTTTCCCGTTTTTTGGTATCTTTGCAAAGATATTTCCATACGAACAACAGGAAAACAAGAAAACAATATGAAACACTTGACACGAATCCTTATTCTGATTGTTGCGGGCACGCTGATGCTGAGTGCATGCAGCAAAGACAAGTCGGATAACAGTTCGCTGCGATTCTCGGTGCCGGCCATCTATTTCTCTCAAAGCAATACTCAGGCAACCGCCTCGTTCGAATCCCACGATATGGTACGATACTACCTGTCGCAAAAACCCGCAGGATGGGACAAATACATCGTGCTTAACGAAAAGGAGAAGACCCTTTCGATAAGTCTTCCCTCCGAACTGCAAAAGAGTGCCGACGAGAAACCCGCAACGGTTGCTCCTTCGGGCGAGATTATTTTGGCAGGTGTCAGTTCTGAAGGCATCGTCAAGAGTGCCACACTGTTTGTAGGCTTGTTGCCGACCGTCGATCTGTCGGACAAACCCGCCAACTGCTTCGTGGTTTACGAAAAGAATACCCACTACCTCGTTCCGATGACCAAACCCGATGGCGAACCGGTTGCCGCCGATCATGTGGATGTCGTTTGGCAGGATCAGTCCGAACTCCTGAACCACATCGGCATGGAAGACAACTGCATCTCGTTCTTCCTGCCCGAAAATCCGACCGATAAGGATCAGCCGATTCATGGTAATGCCGTGATCGGTGCTTTCGACAAGAAGAATAATCTGTTGTGGAGTTGGCACATCTGGGCAAGCCGCGTCAATCCTGAAAAGAAAGCGATCACCTACACCAACGGCTACGAGATGATGGATCGTAACCTCGGTGCCGTGGACAATGCCAACTCGACCGCTGCCGAGCGCATCAACTCCTACGGACTTTACTACCAGTGGGGCCGTCGCACGCCGTTCACGGGACCTCTGGATTACATCTTCACAAGCGGCATCTACGGCTTCATCTACAACGTGCTGGGACACCGCGTATTCCTGAAATTTGAGGATACCTCGGCAGAAAAGGGTGTCTCGACCTTTGCCGACCTCAATCCGCTGATGTTCCTCAAGGGCGAAAAACAGAACGGTTTCGACTGGATGTGGAATGCCGACGATCAGGCATGGAACACCGACAAGAACAACAACCCATGTCCCCACGGTTGGAAGGTTGCCCCGATGGCGGCATTCGAGGGTCTTACCCCCGACGGTACTCCCGATGAGAACGCCTGCGATCTCTACGGCACAAAACTCACGGACGGCGTAAACTCTTCGCTCTGGATGGGTGGCGGTCGCATGCTTTATAATTCGGGTCGTTTCCAGAATATCTATATCCCCGCCGCCGACACGCGCAACGTCGCACAGGAGGCACAACCTTGGGAAGGTCTGTACTGGACGAGTGAGGCAGGTTCAAACCGTCAGGCCAAATGTTTCCATTTCTGGTATGAGAAGGCAAAGAACAACTACGGCAGTTCGCTGTCGGACGAATATCAGCGAGCAAATGCCATGAATATTCGTTGCGTAAGAGACAAATAACCGCACAAAATCTAATTGAAAACGGCTCTCCCCGAAAAGGGAGAGCCGTTTTCAATTAGAACCGATACGACACCGACAAAAGACACGTTCTCGGCGGTGCATAACTAAAACGTGAGGCTTGAGGACGTACGAAAAGTTCCGCCCCGCTCCGATATTTCATTACACGCGACGATTCGTATCCGCCATAGAACGACCGGTGATCCGTCAAGTTGCGCACTGACAGATTCACCGCCAACATCGAACGCTCGAAATAGAAACACTTCAATACGGAGAGATTGAGCGTGAAGGCATCGCCCAACGACTGCTGATCGAGGAATTGCGCCTCCGCTTCGGGCGTTGCCGCCACCTGACGCGCCACACGATCCGTGCGCCGCAACATCGAGATCCCGATGCTTCTTTCACCCGAATACCCCGCCGAGCAACACACATTCCACCCCTTCGCCCCCCGCCATTCCACTTCGGCAACACCGCTCAATCGGGGCATATTTCCTACCGCAACACCATCCAGATGGCTCACTGCTCCGTCATCGACCATATGATTATCCGCATCCGAGAGTACCGTCACCCGCGGATCGCACAAATAGGTATAACGCGCCACACACGCCGACAACGACAACGTCCACCGATAACCCAGACGGATTTTCGATGCGGCCTCCACGCCCAATGCCATACGATCAATTCCCGTAGCGACCAGATCGCAATATTCGCCCGCGGTATCATCAAAATAATTCATCCGCTCGCTCTCATCCGCGACCATTCCGATAAAGGCCGTTGCCTCGACATCGACCACCCGTCCAGACAACCGCCACAACACCTCTGCCGAGTGTTTTTTCCAAAGTCCGACCCCGTCTGCCACACGATTGTTGTAGAGCGGTTGCACGAAAAGATCCTCCCGATGAGGCATTACCGCTTCCGTTGCCACCCGAACACCGAGGTAACTGCGCGGAGAGAACGAATACCCACATCCGATGTGCAGGGCACAGGGGGTAAACTTCATACGACGGGAACACCCAAAAGAACCCGCCTCAGGAAACAACTCCTTTTCGTAATAACCACGACGATGCACCTCGCGCCGTTCCACCTCCGCTCCTGCCTCCAGACGGAATCGGTCGGCATGATATTCGACACCACCCGCCAAACGCAACACCGACTCCTCCAAGCGATAATCATACCCGAACCGATCCCCGCGCCGAATCTTGCGATCGGGATGATGCAGGTTGTTCTGCAATTTATTGTCGTAGGTATCGTCGTCGATGAGGTATTGGTCGATGTCGATGATGTGATCCGCACCCAAAAGATCGTGCATCCGCTTGAAGTTGCGCGAGGTCATTTGAGACCATCCCGCCTCATACCACACATCGGTACGCGGATCAATCGTCGTATGAAAACGCACCCCCGCATTGAGCCGCAGCAACCGCTCCACACGATCCTCCACGGCATAAATCGCCCGTCCCCCTTCAGCCATGCGGTTACGGCGGATCAACTCGTCCCAATCAATCTGCACCACAGTCGGATCGGCATTGTGCCACGCCGCATCGGTTGCCACATCACCCGTAAACGAGGGCATATAACGGTAATTGTCGGGAAGCGGCGAGCGGGCATCGTACCACCCCAGCCCGCTGCGGGAACGGAGTCCGCCCTCCGCTCCCGCCCATGCACAAAGACATGTGCGCTCCGACAACTTCCGTTTGCAGGTCAGCCACGCCACAGGCACTGCATCGCGCCTTACCCGCGCACTGCGCATTTTGCCGCATTGCCACCCCCACGCGGGATTATAGTATCGGTCTCCCGTCAGCATAAATGCCTCTTCGGTTGCCGTTGCCCGACCTGCCCGTAACGACAGGGGCATCAGTACGGTCAGCACAACCTCGCCCGCTCCGTCCGTGGAGCGTTTCAGGCGGAATCCCGCATCCAACGCATGGGTAAACACGCCATCCATCAGCGCATCCCGTCCCGTGCGGCCGTCAATCGCCACCGCCCCTGTCCATCCGCGACCCAATTCCCCGTCGGCCACCAGCCTCACACGCACCCGATAATTGCGATCGGTCACGCTCGTTGCCACCCGAAACGGACGCAACGGCAACCGATCCCCGAATGCAAAACGCCGTATGCCCCTTGTGGGATCATACTCCTCGTCCGCCCCCAGCAGACGCATCAGCCCGAAGGCGGAATAGTCCACCTGAAGCCCCTCGACAATGGCTCGTTCCGCATAAAAAGCCACCCCGCGACGTGCATCCGCCACATAGGGAAGATTGAAGTCGGTGATTGCCCCGTAGAGGTCGCTCCCCTCCTGCACGGCGCGATAAAAAAGCGTCGTGTCGCTCAAGGGAATCTTTTCAGCGACCTCCTCCCCGGCATAGGGATAGTACTCCTCTTGGGGCGTCTGCGCAACCGCCACTTCCCCAAGGCACCAAATCAACACGACAAGTGTAAAACGGAACATAGGAACATGTTTATAAATCAACACTTTATATGGTTTCTCCCGGATATGGCCGTCTGTGTCGGCAAAATAATTCCATACAAAAATTTGGGAACAAAAATTTTTTGCCTATATTTGCGTGTATTACTTAATTAATACACATAAACACACATTAACCGAAGCCACAACCTTAAACAAATATAACAACAAATGCGACTTTTTACAATATTCCGAGCGACCGAAACGCCCTTTTCAAGGGAGAAAACCATTTTAGAAACCAAACCAAACGAACCTTTTATGAAACTTCACACACTCCTTACCCTCCTTTTGCTCCTCTTTACGGGGTTTGCCTTGGGAGCAACCCCCACGCCCGTCTTGCGCGGCAAGATCATCGACCGCCAATCGAAATCCCCCGTCAGTTACGCCACCGTAACACTTGCCCTCGACCATAAGGCAGTCAAGGCGGAAGCCGCCGATGCGTCGGGACGTTTCGAAATCGCGGCACCCGCCGCCAAGGGCTATACGCTGGCGATCACGATGATCGGCTACAAGACCTTCACACGCGAAATCGACCTCGAAACTTCGACCGATCTCGGAACGCTTGAGTTAGATGCGGGCGTTACGGTGGAGGAGGTCATCATCGAGGTTTTCAAACCTGTTGTGAAGGTCGATGCCGAGAAGATGACCTACTCGGTCGAGAACGATCCTCAGGCCTCCGGTTCGACCATCGACGAGATCATCCGCAAAGTTCCGCAACTTTCGATCGACGGCGAGGGCAACGTCCTGCTCAACGGCAAAGGCGACTACAAGATCCTGCTCAACGGTCACGTTTCGACCTCCTACAACAACAATTTCAAGGAAATCATCAAGAGCATGCCCGCCGATCAGATCAGCCGCATCGAAGTGATCACCAATCCGTCGGTCAAATACGATGCGGAAGGGACGAGCGGTGTGATCAACCTCGTGACCGTCAAGAAGAAACACGAATTTGGCTACAACGGATCGCTCTACGCGGGCATCATCACTTCCTCGGACGATCCCGCAGGCTACAATGCGGGGGCGAATTTCTCGTTGCAAAAGGGCAAATTCGCCATGAACCTCCAAGGGTGGTATTACGATGCCCCCATGCACTCGACAATCCTTTCCCGACAAGAAAATTTCGATTCCGAAAACCGTTACAACGACAGTCGGGCTCAATCCGACAACAAATTCCGCAACGGAACAATCAACCTCGACATGAGTTATCAGCCCGACACGCTGAACCTGCTGACGCTGAACCTTTCGTACGGTGGTTACAAATCGACGGGGCACGCCACATCCGATTTCCAACTCAAGAATCCGTCGCTCGAAGAGTTGTTCCGCTACACCGAGCACCGCCACAATCTCTACTCCGCCCCGACGGCAAGTCTTACGACCAACTACGAGCACACGTTCGGCCGTGCGGGTCACGTTCTGACCTTCTCGGACGAGGTGGCTCACGAAAAATTCAATGCCGACTCCGACAACGAATATCAGGGCGGATACACCCACCGCAAAATCACCGACAACGGATCGACCTCCCTGAGCAACACCTTTCAGATCGACTACGCCAATCCGCTCTCGGAGCACCACTCCGTCGAGGCAGGCATCAAGCACATCTACCGCCACAACACCACGCCGATGACCTCATTGGTGCGTCCCGATCCCGACACCGACTACGCCCCGGGCCCCTACTCCGACATGGACTACCGCCAGCACATCCTCGCCCTCTATGCGGGTTACGGGATCACCTGCGCCAAATGGTCGGCACGTGTCGGCACCCGCATGGAGCGTACGTGGAACGATGCCGAAGCCGAGGATCAGGATCATGCGCGTTACTCGTTCCGCAATCGGCAGTTCAACATCGTGCCGTTCGTGAGCATCTCCTTCCTGCCGCGCCCCACGCATTCGTTGTCGCTGAGTTACACACAGCGTCTGCAACGCCCCTCGGTGCAGATGCTCTCGCCCGCCGTCGAATCCACCACCCCGCTCTACATCTCCTACGGAAATCCCGATCTGGAGGCGGCCGTCAGTCATTCGTTTGCCCTGAATTACGGCTACTATTCCCGCAAATGGAATCTTATGGCGGGTGTGACCTCCTCGTTCTCGAACAACCTGATGAGCATGTACAGCACGGCCGACGACAAGGGCGTCGTGACTTCCACATACAGCAACGACGTACACACGCGCAGCGTCGGGTTCTTCTCCTCGCTGACGATGAACCCCTCGCGGAAATTCAACCTCACGCTGACCTTCGGCGGCGATTATTCCAAGTATGATTTCGATCGGATGAACATCCATTCGGATCATTTCAACTTCAATCAGAATCTGAACATGAACATCGCCCTTTGGAAAGATGCGTGGTTCACCGCCGGAGAGTTCTACTATTCGGGCTACAACTTCCTCGGTGCGCACACGGGCGACTATTTCTCGTATTACTTCTCCCTGAAGCAGGAGTTTCTCAAAAAACGCCTCGAATTAAGCATCACCGCCAACGACCTTTTCAGCCCGACACTGAAATATACCTACACGGTCGAGAATCCGACCTACCGCCTGAACCAGACCTCCCGACAGGCATTGCGCCGCGTCCGCTTTACCCTCCGCTGGCGTTTCGGTCACAAGAGCGTCCGGGTCAAGACGACACGCCATACGATCAAAAACGATGACATCATGGAATCCAAGCAACAAGGTGGTACCGTCGCCCAATAGCCCCGCATCAAAATCAAAAAAACGGAGGAGGAAACCCTGTCGGTTTCCTCCTCCGTTTTTCAACGGGGATCTTCCATGATGGGAAGCAGACTCCCCTCGTGTCTTGCAGGGATATTTTCCCGAAAACAGCAGCGGGGAGGCACTCTTCCTTCCCCTCCCCGCATACAAAGAGGAGCGATCCTCTTCGAATCGCTCCTCAACTATAAAAATCCTTTTCGGATTATTTCACCTTTACAAGGGCATTGCTGTAATTGTTGCGAACCGTGTAAACATCCGACTCACCTGCCTTGAAGGGAATCTGAACATTTGCACGAGTACCGCCCAAGCAGTGAGTATCCACCATCTGACGGAACGAAGCCTCATCTGCGCCACCGACCTTGAAGAAGGGAGCACCCGTCATCGGAGCGAAACAGAAGAAAGGAATACCACCCTTCTTATTATCGCCCATGATGGCAGCAGCCTGGAATGCGGCGGTGCACTCATCCACATCTACCTGATAGAAGAGAACGCGACCGTCATACTCCTTGGCCAGTTTCTTGAACGTGGGAGCAAACTGCTTGCAGGGACCGCACCAAGTTGCGAAGAAGTCGATTACACAAGGTTTCTCACCGTTGTACTTCCAATCGCCCGATTTGTAGTCCCATACCTTCTCGCGGAAATCCTTATCCGACAATTTAACGAGGTTTACACCGACCTGCTCCGAAACGGCATCATCGGTCGTTACATCCTTTCTGAGGACGGCGCGATCACCCTCGGCAGTACGTGCATCGAGAAGAACCGAGAACGTGGTGCTTGCAGGAACCTGATTTACCGTCAGTTGCAAACCTTTGCCATTAAAATCAGCCAACCAATCGGACTGGAACATGTTCATCATCTCGGTATCTTTCCAGATCTGCGACATGAACTGCTCCACGGTCAGGTTGTTCTCCTTCAAAACCTGCTCGAGAGCCTCGGTCAGAAGAATCGAAACACCTGCCTCTTTGCAGTTTTTAGAGGTGCAAACGCCGTCAAAAGTGATCATCGATGCTTTGTGCTCACCTTTGGGGTCACCGGCATAAGCCTTCAACACGACAGCGGGATTCATACCGGGTTCGGGATTGGGAGCAGGGGTCTCACCGTCGCCAATACCCAGATACTTCTTGATGGCGGCCTTCATCAACTCGTCGGTCTTGATGGCGTTAGCCTCTTTCTCACCAATCATGGCGGGAGCCATGCCCTTTTTCAAGAAACCAAGCGTCGGGCACATCTTAACACCCATGTATTCCTTGATCTCCTTAGCCTCAGGAATCGTGAAGTTGAAACGGAAGAAGTTGATCTGACCCTTGAACTCTGCGGCCATGTGGTCGAAGATAGGTACGAGGTGCTCACCGCAACCGGGACCGTAGAAGTCGATCACTGCGGGCAGATTACCCAAGAAATTCTCCTTCTTGGCATCGTTCTTCACGTCATAGATCCATTTTACGAACTGTTCGGGAGTCAGTTCCTTAACCTTACCGTCAGCGGCGGGACCTTCGGGCTGGGGTTCGCCACCCTTACCTGCCTGCGACAGGGCAAATTCAGCGTCCTTGGCACCTTTGTAAGATACCGTGATGACAGCCTTGCGTGCCTCACCCTCGTTGGCTTCAACCGTGAATGCCACCTGTTTTTCCTTGACGGTCACATTCTTTACCCATGCAGCGTCTGCCTTAGCCGTGGCCTTGGCATCGGTGGCATTCTTAACCGTGAATGCGAACGTAAAGTCGCCACCCTTTGCGGCAACCTCCTGCGAGGCGGGGTTCAATGTGATGACCGGAGCACCTTCGGGAGCAGGAGCGGGATCGTCGTCATCACTACAACTTGTTGTTGCGAACGAAAGTGCCACAACAGTCAGCAAAGACCATAAATAAGATTTTAATTTCATAGCAACAATTTTTTAGGTTATAAAATTTTTTGTGCTTGTCTCAAAGTTTAGTTTCACAATGAGAACGAGTGTAAATATAGTAATTTATCTTGAAATGAAACATTTCGTCCCCAAAAAAAACATCTTTTCTTCGGAAACCTTCAATTTTCGGCTTCATTTGTCCCTTTTTCAAAAAAAACGGAGCATCGTGACATCTTGTCCGACACTCCGTTTCCGGGATTAAACGAGGGTTCTTTTTATTTGAGGTAATCCTCGAAATAGTTGGTCACTTTCTGCATCAGGTGGACACGATCCTTACCGCGCACATTGTGCTCGTGGCGGGGATAGGGGAAATAATCGACCTGTACGTTGTTCTTGACGCACTCGCGTACAAAACTCAGACTGTGCTCGCAAACGACCACGGGGTCGATGACACCCTGACAGATCAAAAGTTTGCCCTTCAGATCCTTGGCTTTACGGAGCAGGCTGACCTTCTCGTAGCCCTCGGCATTTACGTGCGGCGAATCCATATAACGCTCGCCGTACATCACCTCATACCACTTCCAGTCGATCACGGGACCGCCTGCAACGGCAACCTTGAACGTATCGGGATAGTTCGTGATCAGCGAGATGGTCATGAAACCGCCATAACTCCAGCCGTGAACGCCCATACGCTCCGTATCGACATAAGGCAGCGATTTGAGGAACTCGACACCCTTCATCTGGTCGGCCATTTCACACTGACCGCACTGACGGTGGATTGCCTGCTCGTACTCCAGACCGCGATTCGGCGTACCGCGGTTATCCATCACGAATACCACGTAACCCTTCTGTGCCATGAGCATTTCCCAGCGTGCCATGCTTGCCGTCCACGTGTTGCGAACGAGTTGTGCGTGCGGGCCGCCATAAACATAGACGATCGTCGGGTATTTCTTCGCGGGATCGAAATTCATCGGCTTGATCAGACGATAGTAGTTGTCGTATTTGCCGTCGGCACTCTTCACCGTACCGATCGTAATCTCGCCGTAGTTGTAGTCGGCGGTGGGGTTTCCGGCCTTGAGCAACTCCTTGGCGATGCGGCCGTCGTTGCGCGAGAGGTTGATCACGCGCGGCACGTTCAGTGCGCTGTAATTATCGACGAACATCGTGGCATTGCGGCTCATCAGGATGTCGTGCCAGCCCTCCTCGAACGTCAGACGGGTCTTCTTGCCCGACTTCATGTGTACGCGGAACAGGTGGTTGTCGATGGGGCTCACCTCGGCCGACGTATAATATATATAGGTACCGTCCTGACCCTTGATATCCACATCGGCGTCGATGTCGGTCAGTCGCTTCAGGATTTTACCCGACTCGGCCTCCACCAGATAGAGGCTGAAGTAGCCGTCACGGCTGTTGGTGCGGTAGATGAACTTCGAAGGATCGTTCTTTACGAACTGAATCGGGGTCGAAGGTTCTACGTATTTGGTGCTTTCCTCCATGATCAGACACTTCTCGAAGCGACCCGACAGGGCATCGTAACGATTCAGGTGCATGTGTTTCTGGGCACGGTCGAGTACCTGAATGTAGATCTTCTCCGAACGGGGATCCCATGCGATGTTGGTCAGATACTGCTCACGGCCGAAATCATCGACCTGCATGAAGACCGTCTTGCCCGATGCGATGTCATACACGCCGAGGCTCACCTGTTCGGATTTCATACCCGTCATCGGGTATTTGATCATGCGGGCACTACCCGTGCGGGTGGTGATGTCGAACAAAGGAAACGACGACACCTGACTCTCGTCCTTCTGATAGAAGGCCAGTTTCCTGCCGTCGGGCGACCAGAAAATACCGTCCGTGATGCCGAACTCGTTACGGCTTACGAACTGACCGCTCACGATGTTGCGGTCGCGGTTGGCTGTCACCGCAAACTCGTTGCCGTTGCCGTCCATATAGTAAAGGTTGTTGGCCTTGGTGTAAGCCACCAGATCTCGACCGTTCGATTTGAAGTTCTGCCCCTTGGCGGCAAGTTTGCGATCCGAGGTGACGGTCTTGTCGTCCACGTTGATCTCGATCCAGCGGTTGTCGTGACGCACGATGATCGTGCGGGCATCCTTCCACGAATAGTCAGGCCAGCCCTTCAACTCACCGCCGAGCAGGCGGTTCAACTCGTCGAGGGTCATCAGTACGCGGGGCTCGTTTTGTGCATCGTCGCCCATCAGATTCTTGTCCATCAGATAGGTTGCCACGTCCAGATCGCCCTGCCACTGCACATGGATGTTTTTGGGAGCGAGGTTGCGGCCGAGCACCGCCTCCTCCATCGTCAGCAATTTGTCCTGAGCCGTTGCGCCCACCGACATTGCCAAGCCAAGAAATGTAAACAAAAGTTTTCTCATAAAAAGTTATTTGTTTAGAATTTTAAGTCGGTCGGATATATCCTTACAAAAATAATCAAAAATACGTTGTTTCCCGCATCTTTGCCCTATTCTTTTCTCGCTTCCTCAAAAAGAAAAGCGGTCGGCATCTCGTTTTGGGAGCCGACCGCTCGAAATCAATGTGTTTCGGATTTATTCCGCTTTCGGAATCAGCGTCACGGCACAACCTCCGGCCTCGGCCATTGCAATGTGCAGCGTATCGTCCGCCGTGACCACGCGACGCTCGATGATGTAGTCGTTACGATCGTCCGACTTTACGTCATCGCCATAGATCACCGCCTCGTAACGCTCGCCCTGCTTCAAAAAGTCGAGTTTTACATCCACCTCGCGGGCTTCCGAATTGGTACCCGCCCCCACAAAGAAGCGGTCACCGGCACGGCGTGCCACCACGATGTATTCGCCGATCTCACCCGCAAGGGCCTCCGACCAATCGCAATCGGCATCGAACTGACGGAAGAACTCGAACGCGGGATGTTCCTCATAGTTCTCGATCAGATCGGCAGCCATCTGCAACGGCGAGTAGATGATCACCCAGTTGGCAATCTGACGCGCCAAAGTGGTCTTGATGCAACATTTCGAGTTGTCGCCGTTCCACTGGATGCGGTTCTTGTCGGCCTTCGCACGGTTGTAGTCCAGATCGAAGATACCGGGCGTGTAGTCCATCGGCCCTCCCAGCAGACGCACGAACGGCAGCGTGCAGAGGTAGTCGGCCGTATTACCCTCCGACCATGCGTTCCACTCCATACCGCGTGCACCTTCACGGGTCATCATGTTCGGCCATGTACGACGGATACCCGTATCCTTGATCGGCTCGTGGGCATCAATCATCAGCTGATGCTTGGCGGCACACTCCACCACGCGCTGGTAGTGCTGTACGCCGTACTGCGAGTGGTGACGGTAGCCGTCCTTGAAACCGCCCGCATAACCCGTCTTGAGCGCATGTACGCCCCATGCGGCATACTGCGCCATCGCCTTGTCCATCACAGCCTCGTATTCGGGAATGTTACCGCCCGTCTCGTTGTGCATCCACAATTCCACGCCCTTCTCGCGGGCATAGGCGACGATGCGCTCCACATCGAAATCGGCATAGGGCTTCATGTAGTCGAACGACTGCGAACCGCCCCAGTTCTCCCAGCCGCAGTTCCATCCCTCGAACAATACGCCCTGAATGTTGTTCTCGACGGCAAAATCAATATGACGCAGGGCGTTCTCGGTCGTTGCACCGTGTTGTCTGCCCATCACCCACGTCTGAACGCCGATGTGCATACCCCACCATACACCGACATATTTCTGCGGTTTGATCCACGACGTGTCGGCAATCTTCGAGGGTTCGTTCAGGTTCAGAATCATCGACGAATTGATCAGATCAACCGCCGCATCACCGATCTGAATCGTACGCCACGGGGTTTTGAACTCACCCTTCACGATGCCTTTCGTACCGTCGGGCATCGGAGCCAGATCGGCCTGCATCACCCCGTCGTCGTTGCGGCGCAGCGTCATTTCGGGATAATCATACAAAGCAGCCTCGTGAATCGAACCGAACGTGCCGTTATCCATACGGAAGGTAAACGGCGTATTGCCGTCGGCCACCTCGCTCAAGGGCAGTTTGCGGTAGTCGAGTTCGTAGGTCTCGAAGTTGGCGGGAATCGACCACGAAGTACCCTCGCCGGCAAAGTTAAATTCGGTCTTTTCGCCCGTCAGCGTCAGTTGCTCCTTCTCGGATTTCACCTCATAGCGGAACGCCACACCGTCGTTGAATGCGCGGAAACGGATCGTGAGGTGCGTACCTTCGGAATTGGAAAGGTTCACCGCAAATTCGTTGTGGTGATCGGTCATCTCCTTGTTTTCGCCCCACGGCTGTGTCCACTTCTCCTCAACCGAAGCGTAGTCGATGTCGTCGATCTCGAAACCCTCCGAGAGGTTCTCCTCACGGGTTTCCAGACCGAGTTTAGATGATTTGATGATGGTTTTTCCGTCTCGCTCCACCGAATAAACCATTCTGCCTCCGTCGAGACGCTCGAACGAGACCATGGTCAATCCGTCGGGCGACTCGCACACGGGAGCCTCGGCACCGTGCAGGAAATAGACACCTGCACTCAGTATAACGGCAAAAACCAAGAAATAATAAATTCTTTTCATCGTAATAAAGTTCATTTAAGTTCACGACCTTTCAGTCCGCGCGAAAGATTCGGCTCGGCCTGCATATCGAACGAAATGGTCTGACCCTGCATCATCTTGCTATGCGAGAGGAAGTTGCCATCCTCAGTCTTGCCATCGACCGTCATACGGCCGATGTAGCGGTTCTCCGGGCTGTTCTTCTCGGCACGGATCTCGACCTTACGGCCGTTCTCCAAGTGAATGGTTACCTCCTTGAACAACGGAGCACCCACGGCATATTCGTCCGAAGCGGGACATACGGGATAGAATCCCATCGCCGAGAACACATACCACGCCGAAGTCTGACCGTTGTCCTCGTCACCGCAATAGCCGTCGGGATGAGCCGAATAGAGCCGGTTCATCACCTCGCGCGTCCACTTCTGTGCCTTCCACGGCTGACCGCAATAGTCGTAGAGGTAGATCATGTGCTGTGCGGGCTGGTTGCCGTGGGCGTAGTTGCCCATGTCGGCCACCTGCATCTCGACAATCTCGTGGATGCGGAATCCGTAGTAACTTGCATCATAAATCGGCGGTACGACAAACACCGAATCCAACATCTTGGCAAACTCCTCGCGGCCGCCCATCAACTCGGCGAGTTGTTCGGGAGCGTGGAACACCGACCATGTGTAGTGCCAAGAGTTACCCTCGGTGAAGGCATCGCCCCACTTGTAGGGACTGAACGGCGACTGGAACGTGCCGTCCTCGTTGCGACCGCGCATCAGTTTATGTTCCTTGTCAAAGAGATTCTTGAAGTTCCGGGAGGCTTTCTCCAGCGGTGCAATGTCTTTCACCTTGCCCAACTTACGGGCAACCTGTGCGATGCACCAGTCGTCGTAAGCGTACTCCAGAGTACGGGCAGCGCTCTCGTTGATGCCGACATTACAGGGTACATAACCCAATTTGTTGTAATATTCGTGACCCAGACGACCCGTCGAACTAACATCGGGATGAACTGCCGAACGGCCGTGCATCATCGCCTCATAGAGCGTCTCGATGTCCTCCTTGGGCGTTACGTCCTTCAGAATGGCATCAGCCACCACCGAAGCCGAGTTGTTGCCGACCATACATCCGCGGTGACCGGGCGATGCCCACTCGGGCAGAAAACCGCTCTCGCGGAAGGTATTCGCCAGACCTGCCTGAATCTTGGCATTCTCCGACGGATAAACCAGATTCAGCAGGGGAAACAACGAACGGAACGTATCCCAGAAACCCGTATCGGTGTACATATACCCCTTCTCGACCTTGCCGTTATAGGGGCTGTAATGGATGGGGTTGCCCTCCGAGTCGATTTCGTAGAATTTACGCGGGAAGAGCGTCGAACGGTACAGGCACGAATAAAACGTGCGCATCTGATCGTCCGTACCGCCTTTGACCTCGATACGACCCAATATCTCGTCCCAACGCTGACGGGCATTCTCCCTGACGGTCTCGAAATCGTCGGCAGCGAGTTCCTTGAGGTTCTGCATAGCCTGCTCACGCGAGATGAACGACGAAGCCACACGTGCCACGATCTGCTCGCCGCGCTCGGTTTCGAAATGCACCTTCACCATGGCGTGATCGCCCTCGGCCTTCTTGCCGCCTTCGGGGTAAAGTCGTTTTTCACCGGCCTTGTGGGTTGCGGGATCCGAAGTCAGTTCCACGGCGGAGAAGTTCTTGTCGAAACGAACCACAAACCAGTTCTTGAAGTTGTCGGGGACACCGCCGCTGTTGCGGGTCGTGTAGCCGACAATGGTGTTCCCATCGACACACTCCACCATCGACCCCCTGTCGAACGCATCGACCACCACGCCCGCCTGATCCGTCTTGGGGAAGGTGAAGCGCATGATGGCGGCACGCTCTGTCGGTGTCATTTCGGCCTTGATGTCGTGGTCGGCCAGATAGACCGAGTAATAATACGGACGCGCCTCCTCGGCGATATGCGAGAACCAACTCCGGCGGCTCTCCTCGTCGAAACATTTGTCTCCGCGAACGGGCATCAGCGAGAATTGTCCGTAATCGTTGATCCACGGTGACGGCTGATGGGTCTGTTTCAGACCGCACAGTGTGTGGGCGTTGTAGGTATAAGCCCATCCGTCACCCATCTTACCGGTTTGCGGCGTCCAGAAGTTCATACCCCACGGCAAGGCAACAGCCGGATAGGTGTTTCCTGTCGAAAGCAGATATTCGGACTGGGTACCGACCAAGGTCGATACCCAATCCGAAGGATGAAGTTCCTCTTTCGGGCATTCCGACTGCGAGACACAACTCGACATCAGAAATGCCGTCAAGAGAATTGTTATATGTTTAATCATCGTTCAAATTAGTTAATAGTATTCAAAAGATCGGTTTTGCCTTCATTGACGAGTTTCAGGATCAGTTCGCCGAACAGCGTATTCTGCCATGCGAACCACTCGCGCGTGAAATTCGACGCATCGTGGCGCGAGAACGACTCGTGGATGAAACCACGGCCTGCGTCGGTGGTCATCAACCGGATGATGCAGTCGCGGATCTCCTCATCGTCGGTCGAAGTGAAGGCACGCATCATGATGCTCATCGGCCAGATCATCTCCACACCGATATGAGGGCCTCCGATACCCTCACCCGCAGCACCGCTCCAGAAATAAGGGTTGGCCTTGCTCCACAGGAAGCGGCGCGTATTCTCGTAAACGGGATCGCCACGGCGCACGTCACCCAAGTAAGGCATCGCCAAAAGGCTCGGCACGTTGGCATCGTCCATGAGTTGGCGCGAACCGAAGCCGTCCACCTCATAAGCATAGATTTTGCCAAATTCGGGATGCTCCACAACGGCATATTTGTCGAGTGCCGCACGCACCTCGGCGGCCAATGCACGGCAGTTGTCAGCCAGTTCCTTTTCGTGGTTTACGCTTTCCAGAATCTCGGCAGCCTTACCCAGCGAAGTCACCGCCATAAAGTTCGACGGGACGAGGAACTCGAACGTGGTGGCATCGTCCGAGGGACGGAATGCCGAGGCGATCAGCCCCACGGGATTGACGGGATTACCGCGTCCCACATGGCACTTCGTGTCGAGTTGTCGGTCGGTAACGCGCAGGAACAGGTAATTGCCGTGTCCCTCTTTGCGTTGCTGATCGCGCAGGGTCTTGTAGATGGCCTGCATCGCCTCAACCCACTTTGCATCGAACACCGACTCATCGCCCGTCGTCTTCCAATAATGATAGGCCAGACGGATCGGATAGCAGTGCGAGTCGATCTCCCACTTGCGCTCGAACACCCACGGGTTCTGACTGCCCTTGCCCCAGTAATCCGCATCCTGCCCCATGCCTGTTGCTCCATCGTTGAACGCATTGGCATAGGGGTCGATGGTGATCAGACGGAACTGACGGCGGATCAAACCCGCGATCATCTTCTTCAGTGCGGGATCATTCTCGCACAGATCGACATAAGGCCAAACCTGTGCACCCGAATCGCGCAACCACATGGCGGGAATATCACCCGTATAAACATAGGTATCGGGATTACCCTGCTCGTCCTCACGATAGTGAACGGTCGTATCCAACGTGTTGGGGAAGCAATTGGCGAACATCCAACGAAGGCGTTCGTTAGTCAGCAGACCGCACACGCGGGCGATCTCCTCTTCAACTGCTTCCGATTTAAAAAGCCGTTGCTCTTTAGCGGGACGCTGATCGGCGTAGGTCTCCGGCTCGTCGGGGCAATACCAAACCTTCGGCTCGGCACCCATCTCGAAGCGCAACTCACCACCCTTGACAATGTCCTCGTGGTTGATGTAGGCTTTCGTATAGGGCTGGCCGTTGAGCCATACGCGCTGGATGTAGCGGTTCTTGTCGGAGTTGTTCTCGGCAATGATCACAAACTTACCGCCCTCGACCTTCAGTTCGGCCTTGTCGAACAGCGGCGTACCGAACCAGTAGCGACCGCCCGCAGGCTCAACCTCATACATACCGAGCGACGAGAGGATGTACCAAGCCGACATCTGACCAACGTCCTCATTACCCGACAGACCATCGGGAGCGGCGTGGTAGAGCGTCGAGAGTACCTCGCGCACCTTGTCGGCCGTCTTCCACGGCTGACCCAGCATCGTGTACATATAAAGAATGTGGTGGCTCGGCTCGTTACCGTGGGCATACTGACCGATCAGACCCGAAATATCGGGTGACGAAGCGGCACCGCCCTCGATCTCTGACGAAACCACAAACAGCGAATCGAGTTTCCGGATCATCTTCTCGCGCGAACCGAAGCACTCCTGCAAGCCCTTCACATCGTGCGGTGCAAGCCATGTATATTGCCATGCGTTACCCTCGCAGTAGTCATCCTCGCGGTGTTTCGACGCAAAAGGATTGAACGGCGTACGCCATCCCTTCTTGCTGTCGCGACCACGCATAAAACCGGTCGTGGCATCGAAATAGTTGCGGTACGAGTGGCTGCGGTTCTCAAAATAGGCGGCATCGGCCTCCTTACCCATGGCCTTGGCGGCACGGGCGGCAGCACCGTCGGCCAGAGCGTACTCCATATCGTAAGCCACAGCCTCGTTGAACAGATCGCAGGGGATGTAACCGTACTTCATGCGCAGACCGTTACCGCGATCCTCGTTCATGGCCGTCTTGCGAATGGCCTCAAACGCCAACTCACGGTCAAAACCGCCGATTCCCTTCACAATGGCGTCGGCAACCACGGGAATCCCCGGATTACCCACCATGCAGTCGGTCTCGTTACCCCACAGGTGCCATACTGGAAGGCGACCCTGCTGCTCGTAGATGTGGAGCATCGTATTGATGATGTTTGACATACGTTCGGGATGCAGGATGGTCATCATCGGCATCTTGGCGCGGTAGGTATCCCACAGCGAGAAGGTCGTCAGGTTTACGAAATCACCCTGCTTATAGACTTTATGATCGGCACCGCGGTAATCGCCGTTCACGTCGCAGAACGTCGAGGGAGCGATCATCGTGTGGTACATGGCCGTATAGAAAATCTTGCGGGCGGTCTCGTCCTTCGTCTCGATCTTCACTTTCGAGAGTTGCTCTTCCCACTTTTGGTCGGCGGCAGCCACTACCTCTTCGAAATCCCATGCGGGGATCTCGGCCTTGAGGTTGGCCTCGGCACCCTCGACACTCACGGGCGACAGACCGACCTTGAGCATCACGGTCTCACCCTCCTTGGTCGAGAACGAAGCGCGGGCATACATGTCGTTCGCACCGCCCAACTCGAACTTCGTGAAGGGTTTCGAGAACTCGGCCACGAAGAATACGCGCTGATCCTTTGCCCAACCCGACGAATAACGCCACCCCGTAACGGTGGTCTCGTTCTTCTGCTCGATGTGGGTCTCGATGGCCTTGTCCCAGCAACCGCCGTTCTCCAAGTCGAATACCAGAGCGGCATTGTCCGATGCGGGGAACGTATAGCGGTGGAATCCCGCACGCTCGGTGGCCGTCATCTCGGCCTTGATGCCGTAGCACGTCAGGGGTACCGAGTAGTAACCCGGTTTTACGATCTCTTTCGTGCGATCGGCAGGTGACCATGCACCCGATTGGGGATCCTCTGCCGTACCACGTGCGAAAGTCACTTCTCCCGTCACGGGCATCACCGTCACATCAAACAGATCGCCGATACCCGTACCGCTCAAGTGCGTATGCGAGAATCCGATCACCGTCCGGTCGCTCTCGTGGTATCCCGAACACCAATCCCACTGTTGCGGAATACTCGTCGGCCCCACCTGAACCATACCGAACGGCACATTGGCACCCACAAAAACATGTCCGTGTCCGCCCGTGCCGATCTTCATATCGACATATCGGGTCAAATGCTCCTCGATGGGTGCAGTCGTGCACGCCACCGCGAACATCGCCACAACGGGCAAAATAAATTTAAGTTTCATTTCGTATTATTTGTTTTGAATTTCAAAGGTCAGTTTGCCGCCGCGCAGGAGTTCCTCGTGCGAGATGCGGTATTTTTTCAACGGTTTGCCGCCGAGCGTCATACGACGGATGCGGTAATCCTCTGCGTTTTGGCGTTTGGCCTCGATGGTCAGCAAACCGTGATCGGTGTCGATCTCCACGCGGTCAAAAACAGGCGAAGTGAGCGTGTAGGAAGGATCTCCCGGACAATCGGGATAGAATCCCATCATCGAGAACACCGCCCAAGCCGACATCGTACCGGCATCATCGTTTCCGGGAATACCGTCGGGACGGGTCGTGAAATACTTCTCCAACAGGCGTTTCACCTCGCGCTGTGTGCGCCACTCCTCGCCCGCCATACGGCTGAACAGGTAGGGATAAGCGATGTCGGGTTCGTTGGCGGGATCGTACAGACCCTCGTCGAAGACCATCTGCAACTTATCGGTGAATTTACGTTTGCCGCCCATCAGACGAGCCAGCCCCTCCACATCGTGCGGTACATAGAACGTATAGTTCCAAGCCGAACCTTCGTGGAATCCGGGAACGGGTTCGAAGTTCTCGCCCTGACGCGGATTGAACGGCACAAGGAACGTGCCGTCATCCTTCAGGGGACGCAGCGTGCCGTACTCCTTGTCGTAGTAGTGCTTGTAACCCATCGAGCGTTCGCGGAACATGCGGGCATCGTCCGTCTTGCCCAATTCTTCGGCCAGAAGCGACAACGCATAGTCGGCGATATAATACTCCAGAGCGTGCGACACCGAGTTGTCCCCCGAAAAATCGCCCGCATAAAAACCGAGGGGCACATACCCTTTCTTCACATAGGGGTCAATGTCGGGACGCATCGGATTCAGACGGCCTTCGGTCGTTGCCGACTTGCGCATGGCGGCATACGCCTTTTCGATGTCGAAATCGCGCAGCCCCTTCAAATAACTGTCCACAATCACGGGCAGTGCGGGATCGCCCTCCATCGTGAAGGTCTCGCGCCCGAACAACTCCCATTTGGGCAGCCATCCCCACTCGTCGGACATGGCAACCATCGTGCGCAGCATATCGGTCTGACGTTCGGGATAAACCAGCGTAAGAAGTTGATGCAGATTGCGGTAGGTGTCCCACAACGAGAAAATCGTATAGCGGTTGCCCTCCGCAACACCCGTACCGTTCTGCTCCATGAGCGGATATTCGCCGTTCACGTCATTGAGGATCGAGGGATGGATCAGCGTGTGGTACAATGCCGTATAGAACACCTCCTGCTGGGCATCCGAACCGCCCTCTATGCGAATACGCCCCAGATCGCGATTCCAGCGGTCGCGCGCCTCGGCGTGCATCCGATCGAAGGTCATTTCGTCAGGCTGCTCGGCTTCGAGATTCTTACGGGCATTCTCGCAACTGACATACGAAAGTGCCATACGCACCTCGACCTGCTCGTTCGCCTTCAGATCGTCGAACGTGAAGCAGTAGCCCATGTTGTCGCCCGCCATTTCGCGGCCGTATTTCGTATAGAATTTATATTTGCCACTGAATTTTTCCCATGCGGCCTCAGCCTTCATCTCAGGCTGTTTCTTCCAAAAACCTGCCTCCGACGGGGTTTTGGATATGCGCAGGACAAAATAGACGGGGAACACGGCCTGCGTATTGTAGCAGAACGTACCGAGGAGTTTCATACCCTCGATCTCCGTATCGCTCACACGACGCAACCACGCGCCCGACTCGTTCGTAAGCCCCTCGCCCAAGTTCAGCAGAATGTGTCCCTTACCTTGGGGAAAGGTGTAACGCTCGGCCGAAGTACGTTCGGTCGCAGTAGCCTCCATACGGATGCCGTATTTGTCGAGAAAGACCGAATAATAACCCGGCGCAGCCTCCTCACGGCTGTAAGCAGATCCGTAATTGTGGTAGTCCAACTCGCGTTCGCCCGTAGTGGGGATCGTCAATAGCGACCCCGATTCGGGACATCCCACACCGCTGAGCGATCCGTGGGCAAAACCCGTGAAGAACTTGTTGTGGAACTCGTAAGGCGTAGACCACCAACGGGCATCCTTATCAAATACGTTGTCGTCGGAACCCATCACGTTGAACGGCACCACCGACATCATTCCGTTGGGGAGCACCGCACCCGGATTGGTCGTGCCGAAGTTCGTTGTGCCGATAAACGGATTGACCCGTTCGACAGGTTGCACGGCAAGTGCACTCCTCAAAAGGAGGAGTGCCGCCGTAGCAAAAATTAGTTTTTTAAGCATCATAAGTGACTGGTGAGGACTTTAAGATGGTTCTCAGGAATCAATTTCAGCAAACGGGTCGTTGCGGGAACGAGTACCGTTTCGCCCTGATGTACGGGGATCTCGTTGCCTTCGTTGTCACGGATCACACCGCGTCCCTCAAGTCCCATGACCACCATGAACGAATCGAGACCCTCCATCGAAATCTCCGTTTCGCGGTCGGTATCGTAAACCGAAGTGATGAAGTAGTTGCAACGAACCAGTTCCACGCCTTCGTTTTTCTTCCCGGTATAGTGCGTGCGGTAGTCGTCCTCGACACGGAAGTCGATGGCATCCTTCGCCAACTCCACGTGCAGTTCGCGGGGTTTTCCGTCAGCACCCAGACGACCGTAGTCGTAGATGCGGTAGGTCACGTCCGACGTCTGCTGGATCTCGGCGACAAACGAACCCGCCCCAATGGCGTGTACACGGCCTGCCGGCAGGAAGAATACATCGCCCTCGTGTACCTCGTAGTTGGTCAGCACGTCGGTCAGCGTATTGTCGGCGACCTTGGCGGCATACTCTTCGGGAGTTACCTTTTTCGAGAAACCCGACAGCAAGTGTGCCCCCTTATCGGCACCCACCACGTACCACATCTCCGTCTTGCCGTTCTTGCCGTGGCGTTTGTGCGAGAGTTCGTCGTCGGGGTGCACCTGAATCGAAAGATCCTTGCGCGCGTCGATGAACTTGATCAGCAGCGGGAACTCGTTGCCGTGTTTCTCATATACCTTTTTACCCACCAGATCACCCTTCAAAAGGTCGATCAGTTCGGGCAGCGTCTTGCCTGCATAAGGGCCGTCGGCGACCACCGACTCGGAACCCTTCACACCCGAAAGTTCCCAACTCTCACCGACCGATTTCTGATCGGAAACAAGTTGTTTGTAGGGAACGATTTTCTCGCCGCCCCAGATAATGGTTTTCAGAATGGGATTGAATTTATACATCATTTTTTATGTTTTTAACTGGTCTTCTTATTCCGAACCACCTCGAACCCCCATTTCCCGTGGGAAAAAGGAGTTCAAGGTGGAAACAATTGCTTGTCGGAACAGACTTTTCTTCAAAGTCCGTCTCTTTTATTTCTGCTCGTCGAGCATCGACAGGGCAAAGGCGTAAGCACCGACCGAAATGGCACGGCTTGCACCCATCTTCGAGATCATCACGCCGACACGCTTCTTCGGGTCGTAGTTCACCGTCAGATCCGTGCCATATACCTTCAGGGGACGACTCTCGCCACGGGCAAAATCCTTAAATTCGGCCTCGTCGTCCAAGTCATAAACCTCCATCTGCACGCGGTTGAGCGTATCGCCGCCCAACGTGTGCATCTTCGCGCGCAGTTCCTTCAGAAGTGCGGGCATGAACCACTTGCGGGCTGCCGTGATCCCGCCGCCGATGACGATCAGACCGTCGATCAGCGTTACGGCCGTAGCCATCGCGTCACCGGCAATCTCGCCCAGTTCGGCAAAAGCCTTCTTCGCAGCCTCCACATTACCCTCGCGCTTGCCTTCGGCAATTTCGCAAATATCCTTGGGTTCGAACTTGTGATCCCTGTCGCCCGACTCCTCGGCATATACACGCTTGATGGCTCGCACCGCCACACCGTCCTCAACGATGATTTCGGGCATTTTCTTGTGGCGCAGACAGAAAGTCTCGCAGCACGAGTTATCGCCTCGGTTCAGGTGGTTGTCCACCACCACACCGATACCGAACCCCGTACCGAACGTGTAACCGATCAGGTTCTTATAGCGTTTTGCACTGCCTGCCTTCTCCAGACGGGCGTTGATTTCGGGAAGAGCACCTCCCAAAGCCTCGCCGTAACCGAACAGGTCGCCGTCGTTGTTGATGAACACGGGGATCCCGAACTTATGTTCGAGGAACGGCCCCAGAGCCACTCCCTCGCGGAACGAGGGGAAGTTGGGCAGGAAGCCGCCGATGATGCCGTGGGGATAATCCGCCGGGCCGGGAAATGCGAAACTGATGGCCACGGGCTGCTCTTCGATTTTTGCGATTACAGCCTGAAATCCCTCGACCATCGTAGCCAGACAACGATCAAGATCATCGGCCTGTGAAGGCTTCGTGATCGGATCGACGATATACTCATTGCCGCGCATTGCGCCGAACACGAGGTTCGTGCCGCCTGCATCGAGCGTGATGACCACACGCTTGTCGTTGCTATACATTACGCTTTATTTTAAGATGTTGTTTTTCTTGGTAAATTCGACGATTTCGGGAATGTAACCGAAAGCCAGACCCGTCACGGTATCGGCGCAACCGTAGTAAACGGCCACACGACCCGTATCGGGATCATGTAACGAAGCGCAGGGGAACGTTACGTTGGGCACGTCACCCATACACTCGTACGTTTCGCGCGGCGAGATCAGATACGGACCGCTGCGGGCATTGACCTTCCATGGCTGCTCCAGATCGAGCAGAGCCGAACCGAAAGCATAGACATAGCCGTTGCACGAACGCAGTACGCCGTGGTAGAACAACAGCCATCCCTCGCTCGTCTCGATGGGCACGGGGCCTGCTCCGATCTTCATGCACTGCCATGCGCTCACCTCGAAGGGTGCGGGCGACATGACATGGCGGTGGTGTCCCCAGTACTCCAAATCGGGCGACTCCGAGTAGAAAATATCACCGAAAGGCGTATGCCCCGTATCGCTCGGACGCGACAACATGGCGAATTTACCGTTGATCTTGCGGGGGAACATCACACCGTTGCGGTTGTACGGCAGGAATGCGTTTTCCACTTGGTGGAACGTTTCGAAATCCTCCGTCCAAGCCACACCGATCGTCGGGCCGTAGTAGCCGTTGCACCACGTTACGTAGTACTTGTCGTCGATCTTGGCAACGCGCGGGTCATAACCATAAACCCACTCGGCAACTTCGGGATCGGCACCCACCAGTTTGAAATCCTCCTCATTGATATCCCAGTTGATACCGTCCATCGAGAAACCGGCATGAATGCGCATACGGCGATTGGTATCGTCGCAACGGAACACACCCGCATAGTTATATTTACCCTTCTTGAAAGGTACGACTGCAGAATTGAAAATACTGTTCGACGTAGAAAGCAAATCACGCGGGATAATCGGGTTGGCCGAGAAACGCCACATCACTTCTTTCGAACCTTCGGGACGATTCTCCCAAGGCATATCGGGCAGACTCTGCCCCACAATTTTCAAATCACTCATAATTGGTTTGATTTACAGATTGAATATTTATCTCTTGTGTTTTTTAACGTGTTTTCGTCGGGGTTTAGTGTACCGAGATTTCGTCGGTAAACAGCCAACTGCCCACTTCGGGGTTGATCAGAGCCGTATAGCGGATGTAACGCGCCGTGTCGGTACCCTTCCATGCGAAATTCCGGTACATCGGGCGGCGTTCCGTCGTGGGGGTCTCGTGACCGATGCGCCCCACCTCACGGAAGTTTTCGCCATCGTCCGACAACGCAACAATCACCTCTTTGGGCAACCAGATCCACGCCGAATGCCACTGTATGAAATCGGCCGAAACCTCCTTCACCGCTTTACGCTCTCCGAGGTCGATCTCGACTTCAAAATCATGCGAGAGGAACCCCTGCCAGCGCGTCGAGTAGTTCCACGAACCGTGCAGACCGTCGGTCAGCGTGGCTGCCTCGTCGGCGGGGTATTTAGAATGCCACTTGCAATTATACTTGACAGGGCAGCCCACGGCCAGATGCTCCTCTTTCCGAAGCGATTGGGGACGCTCTCCCGTCTCCTTGTTCAAATCGAAAGCGTTATACCCCATTTCGCGCACACGGTTGCACAGCGTCAGGGCACGACGGTAAAAATCCTCGTAGTCCTTCTTTTCGGGGGCTGTCCAAGCGACCTCCGCCAAAGCGAACAGACGCGGATAGAGCATATACTCGGTGTGTTCGGGTGTCGGGACGAACTCCGTCCAGAGATTGGCCTGCACACCCTGCACAAATTCGCGACCCTCCATCTCTTGGGGGGCGGGATCGTAGGCATAAACTTTATTCAAGGGGAGATAACCCGACATGGCCTGCGGCTCGGACTCGGGATCATCCTGATAAGCATCGAAATAGCAATATGCACCGGGGGTCATGATCACTTCGTGACCTTGTGCGGCGGCGGCACGGCCGCCATCCTCACCACGCCACGACATGACGGTGGCTTCGGGCGCAAGGCCGCCTTCGAGGATCTCATCCCAACCGAGCAGACGGCGGTTGTGGGCGATCAGGAAACGCTCGATGCGTTTGATCGTGTAACTCTGCAACTCATCGACCGACTTCAAGCCCTCCTGCTTCATGCGCTTCCGGCATTTCGGGCAGACTTTCCAAGCACCCTTACCTGCCTCGTCACCACCGATGTGGATATACTCCGAGGGGAAGAGGTCAATCACTTCGGTAAGCACGTTCTCCAGAAACTCAAAAGTCTTTTCGTTGCCGATGCAGAACTCGCCGTTCTTGTTCGGTTCTCCCGAACAAGACAATTCGGGATATACGGCCAGCACTTCGTCCGAGTGACCCGGCAACTCGATTTCAGGGATCACCGTGATATGCAGACGGGCTGCCTCGGCCAGAATCTCGCGGATGTCGTCCTTCGTATAGTAACCGCCCGAAGCGTTTGCATCGCCTTCATGGGCGTATTTCTTACCCTCGTCCTGCCAGTTCTGCCACGTCTTGCCGATGCGCCATGCGGCGATGTCCGTAAGTTCGGGATAGCGGTCGATCTCAAGACGCCAACCCGCGGCATCGGTCAGGTGGAGGTGCAGGCGGTTGAGTTTCAGGGAAGCCATCACCTGCATCTGTCTGATGACAAACTCCTTGGTGTTGAAATTACGCGACACGTCGAGCATCAGACCACGATAAGCAAATCGAGGATAATCCTTAATACGCTGTGTCTTAATAGTTTTGCCATTTACGGCATAGAGTTGTGCCAAAGACTGAACACCGTAGAAAAGACCCGTTTCGGTCAGTGCCTTGATCTCGACACCCTTGTCCGTGACGGTCAGAAGATAACCCTCCTCCGATGCGGGAATCGAAACATCCGAAGAGATCATCAGATTGAGGAATTTTTCCGACGCAGGCTCCCCGACCGTCTTGAAACGGATGTCGGTCGTCGAGAGGAATGCCGTCAGACGCTCCGCGATTTCGGGCGAGCAGTCCGCATAGAGATTCAATTCGTTTTTGATATTAAGCGAACCCTCCGTTTCGGTCACCTCCTGCGGTGCGGGGATCAGTACGGGTTCGTCTTTGTCGGTCGAGCAACTTACCGCCGACAAAGCCATGACGCCTGCAACGATCAGTACACAAAGGTTCTTCGCACCCTCCGATTTCTTAAAGGGCACGAGCCACGTCACGATGAATGCGGGGATCGTAAAGAGCATGACGGTCATGAAGAAATCGGCATAACCCAGCGCATCGCTCAGATAACCCGACACGGCACCGGTCACCATCACCGAAAGGTTCATGATACCCGAAGCGAATGCGTAGTGTGCCATCTGGTGTTTGCCGGGAGCGACCTCCTGCATCATGAAGAGGGTCAGACCCACAAATCCGAAACCGTAACCGAAGTACTCCAGTACGATACTGCCACCGATCAGCCACATCGACGAGGGCTGGAACATCGCAAGCAGGGCGTAAACGACAAACGGGATGTTGAAGATGCAGCACAGCGTGAAAAGTGTGCGTTTCAGACCGAAGTGTGCAATGTAGTAACCTGCGAGCAACGATCCCAACAGGAATGCACCCGCACCGAACGTACCGTAGTACAGACCGATCTGCTGGTTCGAAAGAGCCAGACCGCCCGACTCGACGTCGGCCTTCAGGAACAGGGGTACGATCTTCATCACGAAACCCTCGCCCAAACGGTAGAGGATGATGAATGCGATGTAGAACCAGATGTGTTTCTTAGTGAAGAAATCGGTGATGACCTCCTTCAGTCCGTTCAGACCCTCCCGGAGCGAAGCCTCCTTTTTATGTTCGACGGCGGGCGACGGCAGACGGCGGCTGTGATACAGGCCGAGCAGCACCAGCACAATGCCCAACACGAAGAAGATGATCGTCCACGACTGCACATAAGCATCGAATGATGCCTGCATCTGAGGGTTCTCTCCGGCGAAGCGTCCGTAGAGCCAACCTGCCAGCCAGACCAGACCGCCCGTGGCGACCAGTTTTGCGAGGTTATAGAATGCACCCTGCCAGCCGATGTATTTTGCCTGATCCTTCTCGTCGAGAGCCTCCATGTAGATACCGTCGGCAGCAATGTCGTGGGTTGCACCACTGAACGCCACCACGGCAAACAGCGCGATGCCGATTGCGAAGAACGAGGGAAGATGCAACGCCAAAGCCGCAAGTCCGAAGAAAACGCCGCTGATCAACTGCGTGGCAACGACAAAGAATTTCTTGGTACGGAAAATTTCGAGAAACGGGCTCCACAGGAACTTGATCGTCCACGGCCACATGATCAGCGACGTCCAGAATGCGATCCGGGCATCCGACACGCCCAAATCCTTGAACATCACCACAGAAACCATATTCAGCACCACGAACGGAAGACCCATGGCAAAATAAAGCGAGGGAACCCACTTCAGCGGATTGGCTACTTGATTTTTCATAAAAGAGTTTGTTTGGATTAATACGTTTTTCAGCGTCCAAAAATACGAAAAACTACGCTATAAAAAAAGTCTATCCGACAAAAGATCCGAACAAATACCGTCTTAACATAAATTCGATGACCGACCGACATTTATGTCGTCCTCCGGACAAAAAAACGCTTCGGAAACCGATCGGTTTCCGAAGCGCAATCTGTCAGGATTTCCGTTTATCGTCTCAACGGAAGTTCGTCGGGATAAACATAGGGTTTGGGATCGTTCTTCTTGTAGAAAATGGTCGGATCCTTGAGTTTGCAACCGTAGAAGAGTTCGGCACCCGACAGGCGACCGAAGATCGTCTTCCAGTGGTTGCGGCGAACCATGCCGTCATCGGCCTTCATGGGATCGGGAGCGAAGCCCATGTGCCAGCCGTAACCCTCGTCGAGGATCATACGGGCGTTGCGCTCGTTCAGGCTGTCGCCGAAACCGCCGTTGAACTCGGCAGCGATACCGGCACACTTTTTCTTCGATATCTTGCCTACGGGATAAGCGTGAGCACCGTAGTTCGGAACAACCACATCCAACCACTCGTCGGCATCGACACCGTCCACCGAATCCGTACCGTACATCTGACCCCAGTCGTAAACCGTCACCAGACGATCCGGCATGGCCAGTTTCGTCTCGTAGCACAGGCGTGCGGCAGCATCGGAACCTGCATGGTCGAATGCGGGGTTATCCAGATCGGGAGCGTTCGAGTACTCGTCATCGTAGTTCACACCGTCTAACTGATAAGCCTCGCAGTAGCGGGCGATCTCGGCGGCGAAGTCCTTGGCACCCTGCTTCGAGAGTTGTGCAAGACCCGCAGCATCGTGATTGCCCAACAGACCCAACAGTACCTTGATACCGCGCTTACGCAGCGGCTGGAGGAAGGTCTCGTGGTTGTCGAGCAGGAACTGTACGTTCTGGTTGCACTTTACGAAGGGACGACCGGCCTCCTCGTCGTAGTTGATGTTGGCTGCGAACAGCACCACAGCATCCCACAAGAGTTTGCCGTTCTCCAACTCAAAAGCCAGAGCATTCAGCGGGTTGGCATCATTCACCTCGAAGAAGAGGAAACCTTTGGGAAGATCATCGCCCTTGAAGCAGTCCGAAACCTTCACCATGTCGTTGATGACATACACGCAACGGGTCTCTTTCTCGTTGAGCGTCAGTTGGTCGTTTGCCGAAACAACCTTCACGGGGAGCATGTAGTCCACACCCTCCTCCAACTCGGCCGAAGGAATGTTCACCTCCACCACGGCCTGCGTCTTGCCCGCCTCGATCGTAACCGAAGGAGCATCACCCGGCGTCACCGCACCGGGAAAGAGTCTGTACTCGGTCTCGTTGGCCTTGTTGTAGGCATCCACATACTCGCCGTCCACCGAAACCTCAAACGTCACGGGAGCCTCCAGAGCCTTCGTCAGGTTGATTCTGAGTTCGGCTTTGTAACCCTCCTTGTAAAGGTCGATAATGTTCATCGACTTGGCCGTGCGGGCATCCTGCATGATCACCTTCGTGTCGTAGATCGACTCCATGTGATCGAAATCAATGTCCTTGCCGGCAACCACATCGTCGGCCGTACACGATACGCCCATCACAAGCGACAATGCCACAACGGCGGCCGAACAGAGTGTCGATTTAAAATATTTGCTATTCATATCTGCTTAGTCTGTTTTAAGTTCGCATTATTTGAGAGCGGGCAACTCTACGGGTACCCACTTGGGAGCAGCCGTACCTGTCAGATCGGTCTTGTCGTCGGTTGCATCCTTGATGACGCTGCCGTCACCCTCGTTGAAGTGCCAGTAAGCCACCAGTCCCTCGCTCTTGGGATCTACCTGATACATGTGCGTGGCAATATCTTCGGCCGAACGCTGTACGTTCCATACGCGCAACTCCGAAATCTCGCCCGGCAACCAACGCAGGTCGTCATACGACTTGCCGACATAGCACTCGCCCAGAAGGGTCACCGTACCCGAAGCATTGGTATCCTGAGCCACGGCAACACCGTTCTGATAGTAGATACGGTCACCCGTGGTGGCATCCCATACGATGGCGATGTGAATCCACTCGTTTACGGGAAGCGCGGGAGCAGCGTTGGGAGCAGGCCAGTTACCCGTAGGCGTAACCAGCTGAAGTTGATCGCAGGGACGGTCGGCATCACCGATACGGATCAGGAACTTGCCCTCGATACCGATGATCGAACTCAGGATGACACCCTCACGGCCGCCCGACCAATCCTCACTGCGTACCAGACACTCGATCGTCACGCTCTTCATCGAACGTACTTTGTTCAAGTCACCGTCGCACCACGATACGGGGAAGTGCATCTCGGCGATGTTGGCAACGACGTTGATCAATGCGGCACCCTTGAATACGAAGAACAGCGTGCTCTTGCTCTGGAGTACATCGACACCCTCGATCGAGAGGATCGAAACGGGCAATACATAACGCTTCTTGGCATCCAGTTCACCGGTATTCTTGAAGTTGATCACCAGATCATCGGTCGTGATGTCGCCCTTCTTGATGTTGAACCGGTTTTCGGGGATTTCGTAATATTTTGCATCGAGCGTCTCGGCCTCGTCACCATACGACTTGTTGTAGAACTCGGTCAGGTCGGGATTTGCACCGATCGTCACGCAGATGTCGCGCTCGGCAGGCAGAGCCAGACGCACGGACATCGAACGCGAAGCCTCTTGCACGTCGGCCTTGATCAGCAGATCGTCCGTCACGGCATTCGTCGTGAAATAGAGTTTGTTATCGAAATGATGCGCGGCCTCATCGTCATGTTTGCAGCCCGTAAACGCAAGAGCGGCAACGGCTGCGAACATCAATACTAATTGATTTAATTTCATGGTTCGTTAGTTTTTAGATGAAGGATTCATGATGTTGATGGCCTCACGGATGTTGCCATAAACCAATGTGGAATCGAAATAATCTAAATGAGCATTGCAGATCATAAGTCCTGCACGGGTGAAATGCTCCGAAGGCTCGGCGCACCATACGGCCGATCCGTAGATCGAACGCATGCGGTTGCCCTCGGCATCAAACGTACCGAAATAACCGTAAATCTGCTTCTCGTCATCGGGGCGAACCGTCTGGGCTGCCACGATGAAACGATCCTTCGGGCAGAAGGGTTTCTCCATGGCGGCGAAAGCCTTCACCGTCAATTCGTCCATATCTTTTGCGGCATCGGTGGGGAGGATTACGTAGTCACATTTCGACAGCAGATCGCCCTGTGCCTCAACCAGATACTGAGGGTTGCCGACAAATGCGCAGAAGTGACCGGTGTGAGCCGAACGCCAATCCGACACGGCCTTCATGAAACTGTTCTGACGGGCTGCATAACGAGCCTTCTCAGGCACTTTCATGCTGACTTCCGATTTACCCATGTAGGTGAACGTCACACCGTCGTAACCCAACTGGTCGCATACGGCCAACTGCTCGGCGGCACGCTTTGCGATGTGTGCCAGAGCGTCTTCTTCGGTAAGTTTACCCTCGGTGTCCTCCTTGACCATCTGGTTCCACTCCAACTCGATCGGAGCGTAGTTCACGTCATAGATGATGCGCGTACCCTTCTCGCGGACACGCTTGATCTCCTCGGTCATCACGTCGTTGATCGCCGTGGGGTTCATCATCGAGATCACGTCGATGCTGTCGGGCAGCACGGTCAGATGCTCCGACTGGTTGGCGGGACGCTCGGTCTTGTTGTCGAAGGTCACGATGACCACCTTGTGATCCGAGTTCTTATATTGTTTCAGATTCTCGATATAATCTGCCTTGAGTTGTTCGTCGATCTGGGGCGTAACCACATCGACAGCCTCTACCTCCGTCCAATCCGAGCAGGACGAAAAGGCAAAGAGCGATGCCGCCATCATGCACGAGAACGACAAACCTTTCTTCATGATATTTTTCATAATCGGTTATGTGTTTTAGTTTTTACGTGCCCACCACAGATCGGTTGACATCAGATCGGGACCACCCAGATAGTTGCTTACGGCATTCGATACGTTCTCCGTGTTCGAGATGTACTCGTCCAGAGGATAACGCATACGGCGTGCACCACGGCTCGACAGAACCTCACCGTTACTGAAGTTGGCCGAAACGGGGATCAGGTGGGGAAGACCCGTACGACGATAGTCGGCCCAAGCCTCGTTACCCAGCGGGTAGTTGGCGATCCACTTCTGGATGAGGATACGCTCCTGCATCTCCTCTTTCGAGGCTCCGCTCTTCCACTGTACCGTGATGTTCGACAACTGCTCGTTGAAGGTATTCACCGAATTGGGGTCATTGTAAATTTCGGGTTTCGACTTGTTGTCGGCCATGTAGGCTGCGGCGTCGCCTGCACCCCACTGCTCGAACGACAGACGGATACCGTCATTGTAGAACTGCTCGGCCGAACCGCCCATGTTGAACCCGTAAACGGCCGTACCCTCGGCACGTAGGAAGGCTACCTCGGCAGCATTCATCCAGATGGCAGGTGCTGCGGGGTCGATCTTCACACCCGAATATTTGTGACCGACGGTTACGTGATCGGGAATTACGATACCGCGACGAAGACCGCAGTAATCGAGACCCTCCCACTCCGACTTCGAGAAATAGAACTCGCGGCGGGGGTCGTTGTAACCGTTCATGTAGCAGATGATGTCGGCGGCGGCGTGGGTATCACCCGACGTAAGGCACTTGCTGCCGTCCGCGTGGATATCGACCTTGTTGTAGTTTACGGCGACGTTCATCGGGTTGGAAATCGTACCGAAGTACTTCCACGTTGCGTTCTCGTCGTTGGTCGTGATCACGCCCAGTTCGCTGCTGACAGCCGATTCGGCCATTTCACGAGCCTTGGCGGGAGCGACCTCGGCGATACGGAGCGCAAGACGCAGTTTCAGCGAGTTGGCAAACTTGATCCACTTCTTGATGTCACCACCATATACGTAGTCCGCTTCCTTTACGAGGGCTGCGTTCTGATTCTCGGTCAGCACCTTGACGGCCTCATCCAACTCCTCGAAGAACTTGTCGTAAACCTTCTCCAACGAATCATAAGGAGTGGCGATCTTACCGTCGGCACCAATCTCCGAGTAAGGGATCGGGCCGAACGTATCAGCCACACGGTGCATCGTGGCAACCTTGATCACATTGGCAATAGCCAGAGGTACGGGATTATTCGACTGCTCCGAGAAACTCTTGATGACATTGAGGTTCGAGTAGAGGATCGGGATCACCTTGTCACTCTTCAGGAATACTCGCGTCCAGTCATCGGTCGGGTTGTAGTTCGAGATGGTCGATTTCCAGTTGGCGTTGGCATCGGCGAAGTAACCGCCCTGCGTACCGCCCAACAGACAGTCGGTGAACTGCGTCGTATTGACATCCGGCGAGATCACGCAACCGGCCAGCGCATTCATCGCAGCACCCAGACCATAATCGTCCGCAATCAGATCTCCCGGCTGATAAGGATTCGAGTTGATCTCCTCATAATTTGCCGTACACGACACGGCTCCGAAGAGCATGAGGCCGGCAAAAATTTTACTAAAGGTATATTTCATAGTTTTAGATGCTTTTAGAATTTAAGTCTTACGTTGAAACCAATGTTGCGCATGGCGGGCATCATGAAGTAGTCGATACCCTGATAGAAGTTACCGGTCGAAGCGACATTTTCGGGATCAAACGGAGCCTTGTTGTAAATCATCCAAAGGTTACGGCCGACGAGCGACACGGTGATTTCGCAAACACCGCGCAACGCCTTGCGGGGAATCGTATAACCGATCGAAGCCTCCTGCAGACGGACGTTGGTTGCCGAGTAGGTGTAATACTGGGGAACCGAGTTACCGCCGCCGATGGCTGCATACCACTTCTGCGGAGCGATGAAGTCACCGCCGGGGGTCATCGAATAACCTCTGTCGCGGGCAACTGCCGTAGCCTCCGAAACACCGAAGTCATCCAAAATAGCCTGCGTACGCGAGAATACGATACCGCCCAGACGAGCCGTCACCAAAAAGCCCATATTGAAGTTGCCGTACTTGAAACTGTTGTTCCATGCCATGTTGGCATCGGGCAGCACGCTGCCGAGTTTCACGTAGTTGTCGGGATCCTTGATGGTTTCGCGCTTGATCGAACCGTCGTAGTCGATCAGGATGTTGTTGTTGCTGTCGCGCTTGAGATCGACGAGCGAGTAGAGGTCACCCATCGAACCGCCTTCCTTCAACAGGAAGCGGGCATCACCCAGACCGCCCATGTTGAGCAGCGAAAGGTTCAGGCTCTCGCCCGTCTGCGGGTTCACGGCGTTATCCGACAGCGAAGTAATGCGGTTGCTGTTCGACGACACGGTGTAGGACGAGTTCCACGAGAACTTGCCCCAAGTGTTGTGGTAGTTCAACGCCAACTCGATACCGCGGTTACGAACCGAACCGGTCTGCAAATAGAGTTTCGACCAACCCGATACGGGGATATCCGGATCGAAGGTCTGGTTCGAGGTCTTTGCATTATAATAGGTGGCATCCAACTCGAAGTGCTTCAGGAAGCGCATCGTAAGACCGATCTCCCACGACTTCGTACGCTCCGGTTTGAGGTTCGAGAGCGGGTAGTTGGTCATTTCGGTCCACTGTCCGAGTTTCTGGCTCCACTGGTAGCGGGGGTTCGCAAGGAAACGCTCGAAGGCAACACCCACCGAAGCAAACGAACCACGAAGTTTGATATACGAGAGGTTCTTGGGCATATTGCCGATCAACTGCGACAAGACAATCGAACCTCCGACCGAAGGATAGAAGAACGATTTGGTTTTCGAGTGAGGGCCTGCCAACTGCGAAGGCCAGTCGTTACGCCCCGTAAGCGTCAGATAGTAAGTACCTTTGTAACCCACCTCGAACGATGCGAAGATCGACTGGGTCTGCTCGCGCCAACCCTCCTGCATCTTCTCGGTCTTGCTGGGGCTCAGGTTCTGGATGGCGAAGAAGTTCGTCAGACCGGGCTTCTCGTCACCGAAGTTCTCCGAACCGTCGGCGATAGGACCGCGGACGCGCATGTTGTCGGCCTTGATGTCGGCGATCGAAGCACCGATGTTGGCCATGAACGACCAGTCGTCCCACGTCTTGTTGATGTTCACCATGAAGTCACCATAGGTCTGGCGATCCTTGGCGCGGCTCATACCATACAAACCACGGTTCGAACTCTCGGTCAGCTGCGTATTGGTCGAAGCGTAGAACTTCTCCTCGTAATCCGAAACGGAGTTATCGACATTCAAACGACCCGAAATGGTCAGCCAATCGAGAATCTTGTACGAAAGCGATGCGTTGAACATGTAACGGTCTTTGTTTCCCTCACGCAAGTTACGGTAATTGATCCAGTAAGGATTCTGCATGGTCATACCGGCATCACCGACCGGCCAGTACTGCATATAGATCTTACGGGCGGGATTGTAACGCTCGAACATTTTGATGTCGGCCCAATCGTCGCCACGCGGGAACAGATAAGCACCCACCAACGGGTTGTTGTAGATACCCTGATTGGTCATGTTGCGATCCTCCTGCTTGATGTAACTGGCACCTACGGTCAGCGAGATCTTGTCCTTGAGGAAGTTGGTGGTGTTGCGGAACGTAAAGTTGTAACGGTCGTAACTGTTGTTGGGAATGATGCCGCGCGAATCAACGGCAGCAGCCGAGAAGTAGGTTTGGTTCTTCTCGCTACCTGCGGTCAGCGAAATGCTCTCGGTACCCGTCACACCGACTTGGAAGTAATCGTCCTTGGGATCATAACCGCGATAGTTCGACTCGTTGAGCAGTTTGCCCCAACTGCGCGTGGGCTGAGGCGTGGGCGAAAGCAGATCTCCCGTGCCGTAACGGTTCTGAAATTCGGGCATAATGAACGGAGTCGAAATCTCGGTGTTGCTCGATACGGTTACGCTCAACGTACCTGCCTTACCCTTCTTGGTGGTAATGATGATGGCACCGTTGGCTGCATCCGAACCGTAAAGTGCGGCTGCGGCTGCACCGTTCAACACGGTCATCGACTCGATGTCCTCAGGGTTCATATCGGCGATCGGTTCCGAAGTACCGCGCGAATCGAACTCCATACCGGCTGCCGACGAAGGCGCGAACATAGGCACACCGTCGATCACATACAGAGCGTTCGACGACTGAAGAATGGATTTCTCACCACGCATCACAACCTTCGACGCACCGCCGACACCCGACGAAGAAGCGTTGATCGTGACACCGGCAACCTTACCGTTCAACGAATTTACGAAGTTTACATCCTTGTTGGCGATGATGTCGTCGGCCTTGACCTGCTGTGCGTTGTATGACAGAGCCTTCTCCGAACGCTTGATACCGAGTGCGGTTACCACTACGGCATCCATGCTCACCGACTGATCGACCATCGTGATCATAAACGAGGTACGTGTACCGACCTTGACCTCCTGAGTCTGAAAACCCAGATAACTGAACTCCAGAACAGCCGTTTCGGGATTTTTCACGTCCAGTTCGAATTTACCGTCGATATCCGTACTTGTACCCGTGGTCGTACCCTTGACCATAACGGCGGCACCGATGACGGCTTCACCGTTCTTGTCCACTACGCGACCACTTACTTTCAAGCTCTTGGGAGCTTCATTCTGTGTTCCGCCCTCCACAAAGGTTTCCGACACCTGCTGTACGGCGGGAACATCATGAGCCTGCGCCTGCCCCGGTGTGAAACTGAGCGCAATCATGAAAAGAGGTAAGAGGTATTTCACTCTTACAGAGTCTTTAATTTTCATACATCTAAGTTAGATTAATTTTCTCGCCTCCAAACGAAGACTTCCGGATCATACGCCATCCGGCTGTAGCGATATTCCTTCTGGGGAATATAATTGTTTTACACGGCAGTTTTTTGATTGGGATTTACTTCATAAAATCAATTTTAGTTATTTTTTTCTTTTATACTTAATACTTAAATATTTAATGTTCGTTCATATACCCACACGACAACGCCCATCAAAGATTTTGCTCTCGGACGGCTTCATATCGTTTTTCATACATTTCACACTACACGAATACGATCACGATCGCAATTCGTCGCAAAATTGCCCATTGCGACTCGCCCGTCAAAATTTAATATTCTGCCGGTCGGATCTGATCGCATAACCTACACTATACCATTTTACCCCGCAAAGGTATAAATTTTATTAAAAATAAATTGAATAATTTCTTAAAAAAATTGCCAAAAGAAGTTACGAATATTGTCATAACTTCTTTTGGCAAAAAAACAAATCTTGGAGCAGGAGAATCCTACTTCAAACGGGTCTCGCAGTATGCGCAGCGCAACGTACCGTCTTCCGAACGGCGGAACAGCTGATCGACATCCTCCGTCTGGGAGATGCAACTGTGGTGGTGACATACATGGCGGTTGATCTCGAAAGGCTCCGAGTATCGCGGAGCCGCACCTTCGGCGGGTGCTTTCTCGGCATATTTCAAAAGGGTAAGGATCAATGCCATACGCACAAACTTACCGTTCTCTACCTGACGGAAATAAGCGGCTCGTGGATCCTTGTCCACCTCGCGCGTGATCTCATTGACACGCGGCAGCGGATGAAGGACGATCATGTCGTTCTTGGCAACCTTCATCTTCTCGGTATCGAGCACGAAACTGTCCTTCACGCGGTCGAACTCCTCCTCGTCCAAAAAACGCTCCTTCTGGACGCGCGTCATGTAGAGGATATCCAACTCCGGCATCACTTCCTCCATGGTACGCACCTCGCGGAACGTAAGATTCGAATAGGCCTGCATCTCCTGCAACATATAGTCGGGCAGACGCAATTCCTCAGGCGAAATCAGGATGACGTTCACCCCCTCGTAGCGCGACAAGGCCTTGATCAGCGAATGCACCGTCCGACCGAATTTCAAGTCTCCGCAGAAACCGATGGTCAGATGATCGAGACGCCCCTTCTCGCGTTTGATCGTAAGAAGATCCGTCAGGGTCTGTGTCGGGTGGGCGTGACTGCCGTCACCGGCATTGATCACGGGGATGGTGGCATATTGCGAAGCCACAAGCGGTGCCCCCTCCTTGAAATGACGCATGGCGATGATGTCGGCAAAGGAACTGATCACGCGTACCGTATCGGCCACGCTCTCGCCCTTGGTCACCGACGACGAGTTGGCATTCGAGAATCCCAGCACGTCACCGCCCAACTCCATCATTGCCGCCGTAAAACTCAGTCGCGTACGGGTCGAAGGCTCGTAGAACAACGTGGCGAGTTTCTTGCCTTTGCATGCCTCGCGGTACTTCTCGCGATGAGCGATGATGTCCTCGCCCAAGGCTACAATTTGTTCGATCTCCTCGCGTGTGAGATCGGTCGGATCTATCAAGTGTCGCATAATTCGTTCGTTTTTCAATTAACCCAAACTAACCCTGTTTATTTCTTCATCCAGCTCTCGTCCGAAGGATTGTTGCGGAACTGGATCAGGCGGGCTTTGTCCTCCACCTTGATGTAGCCCTCTTCGGCAGCCACCTCAACCAGCGTGTCGAGGTTCGAAAGGCTGTAATTGACGACATCGGCCTCCTTCATGCGCTCCACGCCCTTCTTCAGACCGTAGGTGAAGATCGAAGCCACACCCAGCACCTCGGCACCGGCCTCGCGCAAGGCATCGACCACCTCGATGCACGAACCGCCCGTCGAGATCAGATCTTCGATCACAACGACCTTCTGACCTTTCTCCAATTTGCCTTCGATGCGGTTCTGACGACCGTGGTCCTTATTGCCCGAACGGACATAACCCATCGGCATGTCGAGGATCGTTGCCGTGATGGCGGCGTGTGCAATACCTGCCGTCGAAGTACCCATCAGCACTTCGGCATCGGGGAATTTCGTACGGACGATCTCGGCCAGACCTGCCTCGACGTGCTTACGCACCTCAACGGCCGTCAGCGTCAGACGGTTGTCGCAATAAATCGGGCTTTTGATGCCGCTTGCCCAAGTGAACGGCTCTTCGGGACGCAAAAATACGGCACCGATCGACAATAAATCTTTAGCAATCTGCTTTTCCATGGTTCAAATGTGTTTTAAAGGGATTTTTTACTCTTCTCCGCAAAATTCTTTCACGCAGCGGCGGTAAGCGGCCACGGGATCTTCGGCCTGCGTCACGGGGCGACCTACGACGATGAAGTCCGAACCGATCTCACGCGCACGGGCGGGCGTGGTGACACGCACCTGATCGCCCACCTGACCGTCGGCAAAACGCACGCCGGGAGTGATCGTCAGGAAATCCTCACCGCAAGCCTCATGCACCATGCCGGCCTCCAGCGGCGAGCAAACCACGCCGTCCAGCCCTGCCTCCTTCGTATTGCGGGCATACTTCACGATCGTATCGTTGATCGAAGCGTTGATCAGAAGTTCGTTCTGCATACGTTCCTCGCTTGTCGAGGTGAGTTGCGTCACGGCGATCAGCAACGGACGGCTGCCGTCGGCGCGCGTCAGACCTTCCTTGGCGGCACGCATCATCTCGATGGTGCCCGCAGCGTGGACGTTACACATATCGACATCGAGGTTCGACAGCACGGCCATCGCCTTGCGTACCGTATTGGGAATGTCGTGTAACTTCAGATCCAAGAAGATGCGGTGTCCTCTGCGTTTGATCTCGCGCACGATCGAAGGACCTTCGGCGTAGTAGAGTTCCATGCCGATCTTCAGAAAAGGCTTGCGCTTCTCCCCGTTGAACTTGTCGAGGAACGCAAAAGTGTCTTCAGCCGACTTAAAGTCACAGGCTATGATTACATCACGTGTTTTCATCGTTTATGTGGATTTCTTATTTTACAATTCCGATAATGTCGCTTAACTTTTCGATGCGGAGGCGTTCCATCTCGGCGGGAAGAGCCTCGATGATCTCCTTGCAGGCGTAGGGATTGACCAGATTGGCGGCACCCACCTCCACGGCGGTTGCTCCGGCCATCATCATCTCGATGACGTCGTGTGCCGTCTGTACACCGCCACAACCGATAACGGGGATCTTGCAGGCCTGAGCCACCTGATAGACCATACGCACCGCCACGGGGAAGATTGCCGCTCCCGAAAAACCGCCCATCTTGTTGGCGATGACGGGTCTGCGGCGCATCGTGTCGATCCGCATGCCCAGCATCGTATTGATCAGACAGATACCGTCGGCACCCGCCTCTTCGCAGGCGCGGGCGATGGCCACGATGTCGGTCACATTGGGCGAGAGTTTCATATAGACGGGTTTCGTGGTCACCTGCTTCACGGCACGGGTCACCTCGGCGGCCATTTCGGGCTGTGTGCCGAACGACATACCGCCATGGTGCACGTTGGGGCACGAAATGTTCACCTCGATCAGACCGACCTGCTCCTCCTTGTCGATCTTTTCGCACGAATAGGCGTAGTCGTCGATCGAGAAACCCGAAATATTGGCGATGACGGGTTTGTGGAAGATTTTCTTCAGGGCGGGAAGTTCGTGGGCGATGACATGGTCCACCCCCGGATTCTGCAAACCCACGGCATTGATCATTCCCTCGCGGCATTCGGCGATACGCGGCGTGGGATTGCCGAAACGTGCGTCACGTGTCGTTCCTTTGAACGAGAACGAGCCGAGGATGTTGATGTCGTAAAATTCGGCAAATTCCTGCCCGAAACCAAATGTTCCGCTGGCGGGAATGACGGGATTGTCCAACGTCAGACCGCTCAAAACAACTTTAGTATCTACCATACGATTTCCTCCTTTTTCAATACAGGTCCGTCTTTACAAATACGTTTTGCACCGTATTTGGTTTCACACGAACAGCCCATGCAGGCACCGAAGCCGCATCCCATACGCTCCTCGAACGACATCTCGCCGTCCTGCTCCACGGCATCGTACAGCGCACGAAGCATCGGCAGCGGCCCGCAGGCGTAGAAGTAGTCGAAGTCGATTCCGCACTCCCTGATGGCGGTGGTGACAAAACCACGCACTCCGTGTGAGCCGTCGGCCGTGGCGACATACACCTCACATCCCAACTTGCGGAACTCCTCCTCATAGAAGATCTCTTCCGAAGTGTTAAAACCGAGGACAACCTTCACCTGTTTGCCTTGCGCCAAAAGTTTCCGTGCCAGATTATACAACGGAGGCACGCCGACACCGCCACCCACAAGCAGCGGTTTTTGCGACAGTGCATCTACCGAGAATCCGTTACCGAGACCCGTCAGAAGATCGAGTTCGGTACCTTTTCCCATCTCGCTCATGCGTCGGGTACCCTCGCCCACCACCTTATAAATCAAGGTCAGCGTGTGCTCGTCGTAATCCGACACCGAAATCGGACGGCGCAGATACAGACCCTCGATGGCGATGTTCACGAACTGCCCCGGACGGGTGATCCATTGCGTATCTCCTTCCAGACGCATCCGCCACACCGATGCGGTGAGGGCCTCGTTGTCCAAAATGCGATATATTCCTTTTTTATACATCTCTTGTTTTTTTCGGACAAGGGACGTCCCTTGCGTGGGACGTCCCTCAGACCGTTATCCGTTGGTTTTACTCGGCGTCGATGGTCGATACGCGCAGCGTGATCTCCTCCAGAACATCCAGCAGTACCTTGACCGTCTCCAGTGCGGTGAATACGGGCAGGTTGTTCTCCACAGCCGTGCGGCGGATCTCGTAACCGTCCAGACGGGTGTTGTGCTGATTGATGTCGATCGTGTTGATCACATAACTTACGTGACCCTGACGCAGCGATTCGATGATCTCGTTGCTGCCCTCGCTCAACTTCAGACGGGTACGGGTACGGATGCCGTGTTCACGCAGGAACTTGGCGGTACCGGTCGTAGCCTCGATGTTGAAGCCGAGGTCGTAGAAGCGTTTCACGAGCGGCAGTGCGGCGGGTTTGTCGGCATCGGCAATCGTCACCACGATCGTACCGTAGTTCGACACGTTCATGCCCGTAGCCTGCAAAGCCTTGTACAGGGCGCGCGTCAGTTTGTCGTCGTAACCGATTGCCTCACCCGTCGATTTCATTTCGGGCGAGAGATACGAATCCATACCGCGGATCTTCGAGAACGAGAATGCGGGTGCCTTGACATACCAGCGTTTCTTCTCCCTGCCGTAGATCTCGGTGATGCCCAACTCGCGGAGCGACTTGCCGAGGATGACCTGCGTGGCGATGTGTGCCATCTGCACGCCCGTCGATTTCGACAGGAAGGGAACCGTACGCGACGAACGGGGATTCACCTCGATGACATAAACCTCGTCGTCCTTGTCGAGAATGAACTGAATATTATACAGACCCACGATGCCGATTCTCAAACCGAGACGTTTCGTGTAGTCGATGATCTTGTCTTTGGCGGCCTGCGATACGCTGAAGGTCGGGTAAACGCTGATCGAGTCTCCTGAATGGATACCCGTACGCTCGACATGCTCCATGATGCCGGGGATGAATACATCCTTACCGTCACAGATGGCATCCACCTCCAACTCACGACCCATGATGTAGCGATCAACCAGTACGGGCGAATCCTCGTTGAGTTCGACAGCCGTCTGGAGGTAGTGGCGCAGACGATCCTCGTTCGATACGATCTGCATGGCACGACCTCCCAGCACATAACTCGGACGAACCAACACGGGATAACCGATACGGGCGGCGGCACGCACACCGGCTTCCAAGTCGGTCACGGCCTCGGCCTCAGGCTGCGGAATACCCAACTCTTCCATGATTTTCTCGAAGCAACCGCGGTCTTCGGCATTGCGAATCGCCTCGGTGTCCGTACCGATGATGGGCACTCCCAGAGCCGACAGCGGCTCGGCAAGGTTGATGGCAGTCTGACCGCCGAGCGATACCACCACGGCCTTCGGGTTCTCGTGGTGAACGACGTTCATCACATCCTCGACCATGAGCGGCTCGAAATACAACTTGTCTCCCGTTGTGAAATCCGTTGAAACGGTTTCGGGGTTGTTGTTGATGATGATGGCTTCGTAGCCCGCCTCGCGGATCGACCAGATGGCATGTACGGTCGAATAGTCGAACTCGACACCCTGACCGATTCGGATCGGACCCGAACCCAAGACGATGATTTTCTCCTTGTCGCTGGACACCGATTCGTTCTCCTGCTCGTAGGTCGAGTAAAAGTAAGGCACATAACCGCCGAACTCGCCGGCACAGGTGTCGATCATCTTATAGACGGGGAAGATGTCCATCTCCTTACGCAGAAGGAACATGTCGTGTTCCGACTTGCCCCACAACTTGCCGATGAACTTATCGCTGAAGCCCATACGTTTTGCCTCGTAGAGCGTATCGTGATCCATCGGGTTGGCTTTGATGACCTGTTCGAACTCGATGATGTTCTTAATCTTCTCCAAGAAGAACATGTCTATCTTCGTTCGGTCGTAAATCAAGACGAGGTCGATGCCCTGACGGATCAGTTGTGCGATGGCGTAGAGACGATCGTCGGAACCCTCCTTGATGTACTCCAGAAGTTCTTCGGACGACCAGTTGTCGAATTTCTTGTGGTGGATGTGGCAAACGCCCGTCTCCAGCGAACGAACCGCCTTCAGGAGCGACTCCTCGATGGTACGGCCGATCGACATCACCTCACCCGTGGCCTTCATCTGCGTGCCGAGTTTGTTCGATGCGTCGGAGAACTTGTCGAACGGGAAACGGGCAACCTTCGTCACCACGTAGTCCAACGACGGCTCGAAGCAGGCGGGCGTATTGGCGATGCGGATCTCGTCGAGCGTCAGGCCGACGGCGATCTTGGCACTCACACGTGCAATGGGGAATCCCGAAGCCTTCGAAGCCAGTGCCGACGAACGCGACACACGGGGATTGACCTCGATCAGATAATATTTGAACGAGAGGGGATCCAGTGCGAACTGCACATTGCAACCGCCCTCGATTTTCAATTCGCGGATCAACTTCAGAGCCGAATCGCGCAACATGTTGTACTCGCGTGCGGTGAGCGTCTGGCTCGGAGCCACCACGATCGAGTCGCCCGTATGGATACCCACCGGATCGACATTTTCCATACTGCAAATGGCGATGGCCGTGTCGTTGCAGTCGCGCATCACCTCAAACTCGATCTCCTTATAACCTTTGATGCTCTTCTCGATGAGCACTTGGTGTACGGGTGAAAGAAACAAGGCATTACGCATCATCTCGCGCAGTTCCTGCTCGTCATCGACGAAACCGCCACCCGTTCCGCCCAGCGTAAATGCGGGACGCAACACCACGGGATAACCGATGCGTGCAGCCACCTCGGCACCCTCATCGATCGTCGTTGCGATCTGCGAAGGAAGCACCGGCTCGCCCAACTTCTGACACAACTCCTTGAAGAGTTCGCGGTCCTCGGCACGCTCGATCGAATCGAACGACGTACCCAGGATCTCCACCTGACACTCCTCCAGAATACCCTTCTTGGCCAACTGCACGGCAAGGTTCAGACCCGTCTGACCTCCCAGACTCGGCACGATGGCATCGGGGCGTTCGTAACGGATGATCTTGGCGACATACTCCAAGGTCAGGGGTTCCATATATACTTTGTCGGCGATATGCGTGTCGGTCATGATGGTCGCGGGGTTAGAGTTCACCAAAACCACTTCGTAACCCTCCTCGCGCAGTGCCAGACAGGCCTGCGTACCGGCATAGTCAAATTCGGCCGCCTGACCGATCACGATCGGGCCCGAACCAATCACCATTACTTTCTTGATATCTGTTCTCTTAGGCATTTTTGTGTTCCTCCATCAATTTAATAAACTTATCGAACAAATCCACGCTGTATTGCTGTCCCGCCGCACTTTCGGGGTGGAACTGCACCGAGAACGTAGGCTCGGATTTGGCGCGGATGCCTTCCACTTCGCCATCCAGCACATCGACATGGGTAATCTCCAGATCGGTATTCTTCAGCGAATCGGCAACCACCGAGTAACTCTGACTCTGACTCGTAATCGAAATGCGGTTGGTCTCCAGCGAACGTATCGGATGATTGATGCCGCGGTGATCGGCCTTCATCTTCTCGACGCGTGCACCGTAAGCCATCGAAACAAGCAGATGACCCAGACCGATACCGAAGATCGGCAAACGACCTTTCAGAGCCTTCACCGTATCGATCACCGACCGGGCGTGCTGGGGGGTACCCGGCCCGCTCGACAGGAACAATCCGTCGGGACGGAACGCCAGAATCTCCTCGACCGAAGCGTCATAGGGGACAACCGTCACATTGCAACCACGCTGGTTCAGACAACGGATCGTACTGTACTTGATGCCGCAGTCCACCACCACTACATCGAAACGGTGGTTGGGCGTACGCGAGAACCAGCGTTTCTTGCAACTCACCTTCTCGATCAGATTCTCCGGAAGAGTAAATTCGGCGAGTTTCCGCATAGCCTCTTCGTGCGACGTTGCAACATCGGTAAGGAGAGCCTTCTGACTGCCTTCATCGCGAATGATGCGGGTAATCATACGGGTATCGACGCCCGTGATGGCAGGTATGCCCTGCTCTTCGAGTACTTCGTTGAGCGTGCGCGTATAGCGGAAGTTCGACGGGGTGTCGTTGTAATCACGAACGATCAGACCGCCCACGGCGATCGTCTTCGTTTCGTAATCCTCATCGGCAAGACCGTAGTTACCGATCAGCGGATAGGTCATGACCACCATCTGATCCGTATAGGCCGGATCGGAAATCAATTCCTGATAACCGACCACCGCCGTATTGAAAACGATCTGACAGATCGTCTCACGATCCGCTCCGAATCCGTAGCCGTAAAACTCACGGCCGTTTTCGAGAACGATTTTTTTAGTGAATGGCTTCATATTTTTCAAAATGTGTGTTTTCTATTTGTTTTCTTCATACGTATAGACCTCGCGCCCCTCGACAACCGTCAGCATCGTGCGCCCGTTTACCGTCCAACCCGCGAACGGCGTGGCGCGTCCCTTCGAGAGGAACTCCTCCGGGTCGATCTTATACTCGGCTTCAAGATCCATCACCACGAAGTCGGCCTTGTCGCCCACTTCGATACCGCCCTCCAGACGGAACAGACGGCGCGGGTTGAGGCTCATCAGTCGAACCAACTCGCCGAGTGTCACGACACCTCGTTTTACGAGGCAGGTATATAACAGCGGGAAGGCGCACTCGATGCCCACGATGCCCATCAGGCTGCCTGCCAGACCGCGGCTCTTCTCCTCGACCGTGTGGGGTGCATGATCGGTGGCAATCACCTCGATCGTGCCGTCCTTGATACCGCGCAGGAGTGCCTCTTGATCCTCCTTGGAACGTAACGGCGGATTCATCTTGAAGCGACCCTCCTCCTGAAGATCGTTTTCGTTGAGCAGCAGGTAGTGGGGAGCCGTCTCGCAACTCACCCGTTCGCCACGCGCCTTGGCTTCGCGGACGAACTCGACACTCTCCTTGGTCGAAACATGACAGACGTGATACTGACAACCCGCATTGGCGGCAAGTCGGATGTCACGCTCCACTTCCCGCCACTCACTTTCGGAGCAGATGCCTTTATGACCGTGTGCGGCGCAATAAGCACCGTCGTGAATATATCCGCCCTTGAGCAGTTCGTCCACCTCGCAATGTGCAACGATCGGACGTCCGACCTTTGCGGCACGTCTCATGGCCTCCTGCATCAACTCTTCGCTCTGCACGCCGCGACCGTCGTCCGAGAAGCCCACGACCTTATCGGCCAGAGCCTCGAAATCGACCAGTTCGCCGCAACCCTTCTGCCCCATGGTGATGCAGCCGTAGGGAATCACGCGGATCTTCGCATCGCGACGGATGATCGAAAGTTGTTCTTCGAGCGTAGCAACCGTATCGGGTGCGGGATTGAGATTCGGCATCGAACATACGGTCGTATAGCCGCCGCGGGCGGCCGCCGCCGTACCCGTCAGGACAGTCTCCTTACGCGGAGCACCCGGCTCGCGCAGATGCACATGAACATCGACCAGACCGGGCAACAAAACCCTTCCCTTGAGATCGACCACACGGTCATTCCCAGAAGGATCGCAATCCGGCACGATGCGTCCGTTCTCGACAACGATGCGTCCTCCGACCAAAGTTCCGTTTCTCAAAACGGCGGCGTTCACATAGAAAGTTTTCATACTTCACGACATAAAAAAATAGGGCAACCGAAACAGTTACCCTAATAAGACAAAATCACCGTAAGAATGGAAAAAACAGCACATCGGCCACAAATTCGAGGACCAGAAAACTTCCGCCGAAGATATGTCGAGTCTGTGAGTCATAATGTTACGGTGAGGTTTATATCCGGGTGCAAATGTAGGACAATTCCCGTGGTCCGCAAAACTTTTTCGGGCTTTTTTTCAACAATTAATCGACAATTTCGCTCAAGGCTCACCCGCCCCGTTTCCTCGCCGGATGAGGCCTCCCTAAAAATGAGTATTTTAGGGTATTTTGCCACTTCCGAATTTGCATTTTACCCCCATAACACTATCTTTGCAACCGATAAACGCCCGCCTCCAATGGAAACTCAGGAAATACTCATCCCTTTACTACTGACACTCGGTGCAGGTCTTGCCACCGGCATCGGGTCGGCCATTGCGTTCTTCGCCCACCGCACCAACAAACGTCTGTTGTCGTTTTCGCTGGGTTTGTCAGGCGGCGTGATGGTCTATGTGTCGTTCGTCGAATTGTTTCAGGAGGCGGAAGTTGCCCTTTGTTCGCAATGGGGCGACAAACCCGGCACGATCTTCACCGTGTTGAGTTTCTTTGCGGGCATTCTTTTGATTGCCGTCATCGACAAATTGGTCCCCTCGTTCGAGAACCCTCACGAGGCGCACCGCATCGAGGAGATCGACGAAATCGAGAAGCACAACACCCACAAGCCCGCCCCTTCGGAACATCGCCTGATGCGCACGGGTGTGATGACCGCTCTGGCCATCGCCATCCACAACTTTCCCGAAGGCATCGCCACCTTCACTTCGGCTGTGAACAACACCTCGCTCGGTATTGCCATTGCCGCCGCCATCGCCATCCACAACATCCCCGAAGGCATCGCCGTGTCCGTACCTATTTTTTATGCGACGGGCAACGCCAAGAAAGCCTTCTACATGTCGGTGCTGTCGGGACTGGCCGAACCCGTGGGTGCCGTCTTGGCGTGCGCCCTGCTGATGCCCTTCATGTCGGCATCGCTGATGGGTTGCATCCTTGCCGCCGTGGCAGGTATCATGATCTTCATCTCGATCGACGAGTTGCTGCCCGCAGCCCGCGAATATGGCGAGGCGCATATCTCCATCTACGGATTTATCGCAGGCATGGCCGTTATGGCCGTAAGCCTTGTAATGATGTCGTAACACACACTAAAAACACATAAATGGAATACCTTCTTTTAATCGTAGGACTGGCATTGATTCTTTTCGGTGCCAATTTTCTGACCAACGGATCGACCGTCATCGCCCAAAAGTTACATGTACCCGAATTTGTGATCGGATTGACGATCGTCGCTGTCGGCACATCGATGCCCGAACTGGTCGTATCGGTGCTGTCGGCCCTCAAGGGCGAGAGTTCCGTGGCGATCGGTAACATTGTCGGTTCAAACATTTTCAACATATTTGCCATCGGCGGCGTCTGCGCCCTGATCACGCCGATTGCCCTGACTCGGAACAACATCCGCCGGGATATTCCCTTCGGCGTATTCACCTCGCTGCTGCTGCTCGTAATGACGCTCGATGTGGCGATCTGGGGCGCGGAGGAGGATTCGATCAACCGCATCGACGGCATCATCATGCTCTTGATTTACATCGGACTGATGGCCTATTCGATCCGCAAAGGCTACCGCGAAGAGAAAGCCAGAGCATCGGGCGCAACACCGCAGGGAAATGTCTTAATTGCCGTTCTTTCCATCGCGGGCGGTCTTGCGGGACTGATCTACGGCGGCAATCTCTTTTTGGAGGAGGCAATCGCCATCGCCAAGGCGTGGGGCGTCAGCGAATCGGTCATCGCCATCACGTTGGTGGCAGGCGGTACGTCGCTTCCCGAACTGGCCTCGTCGGTCGTATCGGTCGTGAAAGGTCACAGCGGTATGGCCTTAGGCAACATCATCGGTTCGAACATCGCCAACATCCTGCTCATTCTCGGCATCAGTTCGACGATCACCCCGCTGGCCATGGGCGGAATCACACTCTTCGACATTATGATGGTACTGCTCGGTTCGGTGTTACTGTTCGTTGCGGCCTACACGTTCCGAAGTCGGGAATTGGATCGTGTCGAAGGTGCGATCTTCATCTCGATATACATTGCTTACCTCGGTCTGCTGATCTTCTAAAAACAGAAAAGGGTGAATCGAAATTCACCCTTTTTTATTCAAGTACAACTCCAACAATCGGGGTACCGCCCTCTGTCCGATCTCCGCAACGTCCAACGCACTCGCTTCCGCCTTGGGCGTAAACCGCATAACCTCCAACTGCCACACCTCCGCATGGAGCAACTGATGCGACAAACGGTGTGGTTTCAGAGCCGTCTTTCCCTTCAAAGTCCAGTCCATGCCGACCCACTCCTTAAATTCCTCGCAGTTTGCAAGTTCCTCCAGCGAAAGCGGTTTATCGCGTTCCACCAGCGGAAATTCATAAAGTCCCTGCCAAATGTCGCCTGCTCCGCGGCGCACCAGCACCGAGCGGCCTTCTGATATGAGATCCAAATAGTTGAACCACCTTTCGCGCACCTTTTGTCGTCCGTTTTTCACGGGTCGCTGCTCGATCGTCCCCGCCGCCCGCGCCATACAGAGATCCTGCAACGGGCATTCCCCGCACCGTGGCGAACGCGGTGTGCAGATCATCGCCCCGAAATCCATCATCGCCTGATTATGGATCGACGGACGTGCCCCGCGCATCATCTCTTCGGCCAACACTCGGAAGGTGCGTTTTCCCGCCGCGGAGTCGATCGCCTCCTCGACATCATACAGGCGCGACAGCACGCGATAGACATTTCCATCGACCGCGGCGCATGGCAGATCGAATGCCGCCGAGCAAATCGCCGCTGCGGTATATTCGCCCACACCTTTCAGTCGGCGCACCTCCTCCAAAGTGCGGGGAAATTGTCCGCCCCACTCCCCGACGATCTGTTGTGCCGCCGCGTGCAGATTCCGGGCACGGCTGTAATAGCCCAGTCCCTGCCACAATTTCAACACCTCGTCCTCCGAGGCTTCGGCCAGAAATTCCACCCTTGGGAAACGCTCCGCAAAGCGCATATAATAGGCTGTCCCCTGCTCCACGCGCGTCTGTTGGAGGATAACCTCCGAAAGCCAAATGAGATAGGGATCGCGCGTTGCACGCCACGGCAGATCACGCCCCTCAAGAGCGTACCAGCGGGATAATATTTCAACAAAAGAGTTCATTTCGGGACACAAAATTAAAAAGATTGCCGGGAATAAGAAATTATCCGGAATAATTCGCCCAACATTCCGAGCCATGACTTATCTTTGGGTGTTCAAAAAATTTTTACGTCCATGGAAAAGAGATATGAACTGAAACACAATCCTGCGGAACATCGCTACGAATTTGACCTCGGCAACGGAGCAAAAGCCTTCATCACCTATATCGAAGGCCCCGATGCGTTGTTTTTGACCCACACGATCGTCCCCGAAGAGTACGAGGGACAGGGCATCGCCGCGGAATTGACGGTCGATGTTTTGGAGGAATTGAAAAGGCAGAAACGTAAAATCATTCCTCATTGTTCTTACATCATTCGCTGGATCGAACGTCATCCCGAATGGCAGGGCATGTGGTACAAAGAATAAAAAAACGGGTGAGCCTTTCCGCTCACCCGTTTTTTATAAATCGCTTTGTAACAGATTATTCGTACTGCCCCGACTTGAGGCGGTTCACCTCAACATCGCTCAGGAAACGCCACTGACTGCGTTTGAGGTTCTTCTTCGTAAGACCTGCGTAATAAACGCGGTCGAGTTTCTTCACCTCGTAACCCAGAAACTCGCACATACGGCGCACGATACGGTTACGACCCGAATGGATCTCGATGCCGATCTCCTTCTTATCCTCCGAAACATACGATACCTCGTCGGCATAGATCTCGCCATCCTCCAGCGTGATTCCTTCGGTGATGCGATCCATATCGGCACGGGTGAACGGTTTGTCCAAAGTCACCTGATAGATCTTTTTCTTGGCATACGAGGGATGCGTCAGTTGCTTCGTGAGATCACCGTCGTTGGTGAACAGCAACAAACCCACACTGTTCTTATCCAGACGTCCTACGGGGTAGATACGCTCCGAGCAGGCATCCTTCACCAACTCCATCACGGTCTTGTCGGCATGGGGATCCTCCAGCGATGTTACGAAACCCTTCGGCTTGTTCAGCACCAGATAGACCTTCTTTTCGCCCTGTACACGGCTGTCGTTGAACTTGACCACATCATCGGGCATCACCTTCGTACCGAGTTCCGATACGATAACGCCATTGACCGAAACCACACCTGCCAGAATGAAATCGTCGGCCTCACGGCGCGAGCAGATACCCGACTGGGCGATGAAACGGTTCAGACGCATGGCACCCGTCTGCTTTTCGGGGTTATATTTGGGGTACGAGGGTTTCTCGTCGCCGAACTTGCGGTAGGGTTTTCCTCCCTGCATGCGACGATTGCCCTGACGATCCGAGAAGCGACGGTCGTGAGCACCGTTACGGCCGCCGGCCTTGTACTCGAAACCGCGATGCTCCGAACGTTCGCGATCGAAATCCTCATAAGTCGAATACTCCTCTCCCGGTCGGCGCGAAGGACGGCCTGCGCCGTACGACTTGCGCTCGCCATAGGAACGGCGTTCGCGATCACCGCCGAACGAGCGGTCACGATCACCGTATGATTTACGACCGCCCTCACCATAGGAACGGTCACGGTCGCCACCGAAACGACGGCCTCCCTCGCCCTGCGAACGCCCGCGGTTCGAGAAGCGGTTCCCGCCATGATCCTCACGCTGACGGTCTCCGAATTTCGGACGGTTATCCTCCGAGAAATTGGGATTGAACGACGAGCGATACGGCTTTTTGTCGTATGATCCAAAATTTGATTTGTGCTCCGAATCGGCAACGTCACGCTGCGAACTCGGGCGACGCTCGATGCGCTCACCCTCTGCCGTCACGGTACGAGTACGTTTGTCGCGTCCAAAACGCGCAAGCGCGAAATTCGAGTCGTTTTTCTGATCTTTCATAGTTTATCTCAAATAGATTAAAATTGCAGATGCAAAGGTATATCTTTTTTTTCGGATTTTCACAACTTGTCCCCTATAAATCAATGCAAAACGCAATTTTCGCAATCAATCTTCCCGCATCAGGCCGTCTCCGGAGAAAAAATCACGGATCGGAAGCCGTCGGCCGTGGGGAATTTCGTATCTTTGCGCCCGTATGAACATGAATCGCGAAATCATTCGTCTGGCCGTACCCAACACCGTATCGAACATCACGGTGCCGCTGATGGGTATCGTGTCCACGGCCATCGCGGGCCACTGGGGCTCGGACACGGCCGCAACGATCGGTGCACTCGCCATCGGCGTGCAGATCTTCAACTTCATCTACTGGAACACCTCGTTCATCCGCATGGGTACGAGCGGCCTCACGGCGCAGGCCTTCGGGCGGGGCGACTTCGCCGAATGCACCGACATGCTGGTGCGTGCCGTGGGCGTTGCGCTGGCAATGGGAGTCGTTATGCTTGCAATACAGTACCCCGTCGGCGAAATCGCCCTGTGGGCAATGAACGGCGGCGAAATGACCCGTGCCTACTTCTACACCCGCATCTGGGCAATCCCCGCGGGAATCCTCCTGTTCGGCTTCAACGGCTGGTACACGGGTATGCAGAACGCCTACATCCCGATGTTCACGGCCATCACCGTAAACCTCATCCACATGGGTTGCTCCCTGTGGTTCGCCTTCGGGTTGGATTTGGGTATTGTCGGCATCGCCTACGCCTCGGTCATCGCCCAGTGGACGGGTGTTGCGCTTTCCATCTCGCTTCTGTGGATCTTCTACCGCCACCAACTGACCGCCATCAATTGGAAACGGGCGTTGGATCTCCAGCCCCTCAAGGAGTATTTCAAGATTAACGGTGACATCATCGTGCGCACGTTCTGCATCGTGGCGGTTTACACGTTCTTCACAGGCATCTCGGCACACATGGATGACAAAAACCTCTTGGCGGTAAACACCCTTCTGCTGCAACTCTTCACGCTGTTCTCCTACATGAGCGACGGTTTTGCCTATGCCGCCGAGGCTCTCACGGGTCGTTTTATCGGTGCGCGGAATCTGCCCCGATTGAAAGAAGCCATGAAGAAATGTATTCTGTGGGGCGTGGTTCTGGCCGTGGGATTTGTGACGGTTTATGTCTTGTTCTGGCATGACATTTTAGAGTTGTTTGTCGGCGATCAGCCCGATACGCCGACCATCATCGCCACGGCAAGCCACTATGTGGGTTGGGTCATCATCATCCCCGTTGCGGGTATCGTTCCGTTCATCATGGACGGCATGATGGTCGGTGCCACCGAGACCCGCGTCATGCGCAAGTCGATGTTGTGGTCCACGGCATGGTACTTCTCCGCCTATTTCATCCTGCACTACGTCATCGGCAACAACGCCCTGTGGTTTGCGTTCGTGTCGTTTATGGTCGTGCGAGGCATCATGCAGTTCATCTTCACGCATCGCATGGAGTCTCTGTTCCGCCGAGCCGCCTGAAACGGATTCGATAAAAAAAGAGGTGTCGCCCCATTTCGGGTGACACCTCTTTTCGTATTCTGAAGCGAAGTTATTCGGCCTTCATCTTCTCGATTTTCCGTTCGGCCTCCTCCATCAGTTTGGCTGCTTGAGCCTCGGCCTCCTCGACGAGTTTGTCACCCGCCTTTTCGGCCAGTTTCTGCTGGAATTTCTTCTTGCCTTCGGTCTTGTCGATCATGTTCTGACGCTGTTTCTGCGCCGCGATGATCAACTTGTCACCGGCTTTCTTGGCCTGCTCACGGATCTGTGCGGCACGCTCCTCCACATCCCGCGACGGCAGTTTACCGCCTGTCAGGTCGTTGAGTTTGTCGTAGGCCTCCCCCTTGACGGCATCTTCGATCGCGCCCTTGACATCCAATCCGAGTTTCGGATCGGAGAATGTACCGCCGATGGTTACGGGAATCGTCTTGTCGCCCGAAACACTTACACGAGCCACGTAGTCGATCGTCTGATCCAGACCCGTCGAACCCGACAGGTTGATCTTCACGCCGCCCATCTTCAAATCGAAGGGCTGGGTGTGGATGCGTCCGTCCTTAACTGCAAACTTGATGCGCACGTCACGCGCCTCAATGCGGCTCAACTTATCGTTCTTGAGCAATTTTGACATTTGCTCGAAGGCCTTCAACTGATGAATCTCGATGTTCTTGGAACTGATCTCACCCGAAGCATTCAAGGTATTGAGTACGGGAGCCATGTGGAGATCCAACTGTGTCGAGAGCGTGGCAGAGAGCGAATAGTTTCCGCCCGTCTGCTCGAACACGGGAACAAGTTTCTGTACCATATCCAACTCCTCGAAAGTTTTCTTGAACGAAGCATCCGTAAACGACAGCGACATATCGACCATCGGGGTGTCGGGATTGACGGTCGAATAACTGCCCGATGCCTTGGCCGATCCCTCGAATACGTTCATGCGCAGTCCGTTCAGCGAAAGGACACCGCCACGGACGGCCATCTCGCCACCGGCGTTCGTGATGGTCATCTTCTGCATGCGGATCTCCTTCAGATCGGTCGAGAGCGACAAATCGAGGTTCTTCGGGACGACAATCACCGAAGCGGGCTGAACCTCCTCCACGGTTTCCGTCTCCTCTCCGGATTCTTCCGCAGGCTCTTCTGCCGACGACATGAACTCATTGAGATCCAACAGATCCGACTTCACATACAGGCGACCCGAAAGCATATCGCCTCGCAACAGGTATCTCAGATAACCCGACAAACGGCCATTGGCCGACACGTTGCTGTGCCCCACCTCGGCATCAAACTCGCCGAGTGTCATTGCTTCGGGGGTGATGCCGGCGGCAGCGCGGGTGATCTTCACCTGAGGCAGATTCTCCATCTGCACATTGACTCCCTCAACCGTGAACCGGCCTTCGGCACCCAACTTTTCGTAGAGTTGCTTGTCGATCGAAGACTTGCTGCCCGATAATTTCAGATCGGCCGTGATGCGCCCCTCAAGGTTCTCGTCCTCCTTCAACGGATAGACCATCTTGACCGTACCCAGATCAATCACGCCATCGAACGCAACACGCACATAAGGATCACTCAACAGGTTGGTGGCATAGAGCGATGCCTGCAACTTGTTTTCATCCACCGCCAAGCCGAATTTCGAAAGGTTCACCTCCGTGCGATCCATCTTGCCGCCCGGATTCGACACCTTCAAGGCAAGGTTGATGTCCGTCACGGCCTTCGGCAGCGACGCATAGCGGAAACTGCCCTCCTTGACATGGGTCGTAAGTTCAAACTGCGGGAGGGTCTTGTCCGTAAGTTCGCCCTTTGCCCAGAGGTTCATCGTCAGCGAACCGCCTGCCGTAAGGTCGCGGAAATCGCGCGTATAGAATGCCGGCACGAGCGACAGCACATCCTTGAACATCACCTTGTCGCACCCTGCCTTGAGATCCATCTTCACGGCATTCTCCGCGATCTCGACCCAGCCGTCCATGCTCAATTCGATGCTGTTCAGACGGAATCTGTTGTCCGACAGGGTGAATTTGCCGTTCTTCAAATCGGCGACAATATCGGCGTCGATCTCGGCATTGGTGCGGTTCAAGAGTTTGATTCCGCCCGACACAAACGACATCTTCCGCGCCTCAAGTTTCAGTTTGAGACCGGTCAGATCGGCCGACAGATCACCGCTCAGTCGCAATGACAGCGGATCGGTCTCGAACGCCATACGCACCGAATCGTCACGATAGCGGATCCGGGCATCCTCCAAACGGAAATCGCGCACCTGCATGCGGAACGATCCGTCCGACGCGGATTCCTCTTCGGGCTCCTCTTTCGCGGGTTCGTCCGACGGAGCCATCACATCCCAATTGACCTTGCCTTCGGCGGTCTTCTCAGCCTGCACGACGGGACGTTTCAGGAAAACCTTCGTGATCTCCAGACCATCATCCCCGAACAGCGACATGAGGTTTACAACCACTTCGATGCGGTCGGCAGCCACAATCGTATCGCCCTCGAAAGGCTCCGTACCACCCGTCAGGCTCAATTCGTCGAGTTCTACGGAGGCATTCGGGAAGTGTCTCAAAAGGCTGAGATTCAAATCGGCAAACTCCAATTTTGCCGTAAGCATCCTGTCGGCCTCGTACCTTACGATGTCGCCGATTTTGCCCTTCAGCAACAAAGGCACGCCCACAAAAAAGACAACGCAAAAAATGACGAGGGTCATCGTCACCACTTTCCATCTCTTTCCCATAGTTTTCTATTTTATTGGTTTATGTACAAACAATGTCGTTTCGGCCACCTCGAACCCCATTCGGCGGTAGAGTGCATGTGCCGCCTTGCGTCGTTCGGATGAGGTGAGCATGAGTTTTTCGACCCCCTGCTCCCCGGCGCACGTCAAAGCCGCCTCCACCAAGGAGCGACCGATACCCCGACCGCGTGCCGCTTCATCCACCACCACATCCTCGATCCATGCCTTGCGTCCCGACGGGACATCGTACCACACCAAGGTCAGCATCCCCAAAATGCGTTCTCCTTCCTCTGCCGTAAAAAGTGCTGCGGAAGGCGATTTCAGGAGCCGTCCGACCGCCTCTTTGCCCGGTGCTCCCAATCGGGGCGAGAGTTGCGGCATCAAGTGCGCGAACGCTTCCGAAAGAGCCTCCGAGGGTTCGGTTTGCCTTTTTATTGAAAAATCCATCCTCAAAATTTATTGGTTTGCCGGACGGCATTTCCTTCCTCCTCCGACAAATTTCAATCCGATACACAAATATACTAAATTCCGCGTTCATTTTCCACCATAACCGAAATATTTCGTACCTTTGGATGTATTTTAATATTCCCCCCAAAAAAATGGAATCGCTTCGTGAAAAACTCTTTGCGTTGCAGGACATCGCCTACCGCGATTTCGCCGCACCGCTCATACCCAACGCCGAGCGCATGATCGGCGTGCGTCTGCCCCAATTGCGCCTGCTCGCCCGACAAATCGCCCGCGACAAAGGCGGAGAGTGGCTCACGGAGATGGAACACCGCCACGATCCGCTTTGTTTCGAGGAAGTGATGCTCTGGGGCATGGTGATCGGCTACACCCGCCTGCCGATCATAAACCGCCAACAACATACCGCACGATTCGTTCCGCACATCACCAACTGGTCGGTATGCGATTCGTTCTGTCCGCGGCTTCCTAAAGCCGAACGCAGTGCATGGTGGCCGTTCATACAACCCTGTTTTCAAAGCCGGAAACCGTTTGAAGTACGTTTTGCGGTGATAACGGCCATGCGCAACTTTACGGACGAAGAACATTTGGACGATCTTCTGCGCATCTATTCCACAATCCGCCAAACGGATTATTATGTGCAGACGGGCATTGCGTGGGCGGTCTGTGAGGCGTTCATTCATTTTCCCCAAAGGATGCTTCCGTGGCTTTCTCACGACTGTCCGCTTCCTTTAGAAACTTATCGGAAAGCACTTCAGAAAATCACCGAATCGCTCCGCATCGACGCCCCGACCCGCGAGACAATCCGCGCGCTTCGCTCCAAGGCTCGAAAATGAGATGCGAAAAATACTCGGTATTCCCATAAAAAATGCTATCTTTGTGAATTATATCGAATTTAATCAAAACAAAAAAAATAAAATGGGAAAAATCATTCTTACGGGCGACCGTCCGACGGGCAGACTTCATCTGGGTCATTATGTGGGTTCGTTGCGCCGCCGCGTCGAATTGCAGGAGTCCGGTCAGTTCGATCGCATATTCATCATGATTGCCGATGCACAGGCACTGACCGACAACGCCGACAATCCGGAAAAAGTACGTCAGAACATCATCGAGGTGGCTTTGGACTACCTTTCGGCAGGTCTTGATCCGCAGAAATCCGTATTGTTCATCCAGTCGCAGATTCCCGAATTGTGTGAGTTGGCATTCTACTACATGAACCTCGTGACGGTACAACGCTTGCAGCGCAACCCGACCGTCAAGGCCGAGATCACCCTGCGCGGTTTCTCGGAAAACACCACCGAAGGCGACTCCCAGCAGCGTCAGGGCATTCCCACGGGCTTCTTCACCTACCCGATCAGTCAGGCTGCCGACATCACGGCATTCAAGGCCACGACCGTTCCCGCCGGTGAGGATCAGGAACCGATGATCGAGCAGACGCGCGAGATCGTCCACAAATTCAATTCGGTTTATGACGAGGTACTCGTCGAACCCGAAATTCTGTTGCCGGACAATGCCGCCTGTCTGCGTCTGCCGGGTACGGACGGCAAGGCCAAGATGTCGAAATCGCTCGGCAACTGCATCTATCTGTCCGACACCGCCGCCGAGGTCAAGAAAAAGGTCATGGGCATGTACACCGATCCGAACCACCTGCGCGTGGAGGATCCCGGTCAGGTCGAGGGGAACATCGTATTCACCTACCTCGACGCATTCTGCCGTCCGGAGCATATGGCAAAATATGCGCCCGACTACGCCACCCTTGACGACATGAAGGCACACTACAAACGCGGCGGTCTGGGTGACGTGAAGGTCAAAAAACTCCTGATCAACGTCTTGAACGAAACACTCGACCCGATCCGCGAACGCCGCAAATACTACGAAGGCCGCATTCAGGAGGTCTATGACATTCTGAAACGCGGTTCGGAAGAGGCTCGCAAGACGGCCGCCCAGACGCTGGATGAGGTACGCTCGGCCATGAAGATCAACTACTTCTCGGATCAGACACTCATCGACGAACAGGCTCGTCACTTCGCCGAAAAAGCCCGCGAATAAGATTTTGTCCGACTGAATCCCCCAACCCCGAAATTTCGTCCAAAATCCATGCAACTTCCGTTTACCGAATACATTTACAAATTATTCCTGAGAACGACCCGCAAACTGAGCAACAACCAGACCATGATGATTCTGGCCGGTATTGTCGGTTTGCTCGCCGGGTTCGGGACCTATTTTTTCGAACTGCTGCTCTACGCCATCAAGGGCGGACTGACCCACTGGTTTCCGGTGGATACGGCTCACTTCCTGCTGCTGTTCTACCCGGCGGTGGGCATCATTCTGGCGACCCTGTTCGTCAAGTACATCGTGCGCGATAACATCTCCGAAGGTGTGACACGCGTGTTGTACGCCATGTCGCGCCGCGACTCGCGCATCGCACGCCACAACATGTGGACGTCGATCGTGGGCGGTGCCACCACCATCGGATTCGGCGGATCGGTCGGGCCTGAGGCTCCTATTGTGCTGACGGGTGCCGCCATCGGATCGAACATCGGCCGACTGGCACGCATGAACTACCGCAACACCACCCTCCTGCTCTGTTGCGGTGCGGGTGCCGCGCTGGCCGCCATCTTCAAAGCCCCCATCACGGGAGTGGTGTTCGTGCTGGAGATCCTCATGCTCGACATCACCTCCGGATCGGTCATCCCGCTTCTGATCGCATCGATCACCGCCACGACCATCGCCTTTACGATGCGCGGTTTCGACCCGATCATCGCCGTGACGCTGTCCGAGGCCGACTCGTTCGAGTTGTGGCAGATTCCGCTCTTCATCCTGTTGGGCGTGGCCTGCGGTCTGATGTCGTGGTATTTCACCTCGATGAACGGGCGCATCGTCCGCTACTTTGCGGGCATTCCATCGCAATATCAGAAATGGCTGGCTGGCGGTTTGATTCTCGGTATTCTGATCTTCATCTTTCCTCCGTTGTACGGCGAGGGTTACGAAGGATTCATGTCGCTGATGAAGGGACACCCCGAACACCTCTTCGAAAACACGCTGTTCTACCGTTTCCGCGAAGTCGATTGGGTTGTGCTGATCTTCGTCATCGCCACGATGTTCTTCAAGGTCATCACCATGGCCTCGACCAATGCCGCGGGCGGTGTGGGCGGTACGTTTGCCCCGTCGCTGTTCGTCGGTGCATTTACGGGTGCCACGCTGGCGTTGATCTGCAACATGCTGGCCTCGTATTTTCCCGAAATATTCCAATGGCAGGTGTCGGTGGCATCGTTTACGCTGGTCGGCATGGCGGGCGTGATGGCAGGCGTGATGAACGCACCGCTGACCTCGATTTTCCTCATCGCGGAACTCTCGAAGGGTTACGAACTCTTCATCCCGCTGATGATCACCGCCTGCATCTCGTTTACGGTCGATTACTACCTCGACCCCGATTCGATCTACACCAAGAAACTGCGCAAGAGCGGCGAACTTCTGACCCATAACAAGGATCAGTCGGTCTTGGTCTTCCTGAATCTGGACGATCTGATGGAGTCGGACTTCCTGCGCATCAAACCCAACTTCACGCTGGGTGACATCGTGAACATCATCTCGACGACCCACCGCAACATATTCCCCGTGATCGACAATTTCGGTTATCTGCTGGGCATCGTTCAATTGGACGACCTGCGCGAGGATATGTTCAAGAGCGAAAAATACGGCCGTCAGATCTCCAACTACATGATCCCCGCTCCCGACAAGATTCTCCTGCACGAATCCATCCAGAGCGTCATGGAAAAATTCGAGGACAAGAACACGTGGATACTTCCCGTGGTCGATAAACAGGGTCGTTACATGGGCTTCATCTCCAAATCGAAGATTCTGAGTGCCTATCGCACCCAATTAGTAAAGATCCAACAATAAAAACCAACCATCATGAAAGAAGAATTTACTTGGTACGACGAACTGGACTGCGCCGTCACGGTGGCCGATTGCGAGGGAATGGTGCTTTACCAGAACAACCGCTCGATCGAGGTAAACGGCGATGTGCGCGGCACTTCGATGATCCCCTGCCATAACGAGCGTTCGCGTGCCATCATCCGCCGTCTGATCGACGAGGGCGGCAAAAACGTCTATACCATCTCGAAAAAGGGCGTCAAGAAGATCATCTACCAGACCGTATGGCGCAAAGAGGGTGTCGTGGGCGGATTGGTCGAGTTCTCGATGGAAATTCCCGAAGAGATGCCCCACTACATCCGAAGTTAAACTATAAACTATAAACTATGAAGGATCTAATTTTTTTCATTCTGTTTACGGGCGGTCTCCTGCTCAAAATGTGGGATCGCTACCAATTTGAAAGGGAACGCAAGGAAAAGGACTACGATGCCCGATTCGTTTCGCTCTACCGCGAGAACAATTCGATCTTCATCCTCATTTTTCTTTTGCTGAGTTACAATTTCGGCAGCATCCTGCTCGGCGGAGAATCGGTCTTATAAATTTCCGATCCGAAAAACATCCACGACGGCACGTCTCACGACGCGCCGTCTTTTTTTATACTCTATTATAACAGGCATCATAAAATCCTGTATTTATTTTTACAATAATTCCTCCGACATAAACACAAAACAGATTGAATTTCTCTAATAAGAATTAAAAATATAAAACACTATTATTTCAACAATGAGTTTGATTTTAAAATTAATATTTTATAAATTTGTTTTTATTGAAATGTCTATTTACAATTTCTTTACGATATGTTGTACCACATAAAGGTGGAAACACCGGATCCGTATGTCGGCACAACCTTAATTTAATATTTACTTAAATTTTCGTCGTCGGATCCGGCGAAAAGAAAGGAGTCAGTCCATAACATTATTACACTATTCTTATTCTAAAAGTCACTTGCTTATATTCCATGGAAATGAATAAATTGCTCCACCGATATTTATATCAATAGTCATAGAATCTCCCTTTTTACGCTCTATATTAATATACCCCGAAATAGTTTCTCCCGGATAAATGGTTGTACGTTTTAAATAACCTTCTTCCTTAATTGCCCTATCCGACAGTAAGGAGTTACTATATGAAGCGACTCTTTCACTTGCTATTACTTGCGCTTGATATGCAGCGGCGGCATCATAAGTCGTTGTCGTTGATGAGGAGTTCCCAAAATATGATGAGGTGCCGGAATAATTGCCAAATGCATAACCTCCACTCCCATATGCAGATGCATAACCTGTACTATAGGAAGAACCGCTATATGAGGAGTTGGTTGTACTTGTTGAATATCCGGCACTTGCAGCAGACATTCCTTCTCCAAAGGCTGTCAATGCCATAGCCCAATTCTGTCGACGGCGAACTTTTTTCATGTATTCTTCTGCTGAATATACCTTAAGAACTCTTTCATTCCCTTCCTTATCAATCAACTTAGCATCTATGTTATCAGGCTCAAATTCTATCGGAAACATAGAATTGTTAGCTATAACTATAGGAATCTGATAATATTTCCCATAATCACGAACCTCATTATTAGTCATACCTATCATTATACCATTTTTATTATAATAAGGCCATGCTTCCCCATTCTTATACTCTGTTTGTTTTTCATCTAATGATGGAGTTTCATAAATAGGCTGTTTACTAGACAAGCTTATTTTACTACAATATCCATCTTTGTTTGATATGGTATAATAGTTATAAAGAGGCGTACCATTGGCGTATTCTATTTGTATACATAGATTGTCTTCTTCGGAAAATTCTGTATATATGCCGTGCAATTTATCATTTTTAAAATTGGCATGAAGTAAAATCAACCCATCTTCCTTATACTTTATATATTCGCCCTCTTGCTTGCCATTTACCCGACTTCCTTCTTGCTCTATTTTTCCAGACTTATAATAGTTAATAAATTTTCCATCAAAAACAGACTGGGAATCATCATATTTGTTAATGCTAATATATTCGCCTTCAGATTGAAGTTCTCCTGTGATATAATAATCTCTAAATTTCTTTTTTAAATTATTATCGGTCGGTAATGAGTATACACGATAATAAGTAGCAAAAGTTTTTTCGCACCCTTTCCAATCTTTGTCATAGTACAACGTATCTAGTACAGTCTGCCCTATAACCACATTTGCTGTATAAAAACAACTCAAAATAGCAATAAAAAACTTTTTCATTTAATCCATAATTATATCAATCAGCCCCCATTGATGTTTTAATTAACCACGAAAGCGTGGAACTGCAATGCCCACGTCTTATATTGGAGGTCCTGAGAAAACCCTAGTGTATAGATGTAGTAATAGCAGCCCACGCTATAGCGTGAGAACCACTATGCCTTTTCTCATACACTATTTGAAAGTTTCTCAGGTTTCCAAATACGAGTCAAGCATAACGCTTCTTAATTTCTATGTCTCGGACAAGGTTTCCCTAATCCAAATACAAAGGTAATAAAATTCCCATAAAAAGCTCTCACTGATAGGTAAAAAACAGCATTTCTAGGCTCATTTTCCCTTTTTTGTACCTCTATTGGCTTCCCAAACGTTTAAGAATCTGTTTTTCAGCGGTAAAAGATAATTCCTTGACAAGTTCTTTGTGCTTTTGACTTCATTTATACTTACAGGCGATGAAACATAAAAAATCAATCTGTATGTTAAATCTTTGTTAAATTTTCATCGAAATTCACCTCTTTTTTCCTTTTCTGTTTACTCCTAAAAATGATTTTTATATCCTGTTTTAGCTTGACGAATTATTTGTACCTTTTTATTTCTATATGACTGAATATCAATGATAAAGATGTTCTCACATGAATTTCATATGAACCTTATTTACCACATGCTGAGCCGTCTGTTTATGATGACGGCACTGATCAGTCTGGCATCCTCCGCAACATCCTGCGACGACGATGATGCCGAAGCCCCTCTCAAAGAGGCAAGTGTAAAACTTCAAGCCGAAACGGCAACCGAAAGTTCTCTCACTTTCAAAATCACTCCTTCGGATGCCGAAATCGTAAGTTATCAAGTTCTTGCAAAAGACGAAACGCTTCTCTCGGCAGAACAACTCCTGAACGACGGAACAGCCGCCAATGCCATTTCAACCAAAAGTTACACCGTTTCCAACCTTACCCCCGATACAGATTACACCGTTATTGCAGCCGCAGCCAACAAGTTCGGTCATTCGCAGGTCGTCACCCTTCCGATGAAAACCCTCAAATCGGCCGCTTCTGCAAGCATAAGCCTCGAAGCCGTTTCGGTAACACCCCGATCGCTCGTTTTCAAACTCACTCCCACCCATGCAACAAAAGCCGCTTATGTATGCCTGCCCGTAGGAAAATCACTGCCCGATGCAGAGACCATTCTCAAAGAGGGTATTGAGGCTGATGCGGCCGCCGCTAAAGAATATGAGGTCAAAAACCTCACCCCCGCAACCACCTACATCATTGCTGCCGTTGCAATCAACGAGTCCGGCAAGACCGAAGAGGCCAACCTCTCGATGGCAACCGAAACCGAGATTCCCGCCCGCATCATGCTCGAAGCAGGAACCTCGACCATCAACTCGCTGACCTTCACCCTGACACCCGATCACGCATCGGAAGTCGCTTACATGTGTATTGCCGACAATGAGTCTCTGCCCGATGCAGAAACCATCCTCAAAAATGGCACGAAGGCCGATGCCGCCGCTGCCAAGGAATACGAAGTAACCGAACTGACCCCCTGCACGCTCTACCACATTGTAGCCGCAGCCATGGGGCAGACGGGAGTTTCCGAAGTTGCCCGGATCGACATGAAAACCGCCGTTCCCACACCGACCGTTACACTCGAAGCAGGAGAGGCCGATGTGAACACACTCACCTTCTCGCTGACTACGACCGATGCCGGCAAAGCAGCCTATATGTATGTAAAACAAAGAGAAACCCTTCCTGAAGCAGCCGACATTCTCACGAAAGGCACCGAAGTCGAGCCCAACAAGACCGTGACCTGCACGCTTGGCGAACTGGAAGCCGAAACCGAGTACTCGATCATCGCTGCCGCAACAGGTATTGATGGCCAACTTACGGTAACTTCCGAGCCGCTGACCATGCAGACCCGACCTGCACCCCTCAAAGATCCGGTTATCGGTGATTTCTATTACAGTGATGGTACGTGGAGTACCGAATTGAACCCCGACAAGACCCCGATCGGTATCGTATTCTATACCGGTATTGCCTCCGAATTTAAAGACAATGCCTCGTTCTACAAACAAAAGGACGGTTCGACCCCCATGAAGACGATCCACGGTTATGTCGTGGCTCTTCAGGATGCAACCTTCGTAAACGGTCAGAACCTCGAAGTTTATTGGAGTTTCTTCGACGGCAACTATTCCGGTACCTGCTCGGCCGACACCAAGGACTTCCTCGGTTACACCAATACCCGGTCAATTGTCAAGGAAGCCACCAGAAGAGGCGGTCTGACCAAGGAGAACGACAGTTTCCCTGCCACCTACTACGCAACGACGGCTTATGAAAAGGCTTGTCCCGCTCCCGCCACCAGTTCGGGATGGTTCCTGCCTGCCGCCCACCAATTCAAATGGATCTACGACAATGTTTACTTCAACAAGCAGGGGGCTTTGAGCGTATGGCTTGAGAAATCGTTCCAAACCCTTGGCGAAAAAGCGACACCGCTCTACAACCGCGATGCCGAATACTGGACAAGTACCGAAAAATACGATTCGGAAGCACATTCATATTGGGCATACTACTCCTGCTACGACAGCAGCAACTTCCTGCCCGGATTTATTGCCGACTATCGCAAGAATAGCGGTATGCGCGTTCGTTCCATGTTGGTATTCTAATTGGTATGATACTTATGAAAAACATTTGGAAAAATTGGTTGCTGGCAGTAATTTGCATTGCGGCGTTTGGAGCCTGTGACGATGACGACAACGTAACCCCCGCTCCCGCCTCCCTTTCGATCGAAAATGCACCTGCAAAAGCCGAATTTGAAATTGGCGCAACACAAATTTGGACGATCAAATCCGAAAATGTGGTATCAATCTCCGTAAAATGTCCTCAAGGATGGAGTGCCGACTGCACGCAGAAAGAACTCTCGGTAACCGCTCCCGCCAAAGATGCAACCGCATTCGACGAGGAGGGCAACGTAACGATCACCTATTCGGGACAGGACGGTAAAAAGCAGAACCAATCACTCGCCGTATGCCTGAAAAAAGACCCCGTTCCTGCCGAAGAGGCTTCGCTTACAATCGAGAATGCTCCCCAAAAAGCCGAATTTAAGGCAGGAGACACCCAAATTTGGACGGTAAAAGCAGAACATGTGGAGTCAATCTCCGTAACCAGTCCCAAAGGTTGGAGTGCCGACTGCACGCAGAAAGAACTCTCGGTAACCGCTCCCGCCAAAGATGCAACCGCATTCGACGAGGAGGGCAACGTAACGATCACTTATTCGGGCAAAGACGGCATGGAAAAACAGACTTCGCTCGCCGTATGTCTGCAAGCCGAGCCGGAACCCGAACCCGATCTGACGTTCGAACTGACACTGACCGATTTAACCTCGTCTTCGGTGGTTTTGAATGTCTCGCCCAGCGACAAGAGCATGCCCTACTACTACGATATTGCCGCCGCATCGGCTTTTGCAGAATACAATAACGATGCAGGAACTCTTGTTGAGAATATCATCAATACGTTCTTGGCACAGCATCCGGAAATGCCCTTGGAGGTTGTTATGGAGGGTCTGCTGGAATATGGTGACAGCAGCGACACGGTACAGAACCTCCCCTGCGACACCGATATGGTTTTCTTTGCCGTGGGAATCGACAAACAGGGCAAAGCATACGGCACGGCCGGTGTGAAACCGTTCCACACGCCGGCTCCCGGCAAACCGGAAGATTGTACCTTCAAGATCGAATTTGAGAAATTGCGCGCCTCTTCCGTTGATATCAAGGTTACCCCTTCCGATTCGGGCATCCGATATTGGCTGGGGATCGAGGAGGTAAGCAAATGGCAGGGCGACAGTGCAATCCCCGTCAGCGTAAAGGAGACTTTGGATCAAGTCGCTCAAAACAAGGGAAAGACCATCGAAGAAGTCGTCGAAGCCGTAACCTTTGTCGGTGCACAGGTCGATCCTTGGGACAGTCTGGAACCCGACAAGACATACTATGCCTACGTTTATGCGATGGATCCTCAGGGCAACCCCGCAGGAGAAATCTTCAAAGAGCGTTTCAAGACTGCATCCTACGACATTTCGGATGCCGAATTGAATCTGATTTACCGCTATTTCGACGGTGACATGCTCCACGAGAAAGATCCCCGGCAGTTTGCCAAAGCACAGGGCAAAGTGTTGGTACAGGTCAAAGCCAATCCCAATCTATTTGCCTCCAGTTGGGTGATCGCTTTGGGTAAAGGCGACATGACCGATCCGGAAATCTATCCCGATGTGACCACGAAAAATGCAATCTTGCAGGGAGGCCAGCTCAACCGCGACATCTCGCAGTTCTGGGTTGATGGCTGGAATGTTTGCACCCTGTTCGGTTGTGCATTCGATGAAACCGGCATTGACGGCAAACTGTCCCGCATCCTTCTGGATCTGAAGAAAGAAACTTCGGCTCCTTTTGAGGAATTGGCTCCCGTCACGCAGCCTGCAAACAGAAACTTGTTGCAGATCGCTCCCGACAAAGAGCGCGAAGAATGTCCGATTCGTGTAAAGGCTCGTCGCAAAACTGCGTTCAGCCGTGCTTCAAAAATCCTCTTTTAGAATCCCGTGCGTAAAGATCTGTCAGTGATCTTACCGCACACTGAAAAATTCCCCGTCACAAAGAATTGTGGCGGGGAATTTATTGATAAAGTCCTTCCGATGTCAAGGCTTCTTTTATCAGAATGCTCTTGTGCGTTCCTCTTCGTTGTCTTTTTCGGTTTTCAACTTCTCGTCGCCTTCCCAGTCAAACCACGGGAACTCCGTATGGTCACCCAACCCGAAACGGGTGTAGGTGATCGGCAGTCCCATTTGCAGGAAACGGCTCTCGTAGGCGGTTTTCACCGAAAGTTTCTCATCGGCAAATCCCGATGTATAGATGTCGGGATTCGACACTTCACACGGAAGACCATAATGCCCGATAACGGCATTCGTATAGGCGTAGAGGTGTTTCGAATCGGTCTTGAGGTTGATAAAACCGTCCTTCGAAAGGAACTTTGCGTAACGCTCCAGAAAAAGAGGCGAGGTGAGTCGCTTGCCCGCACGGCGTGTCTTGAGTTGGGGATCGGGGAACGTAATCCAAATCTCGGCAACCTCCCCCTCGGCAAACAGCGAATTGATAAATTCGATGCGCGTGCGCAAGAAACCGACATTTTCCATCTGCTGTTCCGTGGCGGTTTTTGCACCGCGCCACATACGCGCCCCCTTGATGTCGATGCCGATGTAGTTGCGATTGGGATCGCGTTCGGCCAAGGCAACCGTATATTCGCCCTTACCGCATCCCAATTCCAGCACGATGGGGTTGTCGTTGTGAAAAAAGTCACGATTCCAATTGCCCTTTATGGGATGATCCGTGCGGAACACCTCGTCGAAGTCGGGTTGCAGAAAGCATGCGAAGGTTTCATTTTCACGGAATCTGCGGAGTTTATCTTTACCCATAATTTCTAATTATTCGCTTTTAATAATGTTTATGCCAATGGCCTCGATGCCCTCGACTTCGCGTCTCGGAACGATTTCCAACCGATAAGTTCCCTTACGGTCGAACACGACATGGCTGCGGTAGCGCACGACAATCTCCCGCTGAAGTGCGGCGGGCGACCCCTCCTGCCGGAACCGGAGCATGAACGGCTCTTCGCAACGCAACGAATCGGGTGTCGTGACGGCAATGGTCGTCTGGAGGGAATCCTCCCGAAAATCCGCCTCGCAACGGAAAAACAGGCGCAGGGTTCGCCCCGTCGTCGTGTCGTTGTTGTCGATCGGCAGCATGACCGTATCACGCCACACGCCATCCTTGAGATCCACCGCCACCGAGTAATGCGGTGCGGTACATCCGACGAGCATGCAAGACATCAAGATACCCCAAGCAATATTTTTCAATCGCTTCACGTCGTTTACTCCTGTTTTTCGGATTTGGACGCAACGGGACGCGGCTCGTTGTTGCGGGGGCGATCCTGCTGATCGTTCCCTCGCTGACCTTCGCCACGCGGCTGGCCACCCTCTTGACGGTTCTCACCACCACGCGGCTGGTTGCGGCGCGGGTTCTGACGGCGGGAACGCTGATCGCGGTTCTCACGAGGCTCTCTCGATTCGCGGTTCTCCTTCGGCTCACGAGGTTCACGATTCTCGCGCGGTTCGCGATTGGGCTTCTGCTCGCGCGGTTCGCCACCCTTCTGCTCCCCACGGGGACGCTGACGCTGACGGCGGTTGCTATTGTTGCCGTTTTCGGGTTTTGTACCTTCCGCCGGATTCTGCACTTCCTTATTCTCCCTGCCTTCTGCGGGACGTTCCTGCGATGCGGGTTGATTCGGACGTTGTGCGCCTTTCGGCTGTCGATTCTGACGGCGGTTCTTGCCTTCGCGCTGTTCGCCGCCCTTGGCTTCGGGTTTCGGTTCGCCCTCCTTTGCGGGACGTTGCTCGCCACCTTTGTCGCGCGACTTCTGGCGGTTCTTGCGGTTCTTCTTACGGCGTTCCGTCTGATCGAAACGGGTGATGCTGTCCTCGTCCGAACCCGATGTATAGGCGGGTTCTTCCTCCGTATCGGGCATATCCTGCATACGCATGAGTTGCTCGACCTTCTTGCCTTGGCGATTCAACGCGATGATCTCCTTGACGCGATCGACCGGAAGGGTCGTCACGTTCGACATCGTCTCCTTCGACGACGAGAAAGTCATCGTACCCGCCAAAATATCGCTCTTGACCAGATAGAACTCACCGTCCAACGTCTGGAGCGGTTCTTTCAGACGCGGGAACTCCTTGCGGGCATCGACATAGGTGTCGTATTCGTACATCATGCAACACTTGAGTTTCGAACACTGTCCCGCCAGTTTCTGGGGGTTGAGCGACAACTCCTGCGCACGTGCCGCACCCGTCGTGACGCTCGAAAAACTCGATATCCACGATGCACAGCACAACTCACGGCCACAAGCACCCAGACCGCCGATGCGTCCCGCCTCCTGACGCGCACCGATCTGTTTCATCTCGATGCGGATGTGGAAACGCTCGGCAAAGACCTTGATCAGTTCGCGGAAATCGACGCGTTCGTCGGCAATGTAATAGAAAATCGCCTTGATCTTATCGCCCTGATACTCCACATCGCCGATCTTCATGTTCAACCCCATATCGGCGGCGATCTGACGCGCGGCGATCATCGTCTCGTGTTCCATAGCGATGGCCTCCTGCCAGCGTTCGATATCGTAGGGTTTGGCCTTACGGTAGATCTTCTTAAATTCGCCGTTGTAGGGGTTGAATCCCGTGCGGCGCATCTGACGCGCCACCAGATCGCCCGTCAGAGACACCACGCCGATGTCGTGACCCGGCGATGCCTCAACCGCCACAATATCGCCCGTTTTCAACGGAAGATTCGAGGCGTTTTGATAAAATGAACGACGTGTATTTTTAAAACGGACTTCGACAATCTCCGACTGCTTGTTGGCGGGATATTCGTCGAGCCATGGAGTTTCGTGAAGTTTGAAACAGCCGTCGGCTGCATGGCACTGACACTCGGAGCCGCTGTTGCAGAAACCGCATCCGCGGCCGACTTCGGGTGTGAAGTGGGGTTTATTTTGGTTTTCCTGATCCATATTCGGGTATAATTTGTGTAAAGATACGAAAAAATCTGAAATTTCGCCGATCATTCTCCGGCGAACTTCAATTTTCCGTCAGACGGGTTTTCCGTCGGAAAGTGTTCAGAGCCCTTCGCGGGAGTATTCCGAAAGAAATTCACCTGAGGCTTGCAGGATGCGGAGTTTCCTCATACGGCGACGGATGCGCAGGATCATCAGCACGGCGGCCGATGAAAGGCCGAACGTAAAACCGAGGAAAAGTCCCGAAGGCCCCATCCCCAGCACAAATCCGAAGAAATAGCCCACCGGAAGATTCAGCACCCAATACGACAAGAAAGCGATCGGGATGATGATTTTCACATCCTGCAAACCGCGCAGGATGCTCACCGAAGCGTTTTGCAGTCCGTCGGAAAGTTGGTACATGGCGATGAAGAACATCAGATCCGATGCAATGGCGATCACCTCGGCATTCGACGTGAAGAGCAACGGAATGATGTGACGCAACGAGATATAAAGCACGGCACACAGCGCGCACCACATCAGCACCAGATGATACGAAGCCTTACCCGCCAATGCCACCTCATCGACATCGCGACGGCCGTAGGCATGCGAAATACGGATGGTCGTGGCGGCTCCCAGCGAAAGAATGATCATAAACGAACAGTTGCCCAGCGTACCGGCAATCTGATTGGCACTGATGGCCTGCGTACCGAGCCATCCCATCATGATACTCGTACCGACAAAAGCCGATGCTTCGAGGAACATCTGGAACGAGATGGGGATACCCATACGCAACAAGCGACCGATGGTCGAAAGTGAAAAATCCGACCACGTAAATTCATTAAGGTACGAACGGAAGGTCTTGTTCCACAGGAAGTAGGAAATGACCAATACGGGCGACACCACACGAGCCAGCAACGTACCGAAACCCGCACCCTCGACACCCATTTCGGGGCAGCCTAAGTTTCCGTAGATGAACAGCCAGTTAAACAAGCAGTTCGAAATGTTCGACAGAATCGTCACAACGGTTTCCGCCTTCGTATTGCCCACACCCTCCAGAAATTGCTTGAAGGAGAAAAACAACATGATGAACGGAAGGCTGTATATCAGCATCTTGTAATAGGGGATGGCGGCATCGACCACCTCGACGGGTTGTCCCATGCGGTACATCAGCGGAATGATCAGATACTGCACACCTGCCACCAGAATACCGAGCAGCGTATAGAACAGAATACCGTTCTGCAACAATTGCGCCGATTCGCGGTGGCGTTTCTGCGTGAAGAGTTCGCCGATCAGGGGGGTCATACCCAGTGCGACACCGATCGAGGCGATGAACAGAATGAAGAACACCACTCCGCCGAACGAGGCGGCCGCCAGCGGGGTCGGATTATCGCCGCCATACTGACCGACCATCACGTTATCGACAAATTGTGTGAAGATCTGTCCGAGTTGAGTCAGGATCACGGGAAGAGCCAACTTCAGATTAAGGCGGTACTGCTCTTTATAGGATTGGAATAAATTCAACATAAATTGCTTCGATTGAAGGGCAAAGGTAAGAAAATATATGCAAAAACCCGATTGCCGAACTCCGTCGAAAGTGTTTTTTGACACATTGCATCCGATTTCGATCTATCCGCGCGGCCACTCGCCCACCTCCAGATCGCGCATCGTGCCGTTCTCGAATATGAGGCGCACCGCCGTACGCACCTGATGGAATCCGAAGCAACCTGCCGCACCCGGATTGATGTGCAGGAGGTCATACACCGGATCGTTCATCACCTTGAGGATATGGGAATGCCCCGAAATGAACAGGCGCGGGTGTTGTATTCGGATCTGACGGACGGCACGCGGATCGTAACGGCGCGGATAACCGCCGATGTGGGTAATCAGCACCCCGACCCCCTCGCAATCGAACGATTGAAATTCGGGATAGACCCTGCGGGTCACGCCTCCGTCGCAATTGCCGCACACGGCTCTCAGGGGCTTGAACCGGGCAATTTCGTCCGCCAATTCCAGCGACCCAATATCGCCCGCATGCCAGATCTCATCGACATCCTTCAAAAAATTGCGGAGCGTCGCATCGAATGTCCCGTGCGTATCGGAAATAATTCCTATCTTTTTCATCGTCGTCTCGTTTTTGCGAAACAAAGGTACGGAAGTTTTTTCAAAGGCGCACCTTCCCGAAATAAAAATGTCGGGTCGTTTCTTTTGAAAGAGAAACGACCCGATACCAATCGAAAGCGGGATGATCCCGCTCTATGTCAATTTATTTTGCGGCGGGAGCGGCAGGTTTTGCGGCTGCATCGGTGATACCCAACTCCTTCTTTACCATGGGAGCGATGTCCGTCAAAGCCGTCTCGTTGAAGTAAGCCAGCGTACCGGTCTCGAAAATTGCGGTGTAACCGCCTGCGGCAGCAACCTTATCAATGGCTTTCTTGGCTTTCTCGTAGATCGGGGCAGCCAATTCCTGCTGTTTCTTCTGCAAATCCTGCTGTGCCATCTGCTGGATGGTCTGCGCACGATTCTCCAGATCGACCAACTCCTTCTGTTTGATGTTGCGCGTAGCCTCGGTATAGGTGTTGTAGTTCTTCTGGAACTCCTGAAGTTTCTGCTGATACTCGACACCGATCAACTCCAGATTCTCGCGATAATCCTTATCCAAAGACTCCAGATTGGTCTGCATTTCCTTAAATTCGGGCATGGCCATGATGATCGACTGGCTGTCGATACGGCCGAATTTCTGGGCGAACAATGAAGTCGAACCCAGCATCATTACAAGTACAAGGGTTAATTTGATTAACTTTTTCATAAAGATTTTTCGTTAAATTTTGATGTCTTATTGTTGTTTCTTATTTCTTGAGAAATTCGATCAGACGGTCGGTATGATCGACCTTTGCCGAGTTATACAGAAGGGTCGGATTGTTCGACGAATCCAACACCATGTCGGCACCCGCCCTGACGGCATAGAGTTCGATGGCTCCGAACACACGTTTCTGAATCGGCTGGATCAACTCCATGCGACGTTTCATCAGGACGCCCTCCTTGCCAAAGACATTTTCCTGAAACTCCTGAGCCTCGCGCTCCTTGATCAGAATGGCCTGCTCGTACTCCTGAATCTTCGCCTTCGAGAGTTCCGATTTGTGAGTCTGATACTGGTTATAGAAGTTCTCGACCTCCGCGAATTTGCGTTTCACCTCGGTCTGATACTGCTCGGCCAACGTATCCAGATCCTTCATCGCCTGCGTGTAGGCGGGAATGGATTTGAAGACCTTCTCGCTGTTGATGACAATGTAGTTCTGCGCCGAAAGTGCCGTAAACGAACACAAGAGCACGCAAAGAATGATGAGACGTTTCATAATCGGTCTGTTTTATATGATCTTCTTTAATAACTCTTTTTCCAGTCAATTATTGTTTTAGAACTGCTGACCCATGACAAAGTGGAACTGACCGCCGCTCTTCTGCACCTGTCCTGCGGGTGCATCGAAGCCGTAACCCCAGTCAATACCCAGCATTCCGACGATCGGCAGGTAGAGACGCACACCGAAACCGGCCGAACGCTTGATGCGGAACGGCGAGAAGTCCTTCCACGAGTTGAACGCGTTACCGCCCTCCAGAAAACCGAGGATGTAGATGTTCGAACTCGGTTTGAGGATTACCGGGTAACGGAGTTCCAAGGTATATTTGTTGTAGGCCGTGGCGTAACTGTTGTCCGACGAGATGGGATTCAGTGCGCCGTCCTCATAACCACGCATCGAGATGATGTCGATACCATATATATTATAACCCGACATACCGTCACCACCGACATCGAATCGCTGGAAGGGAGAAACCTTATGGCGGTTGTAGTGACCCAAGTAACCCATCTCGGCCTTGGCCATGATCACAAGGTTCGAATTGCGGCTGATGGACTGGAACCACTGCCCCTTGAACATCCACTTATGGAACTCGATCCAGCGGTAGCGTTCCTGATTCGACATGTTGGGATCGCTGTAATGTTTGCCGTCCCATGCCGAGTAAGGCAGCGTGGCCTGTACCGATGCCGTGAACTCCGAACCGCGACGCGGATAGATCGGCTGATCGACCGAATTACGCGACAGAGCCACCTTGAACGAGAGCATGTTCGACACGCCGTCACGCATGACGAACGAGTTCCAGTTCTTCAGATCGTAACGCTCGTAGGTCAATTCCGTGTAGAGCGTGAAGAAAGGATCGGGCCACGTCAGACGCTTACCCAAGCCGACCGACACACCGTAGGTACGGAAATAACGGGTTGCCTTACGCCACATATACGAGGCATCGTTATTCTCGGAGAAGTGGGTCGAGATGGTGAACGAGTTCGGCTTGCGACCGCCCAACCACGGATCGGTGAAACTCAGTGCCAATGCCTTGTAATATGTACCGTTGGTCTGACCCGAAATCGAGAGACGCTGGTTCTGACCCATCGGGTAAGGACGCCATGCACCCTTCTTGAACATGTTCTTGACCGAAAGGTTGTTCAGCGTGATGCCGACCGAACCGACGAACGTACCTGCACCCCAACCGCCGGCGATGCTGAACTGGTCGGATGCGGTCTCTTCCAGCGGCCAGTTGATATCGACCAACTCGTTGGAGACGATCTGCGGGCTCGGCATGATCGCCTCAGGGTTGAAGTGACCCATGGCGTTGAGCGTACGGATGGTCTGCATCAACAGCGAGCGGTTGTACAGATCGCCCGGACGCGTATAGATCTCACGGCGGATCACCTCGTCATCGACGCGGTTGTTGCCCGTGATGTTCACCTCGTTGATGGTGAACTGCTTACCCTCGAAAATCTTCACTTGGATGTCGATCGAGTCGTTGCCGATGATCGTCTCGGCGGGTTCGATCTGCGACATCATATAACCGTCGTTCTGATAGAGCGACGATACGGACATGGCATCGGGATCGATCTCCTTGCCGATACCCAGACGCTTGTGCATGGATTTCTTATCGTACGTGTCGCCCTTCTGCACGGCAAACATACGCTGCAAGTCCTCCGTGGGATAAACCGAGTTGCCGACCCACGACACGTTACGGATATAATATTTGTTACCCTCCGACACCTTGACGTCGATCGCCATACGGTTCTCGCTGATGTCATAGATCGAGTCCTTGAGGATCGTCGCGTTACGATAACCCTTCGAGTTGTAGAAATCGATCAGAAGTTCCTTGTCGTTCTCCCACTCCTCGCTGTTGAACTTGGCACTACGGAAGATGTTCCAACTCTTCCGGTGGGTTTTCTTGAAGGTTTTGCGCAGACGTTTCGACTTAAATTTCTCGTTTCCGATGAAATTGATCTCTCCGATCTTAACTTTCTGACGGCGATCCACATCGAAGATGACCGTCACGGCCTGTCCCGGGTGCAGCGAATCGTTCTCGATACGCGCCGTCACCTCGGCATTGCGGAAACCCTTCTCCGCCCAATATTTCTTGATGAGTTTGATGTTCTTGTCGATCACATAATCCGAAAGAGCCGTATTGCCTCGTTTGAGTTTCAGTTTCTCGATCAGATCACGTTTCTTACCCTTCGTGATGCCCGTAAACTCCCAGTTCAGGATACGCGGACGCTCCTGAAGGTACAGCAACAGATCGAGGCTGTCGCCCTCGACATCGGCGGCAATCTGCACATCGGAGAACACGCGCTGGTTCCAGATGCGTTCGATGGCATTCGAGATGAAGTTGCTCGGCAGATAAATCGAATCGCCCTCGACCAATCCCGCCGAGGCCTTGATCATATCGTGATCCAGATAGCGGACACCGTGGATATTGACCTTACGGATAAAGTAGCGGCGTGCGGCACCATCGAGGTCCATCACGGGTACATTCTTGGGAAATTCACGAACGGTGTCGGCCAGATTCTTGTTGTCTTCGGTTTTTGGGGGTTCCTGCGTCTGCGCGCTCAGTCCCGTTGCGAAGAACACGAGGCACACGGCGGCAAGGAGTATTTTACCAAAATGGTTCATTTGCTTCAATCTAATCTTCTTATCGTTTACTTGACTAACCCGAATCGGCGGTCACGGTGACGGTACACCTCGATCGCACGATCGAAATCCTCTTCCGTAAAGTCGGGCCAGAGTACTTCGGGGAACCACAACTCGGCGTAGGAGGACTGCCACAACAGGAAATTGCTCAACCTGCATTCGCCACTGGTGCGGATCACCAGATCGGGATCGGGCATGAAAGCCGTATCGAGGCTTCGGGAGATCGTCTCTTCGGTGATGGCCTCGGGCTGGAGTTCGCCCTCGGCAACACGGACGGCCAGATGACGGACGGCACGGCGGATCTCGTCACGCGACGAATAGTTCAACGCCAAAACAAGCGTAATGCAATGTCCTTCTTCTGTTTTCCGCTCGGCCTCTTCGAGGTAGTGCCGTACCTTCTGCGAAAAACGGCTTCGCTCGCCGATCACACGCAGACGCACACCTTCCTCGATCAGAGCAGGGGTTTCGTTCACGACACTCTTGCAAAAGAGTTCCATCAGGGCATTGACCTCCTCGGCCGGACGTCCCCAGTTTTCGGTGGAGAACGCATAGACCGTCAGATACTTGACACCCCATTTGGCGGCGCGGCGCAAGACTCGGCGCACGGACTCTACGCCCGCAATGTGACCTTCGTATCGCTCCTTACCGCGCTGTTCGGCCCAGCGACCGTTGCCGTCCATGATGATGGCGACATGTTGTGGTATAGGTTTTTGTTCGCTCATATAGGGCACAAATATAGGTAATAAAAATGAAATTGCACCATTATTCGGGAGATCTTTTCCTTTTCACGATGGCTTTTCGGGTTTAACTGCGGATATCCACTCCCCACATCATTTTATTGCGTAACGTGTCATAGAAAGAGATATTGTGCGGCACGGCCAACAAAATCTGCTGTTCGCCCCGACGGATCGTGAGTTGTGTTTCGGAAGCAATCGAGCAGGTACGGTTGTCGAGCAGGACGAAGGCATCCGAATGGCGGGCATGGACACGCAATGTGACGACCGCCGAATCGGGAATCACCACGGGGCGCATCGTCAGGTTATGCGGTGCCAGCGGAGAAATCACCAGACAGGCACACGACGGAGCAACCACAGGCCCGCCCGCACTGAGCGAATAGGCCGTCGATCCGGTCGGCGTGGAGACAATCACGCCGTCGCCGTGATATGTGGCAACCATCTGATCATTGACATAGGTTTCGACCGAAATCATACCGGGACCGTGACGCTGTACGGCGAACTCGTTGAGCGCGACAAGCCCTTTTATGACCCTCCCGTCGCGGTCATCGACCCGCAACACGGAGCGCGACTCGACAACGACCTCTCCCGCCATGATCTCCTTGAAGATCTGGTCGAATCCGCCGCACGAAGCACTCGTCAGAAAGCCCAGATGTCCGGCATTGATTCCCATTACGGGAATGCGGTTGGCACCCAGTCGGTGAACTCCCTCCAAAAGCGTTCCGTCGCCGCCGTAACACACCATGAAGGAATCCGCCTCGACCTCGCCGACCTCCGCCCCGTAGCACTTTTCACGGGGAATCGTCGTCTCGGCGACCAGTTCGGCATAGCGGGCAAACTCTTCGTTCACCTTGTAGTCCAACCCGTTGTCGGAGAGTGCCCGGAACAACTCTTCGATCTTTTCCCTCGGACAACCTACCTCAGGACGGGAAAAAAGTATGATTTTCATCGGTATTTTATCGAAAAATAAGTAACTTTACCACGTCAAGGCGCAAATATCGGGACATACCCCGCTCATCCGTGCCTAATTGTCAAATGCAAAGATAACGATTTTATGACAAAACTGAGTGTAAATATCAACAAGATTGCCGTTGTCCGCAATTCCCGCGGCGGCAACATGCCCGATGTGACCCGCGCCGCACTGGACATCGAAGGTTTCGGAGCCGAAGGCATCACGGTTCATCCGCGTCCCGACGCCCGACATATCCGTTACAGCGACGTGCGCGAGTTGAAACAGGTGTTGCGCACCGAATTTAACATCGAGGGCAATCCCATTCCTTCGTTTGTCGATCTGGTCTGCGAGGTTGTCCCCACACAGGTTACTCTGGTTCCCGATGCCGCCGACGCCATCACCTCCAATGCAGGCTGGGACACGCTGAAAAACCGCGAATTTCTGACCAAGATCACCCGCACTTTCCACGAGAAAGGCATCCGTGTTTCGATCTTCGTCGATCCCGATCCCGAAATGGTTGCCGGAGCGAAGGTCTGTGGTGCGGATCGTGTGGAACTCTATACCGAAGCCTATGCCCGTGACTACAAAACCGACCGCGAAAAGGCCGTTGCACCCTACATCGCCGCCGCCGAAGAGGCACGCCGTCAGGGGCTGGGTTTGAACGCCGGTCACGACCTGAACCTCGACAACCTCAAGTACTTCCTGCGCCGCATTCCGTGGACGGACGAGGTTTCGATCGGTCACGCGCTGATTTGCGATGCCCTCTACATGGGTCTCGAAAATACGGTAGCCCTCTACCTGCGCGAAACCAAATTATAAACGGTAATAAAAACGAAACAATCCATGAAACGAATCCTTACGCTTGTCATCCTGCTTTTTGCAACGATGTCGGTTATGGCACAAAGTCAATATTACGGCCAACGGATCAGTCAGTTCGAAGTGCTGCCCGTACATTCCAACAGCCTCGTATTCCTTGGCGACGATCTGGTAAACGGCTGCGAATGGCACGAAGTGTTCTGCAACCGCCACATCAAAAACCGCGGCATCACGGGCGATCGTTCGTCATGGCTTGTGAATCGTCTGGACACGATCATCGGCGGACGCCCCAAGAAGATTTTCCTCATGGTGGGCATCAACGACCTTATGCACGGAGTTGCTCCGCGCGAGATCGCCTCGAACATCGACCGTGTCATCAAACGCTTCGAAAAAGAGTCGCCGTGGACACGCATCTTCGTCCACAGCCTGCTTCCGACCAATCCCGAAATTCCGAAACCCGCCTCGCACGAGTTGGACCTGAAGGATTTGATCGCGGAAACGAACCGCATGATCGAAGCGTTGTGCGAAGAGCGCAAAAACGTATTGTACATTGATGTCTATTCTGCCCTGAGCGACGATCAGGGCTTGCTCGATCCCAAATTCACGAACGACGGTCTTCACCTCAGCGGCGAAGGTTATCTGGAGTGGAAAACCGTGATCGAAAAACATGTGAAATAATAACGAGTGCCACTTTCAAAACCCATATTCAAACGCATATCGCGCATCGCCCGTGAACAGGGTGTCGAAGCCTACGTTGTGGGCGGATATGTGCGCGATCACTTTCTCCGTCGCCCCTCGACCGACATCGACGTGGTCGTGACGGGCAACGGCGTTGCTCTGGCCGAAGCCCTCGGACGCGAACTCCACACCAAAGTGTCGGTCTTCAAGACCTTCGGCACGGCCATGCTCCGTTCGGGAAACGACGAGATCGAGTTTGTCGGTGCCCGCAAGGAATCCTACACCCGCGACTCACGCAAACCCCACGTCGAACAAGGCACGTTGGAGGACGATCAGTTACGCCGCGACTTCACGATCAATGCGTTGGCATGGTCGCTCAACGAGGGTTCGTTCGGCGAATTGGTCGATCCGTTCGAGGGGATGTACGACCTTGAGGACGGCATCATCCGCACGCCGTGCGATCCCGATGTAACCTTTTCGGACGACCCCCTGCGCATGATGCGTGCCGTGCGATTCGCTTCGCAGTTGGGATTCCAGATCGAGGAGGAGACCTTCGATGCCATCACACGCAATGCCCGACGCATCGAGATCGTCTCGCAGGAGCGCATCATCACCGAATTGAACAAGATCGTCCTCTCGCCCGTTCCGTCCATCGGATTCGAATTGCTGGAACTGACGGGACTTCTGAAACTGATCTTCCCCGAAATGCAGCAACTCAAAGGGGTGGAACGTCGCGGAAGCCATGCCCACAAGGACAATTTCTACCACACGCTCAAGGTTTTGGACAATGTTGCGCTGAAATCCGATGATTTGTGGTTGCGCTGGGCCGCCATCATGCACGACATCGGAAAACCCGCCACCAAGGCCTACGATCCGAAAATCGGATGGTCGTTCCACGGCCATGAGGTGTTGGGTTCAAAGATGGTACCCGCACTGTTCCGCAAGTTGAAACTCCCATTGAACGAACACATGAAGTTCGTGCGCAAGTTGGTGTTCCTGCACCTGCGTCCGATCATTCTTTCGGAGGATCTGGTGACCGATTCGGCGGTGCGCCGTCTGCTGTTTGAGGCGGGTGACGATGTAGAGTCGCTGATGACGCTTTGCGAGGCGGACATCACCTCAGGCAACGACGCCAAGGTGAAACGCTATCTGGCGAATTTCGAACTCGTACGCCGCAAGATGAAGGATCTGGAGGAGCGCGACCGCGTGCGCAACTTCCAGCCGCCCATTTCGGGCGAACTCATCATGGAGACCTACGACATCCGTCCCTGTCGCATCATCGGCGACATCAAGGATGTGATCAAAAATTCGATTCTTGACGGCATCATTCCCAACGAGTATGAAGCCGCCTACCACCTGATGGAAAAACTCGCCGCGAAAGAAGGTCTCGTGCGCCAGAAAGACACCTTCGAGTCGGGTCGTCCCGCACCTGCAGAGCCGACACCCGAAACGAAAGAGTAATTCTACGGTTTTTTATACAAAAATAACGCTCCCGAACCAAAATTCGGGAGCGTTATTTTTGTATTCTTTTTCCGGATTATTCGTCCTTGCCGACAATGGCTTCCAGATCCTCAACCGAGTAAGGAATACGCTTGTCGCCGATGTAACGGTTGCCCGTCTCGGTAACCAACAGGTCATCCTCGATACGGATACCGCCGAAAGTCTTGAAATCCTCAAGCAGATCATAGTTGATGAAATCGGTATATTTACCTTCGGCACGACACTTGTCGATGAGTGCGGGAATGAAGTACAGACCCGGTTCGTCGGTCATGACCGTACCCGGTTTCACGCGCCAGCCTGCACGGTAGATGCAGGTCTCCGACTTGACGGCACGATCCACGAGATTGGCAAACGAGAACGAACGCTCGCCGACCACTTCACAGTCGTGTACATCCATACCCATACCGTGACCCAGTCCGTGAGGCATCAGCATCTCCATCGTACCGGCGGCAACGGCATCCTGTACATTACCCTTGACAATGCCGATCCCCTTCAGACCCTCGGCCAGCGACAAGTACGAAGCCTTGTGGATCTCGGAGAACATCATGTTCGGACGAACGATCTCCTGAACGCGGTCGTGTGCGGCCAATACGATATTATAAACATCCTTCTGACGGTCGGTAAACTTACCGTTTACGGGATACGAACGCGTGTGATCCGTGCAATAGCCCTCAAGACTCTCGGCTCCGGCATCGACCAACAGCATGCGCCCCGACTCCAGCACACCGTCCGAACGGAGGTTGTGCAGCGTCTCACCGTGCTGCGACACGATCGACTGGAACGATACGCCCTGACCGTAACCGCGGGCGACACCCTCAAGAGCACCCGAAATATTCTGTTCGATGATACCCGGACGGCACATACGCATAGCCGTGAGGTGCATCTTGTAACCCAGCGGGAATGCACGCTCCAAAGCCTCGATCTCCTCGGCCGATTTGATTTCGCGCATCTCGGCTACGGCAAACATCAGCTCGACCGACTTGTAGTCGTGGAGCAGTTCGGGTTTGATTCCCAACAATGCCGACAACTGAAGTTTCGTTTCACCACGATACGGCGGCAGATAATGCACGCGACGCCCCTGTGCAACGGCTTTGCGGACAACAGCCTCAAGTGCCGCAAGGGCAAACGTCGAAGTGACACCCACCCGGCTGCCCAATTCACTGACAGTAGGCTGCGGCCCCGTCCAGATGATGTCTTCCATCGTGAAATCGTTGCCGAAAAGCATCTCCTCTCCCGAATCGGCATCAATCACACCGAACAATGCCGGCGAATTTAATCCGAAGAAGTAACGGAACGTCGAATCCTGACGAAAATAATAAGCATTGTTGGGGTAATTGTTGGGCGAGAACATGTTGCCCGGTATCAAAATAAGACCCGATCCGATTCTTGTTCGGAGTTCGCTGCGGCGAGCGATATAAGTTTTTGCTGAGAACATAGTTTTAGAAGTTTTTATACAAACACAAATATAAGGAAAATATCGGTGATCTGAAACCCTTTTCCTGCTATTTTTCGAAGAAATACCTAATTGTCGGGAGCGATGCCGAGACATGTCCCGATTCCGCCCGATGGGTTTTCATGGCGGAAGATGCGGGAAACAAGAGATAATTTTGTATCTTTGTACAGATTTTTTCCCTTAAAAAGCGAAATAAACCCGTTTTAAACCTCGTTTATATTCCGAAACAGAAAACCATACATATATTATGAAGGCCAAACGACTCATCACGACATTAATTCTGCTGCTGACCGTTTTCACGACGGTCTCGGCACGCGAAGTGATTCCTCTGAACGAGGGCTGGCGGTTCTTCTTCAAATCGGAGAACACCTCGGACAGGGCGCGTTACGTCAATCTGCCCCACAGTTGGAATACCAACCCGACATCCGAGAATCACCTGATCGAAACCATCGGCAACTATGTTTATCCGCTCTATATTCCGACCGAATGGGCGGCAAAACGTATTTTTCTGAAATTCTACGGCGTGCAGAGTGTCGCCGACCTGTTCGTAAACGGCAACCACGTGGGCAATCACGTCGGAGCAAGTGCCGCCTTCACGTTCGAGATCACCGACCAGATCCGCTACGGTGAAGAGAACCAGTTGCTCATGTCCGTGAACAACAACACGAGCAACGATTTTCTGCCCACGGGATCCGATATGAATTTCTACGGAGGTATTTTCCGCCCCGTGGAACTCATCATCACCGAACGCACCGCCATTTCGCCGCTCTACCTCGGAACGGAAGGCATCCTGATCCATCCGCAATACGTCTCGGAAGAGCGCGTAATGGGCGAAGCCGAAGTGCATCTCATTTCAAAAGGCGCATCGAACTGCCGTCTGCAAACGACCATCACCTCCCCCACGGGCGAGGTGGCATTCTCCAGAACCCAGCAGATACGTTTGGACGGCCGTCCCGCCATGATTAATTTCGAAGTGAAAAATCCCCGTCTGTGGGATCCCGAACACCCCGACCTGTACGAGGTGACGGTGAGCGTCCTCAACGGTGACGAGGAGATCGACCGCGAGAGCATCCGCACGGGATTCCGCCGTCTGGAATACTCCTCCCAAGAGGGTATTCTGATCAACTCGCGCCGATTCGACATCCGCGGGGTCACGCTCTACCACGACAACCGCATCGCGTGCGGTTCTCTCACCGAAAAAGACTATGACGCCGACCTTGAAATCATCGGGGATTTGGGGGCAAACGCCATCCGTTCGGCGGTCATTCCCCACAGTCCCTATCTCTACGACCGCCTCGACGAACGAGGTCTGCTCGCATGGATCGACATCCCGTTCCACCGCACGTTCATGAGTGATATTGCCTACCTGCCGACCCCCGAATTTGAGGAGAACGGCATCCAGCAACTCAGCGAGATCATCGCCCAGAACATCAACCATCCGTCGGTGGTGATGTGGGGTATTTTCTCGCGTCTGAACACCCGCGGCAACAACCCCATCGCCTACATTCAGCGTCTGAACATGGAGGCCAAATCGCTCGACCCGTCACGTCCGACCGTAGCATGCAGCGATCAGGACGGTGCGATCAACTTCATCACCGATCTGATCGTCTGGCAGCAAAATGTGGGTTGGAATCGCGGTTCGACCGAAGATGTCGTCCGCTGGAAGGATCTCCTGCGCAAAAACTGGTCACACCTGTTGTCGGGTGTGGCATACGGCGGCGAGGGCATGCTGGGACACAAACTCTATTCGAATACGAATATCCTCAACGGCGACTGTCTGCCGGAGGATCGTCTGACCCGTTTTCACGAGGGCTATACCCGTAATTTGAACAACGACTCGCTGTTCTGGGGTCAGTGGATCAACAATCTGTTCGACTACGGATCGGTACGCCGTCCCTACGGCATCAATTGCGGCGGTATGATCGATCTGAACCACCGCGACAAAAAGGACATTTATTTTCTGTACCGCGCCCTGTGGAACAAACACCGCAAGACGTTGCATCTGGCCGACAAACACAACACGCTGCGTCCCGACGTGCCGCAGACGTTCCACGTCTATTCGTCGGTCGGCATGCCGCAGTTGCTCGTCAATCGGGATACAGTCGAGATGAAAGAGGTTGCCCCGTGTCAGTTTGTGACCGAGCCGTTGGTCGTAAAGGGGGAAGTCAAAGTGAAGGTGTCGGCGGAATCACTCGCCGACAGCGTGACGCTCCATATCGGACGGCCTATAATCGCGCGATAGATTCGGGCCCTTCTGCGAACAAAAGATCCGCAAACGAAAGATTTTCGGCGAAAGGCATCCGATCGGAAAAGACCTGAATATAAGGTTCGGCAACAAATGCCGAACCTTTTTTTTGCTTGGGACGAAGGTCAATATCTGCGTCCGATGCCGTCAGATAGGTCTCCGACACGCGGGGCATCTCAAGTCCCGCCATACGGCACAGCACCTCCGAAAGTTCCATGTTGTAATCTACCAGAAACTTCCACTCGCGGCGGTAGAATGGTTCGATCAGATCGGCATAATAATCGAAATAAGGCGAACCCTTATACGAAGCAACAAGAGCCCCCCAGTGCTGATGCTGCCAACGCTTCGAATAGTCCAGACGCATGTCACGCATGGGGGTACGCGGACGGTTGGCACGCACAACCTGCGCCGTGAGATCCATCACCCCGTTGGGCGAAAGGATGCGGGCGCGGTTACGCTCGGAACGTTTGATGAAATGCTCGCCCAAGTCGATAACGGCATCGCCCTTTTTCAGATGAGAAAACCACTCGACGGACGGAAGATAGGAACTCGGAAGAATAATCACGGAACGGGAATCTTTTTTTTGTGATACGTTTCTATTTCGCGGGATCGACCCAATCGCCGTTGCGTTTGATCAGTTCGATCAGATGATCCAAGGCCTCCTCCTGCGGGATGTTGCGCTCGACCACCTCACGCCCCTTGTACAGGGTGATGCGTCCGGGTGCGGCACCCACATATCCGTAATCGGCATCTGCCATCTCGCCCGGTCCGTTCACGATACAGCCCATGATGCCGATTTTGAGGTTTTTGAGGTGTCCCGTACGCTCCTTGATGCGTGCGAGCGTGTCCTCAATATCGTAAAGCGTACGTCCGCAACTCGGACAGGCGATGTATTCGGTTCTTGAGAAACGCACACGTGCGGCTTGCAGGATCAGAAGTTCCACCTCGCGGATCTGCTCGGCAGTAAATTGCGGAGCGTCGATCCACACGCCGTCGGCCAGTCCGTCCAGCAACAACGGCCCCAGATCGGCGGCGGCCTTTACGGCGACCAATTCGAGACTCGACTCCTTATAGGCACGTTTGACGATTACGGGCTGATCCATCGGTTCCAGATCGAGAATGGCGGCACGCAACTCGGCCGTGGGGTTTCCCGACACGGCTTCCAAGATGCGGAATCCGTCGTGCGGCTCGTCATGCGTCACGGGGATCATGATCTTCGAGCGGCGACGGAAAGCCGTGGGCGAATAACGCTCGGGATGCTTCACTTCGAAATGACCGGGACGCTCGCGGAAATGCTCCACCAGCATATTGGCCACGGGAATTTCGTTTTCGGGGGCTTCGGTCAGCGACACGCGGATCGTGTCTCCGATGCCGTCACCCATCAGAGCACCGATCCCGACGGCACTCTTCACACGCCCCTCAAGGCTGTTACCCGCCTCGGTTACACCCAAATGGATCGGATAGTGCATCTGCTCGCGATCCATCGCCCCGATCAGGAGACGGTAGGCATAAACCATCACACGGGTGTTCGACGATTTCATCGAAACGACCACCTGATCGAAATCATATTTGCGGCATTCGCGCAGATACTCCATGGCGGCGGCGACCATGCCTTCGGGCGTATCGCCGTACTCGTTGAAGATACGTTTGCCGAGCGAACCGTGGTTCACGCCGATACGCAGTGCCACCCCGCGCTCCTTACACAAGGCGATCAGATGCTCCAACTCGCCGTGTTCGTTGCGATAATTTCCCGGATTGATACGCACCTTATCCACATAACGGGCGGCAATGGCGGCCACTTCCGGCACAAAATGGATGTCGGCCACAAGTGCCGTGCGATCGCCCGCCTCGTGCAGTACGCGTGCGATATTTTCCAAATTCTCGCCCTCTTTTCGCCCCTGTGCCGTCAGACGCACGATCGGACACCCTGCCGCCGCAATACGGCGAATCTGCGCGACACTTTTGTCGGTGTCGGCCGTCGGGGTGTTGGTCATGGATTGTACGGCAACGGGATATTCTGAGCCGATCAGAGTTTGTCCGATCCTCACTTCGGATGCGGGACGGCGTTTAAATTCGGAAAGATTCATATCAAATGCTGTTTTTTTCGGGGTGGGCACTCGTCCGTCCCGTTTGGAAAGACAAAGGTAATAAATTCTTCATGCAATTGGAAAGGTTTACCCGCCCGAAGAAAAAATATCGGGACACGGAACGGGAAATCCGCCACAAATGTTGGAATTTGAACGGAAAATTGTATTTTTGTAAATGAGAAGCATGTTTTGAAAGGTGGGCTATAATCTTGATACCGACATTAAATTCGTTCCCGGCGTGGGCGAGGCGCGTGCCAAAGTACTGGATCACGAACTCGGAATCCGAACCGTGGGCGATCTTTTGGCGCACTATCCGTTTCGCTACATCGACCGCACACGCTACTATATGATCGGCGAGATTCGCGAGACATCCGACCTGAGTTACGTTCAGTTTCGTGCCCGCATCACGGGTATCTCGGTCGCAGGCGAAGGACGCAAACAACGCTTCACGGCCTATGCACAGGACGCAACGGGTGCGGCCGAACTCGTCTGGTTTCAAGGCGTGAAATGGATCGAGAAAAAGGTCGAGGTCGGACGCGAATACATCGTCTTCGGTCGGCCGTCGTTCTATCGTGGCGAATTGCAGATGGCCCACCCCGAACTCGAAACCGTCGAGCAGGCCCTCTCGCGCAAAAGCGAAAGCGGCATGCAGGGAATTTACCCCATGACCGAAAAGTTGGCAAACGTACTGAGCGTCAAAGCCATGTATAAGGTGGTGTGCGATGCGTGGAAATTGGCCGACGGTCACATTCCCGATCCCCTGCCCGACTCTCTGATTCAGCAATACCACCTCATTTCGCTTCGTGATGCGTTGCACAACATCCATTTTCCGCAATCGCAAGCCCTGCTTCTTGCGGCGCAGAACCGCCTGAAATTCGACGAGTTGCTGGGCGTGCAACTCAACATCCAGCAACACCGCACCGACCGCATGAGTAAATCCAACGGATTTCTCTTTCCGAAGGTGGGCGATGCGTTCAATACGTTTTACAACGAGAAACTCCCCTTCCCGCTAACCGGAGCGCAGAAACGGGTCATCAAGGAGATCCGCCAGGACACCGTGACGGGTTATCAGATGAATCGTCTTTTGCAGGGCGATGTGGGTTCGGGCAAGACGATGGTCGCCCTCATGTCGATGCTTTTGGCGGTGGACAACGGCTTCCAAGCGACAATGATGGCTCCCACCGAAATTCTTGCCCGCCAGCACTTCGCCAATTTCCGGCGTATGTTGGAGGGGATGAACGTGAAATGCGCCATTCTGACGGGTTCTTCAAAGGCGAAGGAACGCCACGAGGCGTTGGAGGGGATTGCATCGGGCGAGATCGACATTCTGATCGGCACGCACGCCCTCATCGAGGAGCGCGTCAAATTCCAGAACCTCGGATTTGTCGTCATCGACGAGCAACACCGGTTCGGCGTCGAACAGCGGGCGCGTCTGTGGACAAAAAATGCCCAGCCACCCCATATTTTGGTGATGACCGCAACGCCGATTCCGCGTACGCTGGCGATGACCCTCTACGGCGATCTCGATGTGTCGGTCATCGACGAGTTGCCCCCCGGACGACGCCCCATCCGCACCGTCCGCTACACCGATGCCGCCCGACTGCGTCTGTTCGGATTCATGCGGCAGGAGATCAAAAAAGGGCGACAGGTGTATGTCGTTTACCCCCTGATCAAGGAGTCCGAAACGATGGACTACAAGGATCTGACGGACGGTTACGAGTCCATTTCGCGCGATTTTCCCCTGCCCGAATACGTCACGACCATCTGCCACGGCAAGATGAAACCGCAGGACAAGGAGGAGTCGATGCGACAGTTCAAATCGGGCGAGGCGGACATCATGGTTGCCACATCCGTAATCGAGGTGGGCGTCGATGTGCCGAACGCCACGGTGATGGTCATCGAATCGGCCGAACGATTCGGACTTTCGCAGTTGCATCAGTTGCGCGGTCGTGTGGGTCGAGGTGGCGAGCAGTCGTACTGCATCCTCATGTCGGGCGAAAAACTCTCGCGCGAATCGCGGGCACGCCTCGATGCGATGTGTCAGACGAACGACGGCTTCCAATTGGCGGAACTCGACCTCAAGTTGCGCGGTGCAGGCGACATCAACGGCACACAACAGAGCGGAGAGGCGTTCGATTTGAAAATCGCCAACCCGACTCTGGATCAGGAAATCCTCTCCGCAACCCGCGAGGCGGCCATTGCGATTCTCGAACAAGACCCGCATCTTATGCTGCCCGAACATCGCGGACTGGAATATTTGAAACGGAAACATTCGGGACGGGAAGAAATCGACTTTTCGAGGATCTCCTGACCCGCCACACTTTAAAACGAAATGCTCTTTATGAAACGCTTTTTTCTGACCATACTGCTCATGCTGGGCGCACTGCCCCTCATGGCACAACTCTATCATCCGGGCGAAGTGCTCGACTACCGCGTAAGTTACAAGGCGAAGATGTTCCCCAACACGGAGGTGGGCATGGTACGCGTCGAAACCAAGAAGGATCATCTCGCCGGTCACGAGTACTACAACGTGACGGGATTTGCCAAGACAATGCCCGCCTACCGTCTGTTCTTCAAGTTGGAGGATCGCTACACGGTCTATATCCATCCCGACAACCTGCGTCCCGTTCGTTTCGAAAGCGACCTGAAGGAGAGCGACTACACCTATAAGAGCCGGATGGACTACGACTGGGACAACATGCAGGTCAATACCCGTTGGCGGAGTCGTCAGAATCCCGAAAGATCGCGTCAGATGCCGCTTGAGGAGAAAAGTCTCGATGCCATTTCGCTATTCTTCAACATGCGCTCGGCCAAGGCCGAGGATTTCGTGGAGGGCAGGGTCGAGACGATGCGGATGCTGCTGCCCGACACCATCCGCACGATCCATTACCGCTACATCGGCCGCGAGGTGAAAAAGATCCGCAACATGGGTAAATTCCGCACGCTCCGCTTCGAGTGTGAGTTGGGATCGACCGAGGGCTTCTCGTTCACCGACGGCACGGTTTTCACGATCTGGATCTCCGACGACGAAAACAAAATCCCGCTCTATATCGAATCCCCCATCCGAATCGGCAGTGTCCAAGCCTACATTTCGGACATAAAAGGTACAAAATATCCCCTGAAAAGTAGGATAAGATAAATTTATTTGTACCTTTGACCTTATATAAGCCTTGTTAGAAAAGCCGTCCCAGCCTGCGCCGGGCAAGATTTTCCGACTTTACTACGTTGAACCATAAAACACCAAGAAATCATGGAAGAAAATCAAAAAGGTTATAATTCCTCGGAATACGAAGAGGATAATGACTACCAATATCAACAACCCGATGCCAACAAGTCCATCCGCGGCTACCGCATCGTGATCATCATCCTGTCGGTGGTTCTGGTTGCACTGTCGATCCTCTATTACAGCATCCACCGCCAGCAAATGGCCGACAACATCCTGTTGCAGGCCGACCGCGACTCGATTCAGAATGAATTGGGACAGTTGGTGACCGACTACGACAATCTGCGCGTGTCGAACGATTCGCTTTCGGCCGATGTGACGATCCAGCGCGAAAAAGCCGACTCGCTGATGACGCGTCTGAAGAAAGAACGTTCGTGGAACCTCGCCAAGATCAAGCAATATGAGAAGGAGGTCGGTACGTTGCGTACGCTGATGAAGGGCTACATCCGTCAGATCGACTCGTTGAACACGCTCAACAAGCAACTCATCTCCGAGAACGTCGGTTTCCGCAAGGAGATCTCCACAGCCAACCTCCGTGCCGACATGGCCGAAGAGAAGGCAGCCGAACTGGACAACAAAGTCAAGGTCGGTTCGGTGATCAAGGCACGCGCCATCTCGCTCAAGGCTCTCAACGCCCACAGCAAGGAAGTATCGCGCATCAAAAACGCCAGCCGTCTGCTGGTGAACTTCTCGCTGATGGCCAACGATCTGGCAACCCCCGGCAACCGCAAAATCTATGTCCGCATCAACCACCCCGACGGTTATCTGCTGACAACGGCCGACATGCCTTCGTTCGAGTTCGAAGGTCAGCGGCTCGGTTACTCGGCAATGCGTGAAATCGACTACCAGAATCAGGACATCGAAGTGGGCATCTACTTCAACTCCAAAGGATTCGTGGCAGGTACTTACCTCGTGGAACTCTACACCGACGGCCGTCTGATCGGCAAGGCACAGGTTCCGATGCGCTAAGCAAACCGCAACACAAAACGGGGCGACCTCTTTTCGAGATCGCTCCGTTTTTTATTGGAACAGACCTTGCCGCCTCAACAGCCTCACGGGTCGTTCCCGCACCACATCCTCAGAGGTCAGTTCCCCGATCAGAAGGCTTGATGCGGGGTTGTGCCTTGCGTGTTGCGCCTGCACCTTTTCGCGGTTGAAATTGGCGTAGCAATAGGCGCATTCGTGGCAACACGTGTTGTATGCCCCAAGGTCGATACTCTCCACGCAACGGCACTCCTTGCGCTGGTTCGCGTCCTTCTTACACTCGATCTCATAACCGCACACCTGCTCCACCAGAAAGGGATCAATGCAGGCTCCGTGTTCGATGCCTGCACCGCTCAAATCGACCTCTTCGGCACAACTGAACACTCGTATGCCGTGCCGTCGTGCAATCGTACCCAACTTTTCGCCCAAGAGGATCATCTCCTCCGTGGTGGGTGCACGAAGATTCAGCGTGCGGGTATTGGGCATGATTTTCCGATAAAGATCTAGAAAACTAATCACGCAACGGTCGGTATAGCCCTCCAAGCGTCCGGCCAACTCCTCGAAATAGCGGATGTGGTACTCAAGATCAATCCGATCGGACAACAAGATCGGATCATACCGCCACACCACCCGATCGCGTCCGATGCGTCGCGCAAGATTGCGGAAGGTCGCAATGACCTCCTTTTTTCGCGGCATTCCGGGTTCGATCAGTCGGTCGTAGGAATTGAGCGTAAACTGAAAATAATAGCGGTACGGTGCGAGGAGATCCAACCCATGAAGCATCGGTCGCGGATTCTTCGTCCAAAACACGATGCAGTCCACCACTTCGGGGCGGAGGTTGATACGGCTCACCCGATGGGGGTTCATCGGATTGCGCACATCCGCAAAACCCTCCCTGATGCGGTTAAACAGCCACTCGCTGTAAAACGCGGGAATATCCGTTCGTCTCGACACCGACAGAATCATCTCACAAAAAGACCGCCACGAAAAACGTGACGGTCAGTAAAGTTTTACAAAAAAATCAAAGATTTAACGCGCCACAAGCAACGCCTTTGCCTGTTCGAAATCCGACTCACAGACAACCAGTTGTACCGGCATCACACCTGTCGGAATCGTATTGGCCATGTATTCGTTGCGCATCGACACCTCAATACCGTTACTCTCTAACATCACCTTGGCCATTTCGGCCTGCATCGTGTTGTTGTATTCCGCCAACACAACCATTGCTTCCTCTTTCATGACTGTTGGATTTTAGCGTTAATAATTAAGTTTGCAGGAACGGATCATAAAGGGAAAAATCCCGACACCTCCTTCGAACGTATCGGCGGCATCCCTTCATTTTGGCACTTTAAAGATACGACTTTTAATGATAATTTACAACTCCCATGACGAGAATTTCAAGAAAAATTGTACCTTTGTTCTTGTAAAAAATCACGACCATGCCGCAATTCGTACATCTTCACGTCCACACCCAATATTCGATCCTTGATGGTGCATCCGCCATCAAGCCCCTCGTCAAACGTGCCAAGGAACTGGGAATGACCGCTCTGGCCATCACCGACCATGGCAACATGTATGGTGTGAAGAACTTTCACGATACGGCCACAGCCGAAGGAATCAAACCGATCTTAGGTTGCGAATGCTATGTGGTGAAAAACCGCTTCGAGAAGGACAAGGAAGAAAAAGCGGGCGACCACCTGATTCTTCTTGCCAAGAACCTCACGGGTTATCACAATCTGTGCAAAATCATCTCCTACTCGTTCACCGAAGGTTACTACTACAAACCGCGTATCGACAAGCAACTCCTGAAGGATTACCACGAGGGAATCATCTGCTCGTCGGCATGTCTGGGTGGCGAGATTCCGCAGGCGATCATGCACGGCGATCTGAAACACGCCGAGGAGGCGGTTCAATGGTTCAAAAGCGTGTTCGGCGACGACTACTACCTCGAGATGCAACTCCACAAGTCGGGTGATCCCACAAAGGATGCCGAGGTGTATGAGAATCAGAAGAAAGTCAATGCCGAAATCTTGAAATTAGCCAAGAAATTCAACGTCAAATACATCTGTTCGAACGACGTGCATTTCATCCTCGCGGAGGATGCTCCGGCACACGATCACCTGATCTGCCTCAACACGGGCAAGGACTTGGACGACCCGAAACGTCTCCGCTATACGTTTCAGGAGTATCTCAAATCGCCCGAAGAGATGGCCGAACTTTTCAAGGATCACCCCGAAGCCCTCGATACAACCGTCGAAATCGCCAACAAGGTCGAGGAGTACAAACTGGTACACGCCCCCCTGATGCCCAACTTCCCGCCTCCCGCAGATTTCCCGATCCCCGCGGACGGACTGAAGGAGTCGTTCAAGAAGAAACTCGAGGACGAAGAACTGCTGAAAAATATCGACGCCTGCACGACCGTCGAGGAGTTGGAAAACCTTGTCAAGGACAACAAGGAACTGACCGACAAACTGATGGTTGCCAAGCAGTTCTGCTATTTGAAGGATCTGACGTACAAGGGTGCGGAGATCCGTTACGGCAAGCAGTTGGGCGAAAAGGTCGCCAAGCGTCTGAAATACGAGTTGGAGACGATCGAGTGGATGGGATTCCCCGGATACTTCCTGATCGTATGGGACTACATCCGTGCCGCCCGCGATATGGGCGTGTCGGTGGGTCCGGGTCGTGGATCGGCCGCTGGTTCGGCCGTGGCCTACTGTCTGAAGATCACCAACATCGACCCGCTGAAATACGACCTGCTGTTCGAACGTTTCCTGAACCCGGAGCGTATCTCACTGCCCGATGTCGATGTGGACTTCGATGAGGACGGCCGTGCCGACGTATTGCACTACTGCGTGCAGAAATACGGTCAGAAGCGTGTGGCACAGATCGTGACCTTCGGTACGATGGCCCCCAAGATGGCGATCAAGGATGTGGCGCGTGTCGAGAAACTGCCGTTGAGCGAAAGCGACCGCCTCTCGAAACTCGTCCCCGACAAGGTGACCCCCGACAAGAAACACGGCGAAACGCCCTTCGATTTCGTCTATAAGGAGTCGCCCGAATTGGCCGCCGAACGTAATTCGGACAACCCGCTGATCCGCAATACGCTGAAATATGCCGAAAAACTCGAAGGCTCGATCCGTCAGACGGGTGTGCACGCCTGCGGTGTGATCATCGGACAGGACGACTTGGAAAAATTCGCCCCGATGGCGATCGCCAAGGATGCCGATCTGAACGTGGTGGAATTTGAGGGTAAGGAGGTCGAGAGTGTCGGCCTGATCAAGATGGACTTTCTGGGTCTGCGTACCCTTTCGATCATCAAGGATGCCTTAGACAACATCAAGAATGTCCACGGCGTGGATCTCAAGATCGACGAAATTCCGCTCGACGACAAGAAGACCTACGAAGTATTTGCCAACGGCGAGACGACGGGCTTGTTCCAGTTCGAGTCGCCGGGTATGAAAAAGCACCTCAAGAACCTCAAACCGAACCGTTTCGAGGATCTTATTGCCATGAATGCCCTCTATCGACCGGGGCCGATGGAGTACATTCCCAACTTTATTGCCCGCAAACAGGGCACCGAGCCCGTCACCTACCCGATTGCCGACATGGAGGAATACCTGAGCGACACCTACGGCATCACGGTCTATCAGGAGCAGGTGATGCTTCTGTCGCAGAAGTTGGCAGGTTTCACGGGAGGTGAGGCCGACACGCTGCGTAAGGCCATGGGTAAGAAGAAACGCGACGTGCTGGACAAGATGAAGCCCAAATTCATCGCGGGATGTAAGGAGAGAGGTCACGACGAGGAGATCTGTACCAAGATCTGGAGCGACTGGGAAGCCTTCGCCTCCTATGCCTTCAACAAATCGCACTCGACCTGCTATGCCTATGTCGCCTATCAGACGGGGTATCTCAAGGCACACTATCCGTCGGAGTTCATGGCGGCATTGCTGAGCCGAAACTTGGCCGACATCAAGCAGCTGACGTTCTATATGAGCGAATGCAAGCGTATGGGCAAGCGCGTGTTGGGTCCCGACATCAACGAGTCGCGCCGCACATTCTCGTCGAACAAGAAGGGCGATGTGCGTTTCGGACTTGCCGCCATCAAGGGTGTCGGTGAGGCCGCCGTCGATCAGATCATCGCCGAGCGTACGCAAAACGGTCCTTATACCGATATATATAACTTTATAGAGCGTGTGAACTACACCTCCGTGAACCGTAAATGTATCGAGAACCTCGCTCTGGCAGGAGCATTCGACTCGATTGTCGATTTCCACCGCAGCAAGTTCTTCGGCGTGGATCAGCGCGACTCGAACCCCACACCCTTTCTGGAACAGTTGATCCGTTACGGTCAGAACTACCAGAACGAAAAGAACAACGCCCAGCAGAGCCTTTTCGGGGCTTTCGGCGATGTCGATATACAACGCCCCACCCTGCCCTCGTGCGAGGACTGGAGTCAGCTGGAGGTGCTCTCCAAGGAGCGCGAAGTGATCGGACTGTACCTCTCGGCACACCCGCTCGACGAGTACAAGGTCATCATCGACCACATGTGTAAGGCACAACTGACCGATCTGGACGACCTGCAACACCTCGCCGGACAGGAGATCGCTCTGGCGGGTATGGTCACTTCGGTATCGAACCTGATCGGCAAGAGCGGCCGCCCGTGGGGTAAATTTACGTTGGAAGACTACAACGGAAGTCACGAATTTTACCTTTTCGGCAAGGATTATGAGGCATTCCGCCAGTGGATGTATCCCGACTATTTCCTCTTCATCCGCGGCAAGGTGCAAGCCAAGCCCTACCACGAAAACGAATTGGAGTTCAAGATCGTGTCGATCGTGCAGTTGAGCGAGGTGCGCGACATGATCAGGGAACTCTCGCTCAGCCTTCCGATCGAGGATGTGAGCAAGACCCTCGGCACAGACCTCTTGAAGGTCATCCGCAAATCGAAAGGACAGACCCTGCTCCGCGTGAATGTATTCGACCGCGAGGCACATGTCATTGCCAACTTCACCTCGCGCAGCCTCAAACTGGGACTCACGCAACAGTTGGTGGATTATTTGGACGAAAACGAAATTAATTATACGATTGTTTAACTCATTACTAACACTTTAAAACATTAGAAACTATGGCACTTGAAATTAAACAGGCTAACTTCGACGAACTCGTAGCACAGGGTAAACCCATGGTAGTTGATTTTTGGGCAGAGTGGTGCGGTCCTTGCCGCATGATGGCTCCCATCGTTGACGAATTGGCAGAGGAGTACGGTGATCGCGCCGTAATCGGCAAATGCAACGTAGAGGACAACGACGACATCACCATGAAATATGGTGTTCGCAACATCCCGACGATCATCTTCCTGAAGAACGGCGAACTGGTGGACAAGCAGGTCGGCGCATGCTCGAAGGACGATCTGAAAGCTAAATTGGAGAAATTGTTCTAATTTTTCTTCAAGCGGATTCCGTCCGCAAAAAAGGGGACATCTTGCAAAATGTAAGGTGTTCCTTTTTCTTTTCTTACACTCCGATCTTTTTCCAAAAGGCAAACTTTAAAGGTTAAATTCATTTGCGTTTTTTTACGAAAATCAGTTATCTGTTTTGGGGGCTATCCTGTTGCCTTTGAGACATAAAACTCTTGTTTGTTTAAATCGAAATTCTTAATTTTGATTTGATGAACCGACTCAAAGTTTATCACAACCGGAAAAATCAACCTAATAACAAACTTTTTATTTGGCTTTATGAAAAAGATTTTTTTGCTTGCATTGTTCATCGCCATGTATTCATTCGGCTTTGTAGGCTGTAGTGATGACGACGAAGTTGTGGTACCACCCGCTCCGCCCACACCCACGGAAGAAACACCTGTCATTAAATTGGTCTCTTCCGTCGTAGAGGCCGAGGCCGCCGGGGGTGAATTTACGGTAAATTACACCATTGAAAACCCGTCGAAAGAGGGGAAACTGACACTTACCCCCTCCGAGACTCCCGAATGGCTGACCGCAGCCGTTGCCGGCGACAAGATTTCGTTCACCGTAGCATCGAACCAAACTCCCGAACCCCGCACATTCGAATTTACGGCAACCTATCCCAAAGCCGCCGATGTCCGTCTGACGGTAAAACAGGCCGCCGCTTCCAAGCAGATCGAAGTCAGACTTACGGACACCTCGGAGATGAGCGCACACTTCAACATCACGCCCAAAGACAAGGCGATGCGTTATGTGGTGATGACCTTCTACTCGGACATGGTCAATATGTTCCCCAACGACAAGGATCTCGTCGCCAACGACAAACGCTACTTCGAGCAGATGGCCGCCGATCTCGAAGTTCCCTTCGGCGAACTCATGGAATCGAACTCGGAAGTCGGCGATCAGGAACTCTACCCCGTTGAAGGTCTTGTTCCGGGCAGGAAATACACGACCTATGTATATGGTGTGTCGCTTCCCGACTACACGCAACTGACCGAGGTTACCCGTGTCGAATACGAAACGCTGCCCGTCAAAAAGGAGACCATCAAATTTGACATTCAGGCCAAAGCCGAGGGTGTGACGGTCGATCTCAACATCCACCCGATCAACTACAACGGCATGTATTCGTACGATGTGATCGAGTTTCCCGACGATGCCACTGACGAGCAGATCACGACCCGCATCGAAGAAGAGTGGTATCAGGCCGTTGCCCTCTATCTGATGTTCGACGAAACCCCCGAATCAATCGTCAATATGATGAGTACCAGCGGCGAGTGTGTCTGGGCAACCGACAAACTGGCCAACCGCACCTATGTGGCCTACGCCTATGCCGTCGATGAAAAGACCGCCTTCATGAAATCCGACGTTCAGTTTGTCCGCGTCAAGACGGGCGATGTGCCTCCGTCGGACAACGTCATCGACATCCGGATCTCGGACATCACGCCCTACACCGCCAAAGTGATGATCATGCCCTCGAACGAAGATCCTTTTGCCATGGTGGGTGTTTCGACCGAGCAGGTCAAAGACCTTACGGACGAAGAACTGCCCAAATTCCTCATGTCGATGGTCAATGACCCCGTAACGGGTCCTTTTGAAGCCGACATGCGCGGCTTGAGCCCCGAAACCGAGTATCGCGTTTACGCATTCGGTTATTACAGCGGTGCCATCACCACCCAACTCTACGAGGCTCGTTTCTCCACCGCCAAGGCCGTGCCTTCCGATACCCGTGCCGCATTGAACTACGGCAAATTCTACGATTCGATGGCCGTGGCCGAACTCGATCCCGGCTACAAGAACATGGCCAAAGAGGGTGCCGTATTTATTCCCGTTGATTTCATCTTCGATGAGGGTACGACGTTCTATTCGTCGTTCATGACCCAGAAAGAGGCCGATTCGCTCTCCGACGAGCAGATCATCACCATGGTTATCGACCGCTTCGGCCCGACCAAGGTAACCCCTCCCTACTCGATCCTGCGTGCCCCCTACGACATGCCCGTTGTCGGCATCGCATTTGCCGTCGATCAGGAGGGACGTTTCACCAAACTCTTCCGTGGCGCACCCGTAACCGCCACCGTCGATAAGGCGAGCGATCCGAAGGAGTTTGTCGAGAAGTACCCCAACCCCGGCACCCAAGCCGCACAGCAGCCCGTCTCGATGTCGGCACCCGTCTTCGAGAAGAGCATCATGGCCGAGGATGCAAAGGTCACCAATTTCAAGAAGGAACTCGCGTTCGACAAACGCCGTACGGCTTACACCGAGGCCATGAAGGTCAAGGCTGCCGGCAAGCGCATCCGTTAATTCCACAGGGGATTCCCCAAAACAAAGGGAGGCATCCGAAAAGATGCCTCCCTTTTTATATAAAATCCCGCTATTTTATTCGTTCCAGATGCGCCAAGCCGCTTCGGCCTGCACTTCGAGCATCATGCGTCCGTTCAGTACGTGCGCTCCGCGCTGCATGCCGTAATCGAGGAAAGTCGTCACATCGGGATTATACACCAAATCCAACAAATAGTGATCGGGCGTAAGATAGGCGTATGGGATTCGCGGGGCATCCTCCACATCGGGCCACGTACCCACGGGTGTGGCGTTGATCACCAGACGACTCGCCCCGACCACCTCGACGGGCAGATTGTCGTAGGTGTAATTTCCGCGCATCTCGTCGCGCGAAACCAGCTGATAACCGATCCCCTGCTCCGCCAAGGCATACTGCACCGCCTGCGATGCACCGCCCGTACCCAAGACCAATGCTTCGTCGGGTTGTGCGCCCTGCAACAGGTGTCCGAGTGACGAGCGAAGCCCCTCGATGTCGGTGTTATAACCCACCAAACGTCCGTCCTTCATCCGACGGATGCAGTTCACCGCACCGATGTTCTGCGCCTCGAACGACACCTCGTCCAACAGCGGAATCACCTGCTGTTTATAGGGAATCGTCACGTTCAGCCCCTCCAAATCGGGATGTTCCTTCAGTAATGACAACACATCCTCCACTCGGGGCAACTCGTAAAGTTCATAAACGCAATCCGAGAGGTGTTCCCGCTCGAATTTACAGGTGAAATACTCCTTCGAGAAGGAGTGGGCAAGCGTACGGCCGATTAATCCGAAACGTCTCATTGTCCGCGTTTTTTAAGCAGGATGCGCGCGGCGAGTTCTATGGCGTAGATCGTGAACAGACCCACGATGCAGAGCGAAATACCCTGCAACAGGCAGGAATCCGCACCCGTCAGTGCCTCGAACTGATTGGGGGTGATGTTCTCCTGCAAAACCGGGATCATCTTGCCTTGCTTATCGACGATCGAGGTGACGGTCTCCTTCCACGGCCATACCTTATTGAGCGAACCCAACATAAAACCCATCAGCAGGGCGATCGTCGGGTCGTGATGTTCTTTCAAGAGCCACGACAAAAGATGCGAGAAAGCGATGATACCGGCACCCGCACCCGCCATAAAGATGACTATGACGGGAATATTCAGATTACTCACCGCCAACATGATGTATTGGTATTTGCCCAACAAAAGCAGGATGAATGCCCCCGAAATACCGGGCAGGATCATGGCACAGATGGCAACAGCCCCCGACAGCATGACGAACCACCAGTCGTCGGGGGTTTCGGCAGGCGATGCGACCGTGATCCACCACGCCACGGCAATACCCACTATGGCCATCAGCACCGATGACCAATTCCATTTCGAGATCTGCTTGGCGACAAGGAATGCCGAAGCGATGATCAGTCCGAAGAAAAACGACCAGATTTGAATGGGATAATATTCCAGAAAGAAGGTCATGACCTTTGCAAGAGAAAGGATCGAGATCGCCACACCACACAGCACAGGCAACAGGAAACTGCCGTTCACATGGTGCCAGAAAAGGCGGAAACGACCGTGCAACAGGTCTTTGAGTGCCGTAAGGTCAAGGTTACGGATCGAGGCGATCAACTCTTCGTAGATTCCCGAAATGAAGGCGATGGTGCCGCCCGACACACCCGGTACCACATCGGCCATACCCATGGCACATCCTTTCAGTGCCAGAATGAGGGTTTTGGTAAAATTCATATTCTTCTCTTTATCCGACTTAAAGACAGTCGGGATCGGTTATGTAATCGGGCAAAGATACCAAAAAAAAGTGATCTCGCCCGTCGTCCCTCGAAAAAAAGAACCACGGGCGGAATCACTTTGACTCAAAAACTTATCTGCGGCAAGCCTAAACAGGGTCTCCGGTCGGCACAGTCTCCTCCTTACGGAGTTCCTGGGGGCGTTCCCGACGGATGAAATCTACGACCTCCTGCAACGTATCGGCAAATTTGGAGAAGTCTTCCTTATACAAAAATATCTTGTGACGGTCGTAAGTCACCGAACCGTCGGTCTGCGTCATCTTGCGACTTTCGGTAATTGTCAAATAATAGTCGTCGCCACGTGTGGCACGGACATCAAAGAAATAGGTACGGCGACCTGCTTTCACAGTTTTAGAGAGAACCTGTCGCTCTTCGTGATCTTCGGTCTCCCGGTGTGGATTAGAGTTTAAAAACATAACTGAAAAATCTGTACGGAAAAATAGTCTGCGGTTGTAATACCATTACGAAGTTATAAAATTCAGTCCGTTTTTCCAAGAATTTGTTCCTACATTTTACGATCTACACCCGCATTTAGTATGTTTTTTTTAAATCGGAACTCCCTTGCAAAATACGCATGCCCCGACCTTCCCAATCACGCAGTACCTCCATAGCCTTCCGAAAAGCCTCTTCATCGTCCGTATTCAGCACTCTGTAAAAACCCTCCGCACCGTATAAGTATTGCGCCGCAAGGGCTTTTATGCGAATCGAAATCCATCGGCGCGTATCGTCGCTGATTCGGGTGTCGGGTTCGATGTCGCGCTCCCGCGCAAATTCCGCCAGACGATCTGCCTCGGAATCCGCAACCGAGAACCCCTCTGCAAATTTTTCGGCAGTCGGCCATTTTTCCAGCATGTTTTTGCGATCGCCCGCCACTTTTTCCGTCACAAACTCACGAAGCACTCCGCGACGAACCAATTCACCGAGATACTTGCTGTACCCCGCCGTATCGGACTTGACCACGATGTCGGGACGGATTCCGCCTCCGCCACGCACCTTGCGTTTGTAGCGCAGGGTGAAATATTCGGGTGCCGTCGCATTAAGCGAATCCGCCACCCGATCGTCGTAACGGCGCAGGTGGTCGATGTAATACTCCCGACGATGTCCGTTTTCGTAGGGTCGCTGAATGACACGCCCCGACGGGGTATGATAACGCGCCATCGTAAGACGGATGGCCGATCCGTCTCCCAATCCGATCTGACGCTGCACCAGTCCTTTGCCGAAACTCTGACGGCCGATGACCACGCCGCGATCCCAATCCTGAATCGCGCCCGTGACGATCTCCGAGGCCGAGGCCGAACTCTCGTCGATCAGCACCACCAGCCCGCCGTCGGTATTATACCCGCGCGACTGTGTACGAAAGGTAGTGGAGGGGATGGCACGCCCCTCGGTCGAGACCACCTCGCTGTTTTTCGGCAGGAAGAACCCCGCCACCTCGATCGCCTGATCCAACAAACCGCCTCCGTTTCCGCGCAGGTCGAGGATGATCTTACGCGGCTGGTTCAGACGGCGGTAATTCTCCACCAACTCCTCGTAGGTCGTCCGTCCGAATCGCGCCAGACGGATATACCCCACATCCTCCGCAGCCATATAGGCACAATCGACCGTGTGAAGCGGAATACGGTCGCGCTCCACCACAAAATGCAAAAGATCCCGCTCGCCCGGACGCAGCACCTCAAGCCGCACCTTCGTACCGCGTTTGCCGCGCAGGTATTTGGCGACATCGCCCTGTCGGATGCCCACGGCATCGAGCGTGTCGATTTTCAAAATGCGGTCATCGGGCAGCATGCCCACCTTTTCGGCAGGGCCTCCCGCGATGGTATTCACCACCCGGAGCGTGTCGCGCACAATATCGAACCCGATGCCGATGCCGTCGAACGACCCGCCGAACTCCTCCTCCACCCCGCGCATCGTCTCGCGGTCGATGTAAGCCGAATGGGGATCCAACTCTTCGAGCATCGCCGAAATGGCGCGTTCGGTCAGCGGAGCCATATCGACCTCATCGACATAGATGCGGGAAATGTATTGGAAAACACGGAAAAGTTTCTGAAACTCCTCCGCGGAAGACGAACGGGTCTGTGCCGCAACCAGCGACACAGACCCCGTCAGCACTACGAACAATACGACCAGACGACGCATCGTTCCCGTTTATTTATCAGTGAAATAAGCCTTGAAATCGGCAAAAGCGACCTTCTGCTGTTCACCCGAACGCATATCCTTGACCGTGGCGGCATTTTCGCCGAGTTCCTGCGAACCGATGATCACCACGTAAGGCACATCGCGGCGGTTGGCATATTCCATCTGTTTTTTCATCTTGGCCTGTTCGGGATAAATCTCCGAAGGGATGTGTTCCGAACGCAGTTCACGCAACAACTTCAGCGATGCAGCCTGCTCCTCTTCGCCCAGATTGACGAACAACACGCGGGTTGAGAAATTGACCTCCTCAGGGAACAAATCCAGACCGACCATCACATCATAGATACGGTCTGCACCGAACGAAATTCCCACGCCCGAAAGACCTTTCAGACCGAAAATGCCCGTCAAATCGTCGTAACGGCCGCCACCCGAAATCGAGCCGATCTCGAAATCCAGAGCCTTTACCTCGAAGATGGCACCCGTATAGTAATTCAGCCCGCGAGCCAGCGACAGATCCAACTGCACATCCAGATCAAGACCTGCCTCGGCAATATGACCGAAAATCGTGCGCATCTCACCGACACCCTTCAAACCTGTTTCCGAGGCGGAGAGAATGCCCTCCAAAAGGTCGAGTTTTTCGGAGTTCGTACCGCTCATTTCGAGGATGGGTTGCAATTTGGCGATCGCCTCTGCATCCAGACCGCGCTCCAAGAGTTCGTTCTTGACGTTTTCCAAACCGATCTTGTCCAACTTGTCGATGGCCACCGTGATGTCCGTCATCTTGTCGGCATGGCCGATGGTCTCGGCAATACCGAAGAGGATCTTGCGGTTGTTCATCTTGAGTTGCACGCGGATGCCGAGTGCCTTGAACACCTGCTCGACGATCTCGACCAGTTCCACCTCGCACAACAGCGAATGGGTACCGATCACATCGACGTCACACTGATAAAACTCGCGGTAACGCCCCTTCTGCGGACGATCGGCACGCCATACGGGCTGGATCTGATAACGTTTGAAGGGGAAGGTCAGTTCGTTGTTGTGTTGTACGACATAACGTGCGAAAGGCACGGTCAGATCGTAACGCAAGCCCTTCTCGCAGATCTTCGAGGCCTGCATCAACTCCTCCGAAGAGAGTTTTGCGGCGTAGTCGCCCGAATTGAGGATCTTGAAGAGCAGTTTGTCGCCCTCGTCGCCGTACTTGCCCAGAAGCGTCGAGAGGTTCTCCATCGACGGCGTCTCCAGCGGTGCAAAACCGTAGGTGCGGAACACACGGCGGATGGTATCGAAAATATATTGACGGCGCATCATCTCGTGGGGCGAGAAGTCGCGCGTACCTTTCGGAATAGAAGGTTTTTGTGCCATGTCTTTAAAATTTTACTCCATTAATTTCTTGTATTTCACGCGGTGGGGTTGGGTGTCGCCACCCTGAGCACGCTTCCACTCCTCATACTCGCTGTAAGATCCCTCGTAGAAGACCACCTTCGAGTCGCCCTCAAACGAGAGAATATGTGTGGCGATACGATCCAGAAACCATCGGTCGTGCGAGATGACCACGGCACAACCTGCGAAGTTCTCCAGACCCTCCTCCAATGCACGCAACGTATTGACGTCGATGTCGTTGGTCGGCTCATCGAGCAACAGGACGTTACCCTCCTCCTTCAGAGCCAGAGCCAGATGCAGGCGGTTGCGCTCACCACCCGACAACACGCCGCACTTCTTCTCCTGATCGGCTCCCGTGAAGTTGAACCGGGCGACATAAGCGCGGGCATTGACCTGACGCTTGCCGAGCATCATCAACTCCGTACCTCCCGAAATCACCTCATAAACCGTCTTTTCGGGGTCGATCGACTTGTGCTGCTGATCGACATAAGCCAACTTGACGGTCGGTCCCACACGGAACGAACCTTCGGTCGGCTGCTCCAGTCCCATGATCATACGGAACAGAGTCGTTTTACCCGTACCGTTTGCTCCGATCACGCCCACGATACCGGCGGGCGGCAACGTGAAATCGAGATGTTCGTACAGCACGCGGTCGCCGAAAGCCTTCTTCACATCGTGCGCCTCGATCACGACATCGCCCAAACGGGGGCCGTTCGGAATAAAGATCTCAAGTTTTTCCTCCTTCTGCTTGGCATCTTCGTTCATCATCTTGTCGTAGGCCGACAAACGAGCCTTCGACTTGGCGTGACGACCCGACGGAGCCATGCGCACCCACTCCAACTCGCGTTCGAGGGTCTTGCGGCGTTTCGACTCCTGCTTCTCTTCCATCGCCATACGGGCGGTCTTCTGCTCCAACCAACCCGAATAGTTTCCCTTCCACGGAATACCTTCGCCACGATCCAGTTCGAGAATCCAACCTGCCACATTGTCCAAGAAGTAACGGTCGTGCGTCACGGCGATGACCGTACCCTTATACTGACGCAGGTGCTGCTCCAACCAGTCGATCGACTCGGCATCGAGGTGGTTGGTCGGCTCATCCAGCAACAACACATCGGGCTGCTGCAACAACAGACGGCACAAAGCCACACGGCGACGCTCTCCTCCCGACAGGTATTTCACGCTCTGGTCGGCATCGGGACAACGCAGGGCATCCATGGCGCGCTCCAACACGCTGTCCAACTCCCAGCCGTTCACATGGTCGATCTGTTCGTAGAGTTCGCCCTGACGCTCGATCATGCGGGCCATCTCGTCGTCGGACATCGGCTCGCAGAGTTTCATGTTGATCTCTTCGTACTCCTTGAGCAGTGCAACCGTATGGGCACATCCCTCCTCGACCACTTCTCGCACGGTTTTCGAATCGTCGAGTTTGGGTTCCTGTTCCAGATATCCGACCGAATAACCCGGCGAGAACACGACCTCGCCCTGATAATTCTTGTCAATACCCGCGATGATCTTCATCAGGGTCGATTTACCCGAACCGTTCAAACCGATGATACCGATCTTCGCGCCATAGAAGAATGAAAGGTAGATGTTATTCAGCACCTTTTTTTGATTTTGGAACGTCTTGGAAACGCCCACCATCGAGAAGATGATTTTTTCGTCTGCCATAAAAATTGCGTTTTATAAATTATTACTCGTTTTGTCCTTATTCCGAAGAGGGACAACCCCGCTGATTTTCAAGGGCGGAATCTGAAGTCCCCATTAGATTGCAAAGGTACGATTTTTTTCGGAGATTACGTCACGCCCAAAATCAAAAAAAGAGGAGAACCACCGTGGTTCTCCTCTTCGGGTATGAAAGCCCAAGTTCAAAAGATCAATAATTCTCGCGACGGGGCTCGAAATAGGCTTGGGGGTGCTTGCAGGCGGGGCAGATCTTCGGTGCCTCCGAAGCCTCGCAAACATAACCGCAGTTGCGGCACTGCCACCAGATTTTACCGTCACGCTTGAAGCACGTTCCGTCGGTCAGGCGACCCAGAAGTTTCAGATAGCGACTCTCGTGTTCGGCTTCAGCCACGGCGATCATCTTGTACATCGCCGCGATTTCGGGAAATCCTTCCTCCATGGCCTCGCGGGCAAACTGGGGATAAAGATCCGTCCACTCCTCGTTCTCACCCTGTGCGGCAGCCAGCAGGTTGTCCTGCGTCGAACCGATCACGCCTGCGGGGAACGAAGCGGTAATCTCCACCATGCCGCCCTCCAAATACTTGAACATGCGTTTTGCGTGTTCCTTCTCCTGCTCGGCGGTCTCAAGGAAGATCGCTGCGATCTGCTCGTAACCCTCCTTCTTGGCCTTGCTGGCAAAATAGGTATAACGCATACGAGCCTGACTCTCTCCTGCAAACGAATTCATCAGATTTTTTTCGGTCTTGGTTCCTTTAATGCTCTTTTCCATAATGTTCAGTATTTAATATGTGTGTTGTTTTATTTTTCTGTTGCAAAGATACGGCACAAAAATGCCGTGTGCAAACATTTCCGATCGGTTTTCCCAACCTCGGTATAAGTCAAACTTATAGTTTTACTTTTTACGATTGGGGTTTTCGGGAAACCATCCTTTTCTTACACGGGTGCGCTGTTCGAACAGTTCGCCGATCGACCAGAAGGACGATGCACCCCACACGGCGGCCAATGTGGACCAGAAGAGGTTTTCGAGCATAATCGAAAACACCGTTGCACCAATTCCCATCAACAGAAACACCCACCAGCATTTGACGCCGAAATAATATTCGCCCTTGATGACCAGCGGGTGAAAAAGTCCGATGATCAGGAATGTTGCCATCCCGATCACCAGACCTGACAGATTGTATTGTTCCAAAAATTCCATATACATTTTTTATTGGTCGGAAATCAGTGCCGTTCCAAGAGTGTTCCGATTAGAACTTGAAACGGATGCGTGCCTGAATACGGTTGGCCTCGTTTTTCTTGCCGTCCATATTCTCGCGCGAGCCGTGCAGATACTCCAAAGCCAGCTGACAACGCTCGGTGAACTGCCAGAAGGCACTGCCGAACATATAGCGACCCTTGCGGTAGTTGTTGCCGATGATGTAATCCTCAACACTCAAATCTTTCTCCATGTTGTTGTCGGCACCCACTTCCGAATAACCGGTCGAAAGGTAGAAGTTGTCCGTGATGTTGAAATGAGCACCGATCTGCCATCCCCACATTTTTCGTGCCTCAAGGCTCGTGGGGTTTTCGGGATCGGGTACAAAATCCATGTTTTGACCGCAAAGATCCAGCATATAGGCCGTGATACCCTGACCCATCTGACCGTTGAAGAACAATTCGAAGGGCTTGCAGAACCGGATGTGACCGCTCGTGCCGACACCCCAACCGAACATCGAGGTGTTGTTACCCGTGCGGGTGTTGCGGATGTAGAGGTCGCGCAGCACACCGATCAGACGCACGTGGCTCTTGAAACGGCTGCCGAAATTATACTGGGCATAGAACGGGAAGTCGGGCACGCGCTGCGAAATGCTCTCGAAATAGGGGCTCGGCGTCATGTTCAGCGACGGAAGTTCGGCGGCGATGCAGAGATCCAACTTGTCGTTCAGCAGCGAGTGATTGTAGCGGATCATCGTGGCAAAGTGGAACGTATAGGAGTTCGGCTGCTCGAAGTCGATGGTCATCGGCGCGGCTGCCAAGTCACAGAAGGTCGATACGTTACGACCCAAGGTCAGTCCCTTGAAATTGATGTAGGCGCAACGGATACGGGGCGTGTAACTCAACTCACTGCCGGCACGGAAATCCAGATCGACGACCATTTTCACGGGACCCAGTTTACCGCCGTCCAACTCGCCGTTCAACCAGAAATAGGAGGTCGTGGCATCCATTCTCAGTTTCTGACGCTCACCGTCCGAAACGGGAATCTCCGATGTGGCGAAATCGAGGTGATTGACCACCCCCTTGAAGTCGTAAGCCACACGCAGATCGGCATGACCGCCTGCCTTGAGCGTGAATTTATTGTTGCGTGATTTGTACAGCACGTTTTTCTCACGCTGTTCGGCATCTGCCGCCGCCTCGTCTTTGGGCTCGATGCCATGTGCAGAAAGGGTCGTGGCCATGAAAAGTGCAGCCACCAAGAAGTAGATTTTTTTCATATTAAGGTTTTTGTAGTTGTTTCGGCTTTGTTTCAAAAATCCTTGCAAGTTAATATTTTCATTTGATTTATACAACAGCCTGCCCGAAATTCACATAAAACACTCTTGTGCGGGGCTTCATTCGTCCGTTTTTTCCTTATCTTTGTATGTGGAAAAATGTTTTTTTTATAAATTAGACCTCTCATGATCACCCTTGCAGTCCTCTTCGTGTCCGTTGTCGTCATCATCGCCGACCGCAGGCTTCTCGATGACATCGGACGAAATCACTCCGACCGGAAATACAGTGTTCTGAAAGTCCTCCTCTGGGCGGACGATCTGCTGCTGCCCGCGATGATGATCCTCGGACGCATCCTTCCCGACAACACCGAGCCGTTCTGCTACGCGCTGATGTGGACAAACTGGATCTGGCTGATGACCGTTGCCCCGCGTATGGTTTTCTTCGTGATGCGTTACCTGCACCACCCGCGTATCGGCGCGATACTTGCATCCGGCATCTGCATCCTTTTCGCATGGGGCGCAACCTTCGGACGCACCACGATTCGCCTCACAGAAGAGGAGTACCGATCGCCGCGTCTTCCCGCAGCGTTCGACGGCCTGCGCATCGTGCAACTCACCGACCAGCATGTCGGCACGCTGGTACGTCCCGAAGCGGAACTGAGAAGAATCGTCGAAAACGTAAACGCCCTTCGTCCCGACCTTGTGATCTGCACGGGCGATCTGGTGACGATCCGCTACACGGAACTCAACGCAGCACGCCGCGCAATCCTCGGACGCATCCGTGCACCGATGGGCGTATATGCCGTCCTCGGCAATCACGATGTGGGTGCTTATATTAAAGATACGGTGGCACTGCCCCGCGCCGAAAACACGCGCCGTCTGATCGCTCTTCAGGAAGAGATGGGTTGGCACGTGTTGGACAACGAAAGCATCTTTTTGGAGCGCGGTGGCGACAAGATCACCCTTTCGGGCGCATCGTTCGATGTTGCACAGCGCAAGGAGCGTCACGACCGCGACCTTCCCGCCCTTCATCTGGACGAAGTGTATCGCCCGATCCCCGACTCGCTGTTCAACATCACGGCCGTCCACATCCCGCAGTGGTGGGATCAGATCCTCCAGAAAGGATTCGGCGATCTGACCCTTGCCGGCCACGTTCATTCCATGCAATGCAAAATCAATCTCTTCGGACTGGAAATATCCCCCGCACGTATCCTGTATCCCCGTTGGAGCGGTCGTTACGACCAGAACGGCAAGATGCTCTACATCTCCGACGGCACGGGATATGTAGGTTATCCGGTACGTCTGGGAGCCTATCCCGAAGTGACCCTAATAACGCTCAGAAAATGCGAATAACACTCTCTCTGGCCATGACATCCGACGGATTCATGGACGACACCTCTTCCGAACGGCTGATCATCTCCACCCCTGAGGACTGGTCAAAAGTTTACGATTTGCGCACCCGTTGCGATGCCATCATGGTCGGTGCCGAAACTCTGCGCCGCGACAATCCTTCTCTGCTGTTGCGAGACGAGGCGACCCGCGAACGTCGCCGCCGTGCAGGCCTCAAACCCGACATCGCCAAGATCTGCATCACCCGTTCGGGCAACCTTTCGCCCGCGATGCGTTTCTTCACCGAAGGCGATGCCGACCGCTATATCTTCTCGCTCCGCGCCCTGCCCGAACTGGAGGGCAAGGCCTACCTTTTCGTCCACGACGGACGCATCACCGCCCACATGATCGTCGATCAGTTGGAGCGTTGCGGCATCCGCCATCTGCTGGTCGAGGGAGGGGCGCAGACTCTGCGCATGTTCTTGGAAGAAGGGATGGCCGATACGTTGCGCGTGGCGATCAACCCGAGGCTCAAGATCGAGACGCGCGGTCGTGCCCGTTTCGGATTTGAGATTCCCAAGGGCATCCCCTGCCACAAGGAGAACCTCGGCGGCATGAACGTCGCCACCTACACCTTCCACCCCGACACCACCACAGAGGACAAGACCCTGCTCGAAGAGGCGATCGCCGTCAGCCGAAATTGCATCCCCTGCGCCACGTGTTACCGCGTGGGAGCGGTCATCGTGACCGCCGACGGGCAGAAATTCACGGGTTACACCCACGAGACCTCCGCCACGCACCACGCCGAACAGGAAGCCGTCGCCAAAGCACTCGCCGCGGGGGCATCGCTCAAGGGTGCATCCATCTACTCGTCGATGGAACCCTGCTCGAAACGCGCCAGCGAACCCGAAAGTTGCACGGATCTGATCCTGCGCCACGGATTCCGTCACGCAGCCTTCGCGCTCTACGAACCGGGATGCTTCGTCAAGTGTCACGGAGCGAGCCGTCTGCGCGAAAACGGAGTCGATTTAAGAGTCTATCCCGAAATGGGGCATCTGGTCGAAGAGATCAACGCCCACGTGCTGAAGAAATAGGATTTCAAAAAAAGGAAAATATCGCATCAAACATGATCAAGTCCATAGAATGAGTGAAAAGAGATATATAAAATTGAGCAAAAAACAGAGAATAGGATTCTTACTTCTATCTGTATTGTTTGTTTCATGTGCGGCTCTTATGAATCTGTTGTACAGACCATATATCTATGAGAACAATATCTTCGATTTCCATATAGCAGATTCAAATTCGAATTTTTTTGCTGTTCCGGCAGCAATATGTTTCTGGTTAAGTATAGAGAAATCTACAATATCGCGTCTGATGTATTCTCCTCTATATGCCTGTGCAGGCTTTGTGTTATACGAGTTTATCGGTTTGACTTATGATGTCTATGATATATCAGCCACTATAATTTCCGGATGTATCTGTTTTGTGGTAATCTTTTTCATGATAAAAAGAGAAAACGGATTGAACACATCGCTGTAGAGTCGTGCTTCGATGCTGTGGTTACAGTATAGAAGGCGGGAACTTGTGCTTCAATGTCATATAAGACATGAGTTTTGCCTCCTCCTTTCTTTTTTCGGAACTTCACCCATGGAAATGCAGCCGGACATAACGGAATGGTTGTCGAATCAAAAGCATACTTCCGTATGGCTTTTTGCAGATTGATCCACTGCAAAATCCGAAACCCATAAAACGCAAAAACATCTTCATCCTTACGACCGTCGCCCTTGCTGTGGCGGCGGTTGTCATTTGGGGCATCATCCACTACATCGAACGCACCAACTACCGCGCCACCTACCGAATGGCGGGACGCATCGAACACCTCTGTCGCAAGGGGATCGTCCCCGAGGCCAAGCGCGACCGCGCCCTTGCCGCGCTGAAGCACCTCAGTTCCATCGCCGAATCGGCACACATCCACTATAAATTGGTCAGCGACGGCAGTCCGAATGCCCCGCCGCAATCCCCACCGACCGCCAACCCGTCATCAATTTGGAAACCTACATGCAGGATGCCGCCGTCTATTCGCCCGTTGCGGGTGAGGTGGCATCGGTGATGGCCTCTGCGGGCGAATTTATCGGTCTGTCCACCCCCGCACAATTCCCGACACCCGCGACTGCCGGGTGCAATTCAGCATCCGCAAAACGTACCTTCCGGCATTCACGCCCGGTAAGACGATCCCCGCCTACATCCCCGTCTTGGATCGGGAGGTGGAAGTAAAATACCTCTCGCCCAAGACCGATTTCACGACATGGAGCGCAAGCCACCCCACCGACACCTTCGAGATGCGTCTGTTCATCGTCAAGATGGAGGTCAAGGCCTGCGCGAGGATCTTCGTCCCGGCATGAGCGTGCTGATCGACCGCAAAGTGATCCTCCGAACACAAAAAAAGCGGTCTTCCGACTGACGGAAGACCGCTTTACCTTTCAGAGCGATTAATACATGTGGTGGTAGTGAGGATGCCCCGCACCCGAACCGCCACGCATACTGTTCTTTTGCAGGTTGCCCATCCCCTCGTAATCATTCAGATTGTGCGAACCTTTCTTACCGAACACTCGCAAATTATAATTCAACTGAATCATATAATAACGACCGATCACACTGTTCAGCGCATTCTGTGTCCATCCCGACCCCGTCGAACGCTCGAACGCCTTGTTCTGGTTGAAGACATCGTTCACACCGAACATGATCTCACCGCGGTTGTTCTTGAAGATCTTCTTGCCGATCCACAGGTTGCACAGCGTGTAGGAATCATCGTAGTCGTTCGTGAAACCTAAATACTGCGAGTAAGCCACGCTGCCCGTGAAGGTAAATCCCAACGGCAACACGAATTTCATGTTGGCCTCGGCGGTATGGTTGAAATAGCGGTTCTTGATCTTACCGCCCTCGTAATTGTTCTGTGCCTCGTTGTAAGTTCCGTTCCATGACAGTGTGAAATCGACCTTCTCGGAGATATTGCTGCCCAACACCACGCTCGAATTGTAACCCATGTTGTGCGTATCGTTGCGCATGCCGCCCTCGATGATGCCCTCCGCATTGACCGTACCGCCGACCAGCGAAGGAATCTGCGAATAGTTCAAACCCAACGAGATATTCAGGTTGCTCTTCAGGAAACCCACGGGGAAACCGTAACTCCACTGCGAATAGAGTTGGCGATAGCCGTTCAGATTGACGGGCATCGAATAGTAGTTCGGCTTGTAGAGCGTGCCGTCGATCGAGATCTCACCGGGATTCTGCACCAACTGCGTGGCATTATAATCCCGAATGGTACGGAACGACAGCATCCACATAAACGTGCGTCCCTTCTCCATATTGGAGTTCGTGTAGTGGAAACGAATATGATGCGTATAAGCAGGATTCAAGTCGGGATTACCGTGCACGATGTTCTGCGCACTCGACACGTCATACACATTCTGAAGATCCGTCACCGAAGGACTCGACGTATAGGACGAGATGAACAGGCGCAGCGAATTGGCTCGGTTGATGTTCAATCGTCCCATAATGAAATAAGTCACATTGTCGAATGACTTGTCGATGCGGCTGTCACCCATCGTTCGGGCGCGTGTCACATCTCCCTCCAAGCGCGAATTTTGATAATAGACATTGGCGATGAACGAACTTTTGTCGCGTGCATAGCGGATACCCGGCCCCACGCTCTGACGTGTGTAGTGACTCGTGTAGGAGTCAGACAGACGCGGATCGGGCTTCAGCCCTCCGATCGCAAAATCTTCCCCCGTATTATAGGCGCGTTTTTCGCTGTCGCGGTCATCATACGAGAAACGATACTGCACGCTCGCCTGCCAATGCTTGGACAACGGCTCCGTATAAGTGGCGTTGGCACGCAACCCGTAGTGTGTCGTGGGGGCATAGGAGCGCAAGTAACGATGTTGCACATATCCTTCGTCCGACCATTCGCCCGTTTCGGGGTCGATTTCGGGACGCTCAGGACGCACGCCCTGCACGTTCGACCACGACACCGAGTTATTCTCGAAATCGGAGTAGCGACCAAATCCGTCCAGCGTGATCGTTCGTCCGTCCTTACCGAGTTTGGCGCGATAGACCAGATAGGTGCTCGCAAAATAACCCGAACGGCTCTGATCCCTGAAATCGTCCGTGCGGCTGTAACCGCTACCCGAATCGGGTGCACCATACTGCCACCCCAGAGTCTGCGACAGCGGGTCGTTCGACTGATAACTGAATTTGGGGCGGATCATCAGGTTCTGGTTTTCCGAGATCTTCCACTCCAGACGACCTTCGAGGCGGTGGTTGAACCCCAACGTATTGGAGTAGCCGCGCGTCTGCAACGTATCGACCTTATAGATCGGAGCCTCGTACCACTTTTCAAGCGAAGAACGGTTGATTGTGCGCGTATTATTGAAGAAGTAACTGCCTTCGAAGGTCACCTGATTGCGTTTTCCCCACACATCCGAGTAGTTCACGCCGACGGCATTGACCGTGGCCACACCGCTCTGCGGGCGTACCATATACTGCCCCGTACCGTGGCGGCCGCCGTGTGCACCGCCCATCTTGCCCGTGACACCCATGATGTCCTCGAACGAGAAATTCTGCTGGTTGATGTTGTTGAACAGACCGATCACCGACAGTCGGCTGTCTTTGTTGAACAGATTGAAGTTACCGCCTGCAATATATTTGACCTTGTCCTCGGTCTTCGTGTCGGCATCGTAACCGATACCGCCGTAGAACTTACCGAACTTACCCTGCTTCATGCGCGAATGGGTCACGATGTTGAGTGCCTTGTAGCCCTCTCCGTCGTCCATGCCCGAAAACTCGGCGGCATCGCTCAGTTTATTATAGACTTCGATGTAGTTCACCGCCTCGGCAGGCAGCGACTTGATCGCCGTGGTGACATCTTCTCCGAAAAACTCCTTGCCATCGACCAATACCTTTTTGACCTCCTCGCCCTGCGCCTCGATCTTGCCGTCGATGACCGTGATGCCGGGCATCTTCTTCAGAAGACCCTCCACATCGGCATCCTCCACGACCTTGAAGGCTCCGGCATTATAGGCCACGGTATCACCGCGCTGCGAAGTACGGATGGCCTTGACCTCCTTGACCACCGCCTCGATCTCGACCCCCTGTTTCATTCCGAGTTGTCCCAGATCAACGGGTGATGACGAGATTTCGATCTCCTTTTTCAGATCGACATAACCCAAAAACGTCACCTTGAGGCGATACTTGCCTTGAGGTAGGGACTTAAAAGCGATCGCACCCTTATAGTCCGATGTCGTAAAGCGTGGTTTCGCGCCGCTCTCGATCCTCGACAATTCAGCCACGGCACCGGCCACAGCCTCCTTGGAATCCAGATCGACGACCACCAATCGGAGAGACCCCGACTGGGCAAATCCCGTCAGGACTGACAACAAAAAGAAAAATGTGGTTAAAAACTTGTTCATGTGTGTCGGTAAAAATTAAATCGGAGACAAAGATAAACCTTTATTTCAAAACTGTGCCCCACTCACGGGTGAAACGACCAAAACCGAAGGTCAATCGACTTTCTCCGAGGGGTGAAGCACCGGCAAAAAAAAGGTGAGGTACATAAGACCTCACCTTTATATATAAGGTAATCTTGCAATTACTTTGAATACGGCTTACGAATCGTTCCGAAATGCGGATCATGCTCGTAGCATTTGCCCTCGTAACCTTTGTCGATGTACTCTTCTTTCGAAGGGTTCTGCTTTACGACGGGTTTCACATGACGCAACTGCTTTTCGCATCGGTGTACTTCGCCCAGACGGATCTCATCGGGGAACTGACGCAAAGGGCGGTTGGTGATGGTCGTGACCATACGCACCTCGCTCGTGGGGGTTGATTTGGGATCAAGTTTAATGAATCTCAACGGAGTTTGTGCCGAAGCACCCAGCACAAAGAATACGGCCATGGCCGACAAAATCATCTTTTTCATCGTCTTTAACCTTTAAAACCGCTGCAAAGATACTGTTTTTCAAGCAAATTTCAAATCTTCGACCCGAATTTAAGAAATTTCGCCCCCGTCCTGCACCAACCACTGCTTGAACTCCGGGACACGGGCTTTCGACACAACGATTTTTTCGGGCGTATCGACTCCGAGTTGCACCGTAAGACGACCTCCCGGCCATACCCCGATCTCGCGCACGGCACGCCGCGCCACGATAAACTGGCGGTTGGCACGGAAAAACGCCTCCTCCGGCAACAGGGTTTGAAACATCTCCAACGTCTTGTCCATCGGATAGTTACGTCCGTCGAAATCGCACGCCGTCACCCGTTCGTCCGAAGTATGGATAAAAGCAATGCGGTCACGATGCAGGGGAATGATGCGGTCACGCACATACACCAGAAAAGTCTCCGCACGCCGGCGCGAAACTTCGCGCACCCGTTCGTTCGTCCGGCACAGGTCGTACTCCGACAAGCGTTTCAGTTTGTCCAACGCACGGCGCACGCCCGCCTCGTTGATAGGTTTCAAAAGATAATCAATGCTGTTGAGTTTGAAGGCCTCCAGTGCATATTCGTCGTAGGCCGTCGTGAAGATGACGGGTGCCGAAATCTCCACCTCGCGGAAGATGCGGAACGAATCGCCGTCCGCCAGATGAATATCCACAAAAAGCAGATCGGGTTCGCCGTGTTCGCGCAACCACTCCACGCTCTCCACCACGCTCTCGGTCATGCCGACCACCCCGATTTGCGGGGCGACCTTCTCCAAAATCGCGCGAAGGTTACGTGCCGCCGCCGTTTCGTCCTCTATGATCAATGCCCGTATCATCACGCCTGTGTTTCGGGTTGCAACAACGGCAGACGCACCACAAATTCCGTGGGCGAATCCTCGATTTCGATTTCACATCCCGCGATCAGCCGCCAACGGTTGCGCAGGTTCTCAAGACCGATACCCGTCGAGGACTCCTCGTCGAGTTTCGGGTGTTTGGGGTTCGACACCACAAGCCATCCAGAGTCCGTTCGGATCGACACGCGCAAAGGGTTCGATCGGGTCATCACGTTGTGTTTCACGGCATTGCCCAACAAGGGTTGCAGGGACAATGCGGGAAGCCGCCAACCAAGGTATTCGTCCGCCACCTCCGTTTCAAAGAAGAGTTTGTCCTCGTAGCGGATCTTATAGAGGTATTCGAATGCCGTGGCAAACTGCAACTCCTCCTCAAGGGTCATCAGCGTGCTTTGTCCGTTGCGGATGATGTAACGGAACGTGTAGGAAAGTCGGTCGATGTACTCCAAAGCCTTCTCGCGCTCCGACTCGCGGACGAGCATCGCCAGCGAATTGAGCGAATTGAAAAAATAGTGGGGATTGATCTGACCGACCAACATATTGTAGCGCGTGGTAAGGTTTTCGTTTTTGAGTTTTTCGTTTTCGACCACAACCGCCTGACGCTCGTACAAGAGAAGGTAAATACGCCCGTAGAGCAGCACCACAACCACCGTAAACGAACATTTCATCAACAGCAGGTAGTTGATCCAGCGTCCCATCAGAAAATTCGGGAGGATCGTTCCGCGGTGGTAGTTCGTGGCGGGGGCAACGAAGTAAAGCACCACGCCGAGCAACAGCACCACGAAGCATCGCCGTGCGAATGCCCGTGTCGAGAAATCGTGTCGCGTATGGGTCACCACCGACAGCAGTACGAAAGTCATAAAGGCATAGAACAGCAGTTGGATGCCGTGATCCAGCACGGCCGACGGCCGGTTGAAGAACACCGGGCTGTCAAACTCCTTGCCGTTGCGGCGGCTCACCTCGAACAGTACGGAATGCGCCCCCGCGGCACGGGGTTTGATGACGCTTGCCTCAAGCCGGTCGCCCGCCTTCAATTCCCAACGATGAATGCGGTGGGGCGAGACATAGACCGTGTCACCCCCTTCGTAAATAAGGTATCCGTAACCGTCGGGATGCACCCTCAGGATACCTTCGCCCTTCTTCTCGACCACACACGGCGGGAGGGCGTTCTGCTGTTGGTCGCTGTTGCTCTCCAGAATCATCGCCAGCACGGTCGAGAAATTGACCACAACGCTGATCACCACGGCAAACAACAGATTCAACAACAAACCGGAATATTTCGAAGAGGCTGACATATCGGAATTGTTTTTCAAGGGTTTACTCTTCCTCAGTGTACCACGAAGCGTAGAGACGGTAGTCACGAGCCGTGCGCAGGATGATCTCCTCGCGCTGCTCCTCCGTCACTTCGCGGATGCGGCGTGCGGGAACGCCCGCATACAGCGAATTGGGTTCCAAATGTTCGTTGGAACGCACCAGCGCATTGGCGGCGATGATACATCCCGACGGCACAACGGCATTATCCAAAATGGTCGATCCCATACCGATCAGGCAGTTGTCGCCGATACGTGCACCGTGGATGATGGCATTATGCCCCACCGAAACATCATTTCCGATGATCGTCTGAGAGGGGTGTTTTGATCCGTCGTAGAGCGTATGCAGCACCACTCCGTCCTGAATGTTCGTGCGGTCGCCGATGACAATCTTGTTCACGTCACCGCGCAGGACGGCATTGAACCAGATCGAACAATCGCGCCCGATCGTCACATCGCCGATCAGCGTGGCATTCTCCGCCACAAACGTATTTTCGCCCACCTGCGGCACGTGACCGCGGATTTTCTTGATGAGTGCCATCTTCTACTCCTGTTTTTTAGCCTCCTCCCAGAGGTGTTCCATCTCCTCGGAAGAGAGTTCGTGAAGGGTATGACCTTCGGCCTCGGCCGATTTCTCCATCCGGTTGAAACGGCGGATGAATTTCTTGTTGGTGCGCTCCAGAGCCGATTCGGGATCAATGCCGTACAGGCGGCAGGCGTTGATCAGCGCGAAGAACAGATCGCCGAACTCGCCCTCCATGTCGGTTTTCGAATCGCGGCGCATTTCGGTTTCGACCTCTGCGATCTCCTCCCTGACCTTATCCCAGACATCCTCCTTTTTCTCCCAGTCGAAACCCGTTGCGGCGGCCTTCTCGCCCACGCGGAATGCCTTGACCATGGCGGGCAACGAACGCGGGACACCGCCCAGCGTACCGCTCTTGCGGTTTTTCTTGCGCAGTTTCAACGCCTCCCAGTTGGCTTTCACCTCCTCGGGCGTGTTAGCGTGCACATCGCCGTAGATGTGGGGATGACGATAGATCAATTTGTCGCACAAGTCGTTGCAGACCCCCGCAAAATCAAATGCGCCCTCTTCCTCACCGAGTTTCGAATAGAAAACCACGTGCAGAAGCAGATCACCCAACTCCTCCTTGATACCCGCCATATTGCGGTCGGTAATGGCATCGGCCAATTCAAAGGTTTCCTCGATCGTATTGTTACGCAACGATTCGAATGTCTGTTCGCGATCCCACGGGCACTCCTTACGCAGGGTATTCATCACTTCCAGAACCCGGCTCGTGGCCTCCAAACGCTTATCTTGTTCCATGATTTTATAATTTTTATTTATTGCTGTCAGAAGTTTATCTACCCACAAAGGTAGTATTTTCCTCAGAAAATAATAACTTTGCAAGAGACAAAAAATGTATCTCCGACCATGAAACACACCATAGCCGCCGCTCTTTTCTCGCTCGTCGTCCTTCCGGCGTGGAGTTGCACCCCGAAAGTACCCCCTCGCTTCACCCTTTCTGCACACACCGAAGTCCGGACGGAGGGCGACACGACGCTCCAACCCCTTGCCCGATATACGGCCGACCACTTCGCGGGACGCACCTCCGACGACAATACGTGGGATGTGATCCGCCTTGTGCGTGACACAACACTCGGCGGGGAAGCCTACCGCGTGGAGGTCTCGCCCCGCGGCTGCACCATCCGTGGCGGGGATTACGGCGGTGTGTTCAACGGAGTACAGGCATTTTTCGAGTTGCTTCCCGCGGAAGTCTATGCCCGCCGATGCCCGCCGACCCCGCTTTGCGACACGCTGTTCGAATCCCGTCCCCGATTCCCCTATCGTTCGATGATGCTCGATGTCGCCCGCACGTGGTGCACGGTGGATCAGCTGCTGCGCCAGATCGACCTTTTGGCCTACCACCGCATCAACCGCCTGCACCTCCATCTGACCGATGACGAGGGATGGCGCATCGAGATCAAATCACACCCCGAACTCACCGCAATCGGCGGATTCCGTGGCGGGGATTCGCCCGTGGCACCAGTCTATGGCCGTTGGCACGAGAAATACGGCGGTTTCTACACGCAGGACGAGATGCGTCGCGTGATCCGTTACGCCGCCGAGCGCAACATCGAGATCATCCCCGAAATCGATCTTCCGGGACACAGCCGCACGATCGCTTCGATCCATCCCGAAATCCGTTGCAACTACCGCCCTGACACCCTCCCGACACGCGGATATGATTTCCGCTCGGCGTGGTGTGTCGCCCGCGAAGAGAACTACACCCTTTTGGAGGATATTCTTTCGGAGATCTGCGCCCTGTTCCCCGCACCCTATGTCCACATCGGTGGAGACGAGGTCGATATGGAGCAATGGCTCCGATGCCCCGACTGCCGCTTTCTGATGCGACGCGAGGGGATGGCCTCGCCCGCCGAATTGGAGGATCATTTCCTCAACCGCGCCATCGACATCCTCAAGCGTCACCACAAACGCGCCGCCGTATGGAACGAGGCGGTCGCCACGGCACGCCTTTCGCGCGAGACGCTCGTGTTCGGCTGGAAGGACACCGAGGCCTGTCTCAAAGCCGCCGCTGACGGCTACCCCACGGTCGTCATGCCCGGCAAATACTTCTACCTCGACATGCGCCAGACACCCCATGAGGCGGGTCACGACTGGGCAGGCGTGGTCGATGCGCGTCGTCTTTATTCGTTCGACTTCACCAAAGAGGGATTCACCGAAGAGCAGTTGCGCAACGTCGTCGGATTCGAGGGCGCATTCTGGAGCGAGGCATACCTGTCGCACAACCCCGAAAAGAACGATTACCTCGATTATATGTGTTTCCCGCGTCTGACGGCACTCGCCCACATGGGTTGGCACGGTACGGGTGGCGATTGGCAGGAATTTTACCAGACGCTGATCAATACCCACTACGACCGCCTCTCCGCCATGGGAGTTGCCTTCCGCCTCTTCCCGCCGAAAATCACTTACCGCGATGGTCTGCTTTCCGCCGAGGTGGACGACCACTCGCAACTTTTCTATATAGAGCGCGGATCGGCGGAGGAACACCCCTTCACCGCTCCTATTGCGACTGCCTATCCAGCACGCTATCAGTTCGTTTCGCGTTACAAGACGGGACAAAGCCCGCTGACCGTCCACGAGGAGTATTACCGCCGCATCCATCCCGAAGTTACGGTCACCTCGTCGATGGGCGAAAGCGACCGTTTCCCCTACGCCAATGCAGCCCGATACCGCGGCATCAGCCGCACCCGCCGCACCGCGCGTCCGGGCGACTGGATCTGCTATACGTTCACCCGCAATCTCTCGGCCGAGGAGATCTTGGTGCAGACGGGTAATCCGCAACTCCCCAAATCGCTCTTTATCGAGGGGGTGGTCGAGACATCCGAAGACGGACACACCTACCACAAGGCGGGCAACCTGAAAAACGGAATGCTCATACTGCGTCAGCCGCGAAACCTGAAATCCATCCGCATCACGGCGACTTCGGATCTTCGTGACGGCACGCCGTTCATCACGATCGAACCGCTGAAAATCCGCCCCGTGGAGCGGGCGACAAAATAAAACCAGCCCGAAATCCGTTTTTATGACAGAGACATGCCCTCGAAACTCTCCATAACACTGCTGACGCTTGCCGTATTGTTCGAAACGGTTCTGCTGCCTTCCCCGATCGAGGCCGCACAACCGCCCGTGCGCTACGGACGGGGATTCTATCGCATGGAGGATCAGATCACAGGGAACGACACCCTTCCGCATTTCTACATCCGTCCCGTGGTGGTCTATCACCGCAAAAAAGACATGCGCCGCTATTGGAAGTTGGTGCGTGCCGTCAAGCGGGTGTATCCGCTGGCACAGATCGCCAAAGCCAAAATGCGCGAAATGGAAGGCGAACTCGACAAACTGCCCACCCGCAAGGAGCAGCGTCAGTACATCCGCGGGGTCTATCACGACATCAAGGAGGAATACACCCCCGTCCTGAAACACATGACCCGCACCCAAGGCAAAGTACTCCTGAAACTCATCGACCGCGAGACGGACTACACCGCCTACGAAGTGTTGCGCGAGTTCCGCGGAGGCTTCATTGCGGGCTTCTGGCAGACCGTGTCGCGCATCTTCGGACAAAACCTCAAATCGGAATACGACAAGGAGGGACGCGACAAAATGCTCGAACAAATCATCATCTACTACGAAAAAGGATTGCTCTAAAGGGTGAAATTCTCCTTAAATTGAGGAAATTCTTTATTTATTAAGAGTATTTTTTTATCTTTGTGGGCAAAATTTAAGCCGATTATGTTTGAAAATTTAACCGATAAACTCGAACGGTCGTTCAAGATCCTCAAAGGTGAAGGCAAAATCACCGAGATCAACGTAGCCGAAACACTCAAGGAGATCCGTCGCGCTCTGATCGACGCCGATGTCAATTATAAGGTCGCCAAGAACTTCACCGACGAAGTGAAACAAAAAGCATTGGGACAGGACGTACTCACCGCCGTCAAACCGGGTCAGATGATGACCAAGATCGTCCGTGACGAACTCGCCCAACTGATGGGCGGCACGGCCACCGACATCAATCTGGAGGGTCAGCCCGCCGTGGTGCTGATCGCAGGTTTGCAAGGTTCGGGTAAAACCACATTTTCGGGCAAACTGGCCAATCTGCTGAAGACCAAGAAGAACCGTCAGGTGTTGCTCGTTGCGGGCGACGTGTATCGTCCCGCCGCAATCGACCAATTGAAGGTACTCGGCGAGCAGATCGGTGTGGAGGTCTATACCGAGCCCGAAAACCGCAACCCGGTGGAGATCGCACGAAACGCCATCAACCTTGCCAAGCAGAAATCCTACAATGTCGTGATCGTCGATACGGCCGGTCGTCTGGCTGTCGATGAGGAGATGATGCAGGAGATCACCGCCGTCAAAGCCGCCGTCAATCCCTCGGAGACCCTCTTCGTGGTGGATGCCATGACGGGTCAGGATGCCGTCAATACCGCCCGCGAATTTAACGACCGTCTCGATTTCGACGGCGTTGTCCTCACCAAGTTGGATGGTGACACACGCGGCGGTGCCGCCATTTCGATTCGTTCGGTGGTAAACAAGCCGTTGAAATTCATTTCAAGCGGCGAGAAGATGGATGCCCTTCAAGTATTCCACCCCGAACGTATGGCCGACCGTATTTTAGGTATGGGTGATGTCATCTCGCTGGTGGAGCGTGCACAGGAGCAGTTCGACGAAGAGGAGGCACGCAAACTGAAGAAGAAGTTGGTGAAGGATCAGTTCAACTTCGAGGACTTCATGGCGCAGATCCAGCAGATCAAGAAGATGGGTAATCTGAAGGATCTGGCTTCAATGCTTCCCGGCATGGGCAAGATGCTCAAGAATGTCGATATTCCCGACGATGCCTTCAAGCAGACCGAGGCGATCATCAACTCGATGACCCCCAAGGAGCGTCAGCATCCCGAAATCATCAATGCCAAACGCCGCGAACGCATCGCCAACGGTTCGGGTACGACACTTGCCGACGTGAACCGACTGATGAAACAGTTCGACGAAACGCGCAAGATGATGAAAGCCGTTGCCGGAGGCGGTCTGAACATGGGTAAGATGGCCGGCATGATGCGCAAAAAAAGAAGATAGACTCCTTAACAAAATTCACAGAAAGGTTTGACGAAAAAATCGTCAAACCTTTTTTTATGCCCTTTTGTTTTTCCCGACACTTCCCAAAAAGACAGGATAACCCTCAAAAAATCATCCCCTGTCGCCCCCATAAGTTAGGAAAACCGCAAATAAATTCCTATCTTTGGGGGTTAAAACAAGAAATGTCATGAACCACAAATCAGGCTTTGTCAATATCATCGGTAATCCGAATGTGGGTAAATCCACCCTCATGAACGCATTGGTCGGCGAAAAACTGTCGATCATCACCTCCAAGGCACAAACCACCCGCCACCGCATCATGGGTATTGTGTCGGGTGACGATTTTCAGATCGTCTATTCCGATACGCCCGGTATTCTGAAACCCGGCTACAAGTTGCAGGAGTCGATGATGAAGTTTGTCGAGGGTGCCGTGCAGGATGCCGACGTGATCCTCTACGTGACGGATACCGTCGAGCAGAGCGACCGTTCGGAGCGCATCATCAACGAAATCCGCCGGAGCGGCATCCCTGCCATTGTGGTCATCAACAAAATCGACCTTTCGTCGCCCGAAGCCCTCGAAATCCTTGTGGACAAGTGGCACCGGCAGTTGCCCGATGCCGCGATCGTTCCGACCTCGGCCAAGGAGCAGTTCAACATCGAGGGTCTGTTTCACATGATTCTGGACAAACTGCCCGAAGGTCCCGCATTCTACCCCAAGGACACGCTTACGGACAAGACGATGCGTTTCTTCGCGTCGGAGATCATCCGCGAGAAGATCCTCAAGTTCTACGACAAGGAGATCCCCTACTGCTGTCAGATCGAGATCGAATCCTACAAGGAAGAACCTCAGATCGACCGCATCAGTGCCACGATCCACGTGGCGCGCGAATCGCAGAAGGGTATCATCATCGGCCACCGTGGCGAGATGCTCAAGAAAGTGGGTATGGCCGCCCGTAAGGATATGGAGGAGTTCCTCGCAAAGAAGGTCTTCCTGCAACTCTTCGTGCGCGTGAGCGACGACTGGCGAAACGACGAACGCAAACTGCGTCAGTTCGGTTACGAACAAGATTAATTCACCCATCCGAAACCCCACAAACGATTTTTATACAGATGGGACAACTCATGCGACAGACCTTCATCGGGCTTCTTTTCCTCATCACGCTGCTTTGCGGGAAAAAGGCGCATGCACAATACAACCGGGACTATTTCTTCTGGGTCGGCCGCACCTGCATGATGAACAACGATTATCAGGAGGCCATCCGCACACTCAACACCCTGTTGCGCTTCGACGAGGACGCCTTCGAGGGCTATTTCCTGCGCGGTATCGCCAAATACAACCTCGACGATCTGATCGGTGCCGAAGCCGATTTCTCGACCGCCATCCGCTACAATCCGGTTTACACACAGGCCTACACCTACCGCGCCATCACCCGTTCGCGACTGGGAAATTATGACGATGCGTTGCAGGATTTCCGCGAGGCGATCGACCTTCGCCCCGACCTTCCGGGTGCTTATTACAGCCGCGGCGTGACGCGCCTTTTGAACCAGCAGTTCAAGGAGGCGATCGAGGACTTCAACAAATTCCTGTTGCAGGAGAATAAGGTTGCCGATGCGTGGATCTGTCGCGGATTGAGTTACCTCAACCTGAAGGACACCACCCGCGCCTACACCGATTTCAACCGCGCCATCAAGACCAATCGCGAAGACCCCAACGGCTACAACCGTCGCGGTGCGCTCTACCTTGAGCAGAAACGCTATCCCGAAGCCGAATGGGACTTCAACAAGGCGATTTCGTGCGATTCGACATACGTGCTTTCCTACTTCAACCGCGCACTGGTTTACTCCTCAACCCATCGTCCGATGAAGGCTCTGGAGGATTTCGACCATGTAATCCGTCTGGATTCGACCAATTCGCTGACCTACTTCAACCGCGCCATCCTGCGCGCCCAGATCGGCGACTACAACCGTGCGCTGGACGATTACAACAAGGTGGCACTCTACTCGCCGAACAACGTACTGGTCTATTACAACCGCGCGGGTATTCATGCCCAGTTGGGTGCTTTGGAAGAGGCCGTGAAGGACTATTCGCACGCCATCCGCCTCTATCCCGATTTTGCGAATGCCTATCTGTTCCGTTCGCAGTTACGCATGATGCTCAACGACCCGAAAGGAGCCAAGAAAGACCGCGAAACCGCAAACCGCAAAATTGCCCAATATCGTTCGCGTCTGAGCGATTCGACCTACTCGATCTATGCCGACACCACCCAACACTTCGACCGTCTGTTGTCGTTCGACAGCAAGTTGGCGGGCGGCAGTTTCGAACGCATCACGGGTCACAACGGCGGACGCGAGGAGATGCGTCTGTTGCCGCTGTTCAAGTTCACGCTGCAACGTCCCGACACGGCTCTTGTTGTCGAACACTACCGTCTGCAACGTGTCGAAGACTTCAAGCAGAAGATCGGCAACCGTCTGCTGACGCTCTCGTGCCGCGACACGAACCTCGAAGCCGATTCGCTCGTCATGCTCGACCGCGAATACACCGCAAAGATCAAACAGGGCAACACCTCGTGGGAGATGCTCTTCCAACGCGGTATTTCGCAATCGCTCATCAAGCAATACACCAATTCGGTCAATACGCTGACGCAGGCCATCGAACTCAATCCGGGCAATCCGTTCCTCTATCTGAACCGTTCGACGATCCGTGCCGAGATGATCGACTTCATCTCCTCGATCGACAACTCCTACCAGCGCATCACGATCGACTCGGATCCCGCGGCACGACTGAACAACTCGTCGAAACGCACGTACAGTTACGATGAAGCCGTCGCCGACCTGAACAAGGCCGTCAAACTCTATCCGGGCATGGCACACGCCTACTACAACCGCGCCAACCTGCATGCACTGTCGGGATGTCTGCCCGAAGCCTTCGAGGATTACACGAAAGCCATCGAACTCAACCCGCAATTTGCCGAGGCCTACTATAACCGCGGCATGATCCAGATCTTTATGAAGGATACGCGAAAGGGATGTCTTGATCTGTCGAAAGCGGGCGAACTGGGCATCGAGGAGGCCTACAAACTACTTAAGGAACACATGAAGAATGAGGAATAATCACTAATCTAAATTTAAATAAATCATGGTAGAAAAAGTACAAAGAAAACTGAATGATTCGGCCGTCGTCCGTTGGACGGCACTGATTCTGATCGCGCTGATGATGTTCTTCGGCTACATGCTGGTCGATGTAATGTCACCGCTGCAAAACCTGCTCGAAACCCAACGCGGCTGGACTCCCGACGTGTTCGGATTCTACGGCAGTTCGGAGTTCATGCTGAACGTGTTTGTCGGATTCCTGATCTTCGCAGGTATCATCCTCGACAAGATGGGTGTCCGTTTTACGGGTGTGCTGTCGGCTTCGCTGATGGTCATCGGTGCCGCCATCAAACTCTACGGCGTAAGCGATTATTTCGTGGGCGGCGGTTTCGGCTTCGAGTTCTTCTCCTCGTTCTTCTCCTCGTTCCCCGCATCGGCCAAGGTCGCCTGCATCGGCTTCATGATCTTCGGTTGCGGTTGCGAGATGGCCGGTATCACCGTATCGAAAGCCATCGCCAAGTGGTTCAAGGGTAAGGAAATGGCTCTGGCCATGGGTCTTGAGATGGCCATCGCCCGTCTGGGTGTGTTCGCCGTGTTCCACATGTCGCCGTGGTTGGCCAACATGGGTGAGCCGAGCGTGGTTCGTCCTCTGGCATTCAACGTATTGCTGCTCGTTGTCGGTCTTCTGACCTTCACCGTGTTTACCTTCATGGACCGCAAACTCGACAAGCAACTCGGTGGCGAGGAGGAGGCTGAGGCCGAAGTACCGTTCAAGGTCAGCGACCTGAAGAAACTGTTCACCAGCAACGTATTTATGACGGTTGCCTTCCTGTGCGTACTCTACTATTCGGCCATCTTCCCCTTCCAGCGTTTCGCCACAGGTATGTTGGAGAGCCGTCTGGGTCTGCCGACCGAAGAGGCTTCGGGTCTGTTCTCGTGGTTCCCGATCGGTGCCATGGTACTGACCCCGCTGTTGGGTGCATTCCTCGATAACAAAGGCAAGGGTGCCACGATGCTGATGATCGGCTCCGTACTGATGTGCGGTTGCCACCTGATCTTCGCCCTCGCCCCCATGACCACCGCTCTGGCTTACGGCGCAATCGTGCTGCTCGGCATCTCGTTCTCGCTGGTTCCCGCCGCCCTGTGGCCTTCGGTTCCCAAATTGGTCGAGGAGCGTTACCTCGGTTCGGCCTATTCGGTAATCTTCTGGATTCAGAACTTCGGTCTGTGGTTGCTCCCCATCACCATCGGTGCCGTATTGAACGGCGTTAATCCCGGTGTTGCCGAGAATATCAAATCGTTGCAGGATAACATGGAGGGTCTGAACAAGATCGAAATGTCGCTCACCGAATTGAACAATGCCGAATTGGCAACGATCACCGAGGGTATGACTGCCGATCTGAAACAGACTTCGGCATGGAAACAGGACGCATCGCGTCAGGGGATGGTCTTGAAGTTTGAGGACTACTCGAACCAACTTTCGACGATCGCTTCGCAGTCCGAGGAGCATCAGGCCGCTCTGGGTCAGCACATCGAGAAGATGAACGGTCACATCACCGCTCTGAAGGCTCAGGAAAATACGGTTTACAACTACCGCATCCCGATGTTGATCTTCGCCAGCCTTGGTGTATTGGCATTCTTCCTTGCATTCCACCTCAAACGCGAGGATCAGAAGCACCACTACGGTCTGGAGTTGCCCAACATTCAGAAATAATCGGGGCACTCCCCGAAAACACAACGGGCGGAATCCGCAATGGATTCCGCCCGTTTTTTATGCTTCAAAATAAGGATTACTTTTCCTTCACCTGATCGTAAACCTCCAAGATGCGTTCGCACATCTTGTCCCACGAAAAGCGTTTGCGCTCCTCGTGGCAATTTTCCGCAAACCGTTCCAGCACTCCGGGCGCATAGATCCGCCCGACGGCATCCGCCACCGCATCGGCATTCGGGGCGCAGACATACCCCACACGTCCGTCCGGCACGATCTCCTTCAGGCCGCCGACATCGGTTACGATCATCGGGGTCGAGAACTGATACGCGATCTGCGTCACACCGCTCTGCGTGGCACTCTTGTAGGGTTGCACCACACAATCCGCCAAAGAGAAGTAATATTTCACCTCGCTGTCGGGAATAAAGCAATCGCGCATGACCACCTCCCCGTCCAGACCGAGGTCGTGAATCTGTTTGAGGTAAGGGCCTTGAGGCGTGTAAAATTCTCCTGCCACAATCAGTTTCACGCCCTTCATTTTCCCTGCCGATTTGAGTTTTGCCCACGCATCGAGCAGGATGTCCAAACCCTTGTAATCGCGGATCAGTCCGAAAAAAAGCACGTAACGCTCGTCGGGATCGAGTTTGAGTTGTCGGACAGCCTCCTCGCGCGAGACGCGGGTGCCGAAATTCTCAAACAGAGGATGGGGCGAAAACAGGGCGGGAGCCGAAGTATAGGCCTTCAATTCGCCGTGTACCTGCTCCGACATATAGACAAAGCCATCGACCGAATCCAAAAAATAACGATTGAACGAATGATCGACAAAATGAGATTCGTGAGGTTCGACGTTGTCGATCTGACACAACACCTTCGTATGGCCGTTGCGGCGTGCCAGTCGGGCAATCGACCCGAAGGCAGGTGCCATAAACGGAGTCCAATATTTCAACAGGATAAAGTCGGGACGTTCACGACGCAGACGACGCCCCACCCGCCACCAATTGAACGGATTTACGGTGTTCACCGAGCGCATGATCTTCAAATCGTCGGGTGCAGGCGTTGATACGGTCTGACTTTTGCCCGGAAAAAGAATCGAGGGATATTGCAGGGTGAAGGTTTCGATCGTGACCTGATGTCCCTGCCGCATATAGGTGCGCGCCATGATCTGCATGATCGAAGCCAGTCCGCCACGATAGGGATGCGCGGGTCCCAAAACAGTAATTTTCATAAGAAAATCATATTCGTGAAAGCCGTGCGGGATGTTCCCGCACGGAACGGAAAGGACACCCTTTCCTCTACAAATATAGAGATTATTCGCTTGCCGTCAAAGGATTTTCCGACAAAACAAAGACCATAAAACCCGCCCCGCATGGTGCGAATCACGAAAAAAAACGTATCTTCGCAACAAAAGGGACACTCAGATGTTTCCCCGTCACAAAACCCGTCAAATGCCATGAAACGAATTTTACTTTTCGTCCTTGTGCTGCTCATGTCGGTCTCCTGCCGGAAGAGCACACCCAACGACCGCGCCCTGTTCAACTTGCAGGGAAACGTGCGGGATCTGACCATCACCAAATCCTCGGAAGCCCTGCCCGACGAAACGGTTGCGACGATCCACTTCTCGAAAGAGGGTATGATCACCAACGACGACTCGCATTTCAACATCGACCGCTCCTATGGCGCACTCCATGTCAAGGGCGGATGGGGCGTAAAAATCTCCCACGACCTTCAGTTCGACGACGAGGGTCGTCTGTACCACTACACGACCGAAGATCGTTCGTTGCCCCAGCCCCTCATGACCGAGACAACGCTCCTTTATGAGGATGCCCGCCGTCTGCCGCGTGCCATGCGCGTGGTAAGCCGCCAAGGCGACAACCCGCCCGCCGTAACCGAGGGTGAATTTACCTACGAAACCGATCACATGGGCAACTGGACGCAACGCACATGGAACGGAGAACGCGAACAGCGTAAAATCACCTACTACAACAACGACCGCAGCGTGGAGAACTGCCCCATGAGCCAGTATCTCGACTGGCGTCTGGTCATACTGCTGCTCGTATCGGTTTTGATCGCCCTGCCGATGCTCCTCCACATGTTGCGCCGCACGATACTCCGCAAAAAACGCGAACCGATGACCGAAGGTCGTTTCCGAGACCTGCGTTCGGCTGCCGGATCGGAAGTCGAGGCTTCGGCTTCGGAGTGCGCCAAGGCACGCGAATACCTTACGGAGATTGATTCTCTGTGGGAGACGCTTCCCGTCACGATGAACGACCAACCCCAGAAAGCCCCCCTCACCCACAGCCAGATCCTAAAATCCGACCGACTTCTGCGTCAGGTTTATGCCATCCGCCCGACCGACAGGAAGATCATCGACGAATACAACCGCCTCGGCGACATTCTCAACAAGATGGAGGATCGCGTCTTTTCGGGTTCGTGGCTCTTTGTTCTCACGACACTCGTCATCCTGCTCGGCGTATCACTGTGGACTTCCGAATGGATCTGTCTGATCGCAGGCATCCTCTGTTCGGTACTCTACGCCTTGGGTTCGATGCGTCCCGTATTCATGCACCTGCGCCGTGAAATCCGTCACGGAAAGCAACGCGACGGATTCGTTGCGGTGGTTTTCGGTACGATTTTCGGTACGCTCACCCCGCGTAAATCCCGCGCCATGATGCGCAAATGGAATCCCGATGCTCACATCATCGAGATTCACGGTGCCGAACGCATCCTGTTTGTGATTGTCGGCATCGTGGTGATGATCCTCTTCACGCTGTTCATGTGGGCGATCGCCATCATCAACTACCTGCGCAACTATATTATATATATGTAGGATTTCCCCGACACACGAAGCGAGCTGACTTGCATCATTCCAAGTCAGCCCGCTTCTTTTTATCAAAAATGGGGAAAATGCTCTATTTCCATTCGACGGCACCCCTCAGGGCAACATACTCGCCGTCGGCCGAGATTTCGTAACGTGCCCCGCGGTCGAGGTGTTCGCAACCGACCGTGAGGGTCTGTCCGTAGCGGCACTCCTTCATGAAGTGCAGATCGAAGCGCATGGGTTCTTCGCACGCGGGCAACTCGACGGGCAGCATGTCGAACATCAGGTCGATGTAGCGCATCGTATTGACGTGGCGGTTGAAGTCGATGTCGCTGTATGCCACGCGGTGAACCATCTCTTCGGAGGGGATCACATTGCGTATCTTGACGGGTTTGGTCATCGGCGAAGGCTCATCGACAAGGGCATCGCGATGGGAATCGCCCACCCAACTCAGATCGACGGCACGGCGCGAAGTCATGTCGATCATCGCCCATTCGGTCACGGCGCGACCGATCGGACGGGAATCTTCGCCCCGAATTTCAAAATTGCGGGTGGAGAGCAAACGTCCGTACTCGCTGATCCACGTCGCCACGCGATAGGCCTCGTGCTGGTCGGGACGACGATCCACCTCGACCGCCATACGCGAGAGTACCCACGAGTGATTGTTTGCCAACAAATCGTCCACACCGAAACCCTTGCCCAGCGCATCACGACCCGCAGTGTTCAGCACCGCCGAGATCAGATTGGGGATGGTCATCTTCAACGTGAAATCCACCTCGTGCGGTTCGACCCGATAATCGTAAATTGACTTTTCTGCCATAATCTTCGTTTTTCGTTTCAACAAATGTACGATTTTCCCTCGAAACCCCGCTCGATTACTTGTCGTAAAAAATGCCCGGAAATCGTCCTTTTCGGGAACTCCGCTCCGCATCTGAATCCGCAAAAACCACAAAACCGAAAATATTTATCGAAAAACGATAAATATTATTGGAATTTCAGAAAAAAGATTTACCTTTGCTTTCGGAAAAATAAAACCAAACACGCAGCAGACTTATGCAGCAGAAAAAAAGAATGTACCGCCACCTGTCGGTGATCTACATCATCTACTTCGTAGCCCTGATTCTGGGTACCTCGCCGCACTTCATCGCGGGTTTTGCCGACAGTTACCGTCAGGCAACCAGTGAGGGGACGCCCGACCGTTTTGCCTATGTGGTCAAAGCCCCGCTCGACATCAATTCTTCGCACATCGAAGTGGAGGGGCTTCCCGAAAACATCTCGCCGTCGGTAGCCCGACTCTGTCTGATGGTTTCGACCGACGAAGAGATCACATGGGGCAGTTCGTTCCGCACCTTTGCCGACAGCCCCTTCGCCTTCTCGATGTTGTGGTTTGCAACAATCGCCTCACTTGCGATACTCGTGCTTTTTGCACTGATCATCAATTCGCTGCGCAAATCCATCCGCGACGAACAACCCGTTCACCACGCCAACATCGTCCGCACCCGATGGATCGGAGGACTGATCATCCTGACAGTGCTCTGCGACAGCATCATGCAGACGATCAATGCCCGCGAGGCCGCCCGTCTTCTGGCCGACACCCCGTTGCACGTTCTGGACGGTTTTCAATTCGATTACTGGAATTTCATCATCGGCCTCCTGTTCATCTTCATGGGCGAGGTATTCTCGATCAGTTCGCAGTTGAGCGAAGAACAAAAATTCACCATCTGAAACACCCTTACGAAAATGACTCGGACAACCAAACGCAATAAAGAAAGGAGTACACTATGGCAATAATCATCAATGTCGATGTCATGATGGCCAAACGCAAGATGCCGCTCGGCGAACTGGCCGACCGGATCGGTCTTACGGCCGCCAACCTCTCCATTCTCAAGAACGGGAAAGCCAAGGCCGTGCGTCTGTCCACTCTTGAGGCAATATGCCGCGAACTGGAGTGCCAGCCGGGCGATGTGCTGGAGTACCGACCCGAAAAAGAGGACGAAGCACCTCCCGAAAAACCGCATGAATAAATTTTTTCGGCACAAACAAAGGATAATCCCCGAAAAATATTATATCTTTAATGTTTGTAATGTGCATATCCCTTGGAGGGATGCACCTCGCAACCCGGAAATTCGAAACAAAACAAGAAATACCTAACAAAAAAACCTATGAAAAAATTAATGATGGTACTTCTCGCAGCATTTGCCGCGAGCACCGCTTTTGCGATTCAGGGAACTCCCAAACAGCTCCCGATGGATCCGTCCGTACGCAAGGGTAAACTTGCCAACGGTATGACCTACTACATCCGCCACAACGAAAAGCCCAAAGGACAGGCCGACTTCTACATCTGGCACGACGTAGGCTCCATTCAGGAGAACGACGACCAGCAGGGTCTGGCCCACTTCCTCGAACACATGGCCTTCAACGGCACGAAGAACCTTCCCGGCAAAACCATGATCGAATACTTGGAGAAAATCGGTGTGAAGTTCGGCAACGACCTGAACGCCTACACCACTTGGGATCGTACGGTTTACAACATCAACAATGTTCCGACCAAACGTCAGGGTTGCATCGACACCGCACTTTTGATCCTGCACGATTGGTCGCACTTCCTGTCGCTCGAAGCATCGGAGATCGACGCCGAGCGTGGTGTGATCATGGAGGAGTTGCGTACGCGCGACAACGCACAGTGGCGTTCGCAGTACAAGATGATTCAGGCTCTGACCCGCGGCACGCGCTACGAAGAGCGTAACCTGATCGGTTATCTGGACTATCTGAAGACATTCGAGCACCGCGTACTGCGCGACTTCTACCAGCAGTGGTATCGTCCCGAATATCAGGCCATCGTCATCGCCGGTGATATCGACGTGGACAAGGTCGAGGCTCAGATCAAGAAGTTGATGAAGGACATCGCCCCCTCGAAGAAGAACGCATCGAAGAAAGAGACGATCATCGTTCCCGACAACAAGGAGCCGATCGTCAGCATCTACACCGATCCCGAAATGCAGTCCACTTCGGCTCGTGTGATCATCAAACATCCGGCACGCCCCGAAATCTGGAACAACACGGTGGAGGGTATGCGTGAGGATCAGATCAACGTCTTCTTCAGCCTGATGGCCAACAACCGCATGCAGGAGATCGCCATGCAGCCCAATGCTCCCTTCCTTCAGGCAGGTTTCAGCACGGGTGGCGTAGGTCTCTGCCCGACGCTTTCCGGTACAACGGTTTACGTAGGCACGCCCGACGGTGAGTTGATGCGTGGTTTCGAGGCCGTTTATGCCGAGATGGAGCGCATCCGCCGTTTCGGTTTCACCGAAGGTGAGTTGCAGCGCGTCAAGAAAGATATGACAAGTTGGTTGGATGCCGCTTATGCCAACAGCAAGAACCGCACCAACGACGAGTTGGTTCAGGAGTGTCTGAACAACTACGACAACAACTCCTCGCTGATGGCCAGCGAAGAGGAAGAGGTCATCATGCGTAAGTTGATCTCCGAAATTTCGCTTGAGGAAGTCAATAAGCACATCGCCGATCTGATCTCGTCGGAGAATCAGGTGATCATCGTCAATGCTCCCGAAAAGCAGGATCTGGCCAACCCCACCGAGCAGGAGATCCTCGCCGCACGCGAGAAGGCCATGAATGCCGAACTGACTCCTTATGTTGATTCGACGGTCGATGCTCCGCTGCTCGATCCCTCGATCCGGTTGAACGGCTCGCCCGTACAGACCACCTCGCAGGATCAGTTGATGGGTACCACCGAGTGGATTTTGAAGAACGGCATCAAGATCATCGTTAAGCCGACGACGTTCAAGGCTGACGAGTTGCGCATGTACGGTTTCGCCAAAGGCGGTCTGGCACTGCTGCCCGCAGAGGAGCACCACATGGGCGAACTGCTGACCACGTTCACCTCGATGTCGGGTATCGGTCAGTTCAACGCACAGGATCTGTCGAAACAACTCGCCGGCAAGAACGCAGGCGTATCGCCCGGCGTGTCGAACTACGAGTGTTCGATGAACGGTAACTGCGCCCTGAAGGATATGGAGACCATGTTCCAGTTGCTCTACCTGCACTTTACGCAGCCCCGCTTCGGCGAAAACGAGTACAACATCGCCATGAACATGATCCGCACGCAGTTGGCCAACATCAAGACCAACCCCGATTACCTGATGAACGAGGCTCGTTCGGCAGCCCTCTACAACAACAACCCCCTGCGTCAGGAACTCACGCTGGAGGATCTCGACAAGTTCGATTTCAAGAAACTGCCCTCCATCTACAAGAAACTCTTCCCCGGAGCCAACGGTTACACGTTCGTATTCGTCGGTAACGTCGATCTCGACGCACTGAAACCCATGGTTGAGAAATATATCGGTTCGCTGCCCACCGACAACGAGAAAATCGAGAAAGTCGATGATAACGTCCGCATCACACGCGGTCACGTCGAGAAGGAGTTCCGTTGCAGCATGCAGCAGCCTAAGGTCTCGGTATTCTACAACTACCTCGGCGACAGCGACGCTTCGATCAAGGAGTCGTTGGCTGCCCGTTTCCTCGGTGAGGCTCTGAACTCGCGTTACCTGATCTCGATCCGTGAGGAGAAGGGCGGTACGTACGGTGTAGGTGTTTCGGGTATGGTTCAGAACACCCCCGAAAAGATCTACCGTCTGGTCATCATGTTCGACACGAACGAGGCTATGGCCGACGAGTTGATGGAGATCATCGTCAAGGAGATCGAGAACATCGCCAAGAACGGCCCCGTTGTCGAGGATATCGAGAACCACCGCAAGTTCCTGCTGAAGAGTTGGGAGAACAGCCTCGAAAACAACGGTGCATGGATCAATTACATCACCGTCAAGGAGACGCTCGGTCTGAACTACGTTGCCGACTACGAGAAGGCCATTCGAGAATTGACTCCCGCCGATGTACAGGCTATGGCCAAGCGCGTACTCAAGGACAAGAACCTTATACATGTGGTAATGCGTCCCGAAGCAAAATAAGTCGCAAGAAACACAAAATTCCAAACAGAACGCAGGTGTCCCGCTTGAGACACCTGCGTTTTTTATGCCTCATACCCGACAAAATCACGGGACAAACCCTCCGAGAAGTTGAAAATCAAAAAATAAAATCGTAACTTTGAGAGTTGAAACAAGAACCATTTAATTTTTTAAACAGAATAAACATTATGAAAGCCTTGATTATCGGCGCCGGTGGCGTCGGAACGGTTGCCACTCAGAAAATTGCCGCCAACCCCGTATTCACGGAGGTGATGCTGGCAAGCCGTACCAAATCGAAATGCGACGCGGTGGCTGCGGCCATCGGCGGAAATCGTGTCCGGACCGCTCAGGTCGATGCAGACTCGGTACCCGCCCTGTGCGAATTGTTCCGTTCGTTCAAACCCGACATCGTTGTCAATCTGGCACTTCCCTATCAGGATCTGACCATCATGGATGCCTGCTTGGAGTGTGGTTGCAACTATCTCGATACGGCCAACTACGAGCCTAAAGACGAGGCACACTTCGAATATTCATGGCAGTGGGCATATCAGGATCGTTTCAAGGCCGCAGGCCTGACGGCGATCCTCGGTTGCGGTTTCGATCCGGGTGTTACGGCCATCTTCACGGCCTATGCCGCCAAACACCACTTCGACGAGATCCACTACCTCGACATCGTGGACTGCAATGCCGGCAACCACGGTATGGCATTCGCCACAAACTTCAATCCCGAAATCAACATCCGCGAAGTGACCCAGAAAGGTCGTTACTACCAGAACGGCGAGTGGGTCGTAACCGAACCCCACGAGATTCACAAACCGCTGCACTACCCCGAAGTCGGCGAGCGCGAATCGTACCTGATCTACCACGAGGAGTTGGAGTCGCTGGTGAAGAACTACCCCACGATCAAACGCGCCCGTTTCTGGATGACGTTCGGTCAGGAGTATCTGACCCACCTGCGCGTTATTCAGAACATCGGTATGGCTCGTATCGACCCGATCATGTACAACGGTGTCGAGATCGTCCCCATCCAGTTCCTGAAGGCCGTGCTGCCCGATCCCAAGTCGCTGGGTGCCAACTACCACGGTCAGACTTCGATCGGTTGCCGTATCCGCGGTATCAAGGACGGTAAGGAGCACACCTACTACATCTACAACAACTGCGATCACGAGAAAGCATTCCACGAAACGGGAACGCAGGCCGTCAGTTTCACGACGGGTGTTCCCGCTGCACTCGGTGCTTCGATGTGGGCAAAGGGTCTGTGGCGCGGTGCAGGCGTATTCAACGTCGAGGAGTTCGATCCCGATCCCTTCCTGAAGGAGTTGGGCGAGCAGGGTCTGCCTTGGCACGAACTGTTCGATGTCGATATCGAATTGTAATATTTCATAAGACACATTACACGGAGTTTTCCCCAAAAGAGGGAGAACTCCGTTTTTTTATGTCTGCCGATCGTGAGTTTTCGTACAAATTCCGTATCTTTGAATTTTCACCAAACCCCGTCGGAATATGTCGGCATTCAGATTAAAAGTTTTTGAGAGCGTCGCCCGCAATTTGAGTTTCACCAAATCCTCGCGCGAACTCTTCATCTCGCAGCCCGCCATCTCGAAACACATTCAGGAGTTGGAGACGCAATACCGCACACGGCTGTTCGAACGCATGGGCAACCGCATCTCGCTCACCGAGTCGGGACAACTTCTGATGGAACACGCCCAGCGCATCCTCGACGAGTACGCCCGTCTGGAGTACGAAATGAACCTGCTGCACGACGAGCATTGCGGTACGTTGCGCCTCGGAGCAAGCACCACCATCGCCCAATATGTCCTGCCTCCCCTTTTGGCGCGGTTCATCGAGAAGTTCCCCAACGTGTCAATCTCGCTTCTGAACGGCAACTCCGAGGAAGTCGAACGCGCCTTGCAGGAGCATCGGATTGATCTGGGTATGGTCGAGGGCAACATCCGACAGGCAAACCTGAAATATTCGTCCTTTATGAAGGACGAATTGGTTGCCGTGGTCAATGCCCAACACGCGGCGTGGAAGGATCGTGACGAAGTGGCGTTGGAAGATCTGAAAAGCATCCCCCTCGTGTTGCGCGAGCGCGGATCGGGTACGCTCGATGTATTGGTCGCGGCGTTGGCACAGCACAACATCCGCCTGTCGGATCTGAACGTACAGATGTATCTGGGCAGTACGGAGAGCATCAAACTATTCCTTCGGAACAGCAACGCGATGGCCATCGTGTCGATCCGTTCGATCTGCGAAGAATTATACATGGGCCGCTTCAAGGTGGTCGATATTCCCGACCTCGAAATGGGACGCGAATTTGACTATGTGGAGTTGCACGGCGACGAGGGAGGCATGGCACGGTTGTTCATGGATTTCGCCCATCGCCATAAAACAAAGTTATAACTCATAATATTTTGCGATAGCCGAGGAGGCTTTGAATCACTTATATTTGCATCATCAAAATATAAGTGATTCCTTTTTATAATCAACAAGCCCTATGACCTCAGCACTCAAACTCGAACAGCATGCCCGGACGGTTTATCGCGCCCTGCTGATTCTGTTTCCGGTATTGCTTTTTGCCGAATACCTTCCCTTCGGCGATGTTTTCAGCGGAATCCTCACACCGCCCGTCACTCTGTTTTCGGGATTGTGTTTTGCCCTGATTTTCGGAGAAGCCTACCCCAAATTCAACAAAAAAGCCTCGAAGTATCTGCTTCAATATTCGGTTGTCGGACTCGGTTTCGGCATGAACCTCGAAGCCGCGCTGGCATCCGGTCGTGAAGGAATGGAGTTCACGATCATCTCGGTGATCGGTACGCTGCTGATCGGCATGCTCATCGGACACAGAATGCTGAAAATCGAACGCAACACGGCTTACCTCGTAAGTTCCGGTACGGCCATCTGCGGTGGCAGTGCCATTGCCGCCGTGGGTCCCGTGATCAAGGCCAGAGAGAGCGACATGTCGGTTGCACTGGCCACCATCTTCATTCTGAACGCCATCGCACTGTTCGTCTTCCCGATGATCGGTCATGCGCTGGGTTTGACGCAACACCAGTTCGGTACGTGGGCCGCCATTGCCATCCACGACACGAGTTCCGTGGTCGGTGCGGGTGCCGCCTACGGCGAGGAAGCCTTGCAGGTCGCCACGACCGTCAAACTGACCCGCGCCCTGTGGATCATTCCGCTGGCTCTGGTTTCGACCTTCCTTTTCAAGGGGGACAGCAAGAAAATCACCATTCCGTGGTTTATCCTGTTCTTCATCGCCGCCCTGATCTTCAACACCTTCGTTTTGGACGACTATCCCCGGATCGGCGGCACCATTTCGGGAATTGCCCACAAGATGCTGATCCTCACGATGTTCTTCATCGGAGCATCGCTATCGAGAAATGTCCTGCGTCAGGTAGGCATCCGTCCCATGATTCAGGGTGTCCTCCTGTGGATCGTCATCAGTTGTTCGACTCTTCTCTATATTCTCCGGTAAACACGGATTTCGACAATTCCATCCCTAAAAACGGATGCTTGCAAGCCGCGCCCTAAAAAAGGTGCGGCTTTTTCGTTTTCGGGAATTGAAAAGCCGACCGGCCAGACAGATATATAGGTATAAATACCTATTTATAAGCGATCCGCACATCGAATCCGGATTATTCTCTGCGAAATTGTTACTTTTGCAACAGTTATAAGGATTTTTTACCCATGATTGATTTTCAGAAATTACCCTCTCCTTCATACGTTCTGGACGAAAAACTGCTCGACGAAAACCTTGCGGTAATCGACCGCGTGCGTAAGGAATCGGGTGCCGAGATCATCGTCGCCCTCAAGGCCTGCGCCATGTGGAGCATCTTCCCCGAATTGGCACGCCATTCGGACGGCGCAACGGCAAGTTCCGCCGCCGAGGCGCGTCTCGTGTTGGAGGAATACGGCGAAAAGGCACACACCTATGCACCCGTTTACACCGATCATAACATCGGCGAGATTATGGATTGCTCGTCGCACATCACCTTCAATTCGCTTTCGCAGTATCACCGCTTCGAAAAGCAGGCACACAAACGCGGTATTTCGTGCGGACTGAGAATCAATCCGCGCTACTCGCCCGTCGAGACCGACCTGTACAACCCCTGTGTCGAGGGATCGCGTCTGGGGGTCACGAAAGAGGAATTGGGCGAATTGCCCGAAGGCATCGAAGGACTTCACTTCCACGTATTGTGCGAGTCGCGTCCCTGCCACCTGCGTCTTGCGCTGGAGGCGGTCGAGAAGCATTTCGGCAAGGAATTGGAGCACATCAAATGGCTCAACATGGGCGGAGGTCATCTGATGACCCATGCCGATTACGATTGTGACGAGTTGATCTCGATCCTGCGCGAGTTCAAGGCACGTCACCCCCATCTGCGTCTGATCCTCGAACCGGGCAGTGCCTTCACGTGGCGCACGGGTTATCTGGTATCGACCATTGAAGACATCGTCCTCAACGGAGGTGTCCGCACCGCCATGCTCGACGTATCGTTCGCCTGCCACATGCCCGACTGCCTCGAAATGCCCTACAAACCCGCCATCATCGGCGCACACGAACCCGAAGACGGAGAAGTGAAGTGGCGCATGGGCGGTACGAGTTGCCTTGCCGGAGACTTCTACGGCGATTGGTCGTTCGACCACGAGTTGAAAGTCGGCGAGCGCATCATCTTCGAGGACATGATCCACTACACAATGGTCAAGACCACGATGTTCAACGGCGTACAGCACCCCTCGATCGTCATCGCCCGCCGCGACGGTCGGATCGACGTCGTCCGCCGTTTCGGCTACGAAGACTACAAGAACCGTATGTCGTAAACAAAACCAGATCAAAGAAAACAAACATTAAACGATAGAAATGGAAAAAATCGAACCCACATCTTACACCTTGAAATGCGTCGCTACGGGACGCGAATTTACCGATAAGGGCTGGATGCTCGAAGATCCAGAGTGTCAGACACCTTCGCTGATCCGTTCCGAGTACGCCAAGAAGCAGATCGACGTCAAGTCGGCCGATTACGGATTGTATCGTTTTGCCGACTGGCTGCCCATCAACCACATGCTCGAAGGCTCGTCGGCACCCGTCACCTTCAAGAGCGAGGCTCTGGCCAAGGAATTGGGCATGACCAACCTCTGGATCACCTTCAACGGCTACTGGCCCGCCAAGGGAGTCAGGATGACCACCTGCTCGTTCAAGGAGACCGAGGCATTCAGTGTCTGCGGTCGTGCCCGTGAGGACGAAGAGCGCGTACTGGTCGTTGCATCGGCAGGAAACACGGCTCGTGCTTTTGCCAAGGTATGCTCGGACAACAACATCAAACTGCTGTTGTCGGTACCCGAAGAGAACCTCAACGCTCTCTGGTTCGAGGAACCGCTGAACCCCTGCGTCAAACTGATCGCTTGCGAGAACGGCGGTGACTATTTCGATGCCATTTACCTCTCGACACTCGCCCTCAAGAGCAAGAAATTCTACAACGAAGGCGGTGCGAAGAACGTAGCCCGTCGTGACGGCATGTCCACCACGATGTTGTCGGCAGCAACGACCATCGGCCGTATTCCCGACTATTATTTTCAGGCTGTCGGCAGCGGTACGGGTGCCATCGCCGCATGGGAGGCCAACATGCGACTGATCGAAGACGGTCGTTTCGGCAACCACATTGCCAAGTTGATGGTCGCTCAGAATGCTCCGTTCGTGCCGATGTTCGACGCATGGCGTGCAGGTTCGCGCGAGATGCTTCCCTACGAAGCAGACAAGGCACGTCGCGATGCCGAGATCATCAACGCCAAAGTACTCTCGAACCGTAAGCCTCCCTTCTCGTTGGCAGGCGGTCTGTACGATGCACTGAAAGCCACGAACGGCGAGATGTTCGCCGTGACGAACCCTCAGGCACGCAAGGCTTGCAAGTTGTTCGAGCAGACCGAGGGTGTCGATATCTACTCGGCTTCGGGTGTGGCTCTGGCCGCTCTCCAGAAGGCTCTCTCCGAAGGCAAAGTCGAGAAAGACGCCTGCGTGATGCTGAACATCACGGGCGGCGGCGAGCATCACTTGCAGGAAGGCAAGCAGTTGTGGTATCTCAAACCCGAACACATCTTCCCGCTCACACCCGATCCCGACGATGTCGTTGCGAAGGTCGAAGCCATGTTCGCCGAATAATTTTTCTTCAGAATCATACGAAGCCGCCCTTCCGTTTTTCGGAAGAGCGTTTTTTTTTGCCCGCAAAAGCACCATCCCGCGAAAAGAAGTTTATCTTTGCCGTGGGATTTCGGTGCGGGGGTCTGACCGGATGCCGCCCGCCCGATCCTCATTTTAAACCATTAACCAAAACAACAAGATGAAACAACAATCATTGAGTGCAGCCACTCCCCGATTTCGTCGTTGGAGCCGCAAAAGCTGGTCGGTTTTTGCGTCGTTCCACCGTACGGTGTCGATCGGCGTGCTTTCGGTGAGCATGTCGCTTGTCTTGTTCCCGTCTCAAAGCGCATCGGCTCAAAAAGCCGACACCACCTCGTCAATCCGCACCCAACGGATTCGGGAGGTGAGCATCCGCGGAAAACAATCCGTCGCAATGCACAACGCTTTGACCACGACCCCGCTTTTCGATCGAAAAGCCGATGCGGCCGCGCCCTTCCGCACGCTGGAAGCCGCCCTGCGTCTGCAACCCGCGATCGACATTCGGGAACGCGGAGGCAAGGGAACACAGGCCGACATCTCCATCCGGGGCGGTTCGTTCGACCAAACCATGATTCTTCTGAACGGCATCGACTTTACGGATCCCCGCACGGGACACCAGTCCCACTCGCTCCCCATCGACATGGAAGCCGTTTCGTCCGTGGAACTCATCGACGGACTTCCCGGTGTGGGTGCTTATGCGGGTGCGGTACATATCCGCACCGCCCCTCTAAAGCCCACCTACTTGCGCCTCGAAGGCACGGGCGGCAGTTACGGCTACGCCTACGGCAACTTTTCGGGTGCGGTGAGCGGCGAGCGGGTTTCGCTCTTTGCCGCCGCCTCCATGCGCCGCAGCGACGGCTACCGCCACAACACCGATTTCGACACCTACAACGCCTACGCGCGTCTGACGGCCGATGCCCGTCGGGGCGGTCTTTTTGATATGCAGGTCGGTTATCAGGATCGCAAATTCGGTTCGAACGGCTTCTACGCCGCCTACAACCCCGACCAATGGGAACACACCTCAACCTCCATCGCCTCGCTCCGCTGGACGAACGATTTCGGACGCCGTTTTTCGACGGGTGCCTCGGTCGGCTACCGCAAGAATTTCGACCGCTACGACTGGCAACGCGGCACGCCTATGAACCGCCACAACACCGACAACGTGTCGGCGCGTCTGTGGACGGATTTCAAGTGGGGGCACGGCACGACGACCCTCGGCGGTGACTACGCCTACAACCACATCTATTCGACCAACTTGGGCGAAAAAATGCCCCGTCCCGCAGGCGATTACCTCTGCGAAAAAGACCGCCACACGGGAAATTTATGGGTGCGTCACGGGGTGAATTTCCAAAAATTCGAGGCCTCGGCCTCCATCGGTGCGGCCTTCACGCCCTACGGCAACAAGACCTCGTGGAATTTCGCGGTGGGTTATCTCCCCGTGGAGGGTCTGCGAATTGATGCGGGCGTATGGCGTTCGATGCGTCTTCCGACCTTCACCGACCTCTACTACACAAGTCCCGCGCAGATCAACAACCTCGACCTTGTTCCCGAACGCGCCACGAATGTCCGCCTCGGCATCCGCTACACGCGCAAAGGGTGGTTCTCTTCGCTGGACGGTTATTTCCGTGCGGGGCGCAACATCATCGACTGGGTGTGGCGCGAGGACATGGGCAACAAATGGCATTCGGAGCAGAGCAACCGCCTCGACACCTTCGGGGTGGAATGGACGGGCGGCTACCGCTCCCCGCGGGGCGTTCTTCGCACGGCGATGCTGAGTTATGCCTATATGACAACCTCCCGCCACAACTCCCGTCCGAGCCGGAACGCGATGGACTACCTGCGTCACAAAGCCGTGGCACAGATCACGATTTCCCCGCTGCGCCACATCACGCTGTCGGTGACGGGTACGCTCTCCGACCGCAACGGCAATTACTCGTTCTATCCCGTCGCGGGCGATGCGTCGCAAAGCATCCTGCGTCCGTTCAAAGCCACGTTTTTGGTCGATGCCCGCCTTCAGTGGGCATCCGAAAAATGGTGCTTCTATGTCGAGGGTACGAACCTCACCAATCGCCGTCATTTCGACCTCGGAGGCATTATTTTACCCGGAACGTGGCTTTCTGCGGGCATGGTCTTTACCATCGGCAGGAATCAGATTTCTTAAACTTTTAATTAGTCCGGTCACCTTCCGGATTCGATCCTCTTCCGAGGATCGAATCTCTTTATTTTTGATTTACACAGACGGAATAAAGTGAAAAATTATTGTAAATTAGCCGAAAAACAGTTATATTTGAATTTGAAAAAACCAAACTAAACCACATACCTATGGAAAAAAGAATCGTAGAGTGCGTTCCCAACTTCAGCGAAGGACGCGACATGAACATCATCAAGGATATCACTTCGACCATCGAAAAGTCGGGTGGCGTGAAACTTCTGGACGTTGATCCGGGTGAAGCCACCAACCGCACGGTTGTCACCTTCGTGGGTGATCCCGAATCGGTTGTCGAAGCCGCATTCCGGGGCGTGAAGCGTGCCGCCGAACTGATCGACATGCGCAAGCACAAGGGAGCACACCCGCGTATGGGTGCAACGGACGTTTGCCCCCTGATCCCCATATCGGGCATCACGTTGGAAGAGTGTGCCGAATTGGCTCGCCAACTGGCCAAACGCATCGCCGACGAGTTGATGATCCCGACCTACTGCTACGAAGCCGCCGCCTCGACCAAGGAGCGTCAGAATCTGGCCGTATGTCGCAAGGGCGAGTACGAAGCCCTGCCCGAAAAACTGGCCGACACGCAGGGCGGAGCCCCCGACTACGGAACCCGTCCCTACGATGAGGGTGTGGCCCGCACGGGTGCCACCGCCGTCGGAGCACGCGACTTTCTGATCGCCGTAAACTACAACCTCAACACCACCTCGACCCGCCGCGCCAACGCCATCGCATTCGACGTTCGTGAGAAGGGTCGTCCCGTTCGTGAGGGCAACCCCATCACCGGCAAAATCAAGAAAGACGAGAACGGAAAGAACATCATGCAACCCGGTACGCTGAAATGCACCAAGGCCATCGGCTGGTTCATCGAAGAGTACGGCATCGCACAGGTGTCGATGAACATCACGAACATCTCCGTAACGCCGCTCCACGTTGCGTTCGACGAGGTTTGCCACAAGGCCGATGCACGCGGTGTGCGTGTGACGGGCACCGAGATCGTCGGTCTGATCCCGAAACGTGCGCTGATCGACGCCGGTAAATATTTCCTGCGCAAGCAGCACCGCTCGACGGGTATCTCCGAAGAAGGCATCATCCGTTGCGCCATCAAGTCGATGGGACTCGACGAACTGAAACCCTTCAATCCCGAAGAGAAGGTCATCGAATACATGCTGGAAGCCGACAACAAGAAAAAACTGCTGGTCGATATGACCTGCAAGGGTTTTGCCGACGAGACCGCCAGCGAATCTCCCGCTCCGGGCGGAGGTTCGATTTCGGCCTACATGGGTGCTTTAGGAGCCGCACTCGGCACGATGGTCGCCAACCTTTCGGCACACAAGCCCGGCTGGGACGAGCGTTGGGAGGAATTTTCCAATTATGCCGATGAAGGTCAGGAGATCATGAAAGAACTGATCCATCTGGTGGATGAGGATACCGAGGCCTTCAACCGCATCATGGCGGTATTCGGCATGCCGAAGAAGACCGACGAGGAGAAAGCCGCACGCGCCGCCGCTCTGGAAGAGGCCACGCTCTATGCCACACAGGTACCCTTACGCACGATGAAGGCTTCGATGAAGGTATTCCCGCTGGTCGAGGCCATGGCCAAGGAGGGTAATCCCAACTCCGTATCGGATGCAGGTGTCGGTGCACTGGCCGCCCGTTCGGCCGTGATGGGTGCCGCCCTGAACGTACGCATCAATGCCGCAGGTCTGAAAGACCGCGAAACAGCCGATAAACTGGTCGCCGAAGCCAACGCACTGGTTGTCGAGGCTCAGAAGGCCGAAGCCGCAACCTTAGAAATCGTAAACCAAAAAATAGGATAACGCCATGACACTCGAAGAATTTCAAAATGATATTCGTCAAGGTATTCCCGACAAACTGCCCGCAGCGAAACCTTACGACAAACAGATCAACCACGCGCCCAAACGCAAGGAGATCCTCACCCCCGAAGAGGAGGTGCTGGCTCTGAAAAACGCCCTGCGTTATTTCCCCGAAAAGCACCACGCCGTGCTTGCCAAGGAATTTGCCGAGGAATTGCACAAATACGGACGCATCTACATGTATCGTTTCCGCCCCGATTATCCGATGTATGCGCGTCCGATCGAAGAATATCCCGCCCGTTGCAAGCAGGCGGCCGCCATCATGCTGATGATTCAGAACAACCTCGACGAGGCTGTCGCACAGCACCCCCACGAACTGATCACCTACGGCGGTAACGGTGCCGTGTTCCAGAACTGGGCACAGTATCGTCTGACGATGAAATACCTCTCGGAAATGACCGAGAACCAGACGCTCGTGATGTATTCGGGTCACCCGATGGGTCTGTTCCCCTCGCACCCCGAAGCACCCCGCGTCGTCGTGACGAACGGTATGGTGATCCCCAACTACTCGAAACCCGACGACTGGGAGCGTTTCAACGCCCTCGGCGTATCGCAATACGGTCAGATGACCGCAGGTTCCTATATGTACATCGGCCCGCAGGGTATCGTCCACGGCACCACCATCACGGTAATGAACGCCGCCCGCAAACGCTACCACGACGGCCGTACCGATTCGCGCGGTATGTTGTTCGTATCGTCGGGTCTGGGCGGCATGTCGGGTGCTCAGCCCAAGGCCGGTGTCATTTCGGGTGTGGTTTCGGTCATCGCCGAGATCAACCCCAAGGCGGCTCAGAAGCGTTACGATCAGGGGTGGGTCGATGAGTTGCACACCTCGCTCGACGAACTCATCCCGCGCATCCGCAAAGCGGTCGAAGCCAAGGAGGTCGTTTCGATGGCCTATGTCGGCAACGTCGTCGATCTGTGGGAGCGTCTGGCCGAAGAGGACATCCGTGTCGATCTGGGTTCCGACCAGACCTCGCTGCACAACCCGTGGGCAGGCGGTTACTACCCCGTCGGTCTTACCTACGAGGCTTCAAACAAGATGATGGTCGATGAACCCGTCCGTTTCCGCGAATGTGTACAGGAGTCGTTGCGCCGTCAGATTGACGCCATCAACAAACTCACCGCCAAAGGCATGTACTTCTTCGACTACGGCAACGCATTCCTTCTGGAGTCGTCGCGTGCCGGTGCCGCCGTGACGGGCAAGGACGGCAAGTTCCGCTATCCGTCCTACGTTCAGGACATTATGGGTCCGATGTTCTTCGATTACGGCTTCGGTCCGTTCCGTTGGGTCTGCACATCGGGCAAACCCGAAGATCTGGCACTCACAGACCGTCTGGCCGCCGAAGTGCTGGAAGAGATCCGCAAGACCGCTCCCGACGACATCAAAGGTCAGTTGGACGACAACATCCACTGGATCCGCGAGGCAGGTCGCAACCACCTTGTCGTAGGTTCGCAGGCCCGTATCCTCTACGCCGATTCGGAGGGTCGTATCAAGATCGCCCAAGCCTTCAACGAGGCCGTCAAGGACGGACGTCTGTCGGCTCCCGTCGTATTGGGTCGTGACCATCACGATGTATCGGGTACCGACTCGCCCTACCGCGAGACCTCGAACATCTACGACGGTTCGAACCGCACGGCCGACATGGCCATTCAGAACGTCATCGGCGACTCGTTCCGCGGTGCTACGTGGGTTTCGATCCACAACGGCGGCGGTGTAGGCTGGGGTGAAGTGATCAACGGCGGTTTCGGTATGGTCGTCGATGGCACACCCGAAGCCGACCGCAGAATCCGTCAGATGCTCCTGTGGGATGTGAACAACGGTATCGCACGCCGCAGTTGGGCCCGCAACAAGGGTGCTTACGATGCCATCCGTCGTGAGATGCAGCGCACGCCCGAACTGAAAGTCACCCTGCCGAACTATGCAGACGAGGATCTGATCCGCAAAACATTACAAACCAAATAAACCAACCTAAAAAACCTCAGACTTCAAATGAAATACCACCATATATCCGCAGAACACCTCACCATTGATCGCGTGGAAGAGATCATGGACGAGGGCTTGAAACTCGACCTGAGCGATGATGCCAAACAGCGCATTCAGCGTTGCCGCGAGTACCTCGACCAGAAGATGGAACACCCCGAACGACCGATTTACGGCATCACGACCGGTTTCGGCTCGCTGTGCAACATCTCGATCGGCAAGGAAGATCTGTCTCAGTTGCAGAAAAACCTCGTCATGTCGCACGCCTGCTCGACGGGTGAACGCGTTCAGAAGGAGATCGTGAAACTGATCCTTCTGATGAAGATTCAGTCGCTGTCGTACGGTCATTCGGGCGTACAGCTGATCACCGTCCAGCGTCTGATCGACTTCTTCAACAACGACATCTACCCGCTGATCTTCCAGCAGGGTTCGCTCGGCGCATCGGGAGACCTTGCCCCCTTGGCCAACATGTCTCTGCCGCTGCTCGGTCTGGGCGAAGTGGAGTACAAGGGTGAGATCCGTCCCGCAGCCGATGTTTTGAAGGAGTTCGGTTGGGAGCCGATCCGTCTCCAGTCGAAGGAGGGTCTGGCACTGCTCAACGGTACGCAGTTCATGAGTGCACACGGCGTATGGTCGCTGATTCAGGCTCGCCGTCTGAGCCGCTGGGCAGACCGCATCGGTGCCATGTCGCTCGACGCATTCGACGGTCGTATCGACCCGTTCTGCGACGAGGTGCATCTGATCCGCGCCCACAAGGGACAACTCACCACGGCACGTAATTTCCGCCGTCTGCTGGAGGGCAGCGAAATCATCGCCCGTCCCAAGAAACACGTACAGGATCCCTATTCGTTCCGCTGCATTCCGCAGGTTCACGGTGCTTCGAAAGACACGATCGACTATGTGGAGAGCGTTCTGACGACCGAGATCAACTCGACGACCGACAACCCCACGATCTTCCCCGAAGAGGATATGGTCGTATCGGCCGGTAACTTCCACGGACAGCCCATCGCCCTTGCCATGGATTTTCTGGCAATCGCCGTCGCCGAATTGGCCAACATTTCGGAGCGTCGTATCTATCAGTTGGTGGACGGCAAACGCGAACTTCCGAGTTTCTTGGTTGCCAAACCCGGTCTGAACAGCGGTTTCATGATTCCGCAGTATGCCGCCGCCGCCATCGTCAGCCAGTCGAAGGGGCTTTGCATGCCGGCTTCGGTCGATTCGATCACCTCGTCGCAGGGGCAGGAAGACCACGTCAGCATGGGTGGTAACGCCGCCACGAAACTCGTTCGTGTGGTAAACAACACGGAACGTGTTCTGGCCATCGAGTTGCTCAACTCGGCTCAGGCACTGGAGTTCCGCCGTCCGATGCACTCCTCCGCCCCCATCGAAGATCTGTTGGCCGCATATCGCAAGGTCGTGCCGTTCATCGACGTCGATCAGGTGATGTACACCAATATTGAGGCTTCGGTTCAATTCATTCACAACAACAAACAATGGACCAACTTTTAGTAAAAAACATAGGTACGATCGTCGGCATTGAGCGTCAGGGTCGCCTGCGTCTGAAAGGCGCGGAGATGGACCGCATGGAACGTCTCGACAACGCATGGCTGTTGGTGACCGACGGCCGCATCGAATCTTTCGGATCCATGGATGACTTCCCCTGCGTGCCATCGGCCAAAACGGTCGATGCACGCGGCGGAATGCTCTTCCCCTCGTTCTGCGACTCGCATACCCACTTGGTTTATGCCGGAAGCCGCGAACAGGAGTTCCTCGACAAGATTCACGGATTGAGTTACGAGGAGATCGCCCGTCGCGGAGGCGGCATCCTCAACTCGGCCGACCGTCTGCACGAGACCTCCGAAGACGAGTTGTATCGTCAGGCGATGGAGCGCATCAACGAAATCATGATGATGGGTACGGGTGCCGTGGAGATCAAGTCGGGATACGGACTCTCTACGGAGGACGAACTTAAAATGTTGCGCGTAATCCGCCGCATCAAGGAGACCTCGCCGCTCGAAGTACGCTCGACGTTCCTCGGTGCACATGCCGTTGCCCGCAAGTACAAGGGTCGTCAGAAGGAATACGTCGATCTGATCTGCGAGGAGATGATCCCGCGTGTCGCCGCCGAGAAACTGGCCGATTTCGTGGATGTATTCTGCGACGAAGGATTCTTCACGGTCGAGGAGACCGCCCGCATTATGGAGGTCGGTGCCAAATACGGCATGATTCCCAAGATCCACGCCAACGAGTTGGCCGTATCGGGAGGCGTACAGGTGGGTGTCGCCCACCATGCACTGTCGGTCGATCACCTCGAACGTATGGGTGAAGAAGAGATCCGCGTACTGACCGAATCCGAAACGATGCCCACGATGCTGCCCGGTGCGGCATTCTTCCTCGGCATGAGTTATCCGCCCGCCCGCGACATGATCGCCGCCGGATTGAGCGTGGCTCTGGCTTCGGACTACAATCCCGGATCGTCGCCTTCGGGCAATATGCGCATGGTGATGGCTCTGGCCTCGTTCCGCATGAAGATGACCCCGACCGAGGCTCTTCACGCCGCAACCCTGAACGGTGCTTACGCCATGGGATTGAGCAAGGATTTCGGTTCGATCTCCGAGGGTAAGGTGGCGAACTTCTTTATCACCAAGCCGATGCGTTCGTTCGAGTTCTTCTCGTATGCCTACCAGACCCCGCTTGTAAAACGTATTTTCCTGCGCGGTAAGGAGTACAAGAAAGCATAGGAAGGATTCATTTCCCGTTTCACACTCTTTAAGGTTAGATAGTTGCAAAGCAATTTGCAGCTATCTCCTTTTTTTATGGGGCGGGGGTTTGGAAAAATCGTGTAATTTTGCGATCTTGCATTTGAATACAGCCGTTCATCCCATAAAATATGTCACCCATGAAACACATCTTGAACTATCTGATTGCCGGAACAGCCTTTTTTGCGGTGGCCTGCGGTGGCAACCCTACCCCAAAAAAGGAAACAACAATAAAACCTGTCCCAGAACGGATCGAGTTCCTGTTGCCCGATCTGCCGATCGACTTGGCTCGTGAAGAGGAACCCATGTGGTACAAATTGCACTTCTGGGATCGTTTCGACTTTGCCGATACCCTCTTTTTGCGGAAGATCGACACGACGCAGATGGTCAATGCCTACGCTTCGTACATCAACCTGCTGTGGGACGAACCGCAAAACGGACTTCCGATCGACACGCTGATGCGCAAGGCCTCGGCCTCGCGTCCGATGTTGGATTATTTTGCGTGGCTGGGTAAGATCGTACTGCACGATCCGAACTCCCCCTTGCGCAACGACGAATTTTACATTCCCGTGCTGAATGCCGTTTTAGCGAGTCCCTACTACGACGAATACGAACGCATCGCTCCCGCCTACGAGTTGAAAATCGCCCGACAGAACCGCATCGGACACAAAGCCAACGAAGTGATCTACACGACCGCCGACGGACGCAAGCATTCGCTGTACGCCCTGCATGCGGAATACACGCTGCTGTTCATCAGCAATCCGGGATGTCCGATGTGTCGTGAGATTCGTGAGGCGATCTCCTCCTCGCCGATGCTCAACGAGATGTTGGAGCAGGATCGTTTGCAGATCCTCGTGTTGCATCCCGATGCCGATCTGAAGGAGTGGCGCGAACACCGGAGCGAGTTCCCCACCGACTGGATCTATGCCTATGACGACGGCTGTCAGATGGAGAAAAACGGCACGTACAACCTCAACGCCATCCCGGCATTATATTTGTTGGACAGCGACAAAAAGGTACTCGTGAAAGACTCGACCGACATCCCCTATATCGAAGAAATTATAGACCGTCGGGAATAATAATAAGTTTCACTTATCCCCACATAAGAAAAAACAATCGTTTCAAGAAGGTCTCTCGCTCGGAAATGATTACCTTTGCACCAGACAAACACACAAAACACACATTTTTCACATACACACACACTTTAAAACATTACAACTATGGCAACTAAAAAATGGCGTTGTACCGTATGCGGTTACATTCACGAAGGCCCTGAGGCACCCGAACAGTGCCCGATGTGCAAAGTCGGTAAAGATAAATTTGTAGAAGTCGTTGAAGCAGAAGGCGATCTGGATTTCGTCACCGTACACAAGTTGGGTGACGGTAAAGGTTCCAACCCCGAATTGTGGGAAGGTCTCCAGAACCACTTCATGGGCGAGTGCACCGAGGTAGGTATGTATCTGGCAATGAGCCGTCAGGCCGACCGTGAAGGCTACCCCGAAATCGCCGAGGCTTTCAAGCGTTACGCTTGGGAAGAGGCCGAGCATGCTTCGAAATTCGCCGAGTTGATCGGTGAGGTTGTTTGGGATACCAAGACCAACCTCCTGAAGCGTATGAACGCCGAGTGCGGCGCATGCGAGGACAAGATGCGTCTGGCCCGTATGGCCAAAGAGCAGAACCTCGACGCCGTTCACGACACCGTTCACGAGATGGCTAAGGACGAGGCTCGCCACGGCAAAGGCTTCGAAGGTCTTTACAAGCGTTACTTCGGTAAATAATAAGATTTTCCCAAATGGAAAGTTTTTTCGGGGAGTGTCTTTCGGGACACTCCTTTTTTTGTATCTTTCGACTATGAATCCGATGTTGGAAAATCGGGTGGCTTTCACCGGTCACCGCACCTACCCCTATGATGCCGCGCGGCTCCGAACCGTGCTGGAGGAGTTATATACGGCGGGGAACCGCATTTTCTTGAGCGGTATGGCCGTCGGATTCGACCTTGCGGCTGCCGAGGCAGTACTCTCCCTGCGCGAACGACACTCCGATGTGGTACTGATTGCCGTTGTGCCGTTTCGGGGACAGGCAGAACGATTTTCGGAAAAGGATCGGGAACGATTTTATCGGATTCTTGCCGAAGCCGACAAGCAGGTTTTGCTTTCCGAACGGTATCATGCGGGCGTATATCGGGTACGCAACAATTTTTTAGTGGATCACGCCGCAACCCTTGTCACTTGGTATGACGGACACAAGGGCGGCACACACTACACAATTCGTCGTGCGCTATATCGTCATCGCCGTCTGATCCACCTCCATCCCGCCACCCCGCCCGATGTTCGCCCCGACATCTCGCTTTTCTAAATAAAAAAGGTGACCGACCCACAGGTCAGTCACCTTTTTCTTCTATTCATCAAAATTTACAGCACCGAAACCTCATCCACAAACATGTGGGCTTTATTGCCGTGACCGCCGTGCCACTCGGGCAGATCGCAGTTTCGGGCAACGACACGCAGGAATTTGGCCTTCGTAGCGGGAAATTCGACCTTGTAGGTCTTGACACCGTCGTCGCTACCCTTCTCCTCCATCGGGATCTCCAACAGGGCAACCGACTTGAACTCCTTACCGTCGTCCGAAGTCAGCACCTCGATCCGACAGGGTGCGAAAATCCACTCGTTCTTATCGACCGAGGCCTCAACCTCAACCGCAGAATACTCCTCTCCCTTCATCTCGATGGTCATATCGAGAGGTTCTTCAAGGAAACCGACCCATGCACCGCTCGAATAACCGCTGTTACCGTGGTGACCGTCCACAAGGGCGGCAACACCGCCATAGGTATATTTTTCAGTGGGTTTCGAGTTCAGCACAGCCTTGTGTGCCGTGGATTTCGTGAAGACAAACTCACGCTCGTAAGCCGGCATCTCGATACCATCACGCAAAGCCTTCGCCTTGAAAATAAGCGACTTGGCAACAGCAACGGGTTCGGTATAAAGAGGTGATTCGGCGGTGGGTTCCGATCCGTCCAACGTGTAGTGGATCGGCGAATTGCCCAACGTGGCAAGTGTCATCATCACGGCACCTTTCTCGGTATCGTTCTCCGACGAAGCCGTTACGCCGAAAATGTGCTTGGCATAGTTGTAGCCCATGACATCGTAGATCTTGTGCATGCGGAAGTTCGAAATGAAGCGATCCCAGTTCTTCACTTCAGGCTGACACCACTGTGCCTCGCTCAATGCGGCAAGACGGGGCAACAACATATATTCGAGGTGCTCGTTGGTCTTCACATACTCCGTCCAGAGGTTGCCCTGCACACCGAGGATGTGTTTGCGCTCCTCGTCCGTGAGTTCGGGGAACTTGCCGTCGAACGAATAAACCTGTTTTACGGGCAGATAACCGCCGATGGCGAACGGTTCGGCATCGACATCCAGCGACTGGTAGTGATCGAAGTAGCAGTGCGTATTGGGTGTCATGATGACATCGTGTCCCAACTTGGCGGCGGCGATACCGCCTTCGCTGCCACGCCACGACATGACGATGGCATCAACGGGTGCTTTACCTTCAAGGATTTCGTCCCAACCGATGGCACGGCGACCATGATCGCTCAGGAACTTGCCGACACGCTCCGTAACATAACTTTGCAGGAAGTGTTCCTTCGTATGTTTGCCGTCGCCCTTCAGACCCAGAGCCTTGATACGAGCCTGACATTTCGGACAGGTCGTCCAACGTACCTTCGGGCACTCGTCCCCACCGATGTGGATCAGTTTCGAGGGGAAGAGTTCCATCACCTCCTTCAGAACGTTCTCGATGAGTTCAAACGATTTCTCGTTACCGATGCAGAGCACATCGTCCGACACGCCCCAAGTCTTCCAAACCTCATACGGGCCGCCCGTGCAACCCAATTCGGGATAAGCGGCCAAAACACCCATCATGTGACCCGGAAGGTCGATTTCGGGAATGATCGTGATGCCCAGACTGTGTGCATAAGCCACCACGTCGCGCACTTCATCCTGCGTATAATAACCGCCGTAGGGAATATTGTCGTAGTTACCCCACTGCTTGTAGATCACCGTACCCTTACGCTTCGAACCGATCGTCGTCAGTTCGGGGTAGCGTTTGATCTCGATACGCCAGCCCTGATCGTCAGTCAGGTGCCAGTGCATCACGTTGAGTTTGTGTACGGCCATGATGTCGAGGTAGCGTTTCACCTCCTTCACATCGAAGAAGTGGCGCGACACGTCGAGGTGCATACCGCGGTACGAATAGCGCGGAGCATCGTCGATGGTCATGCACCCCACCGTCCATTTGGCTTCGGGAGCGGGCGTCTGACCATAGATCGCCTCAGGCAGCAGTTGCTTGAGCGTCTGCACGCCGTACATGAATCCGTTGAACGTGGCGGCACGAAGTTCAATGCCCTTCTGTGTCACCTCCATGCGGTAGCCTTCCTCCGAGAGCGTCTTGTCCTCCACAAGGCGGATACCCTCCATAGCGGGAGCATCGGTAATGGTCACGGTGCTCTCAACGCCCGAAATCTTACCCAACTGCTGGGCAAAAGCACAGATCATCTGCCGGGTGCGTTCGTCGGCGAGTTTGTCGCACGTTACCTTCGCACCGCGAATGTCGTATTCACCCGATGCAGTCTCGATCCGGTTGGGATAGGGAACCAATCCCTGAGGAGCCGTTGCGGGTGCCGAGCAGGAACAAAGACATGCGCCTGCAAACAAGGTCAATAAAAGTTTTCTCATATTTTAGGAGTTATTAAGAATATGTTTCATTGTCAGAATCCGCCCTTTCGGGCTTCGGATTAAAACCTCTTTCCACGTTACAAATTTAAGGAAAAATTCCGAAAAGGCCCTTCTCAGCCGGAGGATTCCCCATTTTTAAGAAAAAGGCCGGTTCCTTTTGAGAACCGGCCTTCAAAAAACTCAAACCCGGAGGCTGTTATTTACCGTCGAAACGGACATCCGCGATCCATGCGGGATCCATCTTACAGATCAGATCGAAACCATTGCCCGTGCAATCCTTATAGACCTTACCCTGACCCTCGTTCATCTTCCAGTAGCCCTTCAGTGCATTGGCGTTGGTGGCAACCGTCGTGAACATGTTGGCCTTGATCTCGTTGTCAGCCAGACAACGACCCCACAGACGAACCTGTGCCATACGCCCCTTACCTCTGTTGTACTGCTGGCTCGACGACCATACCGACAGACCGTCGATATTCATCTCAGGACACGACGAAGTCATATCGCCCGTCTTCTCGCCATTGACGTAAATCGTGAGTTTCTGATCACCCAGACTGTAAGTAATGGCCAGATGATACCACTTCGAAGTCTCAAATTCGGTCGGGTTGTTCACCTGCGAACCGTTGAACTTCACCTGCAAGGTGTTGTAGGGAATCGAAGTATCACCGAAACGAACATAGATTTCAGGGTTCGATACGGGATCGAATACGGCTTGGTTGTTGATCGAAAGATCATCCTTCCAGATCCAACCCTCCAACGACCAGTCGGTGAGTTTCAGACCCCATTTCTTATCGGAATCCGAAGCGGGAACGTGCCGGTAATTGGTCTCGGGAACACTCTGAATCAGAGGCTTGTCGAGCAGGATCACGATATTGGACGATTTCTCGGAAGGAACAACGGGTCCCTCGACATGCTCCAACGAGAATGCCAGAGCGTACTGTTCCTCACCCTTGAAGGGTTTGATCTGCATCGGCACATCGACCGAAACCGTACCTGCCGTGATCACCACGTCCTTATTCAAAGTGTAGTACTCCGCAGGGAGCAACTTGTAGTTCGAACCATTGACCTCGTTGTATGCCTGAATCAGGCTCTCGTTTACGGCGATCGTAGCCTTCACGTCCTGAGCCTTGCCGGCAACCAGACGCACGGTCAGTTTGGTCTCCAGAGCATCCTTGTCCACCTGCAATTTGTTTACGGACGAAGAGGCTGCCTGCGCAAAAAAGATACGATCGTAATCGGGCTCGTAATCGGCTTCACAACCCGTCAGCGATGCCGCAAAAGCACAACCGAGAATCAAGCCGCTGAATATTTTGCTGATTTTCATCTCAATTTGTTTTTAGAATTATTTTTCCTCTTTGTTATCCTCTTCGGGAGTCTCGCCCGAATCAAAAGCGTGCATCATGCCGGTGGCAATACGCAACCACTTGTATTCGGGATTGTTCTTATAGTCATACTCCATGTGGTAGGTACCGATACCGCCCTTGACGTTGCCGTCCTGAGGCTGCCACTGTGCCATACCCAGCAGCGAAGGCATCACGTTACCCTCATGGTCGGTGTACTCGGCACCGCCCTGATCGGCGTAACCCGTGTGTTCGAAGTCCTCGCAGTAGATCAACTTCGAAGCGATCTCCTTGGCCTTCTCCGAACCCGACTCAACCTCAAGACCCTTCAAGAGTTTCTTGTAACGGCCGTCCAGATTGCGTGCACTTGAGCAGGAATAAGCCTGAATGATGTAATAGTCGAAATAATCGCGTGCATCGGGGTGCATGTTCTGAGGCTCACCGTCGATCACCAGCAGACGATCCGTACCCGACTTGGGGCCGAGGTGCTTACCCAACTCCTGAATGAAGGTCAGCATGTTGCCACGCACGGCACGGTTGTCTTGGGGATTTGCCGAATCGCCCGTACCCGGACCTGCGATATTACCCGGACTGCCGTAGTTGGCCTCGAAGTCGAAGTCGAAACCATCCCACTGATACTTGTTGATCGTATCAATGATCGAATTGGCATACTTGCGGATCGCCGCGTCGATGGCAGCCTGATCACCGTCTTTCCATCCCCAGAATGCGTTTACGGCAGCCGTCTCCGATGCAAAGCCGTTCTCCTTCCAGTTCTGACGAACCTCCAGAGGCGTCGTCTGGTCACCGCAGTTGGCCACGATGAAGCACATCATGACGCGCGTACCCTTCAAGTCGCGTACGCGGTTCTTGTCGGCGATCTTTTCGGGGCTGAGCGAGTGCCAGTTACCCCACATCGAAACGAAATCCACCGAGTCCGGAAGACCCATCAGACTGCCCTGAAGGCTTGCACCCATGGCCGTCCAGTTGCCGAACCAGCCGAAAGTTACCTGATGCTTGGTATTCATCTTGTAGTCACGAAGTCGCGCATAGTAAGCCTCATCGTGAATCGGCTTGTAATAGTCCTTGAGATTGACCTCCGTCCAGTCGGAGCAGCCGACCAAGGCTCCCATGAACAACGAAACAAGCGCAATATTCAATAATTTCTTTTTCATACGTTTTCTTGTCTTAAAAAGTCAAACCTTAGTTTTTCTTTGCCCACCACAAATCGACATTCTCACGGTCACCACCGATCATGCCGGCAGCCTTCTCGACATTGGCACGGTTCGATTCGTACTCCGTAAGCGAGAAACGCAGACGACGCTGACCGCGCTCGCTCGTCACGCCCTGAGTCGAAAGATTATCCACGGCGGGGAAGATCTGAGGATAACCCGTACGACGGTAGTCGTTCCAAGCCTCGGCACCCAGCGGATAGTTGGCAATCCATTTCTGGATGATCAGACGCTCCAACTTCTCCTCGGCCGATGCACCGTCATTCCACTTGATCGTGAGTTTGTGTTTGATGTTGCAGTTATACGAACCGTTCTTCAGGTCGGCAAAATCCTTCGGTTTGCGCGTCGTATCGTTATAATAGTCGGCAGCACTACCCTCGACACCACGCTCCTGAAACGAAATCGTGATACCCTTGTTGTAGTACTCCTCTGCCGATGCGGCGACGTCCGACCAACCCTTCAGAGCGGCCTCGGCACGCAGGAAAGCAACCTCGGCAGCCGAGAAGATCAGCATCGGAGTGGTCTCCGTCACGTTCATCTTCGAAGCAATCTGCTCACCCGTGCAATACATGTTGGGTTTGATGCCGCGGATACCCGAACGAACACCCGTATAAGATCCGTCGGTGGCCTTCGTGAAGTAGATCGGCAGACGAGGATCCTCATAACCCGACATATAGGAGGTAATCGAAGCGTTGGCTGCAATCTCGCCCCAATTCTGTACGGTGTTGAAACCGTTCTTGTAACGGCTGTTGAGTTTGTCCCACGCGGTATCGCTCGCGCTCTCCATCACACCGATCGAGTGCTGAACAGCCTCAGCGGCCTTCTTGTGAGCCAGTTCGGGATCAGCCTCGCTGATACGGATGGCCATACGCAACTTCAACGAGTTGGCGTACTTAACCCACTTCGAGTAGTCACCGTCGTAAACACGGTCGTAGTCGCGCAAGGGGTTGAAACCACCCGTCATGGCACCTGCGGCCTGCGTCAGATTCTCGATGGCGGTATCCAAATCGGCGAACATCTGCGTGTAGGCCGTCTTCTCGTCATCGTAAGGAACGGTGAACAAACCATCCTTTACCTGCGAGTAAGGCAGCGGACCCTGCATCGTCAGAACGTACTCCATGATGTTCACACGGAACAACAGTGCCAGTGCATACACGGGACCGCGCTCGCCGGTCATACGTGCAATCGAGAAATAGTTCTTGTAGAGGCTGTTGAAGTAGTAGTCGGCCGACCAGCGGTTACGCTCGTCATCAACATTATACGTATAGTAGTTCGTATCGCCCCACGACCACGTGTTCGTTACGGTCACATAACCGCCGAAGCATGCCCAGAACGTATTGTTACGCTGACAGGGGTTCTCCTCTGGAGATGCCAGACAGTCGATCAGCGGTGCAATCAGAGCCTCGGAGTCGAGTTTCGAGGGGGCATTGGGATCGGTGTTGAAATCTTCGAATTTATCGGTACAACTGCTCAAAACCAGCGGGAAGAGCACCATACCAAGCATATATTTTACGATCTTTTTCATAGCGTTTCTTAGGTTTAGAATTGCAGTTTAACACTGAAACCGAGATTGCGCATGCTCGGCTGCATGAAGTAATCGAATCCGGAATAGAGTGCCGAAGAGGTCGAGGAACACATCTCAGGATCGAACGGAGCCTTGCAGTAGATCATCCACAGGTTCTTGGCTACGAAACCGATCGACATCTTGACCTTGTTGTTGAACCACTTCTGGGGCAGCGTGTAGTTGATGTTCATCTCCGAGAGACGGACGTTCGATGCGCTGTACGAGTTGTAGGCAGCATAACCGGCAACTGCTCCGTAGTACTTCTCGGCATCAATCATTCCGTTGTTGATCTTGACACCGCCGCGGTCACGTGCGGCAGCCGACTCGGCCGATACACCGAAACTGTTCAGCAGACCCTGCGTACCGCTCATTACGATACCGCCGATACGTGCCGTCAGTGTGAAGCCGAAGTCGATACCCTTATACGAGAAATTGTTATTCCAACCCATCGTGTAGTCGGGCAGCACCGAACCGATCTTCTTACGTTCGGGCAAGAGCTGCATCTCAACGTTGTTCGTCTGCGGGTTTACATAGATTGCGCCGTTACCATCGGTACGCAGCATGTGCGTGATGTAAACGTCACCCATCGAACCGCCTTCGCGCAGGATGACGTGTGCATCGAGCGGCGAGAACGATACGACGTCGAACTCCTGCATCTCGATCAACTCTCCGGTCATCGGGTTGCGTGCGCCGTTGTTCACGGTGATCACCTTGTTGTGGTTCCACGTCAGGTTATAGTTGGTCGAGAAACCGAAGTCGCCCCACTTGTTGCTGTAACCCAACGCCATCTCGATACCTTCGTTCATGATGTTACCGGTCTGGATCAGAGCCGAACGGTAACCCGAAGCGGCAGGCAGCTGGATCGAGAAGGTCTGATCGTAGGTGTTGGCGCGATAGTAGGTCAGATCGAAATTAACACGGTTCCAAAGACGCATGTTCATACCGACTTCCCACGACTTGGTCTTTTCGGGCTTCAGATTACGCATCGGGAAGCGCGTATCCGAATCATAACCCTTGTTCTCCTCGTTGAAGGTATAGAACGACTGGGTCAGGTAGCGGTCGAACGAACTTGCAACTTCGGTATAAGATCCGCGGAACTTCAACAGCGAAATCCACTCCGGCATCGAAACCATGTTCGACACAACGGCCGACAGACCCACCGAAGGATAGAAGAACGACGAGTGCTCCGAACCTGCCAACTGCGACTCCCAGTCGTTACGGCCGGTGAGGGTCAGATACAGCATAGATTTCCAGCCCAACTCGACGTTGGCAAAGATACCCTGCGACTGATCGTGCCAATCGCTGACACGCGGTTTGAATTTGGGACCGTAGTTCAGGTTGGTGATCGAGAAGAAGTTGGCCTGACCACGCAGGTCACCTGCATAACCGACCATCTCGTAACGCTTGTCGTTGATCGACGCACCGGCATTGACCATCAGCGTCCAATCGTCCCACGTCTTGTTGATGTTCATCATGATATCACCGTAGAACGTACGCGACTCGGCCTTCGAACGGCCGTAGTTACCGTAGTAACCTGCGAAAATGGGATCGGTCGAAGCGAAGTACTTGTTCTCGGTGTTGATGTTCGTGTTATCGACACGTACACGACCCGTGAAATCCAACCAGTCGTTCACCTTATATTTCAACGATGCGTTGAACATGTAACGCTTCTTGTCGTTCTCGCGCTGCATACGTTTTGCGATCCAGAACGGGTTCTGCAAACTCAGCGACATGTTGCCGTAAGGCCAGAACTGCTCGAAGATACCGCGAGCCTCGTTCCAACGCTCGAACATACGTACCTCGTCGAACGATTCGCCACGCGGGAAGAGATACAACGAGGGGATCGGGTTGAAATACTGACCCGAAGCCGTCATGTTCTCGTCGTTCTGGATGATGAAACTTGCACCCAGATCCAGCGTCAGTTTGTCCTTCAGGAAGTTGGCCGTATTGCGGAACGTGAAGTTGTAACGCTCGTAACGGTTGTCGGGAATGATACCTCCGGCATTGGTCGTTGCAATCGACACGTAGGTCTGGTTTTTCGAGGTACCCGTACTCAACGAAACGGCGTTCATCACGTTCACACCGGCCTTGAAGAACTTCTCAGGATCGTAATCGCTCTGAACGGGAGCACCCCAGCTGCCGAACTCACCCGGGCGGTTGCCGTAGCGGTTCTGCATCTTAGGCATCATGTAGGTGGTCGAGAAAGTCGTGTTGTTCGAAATCGTCACACGGGTCTGATCCTTCGTACCCTTACGCGTGTTGATCAAAACCACACCGTTGGCGGCTGCATTACCGTAAAGAGCGGCAGCCGAAGGACCCGTCAGCATGTTGATCGACTCGATATCCTCCGGGTTGAGGTCGGCAACGGCATCCGAACCGGGCTGACCGCCCATGTGCGAATTACCCAAACCGGGCTGATCGTCCATAAGCGACTTACCACCGTCCATCGTAAGGTTGAACATCGGAATACCGTCGATTACGTAGAGTGCGTTGTTGTCCTTGGCGATGGACTTCACACCACGCATCACAACTTTCGCCGAACCACCGGCACCGACCGACGACGAGTTGATCGTCACACCGGCAACCTTACCGTTCAGCGAGTTCATGAAGTTGGCATCCTTGACGGTCGTGATCTCCTCGGCCTTCACCTGCTGTACGTTATAAGCAAGAGCCTTCTCCGAACGCTTGATACCCAGTGCGGTAACCACGACAGCATCGAGTTTGGCAGCCTCCTCGACCATCGTCACCGTGAGGGACGTCTGACCGTTGTAGGCAATTTCCTGAGTCTTGTAACCGATAAACGAAATCTGAATCACATCGCCATTCTTGAGATTCGACAATACGAACCGGCCATCGACATCAGTCGTCGTGCCATTGTTGGTGCCGACAACCAGAACCGAAGCTCCGACCACAGGACCCATGGCATCCTTTACAATACCTTTAACTGAGGTTTTGTTCACTCCTTGTGCATAAATCACGGGAGCGGTCAAGACCTCTGTGGTTGCTGCCATGAACAGAGCCAGACAGCACACGACAAGTGTTGACTTGATTGATTTCCACATAATTAAGAGAGTCTAAAATTTAACATAAGCTTAACTGATTGTATGAGGGCTCCACAGGATGCCCCCAAACCGAATTTGTTTGTGTTTTTTTGTCTATAATTGATCTAAATTTGTCCCTAACCCATGTCGAACATCCGTAAGCCCAAGTAAATCAAGATGTTCGAAAAACCTACCATTCGAAAATAGTATCTTCGAGACAAAGGTACTCCGTTTTTACTAATATTAAAATTTTTCAACATATTTTTTGCAAATTTTAAAAGATCAATTCTATAATAAATATTTTAAGTAATTAATTCAAATATTTAAATTATTGCACTCCGAAAAAATAAAGCCATCTCCCCTGCGGGAAATGCCTTTTACCGTAGTTCGGAGTGTCAAACCCGTTTTACCGCTGCATCAATTTGCGGAACTCGCGGATGCCGCGTTTCGAGAACAAAGGACGCTTCATCGTGTGGGCAACCGCAGCCGCACCACCCTCGGCCAGCGTCGTGAACGGCTCGCTGACCGTATAGATCTCCGACGATACTTTACCCGTGATGTCACAAGCGGCGGCGAACACCACGAACTCCGACTCAGGATAGAGGTCGCCCTCGAAACTGTAACCTACACCCGAATACCAGCCGCCGAACGATTCGATGACCTCCTCAGGAGTAGCCTTAAAGTTGGCCTGCTGGAACGAGAACAGATCGTCGAAATAGGTCTTGATGATCTCGCCCTCGGTCATGCCCTCGGCCTTCAACTCCTCGATCAGCCCCTCGTAGCCGAAACGGTCCATGATGTCGAACACGAAGGGAACATAGTCGCGGTTGGTCTCGATCGTGGCGCGTGCGCCGTAAGCCGAAATCTCGCTGATGGCGACTTTCAGTTGCAGGCCGTCCATTGCAGCCCCCTCACCCGCCTTGACCAGTTTACGCAGCACGGGGGTTGTAGCCTTCGAGCCGTCAAACCCGAATGCGATCACATAATACTCTGCACCCGGCAGGTAAGAGCCTGCGCCCTTGAACTGCTCGGCCTTGGTCGAGATCTCGCCCGTGAACGTAAGATCCGAAATACCGCCGCCCAACTGCTCCATATAGAAATTAACGAGTTCCTCGTCGGTCGTCAGACGCTCGATCGCACCCTTGAGGGCGATGTGGCAGACGTACTGCATCGAAGCATCGTTCGGGGTCAGCGTCATGAGGAAGCCTCCGGGAATCACCTCCGTACCGATCTTGATCTTGAAGGGGGCATCGAGGTTTTCGCCGGGTTTCGGGGCGGTGTCGGTCTTGCCGTCGCAACGCTTGATCAAAACCTGATCGCCCTCACCGAAGGCACGTGCCAGAAGCGAATACTCGGTGTCGTCGGTCAGCGGGCCGATTTGCAGGGCGAAACCTGCGTCCTGACGCATCTGTCCGATGTATTCGGGATCGAGCGAATTGTATTTCATCTCGATGATGTCGTTCTCGGTCATACCTGCCGACAACAGATTGTCCACATCGCGCTTGGCGATGCAGGCAAAATCCAGACCCGTAGCCGTCTTCGACTTTACGGTAAAAGTCAGCATCGAGGTTTTGTTCTCGCCCGTCTCGTCACCTGCCGCCACCGAAATATCCAGCGTCAGTTCTTTGGCGGGTTCGGGTTCGGGATCGGGTTTCGCACCGGCGGCAGCCTGATTGACCTCGAACACGACATTCTGACCGGCATAGGTCAGTGTAATCTCACCGCGTCGAGCCTCCGGCGCATCATGCGACATCACCTTGAATGTAACCACACCGTCGATCGTCGTCCGAGTTGTCTGTGAGATCTTCATATCGGTGATCCATTCGGTCTTGGTATGCACCTCGGCCTGAGCATCGGTGGCGTTGGCCACCTCAAACGTAAACTTGAAGTCACCGCCCATGGCATCGCATTCGAGCGATTTGGGCGTGGGGGTAACGACCGGTGCTTTCTCTTCGGGAATCACCGGCTCGTTATCGTCGTCACTGCAACCGACAGTCGCCCACGAGCAAAAGCACAGCGACAGCAACGCGAGTAAAGAAAATTTGAATTTCATGATTTTTGGTTGGTTTTTAAGTTCGTTTCTTTTATTGTGATGTAAACATACTAAAAATTTACAAATAAAAAAAGGAGTAACCCGCAGGTTACTCCTTTTTTCTTCACTTATTTCTAAAAAATTGTTTCGGCAATATTAGAAGCGAGCGGCCAATTTCTTGATATTCAACTTTTTGAATACAAGACCCTTCTCTTCGTTGATCACCTCGCCGAAGTTCAGTCGGGTAACGGTTCTTACGAACTCGTCCACCGAAACCTCCTCGGTCATTGCCGTTGCGCGAACCATGAAGTTCTTCACAGCCAATTCGGCAGCATTAACCGTCTTCGCCATCTTAACGACGGGAACATTCTGAGGTTTGGTGTTGGCACCGTCAAACGTCCAATCGACACGCGCCATACCGTAGCCACCCTTGCTGTTCCAAGCAATTGCGATGAAGGTGTATTTCTCACCCTTCTTCTGCTTGTGGTAGAAACCGGGGTTGCAACCATCACTATTAATACGTGCGTTCCAGTCCATACGGGGGCTCTCGGTCTTCGGGTGCTCCATAACAACATCGTACAGTTTCTTGCCGGTTGCAAGACTGGCCTCGATGTCGCTCTGCATAGCCATCAGAATCGAGAAGCGCGAAGCATTTTTCGTGGTACATTTAACCGTCGGGTTCATGCAATCCTCAGTGCTCTCACCGTTCAAGTCACCCGGAACCATCGTAACCTCAACCTTAACCTCACCATCGGTAGGACCGGGCGTGGGATCGGGATTGGGCGTAGGATCGGGATTAGAACCGTTCTTCAACGTGATGTCGAACGAACCGACACATACTTTACCTGCGGCGTTATAGCATCTCCAGATCGGAGTATAGGTCTTGTTTGCAGCCCCCCCCATAACATAACTCCAACCGTCGCCTTGGATCTTCTTTACGTCCTCTGCACTTGCATAGGTTACGAAATCGGGGTTCTCAACCGACATCTGGTCGATGATCTCACGAGCATCGCAACCGACCTTGAACAAGGTGTGGATCAACTCAGCCTCGAAGTTGATGATCGAAGCACCTGTAACCTCTGCACCCTGCAATTTTACAGTCAGTCGAGCTTCGGGGAATTTTTTCTCGGCATCACCAGCCCAACCCTCGGCCTTAACTGCGGGGCAACCGACATCGTTTCCGTGAGCCAGAGGTGCTGCGGTCTTAATATCGCCCCAAGCAACGGTGGCATAACCGGCCGCATTGAACAGCAACACACCGTAGCGGTACGAAGTCGAAGCCTTCAGTTTGTCGAAGTTACCAACGAGTTGGAGTTTGCTGGCGGCAACGAATCGGATCTCTTCAGCGGTCAGATCTTTACCTTTCTTCTCGATGATCTCGCGAGCCGACATCGTCTTTGACAACTCGAAGTACTCGTTCGTCTCGATGCAGCAAACGCGACCCTTGGTGGCCTCCTTGCTGTTGATCAGGCACGATGCGCTGTGATCGGCACCGAAACCATAGATATTGGTTGCGCTGGCAGCCATGTACTGGATCTGGGGGCCTTTGTTGGCATCAGCATCCTCGGCACTCGTTGCAACGGCATCGCTGCGGATGATACCCTTGTTACCGTCATAGTCGTATGCCAACCATGCGAACGTATATTCGGTCGAAGGCAGCAGACCGCTGAAAGTCTGGTGAGCGATTTCACCGCGATCGTTCATGGCGAAGATCAGAGCGTCGGGTACCTGATTGTTCTCGGCCTTCATGATCAGTTTCTCGATGGTCTGACCATTTGCGAGAGCCGCATCCAATTCCGATACCACGAAAAGCGTAGCATAACTGCGCTGGCAATCCAGCGTGTGGTTCTCAACGGTGAAGTGAGCGGTTACGTTCGAATGGGGATTCAAACCGTTAGCGTCACCGGGGGTCAGATATGCTTTCAATGCTTTTGCAATATCCTGTTCGGGCTGGGGTTCGGGTTCGGGCGTCGTGCCTTCCTCGAACTTGGCCTTCAAGGTCTTCAGGGTCTTACCTTTCTCGTTCGAAGCGACAACGATGGTCGTAAACATCGTGCCTGCCTCTTTATCTTTACGCGAGATGACAACCTCCGAGTTGTTCAGAAGTTCCATATCCACCGGTTTACCCATCTCGTCAACTACCTGCTGGTAGATGTCCTCTACGGGAACTTCGGGCATGGCAGCGAGGATCTGGTCGATCTGTGCCGACTCCGTACATGCGGCTTTACCCTCTTGGGCGTTCTTCGAAGTACATTTGATCACGAACTGCAAAGCGTTCTCGGCCTTGTTGAATCTCGAAGTCAGTTCGATTGCGGGTGCACCGGCTTCGGGCTGGGGTTCGGGCTGCTCGGCCTTCAGGGTCTTGAACTCCTTGGTGAAGAACTCCGAAGTGACCTTACCCTCGTTGAAACCCAGTGCATAAAGCGTATAACTGGTTTCGGGGTTGAGTTTACCCGCCATATCGGCATGATTCAAAGTCAGTTTGCCACTCAAAAGATCGTCCTTGTTCGAGTTTTTAAGAACCAAGTCGATCATCTCCTGCTCGGTTTTGCCTGCGAAATTAACCGTGGCAACAACATCGGCATAGTAAGTCTTGTCGAGTGCCGAAGGAATTACTTCGATGTCGGCAGCATCGGAAGTGATGTTCGAAACATTCATCGTGAATGTCAGTTCGGTACCGGGCTGGGGTTCGGGCTGGGGAGTGGGAGGAACGACATTGTCGTCATCGTCACTACAACCCGCCATCGACAGTGCGAACACGGTCAGAAGGCTCCACAAAGTTGATTTTAATTTCATAAGGTTGATTTTTTAAGTATTGAATAATTGTGTATTCTCCAAAATTGCGATGCAAAGGTAGATTTTTTATTTGGAAAAAAAAATTCGCACACAAGGAAATTCGATTTTTTCTTCTCGTTTTGTAAATATTTTATAAATATAACTTTTTAAAAATCCATATCATATCGCAAAAACAGGATTTGTTTATTTTCAAAACACCATTTTATTAATATTTTTAACAAATATCTTCTCTTCCGTCTCCGTACCAAAAAGAAAAGAGGGAACAGCCCGAAAGCCGTTCCCTCTTTTCGAGGATTTTCCGTTAATCCCTACGGATTACTGCGTCCCTTAACATCAGCACGCTGTGCGCTCTTGCCGCCTTTGGCATTCTGGGCCAGCAGGATGAAACTGCGCTCGGTACCTGCGTCAATGGGCAACGATACACTAAAACCATCGCCGTTGAATGCTTTTACCTCGTCAGCCGACAAATTCGTTACAGAAGCCATGGCATCAACCAAAGTCTCCAGCGTGTTACCAATCTTCAACAGATTATCAACCATCGTTTTGGGTAAGAATACATATTTGGCAGCGGTTGCGTCTTTCGACGAGCAAACAGCCTTCAAATCAGCCTTCGACCCGTTGTACGAACCCGATACGGTGAACGTAGGACCATCAACCTGAGGTTCGGGCTCTTTTGGAAATGCACTCTCGATGAATCTCTTCAGATTCGACTTCGACATTTTTCCTTTCGTATAGTTAATCTTACCGTCAGCAGTAATCATTACGAAGAAGGGAATACCACCGTCGTGACCGGTTACCTTGCAAAGAGCATCGAAACAGGGCTTATTAGCCTTATTATTGGCATCACGGTTTACCGAGAAGAATGCGATACGATCGCCGAACTCAACCGACATCTTGGCTACGATAGGCTCCATATCCTTGCAGTTGTGGCACCAGTCAGCACCGAACTCGATGAACATGTGGCTGTGGCCTTTGTACTGGAACTGCTCCGAAGTGGTGAAGTCCCAAACCATCGACTTGAACATCTCGTTGTCCATCGGGATGACTTTGCTCTCACCGGTAGCACCACCTTCACCGGTGGCAGCGGTAGTAACTTTGTAGTGCTCGATAACACGACCACCCTCTTTGTTCTTCAACTCGACGAGCAGCGAGTAAGCAGTTGCGGGAATCAGTTCGAGTTGGTCAAATGCAGCACCACCGATGTTGATACCATTGATGTCGCCGTTATCGAATTTATAAACCTCCTGTGCCGAAGCCAGAACTTCGGGAAGAGTCGAGTTCTGCAAAGCAGCCGAAATCTCGGCATACGACCAAACGCCGCACGAACCCGCAGTAGCGTCCTTCGACTTGCAATCAACTACAAAATAGAACTGAGTATCCTTGTTCTTGCCTGCCGAGTCACCCAGACCTGCCGAAACGAGCAGTTTGGGAGCGTTGCCCTCGGTGAAACCCTCCATGCGCTCAACACCTTCGGCGGGCGTGGGCTGGGGTTCGGGTTCGGGTTCGGGATTGGGTTCGGGATTGGGAGCAGGGGTCTCACCATCGCCAATACCCAGATACTTCTTGATGGCGGCCTTCATCAACTCGTCGGTCTTGATGGCGTTAGCCTCTTTCTCACCAATCATGGCGGGAGCCATGCCCTTTTTCAAGAAACCAAGCGTCGGGCACATCTTAACACCCATGTATTCCTTGATCTCCTTAGCCTCAGGAATCGTGAAGTTGAAACGGAAGAAGTTGATCTGACCCTTGAACTCTGCGGCCATGTGGTCGAAGATAGGTACGAGGTGCTCACCGCAACCGGGACCGTAGAAGTCGATCACTGCGGGCAGATTACCCAAGAAATTCTCCTTCTTGGCATCGTTCTTCACGTCATAGATCCATTTTACGAACTGTTCGGGAGTCAGTTCCTTAACCTTACCGTCAGCAACGGGGCCTTCGGGCTGGGGCTGAGGTTCGGGCTCGCCCTTGGCAACCTGAGTCAATTCAAATTCAACGCTCTTTGCACCTTTGTAAGATACCGTGATGGTGGCCTTACGCGCAACAGTCTCGCTGTTGGCCTTAACCGAGAACGAAACCTCGCCGTCGAACGACGTGCGCGACTCTTTAACGCTTACATTTTCTACCCAAGAAACACCGGTTGTCGCCTCCACCTTTGCATCGGTTGCATTGGCTACGGTGAAACCGAACGAATACTCACCGCCTTCTGCGGCAACTTCCTTCGACGACGACTTCAGCGTAACGGCGGGAGCATCGGTGTCGGGTGTGGGAGTGGGCGGAACGACTTCGTCGTCATCGCTACAACTTGCTGCCGTGAAGGCAAATGCACATACAGTCAGCAACGACCATAAATAAGATTTTAATTTCATAAGATTGAGTTTAAGTGTGTTATAAATGCAATTTGTCAAATTCCATTTTATCGGGGCAAAGATAGCAAATAAATCAAAGGTTTTGAAATAAATCACATTTTTTTTGAAACTCCGAAACTTCGCCCTCACCCCGTAAATCGGGAAACATATTCCCAGAACGATCCGACAACTCAAAATCTCTGGCAATTACAATGTTTCAACTTCAGAAGTCCCGCTCCTCCCCCAAAAAAACAAACCGAGGCTGTCTTCCACACGGGAAAACAGCCTCGGCCAAATAACTTAAACTCTTATTTCGGGATGCCGCAGCATCCTTCAAACAGCGAATCGAATCTTTTATTCGAAATCGGCAATGTTCAGGTGCATGACATAACCCACCTTACCGCTTGCCATCGACATCTCGTGCTTGGGAGCCACGAAACGAACAGCCTCCGAGCGGGTTGCCGACTTCTGACCGGGAGCGGTTACGTTGGCACGCTTAACCGTACGACCGCCGATGTTCTCGACATCGAGCAGGCAGGAGACCGTAGCACCGGCTGCAACCTCGGCATCGTTTACGATACCCGTACCGTTCAGAGCGTTGATGTACTCGCGGCTCATATCCTTGCCGTTGTAGTCGATGAAGTCCTCGATGGTCATGTTGTTCTCCTTGATGAACGAGTCGATGCTGCCTGCATCGGCAACCATCCACTGTGCGCTGCGTGCATCCTTCGACGTGCACTGCATGAAGAACGAAGCGGCGTTGTTCTTGTACTCGCCCGTCAGGACAACCTCAGGGTTCTTACCCTCACCGGCGATGTTGTTGATCATGCTGCTCAACTTGGCTTCGGGTACCTTACCCTGGAGGTAAGTAACCTCACCCTTGCTCGAAATGAAGACGAACAACGGAATACCACCGTTCACACCGATGTGCTTGGCAATCATCTGGTGCACATAACCCGTATTCTCGACATCGCAGCGGTAGAACGTCACGCGACCTGCGAACTCCTCGGCCAACTTGTTGTAGATGGGCTCCATAGCCTTGCAGTTACCACACCACTCGGCGTAGAAGTCGATGGCAACAGAACCCTCACCCAGATACTTGAAGGCGGGATCGGTCTGGTAGTTCCAGATATTCTCAAGGAACGTAGCCTCGGTCAGATCCTCGACATTGCTCTGGTTGGTATTGATCTGTGCATCGGCACGTTTGATCGTACGGCCATTGTCGTTAAGAACGAACATCAGGGCGGTATAAACGATATTTACCTGTGCACCCTGGATCTCCAGCGTCAGACCTTTCTCGTCGTTGTTCATCATGTTCAGAGCATCGGCATCGAAGGGAGTGAACAGGTTGGTGTTCGATCCGTTCTCGTCCACGATCTCCGACAGCGAACCACCGGCATTGAGAATATCGTTAATCTTGGTAGCGGGCAGAACAGTCATTGCACCCGACTTAACGTCCTTGGTCAAAGACTTGGCTACGAACCAGATGCTCGAAGCGTTACCGTTACCGATCAGTACCATCTCGGGACCGTTGTTGGCAACATTGTTCTGCAACTGCGAGTCGGCACGTTTGATGACACTGCCCTCGGCGTTCTCGGCCTTCAACAGGAAAGTAATCTGCATACCTGCCGTCAGACCCTCCTTGACACCGAACGAGTGCATCAGACCCTCGCCGTTGAACAGATCCATCTCTGCAATGTCGGTCAGACCGTTCTCCTGCATGATCTGCTCAAGCGTCTTGCCTCTGTGCTCCTCGCGCTTGACATACTCGGTAGGCATAGCCAGATAAGCAGCCTTCCGGGCGTTCTTCGATACGCACTGCATCGTGAAATCACACGAAGCGGTCTTGTCGTTGAACACGCCGAACAGAGTTACTTCGGGAGCATTTGCCTCAGGATTGGGTTCGGGTTCAGGTTCGGGTTTTTCCGAATCCTCGGTGGTCATGAATTTCGATTTTTCGATCTTCGTCGTGGCTTTGCCGGCCTTGTAACCGAAAGCCATGAACGTATAAGAAGTCTGTGCATCGAGCGTCATGTCGGCAGCAGCGAACGAATGCTCGCCCTTGAACAGATCACTCTCTTTTACACCGGCCATGATCGTACTGATCAAAGCCTGCTCGTCCTTGCCCTGAACCTCTTCCGAAGGCAGGTAAGCGGCATAGTAAGTCTCGTCATTCTTAGAAGGCACGACCTTCAAATCTGCACCGTGAGCCGATACATTATCAACGCTCAACGTGAACGTCAGATCAACCGTCGGCTTCTCATCCGGAGGAGTGACGACATTGTCATCATCACTACATCCCACTGCGGTCATGGAGCAGGCTGCAAACGTCAGCAGACTCCACAAATAAAATTTAAGCTTCATAAGATTAGTTTAGATAATTGATTTATAAGTGTTTACAATTGTGTCTAACAGGTTGAGAAAGCATACTGCCCCCATTTTTGCGGTGCAAATATACGCAATTTATCACAATCACGCTAATTTTTTCAAATATTGTAGGAAAAGATTCCTCAGGCAAGACAAACAAGCGATAATTAGCAAATTACCCCGTTGCAGGCAGTCGGGTTTCCACAGGTGTCGGAAACGGGCGACAAAAACTTCACAAACGCTCCGTCCGAACGCAAAAAAAACGGGCAACCCCTTTCTCAAAGGATTACCCGTCAAATACAGATAAGAAGTGTGTCGGATTATCGACTAATCGCGACTTGCACTCATTTATTTCTTACCACCTGCGGTATCGGCATAGCGGAAAGTCTTACCGCCGGCGTTTACAACCTCAAGAAGACCGCTCAATACCAGACCGTCCTGTACGGGAACCGGTACGTTCAAAGCGATACCGTCGGGCTGGTTAAGGATACCCAACCACTCTGCGTTGAATACGTTGATCTTCGTCTGATCCAGACCGTTGATAATCTGCTCGATCGTCTGATCAGCCATTGCGTCATACGAATCCTTGTTCATCAGAGCCATACGTGCTGCGGTAGCATCCTGCGATTTGCAGATTGCCTGAAATACGTACATCTGCTCACCGGGTTTGTCGGGGTTGTCGATCACGTGACCCGTGAAAGCGACAACGGGGCCGTCACCTACCTCACCTGCAGTCGTGGTAACTTCTATCGACTTCAGAGCCGAATTGCCGTCCTTGTCTTTAGCCTCAAGAATCCATGTGTAAGCCGTCGAAGGCTGGATACTTGCCTTCGAGTTGAACTCGAACCACAGGGGAGCACCCTCGTTCATACCGTTCAGTTCGTCGATGGCGGTGTTAGCCAACTCGGTCAGATCACGACCCTGTTTCTCGACGAACTGCTCCATGGTCATTTCTTCCAACCAGCCTTTAATGATGATGCTGCCACCGAAGACATAGCGAGCCGATACGGCGTTCTGCGTAGTGCAAGACATGAACAACGAGATGCAGGTATCGGTATGCTCGTGGTTACGGTCACCTGCCTCACCCTCGACACGCAGTTCGATACCCTCTACGGGTTTTGCGTCAGCCAGACAGTCGGCACGTTTGATGGCACTTGCCTTACCGTTGCTAACCTCGGCAATGCAACCCCACGATACGCCAAGTTCGAGACCGCTTGCCACACCGAAACCGAAGTCCATACCGCGCTCCGAGTTTACCATATCCTGCCAATCTTTACCCAGTTCGTCAAGATTTACACCGTCCTTAATCAGATCCTCGATCTTTGCAGTCTCCAAAGCCTTGTCGATATCGGCAGTTTTGTCGATATAGTACATACCCGTCTTGGCATCATGCGACATACATTTGATATTGAACGACATCATGTTCGACTCCTTGCGGAAGATACCTCTCACGTCGATCTGAGGTGCTTCGGCAGGAACTTCAGGCTGAGGTTCGGGTTCGGGAGTAGGTTTCACGTTGTTGTTATCGTCATCACTACAAGCCGTAACACTCAGAGACAGCGCAGCAACCGACAACAGACTCCAAAAAAAGGATTTGAATTTCATAAATTGTTGGTTTTAGTTATTAAGTTAATTTTCAATTATGTTTTGTTGTATCATATACACTCTTACAAAAGTATAAATTTTATTGGAATTATAATCTTTAAATTACAGAAAAAAACAAAATTTTTCTTCGACCTGCCCTCCTCGCAACATATCGGCGATGCCTCCCCCGCGACCGTGAGCAAGTCCGTTTCAGCAACTCTCCGCGATTTTACCCGCGACAACGTTGCTGTTTTTCTCCGCATACTTTCGGGTCATACGCCGTTTTCCCAATCGGGACACACGCTTTTTTTCAAGTCGTCCGGCATCCGATCATCCCCGGCAACCCTTCCGACAAGACAAAAAATGAGGGGCGGTGTTTTCCACCGCCCCTCTGACGAAATTCAGAGAATCTCGATATTTGTTATCTCAGTGCTACTGCACTCGAAACATAAGCGGGCTTGAAAGCAACTTTTGCCGAGCGAACGAACATGCGAGTCGATTTGATCGCACCGCTATCCGTATCAGCACGTTTTACCAGACGGCCACCTTCGTTGCGCGTATCCAGAATACCCGTCCATACACCTTTGGGATCCAAAGATTTGTTGGTCAGCGACATCCCGTCCTTCGAGTTGAATTTCGCCATCCACTCGGGCTTGAACTCCAGTGCACCTTTTATATTTTCGTTCATAATATCCTCAAGCGAAGCGTTCATCTCATCAACCTCAGCTTTCTCAGCGATGATCAAGAAAGCAGTCGTTGCATCCTGTGAAGTACAAGCCATTGCAAAAGTTACGACACCATCGTGAACACCTGCCAGGAACTCAACAGTAGGATTGTTGCCTGCGGGGGTGTCGCCACCACCCTGACCGCCGTTGTTCCACGAGTCGCTCTGCCCCTTAGTGTCGGCCCACTTAACCGTGATACCTCCCTCGTCGTTGGTAACCTTCAGAAAGGCCTCAAGAACAGTACCAGCCTCGACCTTACCGGCGTTCAGACCCAGACCGTCTGCGCTGTTGAGTGCTTCCAACCAACCCTGCTGGCTGGCGAAATCGGTTGCACCCTGCAACATATCGAATACATTGGCCAGCGAACCGCCCTGTCCTTTAAGGGTCTCATAAGCACCACCCTCCAACAGTCCGATCATTGCACCGGTTGCATCACCCGATACGCACTTTGCAACAAATGCATACACACCTTGAGCATCGTCGATACCTCCTTGGAACTGAACCTCAGGTGCGCTGACACCACCATTGTCGGGGTTAGGAGTCGTCGATGCACTCGACCACGAATCCTTCTCACCACTGGTGTTTGTCCAAGCAACCGTAACGGCTTTGTCTGTGTTGAATACCTTCAGTACACCTTCACGACCCTTGCCGTCAATCTTACCTGCATTCAAAGCGATTCCGTCTTCGGTGTTCAGCCTATCCAACCAGCCGTTCTGCTCCGAGAAGGTTATGTAACCCTCGATGTTATCGAACAAGGTCTCCAAGGTAACACCCTGCCCCTTCAACTGATCGTAAGCACCAACGGGCAGCACTCCGATGTAAGCCTCGGAGGCATCCTTCGAAGTACAACGGGCAGCGAAGCCGTAAACACCTCCCTTTTCATCGGTAACACCGATGAACTCAACCTCAGGAGCCGTAACGGCAGCAGCCTCGCCCTTCTTGGTCTTGAACGGTTTCATAGTCAGATCCGAAGTTACGGTCTGCGTACCGGCATCATAACCCAGTGCATATGCGATATAAGCCGTTGCGGGCTGCAACGGAGCCTCATTTTCCATAGCCTCGGAGGTCACATAGTGACGACCCGAAATCAACTGTGAATTGGCGTTCTTGTCAAGCAGCATCTTTACCAATTCGTCACCTGCGGTATCACCGACTTCCTCCGAGGGGATGATACCGAAATAGTAGGTGGACTCGTTGTTCGAAGGCAATACCTCGACATTCACGGCTTTGGCAGTCTGACCTCCGACACGCAGATCGAATGCCAGCGTATGACCATCAACCGTAACGTCACCGAACTTATCGATCGGATCTTCTTCGCAACTTGTTACCACCAGAGAGCATGCAAACAGAACCAGCAAACTCAACAAATAGGATTTAAGTTTCATAAGCGTTTGTTTTTAATTTAATGTTATTATTAAAAAATTTGTCCTTTCGTAAATCCTTTTTTACGAACTGAAGTTTTAGGCTCTTCACCTCGTAAAAAACAAATCACATGAACAAATATAAGCATTTTATTTGATTTTCGAATATTTTTCACAAAAAAACGCCCTCTTTTCGGTCTTTTCATGGAATCTTCATCCGAAAACGGCCTCCGGATGGCACAGGAGACCATTTCCTGCGGAAAACCGCAAAAGGGGTTTTCCGCGGAAGAGTTTTCTCCGGGACCGGGAATCTCATTCGGGGAACGGGTTCGGGAAGAGTTTCCGCAGCGAAAAAATCCCTTATGAAACCTTCTCAGAGAGTCCGAAGCGGGTCTTCGTATGCGACGCAATGCCCCTCCTCCGTCCCTGCGGATTCCAACCTATATAAATATTGTATGGGAGTTCCGTATTTTTTTAGAAACTCCTACCGACACAAAAAAGGGCGACCGATTTGCTTCGGTCGCCCTTTGAAAGATCCAACACCTTGAAAGATTTACTGGTGCTGGTATTTGGGGAAGTTCTCGGCACTCATCAGTTCGTAGGCGGGATCCAGAGCCTTGAACGATCCTTCGATGTACTCGAAACGGCCGTCACCGACCAGTTTGAACTTGAACTCGTGTGTCGGAACCGATACGGAAATATCGACAACGGGCGGTGCGAAGATCTTGGCCTGAATCGTATAGATCACGTCAAGACCGTCGATCATCTTCACATCGGAGTAGAGTTGGTTGAGCGTACCTGCCGTAACTTCGGCCGTACGTTTCTCGATCTCCTTGTAGAAGGCCTCGAATGCGGCGCGGCGTTTGCCCTCGTCGGCCGATTCGTAGTCGGCATAAGCCGAAATATCCTCGGCAGCCTTATCCTCGCCACCCCAGTACTTCAGGATGTCGAAAATCTTCCAACTGATGTTCTTGTAGTGCGACGAGTAACCGGCGTAGTACTCCGTATTGTCGTACTTGCCCTTATACTTGGCGGGGTCGATGTTGGCGAATACCCAATCGACGGCCGTCTGCATGAAGTTCACGGTGAACTCGTTGCCTGCGGGATCGAGAACGATCGTCATGCTCGGATCGAATTTCCAAGCACCCGAAATCTTCTTGAACGGGCCCTCGAAAGTCGAAGTCTTCTCGGTCTTAGTCCATACGTTACCCGTGCGGGTATATTCGTCGGCGCGGGTTACGTTCTTCTCCTGCGACTTGTCGTAGAAGAGGTAAGCAACCACCTTCACATCACCCTCCTGTGCGTAGGGGAACTTCATGCCGAGGAACTGCGGCAGATAGGAATCGGGCGCGAACGAACCAGAGAACGAACCGTGCTCGCTACCCATCTGTTCGTAATCCTTGGGATTCACCGCAAGGCAATCCTTGGCAACGTCCCACGATGCACCGTTGAACGAGAAGATGCCGTAGCGTTTCTCGCCGCGAGCGGCCTTAACCATGGCGGTTGTGCCTGCGGGAGCGAACTCCGAAACAACCACCGTGATGTTCTTATGCTCCACCGAGACACCCACGAGATAGCCCTTAATGGTGATCTGCTGACCGATCAGATCGGCCGTCAGACCCAGCGCATCGTCCGCCTTCAGGCTTACCGACGAGAAGATGTTCGTGCCGACCAACTCCAATTCGGGACGATCCTTATAACCCTTGATGACGTTACCCGTCAGGGTAATGTACTGCAACGTGTGTACTTCGGGCAGAAGATCAATCTGCTCGGCGGTCAGGGCAACGGGATCGGGCTGCGTGAAGTTCTGTTTGTCGTCCATCAGCGTGGTCTCGGCATTTTTGAACTGCATGAAGCCGCCGTAAGGAGCGAAGTGACCCGTAACCTTCAACACGTCACCCACCTTGTAAGCGGGACGCTCGTTGTAGTAGCAGAGTACCGAACCCGTGCCGTCGTTTACGACGAACGAAGCGAAGTCCATGGCGGCAATCTGACCGATGATCGAAGCGTCACCCTCGGCCGATGCCGAAGCCACGATACCGATCGGGGTCGTGGCGGGCTGCTGACCCACGGCAACCACCGAAGTAGGCATTACATAGGTCGAGTTGCGGTCGGTCTTGTAAGCGAAAGCATAACCCGTGACTGTCACCTTCTGACCGTTGAGCGCGTGGTCGATCTGACCGGGATATACATACGAGAGGCTGATGCCTGCACCATCGACATCCACATTATAGTAGAAGAAGCCCTTGCCCGAATCCTCGGCCGAGAACGTACCGTCGAAGGTTACGTACAGGATCTTGGGAGCAGCACCGAAGGCCTCGAAATCGGCCTTGGTCATGGTCTTTGCGGCGGGGAACTTGAAATCGGCGGTCTTGCCGACCAACTTCATCTCAGGTTTCATGAACTGGAGGCCGTTGTTGTACTCGCCGACCTCACCCTTCACCTCAACGATGTCACCCAGCGAGAAGTTCGAGGGCTGTTTGTCAAGATAAACCAGAACGGCACCCGTTCCGTCGTCGAGGATGAAACCACGCTGATAAGCAGCCGATACGGTACCTTTGACGGCAACCGTCTGACCCTTCAGCAGCGAACCGATCTGGGCGTAGGTCTCTTCGGTCTCGCCTCCGGGCTCGTCTCCACCACCGTTTCCGGTCGAAGGCTCGGTCGCCGAGAATGCGTATTCGGTGATCACGAAATCGCCTTTGACGGGATCTTTGATGCTCTTCTTCAGAATGCCGGGGATATAGATCTCGGCACTCTTGCCGGGCGTAAAGTAATCGGCCGTAATCTCCTCTCCCCAAACCGACTTGTAGTCGTCCTTGGAGATCTTGTATTCGGAAGCGGCCATCACACCCTTCATGTTCTCGGACAACTCCTCGTTGAGTACGTTGTAGGTAACCAGCGCACGCGAACCGTCCGACAGATAATAATTATAACGGTCATTGAGGAATGCGGGCAGGTAATCCTGTGCGGGAAGTGCCTTCGAGAAGCATTTGTTCTTCGAGAGAGCCTTCAATTCATCGAGGACACCCTTCTGCTCGGCAAGTGCCATGTTGGCCTTGTTGCCTGCAACGACCTTGTAGTCGCCGTCTTCCAGAGTATATTTGACGGTCTGTATATCAACAGGCTCACAGCCGGGCTTCCATCCGTCGAGATACTCCTCGTTGTAGTAGTCCGTCTCGCATCCGACCATGAATCCGGCGGCTCCGAGAGCCAATAAATATTTGAATATATTCTTGTTCATAGTTTTTGGGATGATTAGAAGTTAATTTTCAGTCTTACGGTATAGGTACGGCCGAACGAATAGAATACGTTGTAAGCGTTCATCCATGTACCGTCGCTCTGGAAATCGGTCGTGGCATCCATGATGTAGTGGTAGTCATATACGTTATTGACGTTACCATAGATCGTGGCCTTCACCGAACCGAGTTTGAAGCGATACGATGCCGAAAGATCCAACTGGTGTCCCCAAGGCATGTTCCACGGATTACCGACCTCCAGAGGCTTGAATGCCTGCATCTTGTCGGCCTTGACCTTGAAGTCGGAGTAGTTGCCTGCATAGGCGTTCCAGTCGGCACTGATTCTCAGATCCTTCATCGGACGGAGCGTCAGACCCACGGCTGCCGTCGTCTGCGCAGAACCACCGACACGCACTCCCTTCTGATTCAACTGATACCATGCGTGATCCTCGGCCATGATACCCGAAGCGGGCTCGTTGCGGCTGTTGAGCGGCTGGCCGAAGTTGTCATAGAGATAACCACGGGCATTGCTGTCCCATGTCCAGTCGCCTACGGAGAGCATACCGGTCAGTTCCATCCAGCGCGTGGGCTTGTAGCGGAAGTCCAACTCGACACCCATGTGGAGTGCATCGACACCCGTCATGTTCAGGGTAGCCGTCTGATCCGTAGCGGGAATGTAGAAACTACGTGTCATCGACTTATCCATCCACTTGGTGTAGTAAGCATTCAGGTTCAACGAGAATTTCTCGGTGCGCAGACCGTAACCCAACTCGATCGAAGCGACTTTCTCGTTTACGGCATCGGGGTTGGTCATGTGACTGGTCGTACTTTGAAGGAAAGCACCTCCGGAGAAGAACGGCGCACGGCTGATGTAACCGGCATTGAGGAATACGTTGTTGTATTCGTTGATGTTGTAGTTCACACCGGCCTTAACGGTTCCTCCGAGGAAGTTCACATGATCCGACTCGGCATGAGCGGCATCATAGTAGAAACGATCGACACGCCAATAACCCGTATTCGAGAACGAACCCGATACGAAGGCGTTGATCTTCTGGTTGTGAGACCACTCCAACTGGGCAAATACGCCTTCCTGATGGACGTGGCCGTCGTAATCGCGATATACCTTATCGCCGACCTGAAGTTTCTGGTTTTTCCACATGGGATCTGCGGCTGCGGCGTTGTTTTCGGGTTTCACCGACTTGCGCGAGCCGTCATCCATATAATACTCACCGTTGTACAGGTCGATCAGTTCGTTGCTGTGTTCGCCGATATAATAACGCACATCGACACCGGCCGAGAACTCCAACGATTTGTTCAACTTGTTCGTATAGGTCGAAAGCAGACCGTACCACATGTGGTTGTTGATCGCCTTCGACATGGCCATCTTCGAACCGTTCTCGCTCTTCTCGTTCATCTCCTGAATCTTGTCGTAAGCGAAGGTTCCGTCGGGATTACGGAACTGCCAGTTCAGACTACCCGTCTGGCTCGTTCCATACCAACTGGTGTGCGAATAACCGTCGCGTCCCTGACCTTTGTAGCCACCGCCACGGCCGATCGACATATAAAGTGCGGTCGATAACGACGAATGGCTGTTGATCTCCCACTGGTGATTCAACGAGATCTGAGGCTTGTGGTAGGTGTTCGTATTGTTCGAACGCTCCTGACCGTTTTTGTCAAAACCGTAACTCGGATTGTAGCGATACATGCGCTCCTCTCCGACAAAGTTACGAACCCGCTCCCATGCCGCAATGTTCATACCGTCCGAACGCTTGTTGTGTTTCTGGGGTGCGCCGAACGCCGTCAGAGAGATCTGGTGATGCAGATTGATACGCTTCGAAATGTTTACAAACCAATTATATGCCTCAAATTTGGTACCCTGCACATAGCCGTCGCCCCAACGCTTCGATCCGAGCAGCGTCATGGCCCAGCCGTTTTTGGTAAGACCCGACGAAATGCTGAAGCCCAGATCGTAGAGTCCGTCGTTACCCACGCCGAACGATACCGCACCGCCCTTCTTGGCCTCGATACCCTTGGTGACGATGTTCACCGTACCGCCGACCGAAGGCGACGAGATCTTCGATGCGCCCAGACCACGCTGTGTCTGCATGCTGCGCGTCACGTCCGACAGACCAGCCCAGTTCGACCAATATACGCCGCCCCACTCCATGTCATTGACGGGGACACCGTTGATCATCACGGCCACGTTTGCCGACTGGAAACCACGCATGTTGATTTTCGAGTCGCCGTAACCGCCGCCCTGCTTGGTCACATATACACCGGGAGTCGATTTCAGAATTTCGGGAAACTCCTGACCGCCGAGTTTGTAGGTGATGTGTTCGGCATCGACCGACGAAACGGCTACGGGGGTCTTGCGTTGCACGGCCACCGACTGCGTGATGATGACATCATCCATCGCAACAGCATCGGGTTCCATGCGGATCACCCCGAAATCGGTTTTTCCTCCTTTCAACTCCCTGACTACGGTTGCATAGCCCATGAAGTTGATCTCGATCGTCTTGCCGGAAGTGATCAGTTTGAACATACCGTTTACATCCGTGGTGACGCCCTGCTTGGTGGAGGGGACGACAACGGAAGCGCCGACCATCGGCTCTCCGTTTTCATCTACGATCTTACCCGTGACGGTCGCCTGCTGTGCGTAAACCGAACTTACGCCCAAAAGCATCATAACCATCATAAGGAAATGTTGTAAATGTTTTCTCATACTTTTAATGGTTTAGAAAATGAATTAATTGGTTTATAACGAATCCGAATTTATGAGTTCTTTCCATGGTTTTCCGAAGAATCGGGACTTGCGCCTTTCCCTCCCGGAGTTCATTCCAAAAGGTCGCCTGCCATATCGTTCGCCGCCTTATCTGTCGCCGGGCGGGGATGTCAGGAAGGCTCTGTCCGAAAACATTTTCCCTCTACAAAATTAGGCTAAATTTTCGGGTGTTGCAAGCATCCGGCAGGCTATTTGTCCGAAAAAAACAATTCGCAGATCGTTTTCGGGAAACGGTCGGATTTCCTCAAAAAAAATGCGGACGGCAGTTTTTCCGCCGTCCGCCATTCTTTAGAGTACAGTCACCTCGTCGATAAAGAACCAGCAGGGGTGTCCCACACCGTAGTGCCATTGGGGGCAGGTTTTCGTACCCGTCACACGGATGCGGATGTAACGCACCGAAGCAGGTTCGCGCAGCGTATGTTTCACGCCCTTGAAGAGTACCTGATTGGCGCGTTCCTCCTGAAGGTCGTAATGCACGGGGCGGGTAAAGTTTTCGCCGTCCTCGGAAAATTCATACGACACGCCGAGCGGTGCCAGGATCCATGCCCCGATCTGGTGCAGGAAATCGGTCTCGACGGAGTGGATCTTCTTCACCTCGCCCAGATCCACCACAAATCCCGCGTCGATGCCTTCCCAGCCGACCCACGAATCCTGATAGGTCTGACCGCCGAACAGGCCGTCCGTGAGTGCCGTCGTGGCGATGTCGCGGTAACGTTGCTGCGTGGGTTCGTCCAGAAAAATCACACGCGCCCCCAGCGCAAGGCTCTTCTCCCTGCGGGGCATATAGCGTTCGCGGTACAGACGGCAGTAGTCCTGCGGGGTATTGCCGCGCTCATTGAGCGTGGCGACCCCGAAACGGGCGGTCTGCTCCTCGAAGCGGTTGAGTTTGCGGGTCAGATCCTCGAAATCCTTCTCCTGCTCGGTACGGGCGATCTCCAGTTCGGCGAACATCAGGGGGAGACGCGTGCGCTGTACGCGGGCAAGAAGCGTGCTGTCCGCCTCAACGGCTTTCTCCGCCTGATCGAACAGAGCCGAATAGCGTTTCATGAGGCGCGAACGCAACATGCCGTGCTTGTGCGACACGGGCGAATCGTAGATCCACAGAGGCACGTCGCTTGAGAGAAGCGCACCTTCCATCATCTTGATATATTGATAAATAAACGGAGCAGCATCGCCGTAGTAACCGTCCAGAAATTCGTGCATCAGATCATCGGGATTCCGTTCGGGATTCCACATCAGATGCGACACGAGCCATGTACGCAACTCGGCAAAATCACCGCCGCGCGAACTTGCAATCTGCGAGAAGTGCATCGTCACATGGTTCTTGTGGAACAGGCGGATGTTGTCGGCCAAGATATGGAAATTGGGGAAGGGAGCAACCATATTGTCGAAGTTGATGCCGTAGTCCCACACGAAAATATTGTCCGTGATGGCACTCCACCCCTCCAAGGCCTCGACAAACTGACGTCCCGAAGCGTTTTCGGTCAGCGGCACTTCGCGTTTGCAGTCGATGTCGCACAACATGATGGTCACGTTCTCACGCGGCCTGACGTGCTTGGGCGGTTTCATCGTATAGAGGTATGCCAGTGTGGCGAAGCGTTTTTCGGGGAAGCGTTCCGCCAATTTATTCACGAAACGCACGACCGATCCCGAATAAGCCTCCTCGTATTTATCGACGGCACTGCACTCCGGACACTGACACTGCGTATAGTTTCCGTCGTTCTGGCTCACGGCGATCATGTCGCATTCGGGATGTGCCTTGAAGATCGAATCGACCCGTTCGGCAACAATCTCGAACACTTCGTCATTCGACAGACACCACTGGCTCGCCTTACCCGGATGGCGTTTCCCGCCGAAATAGGAGTAATATTCGGGATGTTCCCTGCCGTAGCGGGACGAGGGCAGCAATTTATCGAAAGTATGCACCCAATAGGTGGCGGCAAAAACCTCGGACGGCTCCTCCAAACGCATCCACATCTTATAGATCGAGTCGTTTTTCATGCCGTAGAACTGGCTCTGGCGATAGCGGAAAGCAGGATTTTCCACGAAATCCATCTTGGGGAACGAGATTTCGTCGCTTGGGGTGAGCGAATATTCGTTTTCGCCCCAATACCGGACACCGAGGTAACGCTCCAAAAGAGTGACCACGCCGTAGATCGAGCCTTTATCGCCGCCCGACACAATTCTCAGGAAACCATCTCCGGTCGAGATGCGGAAGCCGTCCTCGGTGATCTTATCGGTAACCAGTGCCGCGTTCGACAATCCGTTACCGATCAGAATGTCGCCCTTGGAGGGCTTACGCAAGATTTGTTCGGGACGCAGCACATCAAGCGTCGCACCCGAAATGCGGTGAAGGAAGTCCTGTAAAAGATGCGCCGCACGAAGATCCGCGGGATCGGAGGTCGTAACCAAAATATCGGCCTGTGCCTTGGCACGACGCACCGGAGTGACCTGCGCCGAAAGGGGCATTGCCGAAAGCAGCCCTGCGAGGCAGACCAGTGCAAGTTTAAATGTTCTGACAGACATCATGTTTTCAAATGTTTTTGGCGTTTGTGGAACAAAGTCCGAATCGGTGGAAAATTATTTTTTACTGTGTTTCTTCTGATATTCGTAGAGTTGGCAGGAGTTGATCACATTATGCCAGATGCTGTAAAAACCGCCCACCACCGAGGTGATCGGGTCGAAGAACGTGTAGCCCATCCAGATGGCAAGCACCGTGTTTTTCTGACCCAGCGACTGCCCCGCCGTAATGCGGTCATCATAGCGTTTACCGATCGCCCAGCCCACATAGAACTGACCGACGCACGCCACAAACGACACGACCACCAGCCACAACTGAATCGAGATCGGTTCGTTACTGCGCACGATGTTGTGGATCGTAACACCCGTGGCCAGTGCCAGAGCCACCGCCCAAAGGTAGAAGGCCAGTTCGTGGTAGTGCGACAGGACGAAGTGGAGTTTCGGCAACAGGTAGCGCACCAGCATCGCGGCAAACAGAGGCAGCAACAGCAGCGGGAAAACCTTACCGAGAATCAGAATCGAGGAGGTTGCCATCGTCATTTCGGGATTGGGGTAAACCAAGGGGACAAGCAGCGGGATGAGCAACGCATTCACCAAGTTGATCAGAATCGTATAAGTCGTGATATGCGCCACATTTCCGCCCAACTTTTTGGTAATCACCGCACCGGCCGTGGCGGTCGGGCATATAAGGCAAAGCATCGCCCCTTCAACCACCACGCGCGAACTGTTATCGGGCAAAAGGAAAATCACCACACCCGCCAGAAGCGTGAACAGACCCGCCTGCACCAGCATAAGCCACAAATGCCAACGGCAAAGGCGCAATTTACGGGGATTGACCTTACAGAACGTAAGGAACAACATGGCGAAGATCAGCACGGGCTGAATAATGCCGACTGAAGATTTGACAACGTGGTGGGTCGGATTCAATTCAGGAATCGCGGCATAGATCAAATAACCGAAGATACCGGAAAGAATGGAAATGATGAGCATCCAGTCTTTTAAAAATTTCACAACTTTCATGGCCTTGACACCAAAATTTAAGCCGACAAATATACCCATTTCGGAGGAAATGACCAACACAAAAGACATAAATTCCTTCCCGTGTTTCGTTCTCCGACAAAACTCGGAGTAAAAAAACACCCCAAAGAACACTTTCCCGAAAGCGTGGCATTTTACCCAAGCGGGATATTTTCGCAAGCGGAAGAGTGTTTTATCGCCTTCGCATGAATCACTTGCACACAAATTTCCTATCTTTGCACATCAAAAACAAAAATACACATGAAATACGCTGACCGCATGGCCGGAGTTGCGAGTGCCATCATCTCTTCGGCAACCTTCGGATTTGCACCTTTCTTCACAAAAAAACTGCTCGATGCGGGACTCGGATCGTTCGAGACGCTGAGTTACCGCTGGGGATTCGCCACCCTGTCTTTAGTCGTGTTCGCCATCCTGTCGGGACGTTCGTTCCGTGTCGGACGGCGCGATTTCCTGACAATCCTGTGGTTGAGCGTATTGCGTGCCGCAACCTCATTCCTTCTGATCATCGCCTACGCCAACATCGCAACGGGTGCCGCCTCGACCATCCACTTCATCTACCCGCTGGCCGTCGCCGCCACCATGATGCTCTTCTTCCACGAGCGTTTCTCGTGGCTGACCATGGCCGCCATCCTTGCCTCGATGGGCGGTGCCGCCCTCCTGTCGCTCGACAGTTCGGAGCAACCCGTCGGCAACACTCTTTGGGGTACCGTTGCCGCCTGCATGTCGGTGCTGACCTACGGCGGATATATGGTCGGCGTGAAAAATTCGCGTGCCGCCGAAATCGACTCCCAGACCCTCACCTGCTACGTGACGGGAATCGGTGCGTTGTTCTTCATCTGCGGAGGTCTCTTCACGGGCGGAATCCGACTTCTGGACACCGCCCCGCTGTGGATGGATGCCGTCGGACTGGGTGTCTTCGCCACCGCCGTATCGAACATCACCCTCGTATGGGGTATCAAGCGCATCGGCCCGACGATGACCTCGTTTTTCGGCGCATTCGAACCCCTGACCTCGGTTATCTTGGGCATCCTTGTCTTTGGCGAGCCGTTCACCCTGCGCACGAGCCTCGGTGTCGTGTTGATCATCGCCGCCGTTCTGTTGGCCGCCACGCGCAAAAACGATTAACCAAACACTCCTATAAGAAAAGGTCGGAGGCCGCATTGTGGCTTCCGACCTTTTTCATTGCCCGACGGGTGATTTCTTTCGGGATCGCCTTTTCGGGAAAGGCAGCACACGTTCCAGCACACGGCACACCTCGCGCAACGGATCTTCCTGCTCCACGTCGAGGACATAATGATCCCGCGCTCCTTCGTAGGGTTTTCCGCGACGGGCATCACCCAAAAGAGCCTCCGTTTCAGGCAGGATCTTGACATACGCCACATTGTCGCAGATCAGGATCACAGGTTTCTCGTTGAGATAGACCACATAATCGCCGAACATCTTCCGAAAGCGCACATCGCCCAGCCCCTCCATCCGGTCGCACACAAATTCCACAAAACCGAGATTGCTTGCCATATTTTTGATTCCTTTTGCTCAAAGATACGAAAAAAACGGACTGTCCGTGTCGTGTGACACGGACAGTCCTTTCTTTATTTTGCACTTGCAGGAATTAGTTTCTGCGCGAAGAGAGTTTCGACATCAGATTCATTGCAGGCATTGCATAAGCGCGGGTTGCGGCGGCGGGAGTTACCGTCTCGACACTCTGCGTCGTACGCATACCGGCCTTGTTCTTCACATCGACGATCCACGTGTAGCGGGTCTGTGCGGGAAGTTCGGCCATATCGAGTGCGAAGTTGTTACCCTCGTTATTCAGCCAGCCGAGGTTGTCGGCATCCATCACCTCACCCATCTGCTCGCAAACCGATTCATAGGTCTCACCCTTCGAGAACATCGCCATCAGATCGCTCGAAGCGACTACGGCAATCGAAGCCGAAACGGCATCATGCGTCGTGCAGTAAGCCGTACAACGCATCTCATACTCGTCGCATGCACCACGCAGATTCAGTTCGGGAGCACCCTTGCGGTTCAGTTGGTGGTCGGCACGACGAACAACGCGACCTCCCGCAGCATTGGCTACATCCACAATCAGCGTATAACGTTCCTTGTCGCAAGTTTTCGTTCCCGTCTTGCCGCCGTTATTAACCGCAACAAGATCCTCGGATGAAAAAGCAACCGCTTCCGAAGAAGTCGTCATCAAATCCTCAAGCGTGGCTGAAACGATTGCCGAATTGATCTGCTCGGTCGGAAGAAGCAGCATCGCTCCCTTTGCGGCATCATTCGTCAGGCACTGAACCGTATAGTTCACCATTTTTTCGCCGGATTTGGAATCGAGACTGATCGAAACCTCAGGCAACTTGAGTGCATCGGGATCCACCGGAGTCTCACCGCGAGTCACAACCTCCTGTTCTTTGGTGTAAATATTGCCTTCGGCATCTTTAACCATACCCAAACACATGTACGATGTTCCCGGAATGCAAGAAGTCCACTCGACAATGCAACCCGATACGCTTACGGCCTTCTCGACCTCTTCGGGTGCAAAATGATAGAAACATCCTTCCTTCATGAGAATATCTTCCGTCTTTTCACCCTGCTCCGTAAATTTCAGATAATCCGTCTTGGTAATACATCCCACACGAATATCCTTAGCGCAACCACTCTTGACATAGAGCAGGATATTGTGTCCTGTTTCATCCTGACATGCAGCCTGAAAATCAATCGGTTCGGAATAATCCTCGGTGTTAGTCACTTCGTGTTGCTCGATGGTGACACCTCCATTGGCATTTCTGGCCATAATAATAAACACATGAGTATCACCCGGCATGGTCTGTGCAACGACAGGAGTACCCTCTCCGTTGATCAGGTCGATCACTTCGCTCTCCATTCCCTGACCGTATTTATTAACCAAAGAATAAATCGTATATTCCTTCAAGAACTGATCGAGAGCCTCTCGCTTGTAAACACAAACCTTGACCGTAACCGCATCTTTCGATGTACATTTCAAGAAAGCCGTGATACGCATGTGTGTGTAACGCTTGTCGGCATCACCCGCCCAATATTCGTTGGCCATTTCGGGACCTTTGATCGTAGGATCGTAGGACTCCTCCGGATGGAGCAAATTGGCATCGATCAAATCGCGAATAATCTGTTCGCTCATCAATCCGTTTGCACGAGCAGGCTCACCCTTCATCGGAACAAAAATAAAGGTGGGATATCCTGTAACATTCAGAATGTCTTTTGCCAGTTCGGGCTCCTTATCAACATTGACATAAAAGAAGTCGATCTGATCTTTGAACTCGGCAGCCAACTTCTCCAAGACAGGTTTCATCTGCTGGCAGGGGCCGCACCACTCGGCACCGACATCTACGATGCATGGTTTGTCACCCTTGAAAACAAATTTCGCAGGATTGGCCTCGTAGTCCCATACGAAATAACGGAACGCTGCCGCATTGAGTTCGTTGATCTTACCCGGAACTTTCTCAAATTCGGGTTTGGGTTCTTCACCCTTCGCACTCTGTTTTACGGTATAAACGGCATCCTTCGCACCCGTATATTTTACCGTAATGCGACCTTCACGCACCTTGTCGGTGTCGTTGGCGGCAACAGTGAACGCCACCACGCCGTCAAACGACGTGCGCGACTCCTTGATGACGACATCCTTAATCCACTCCACATCGGCCTCGGCCGTTGCCTTGGCCTCCGTAGCGTTCTCCACCATGAAGGCAAACTCAAATTTGCCCTCTTGAGCACCCGCCTCCAGAGTTTCGCTGCCCAGTGTCAGCACGGGCGCATCCCCTTCGGGCACCGGAGGGGTGACCACCTCATCGTCGTCAGAGCAACCGACGGCCGAAATCGAAATTGCCAACAAAGTCAGCAAACTCCACAAATAATTCTTTTTCATAATTGGTTAGTTGTTTGTTTTAGTTATTAAAAAACGAAACCGATCAGACCCCGGCAACCCGATTCTTTTGCATAATACAAGCCGGAAGTTCTTCTGCGGAATGTTTTATCATACAAATATAGTTTTTTTCCGAGATCGAGGCATCTTTTTCGCATAATAATTCGCAACAACCAACAAATCCATAAAAAAATAAAAAATCGGACTGCCGCATCACAAGACGCGGACAGCCCGATTATAAAAATTACTTAAAAAAGAATCACTGAGCGGCAGAAGTCGTCAGGTGGACATACTCCACAGCACGTCCCTTGTCGTTACGGACATCCACCAGTGCGGCATACTTCGTTTCGGGGATCAGGTTCTCGTAGAATGCACGGTATCCCTTGTCGTTGATGCGCCCGATGATCGAAGCAGAATATTTCTCGAAGTTATTCGAATCCTCCATGATCTTCTCATAGGTCAGACCCTGACCCATGAACTGATCCAGCACGACATGCTCCACGAACATGCAGGCGGCATAAACGGCATCGTGCGAGAAGCAACGAGTGGCAACCATGGCCTGCCTGTCGCTGTGCATACCGTAGGCATCACCTGCCATGGCAGCCACCTTCACATCGGGCTTAAATTCGTCACCACCGGGGCCCGGTTCGCTGTCGGGATCGGTCGTGGCATCCTGACGTACAATGGCACGGCCGCCGACCATATTGCGTGCGTTGAGCAAAAGCGCGTACGATTCGTTGCCTTTCAACTCGTTCCAGAAAATGCTGACTCCCGTCGAGTTCATTTCGGCAAGATCCGACTCGGTGAAGGGTTTACCCATACCTGCATTCATGTCGAGCAACTCCTCAAGCGTCTGATTCTGAAGAATATCATTCAGCCCTTTCGTATCGAGAATAAATGCCTCGGCAAACGAAACATCCTTTGTCGTGCAGACGATCTTGAAGGTCAGAGCCGAGTTGGGATTCTCACCCCACGGCATACCCTTCGATGCGGTTACGGTGATTTCGGGAATCGTCACCTCACCCTGCACGGCATCGGTCTTGGCATCGCAACGCTCTACCACGCGGTTCTTCGTCTTGTCATAAGCATTTACCAGCAGCGTATAGCCCGTATCGCTCAATACACCGTCGGCCGAAGTCATCGTGATCTTGAAACCCTCGCCGTTAGCAGCCGTAAGCTCGCTACCGATCAGTCCGGTACCCTCGTTGTTATCGACGATGGTCTCCAGCGTGTGACCCTTGCCCAATACGCGCTCCACGTCAGCCGTGGTCGAAATGAAATATTCGATCGAAGCGGCATCCTGCGTCGTGCAACGGATCTCGAAGGTGACGGCACCTGTCTTGTTGGCACCCGTCTGATCTCCGGCATAACCCTTGAGTTCGAAATTCAGTTTGTCGGTTGCGGGAAGAGCCTCGGTCGTAAACGATGCGGTCGAGAGCGTCTTGCCGGGCTGCCCGCCGTTCATCTCCAGAGCAAAAGCCACATAAGCGGTCACGGGAGCAAGTTTCGAGCATTCCAATCTCTGTGCACCCTTCTTCAATTCGAGTTTCAGGTCTGCAACTTTCCGGATCTGCTCCTCCATCGAAAGGCTCTCGAATTGGGCAGCCTCCGCAACATCAAATACATAGGTGCGCTCCTCGTCCGACGGCGTACACTCCACCACGGCATGCTCCGCCGTGATGTCCGATGCCTTGAGCATGAAAGTCAAGGCATCCGGTTCGGAAAGAGCACCGGTCGTAAACGAAATGGTCGAAAGTTTCTTTCCAGCCTCACCTTTCGTTATCTCCAAGGCATAAGCCACATAGTCGGTTTCGGGTGTAAGGTTTGTGCAGACAAGCGTCTGTTTGCCGGTTTTCTCCGCGGGATTCAGTTCCAGCACTTTGGAAACCTGCTCTTCCGCCGTGAGATCCTTCAAAAGAGCAGCCTCGGCATACTCGAAAATGTAGGTGCGCTCCTCGTCCGACGGCGTACACTCCACCACGGCACGCTCCGCCGTGATGTCCGATGCCTTGAGTGCGAAGGTCAGCGCAGTCTCAGGTGCGGGAGGAACCACCTTGTCGTCGTCATCGCTACATCCGAAAGCCAACAACGAGAACAAACAAAGGGACAATAAATGTCCGAAAGTAGATTTGAGTTTCATAGGTTTGGTTTTAGGTTAAAATTATTGTCGTGATTTTTTTATTTTTTGGGGTTTCAAATCTTAAACAGCCTTAAAAATAATAATTAATTCCCAATTTTCCCTTTTTCTGTCACTTTTTTATCGGATATTATAAAATTACACACTCACCGTCCGATATTTCTTCTTATTATGTGACTTTCCGCACCTATATAATAAAAGGCTGCCTTCCTTTCTTGGGAAGGCAGCCTTCATCTCATGCCCGCAACCGACTAATCGTCGTCATCGTCATCATCGTCGTCATCGTCGTCATCATAATCGCGGTATCTGCGCTTATAATGCTTGTAGTGTTTCTTGTGCTTTTTGTAGGGACGGTCGTAATGATGGTAGTGATGCACCTCACAATAAGAAGTGTAACGGTCGTGCCAGCAATCGCCGTGGTGATGCAGCCGTTCGTAGAAAGGATCGTAGTAACGCGAATCGGGTCGGATACCGATCTCAATCAAGACGCGCGCCCAGCCGTGACGACGGTAACGGTTGTAATAGTCGCACACGTCCTTTATGCGGCGACCCGACGTGCGGGCAATCTCCAGCGCAATCCCCACATTGCCCCAATCATTACCGCAGCGGCGATAATATTCGTTCAACGCACGATCCGACACGTCGTACTCCATGCGAAGGCTCCGTCTGTAATCGGACAACTCCACCGACGCATAGCGGTTGGCGCGTCTCAAAAACAGCGCAATACGGCTGTCCTGCGCAAACAACGTACAGGTCGAAAGCAGGAACAGCAGGATAAAAATCGTTTTCTTCATTTTTTGTGTTTTAGGTTAATTATCGTTCCCCCGCAGTCGGCGGAGCGGGGGCATCGGGCAAAGGACTCCTTTCCCAAACAACAAATGGAAAACGTAAATCCGCCCGCCGAAATTGCCCCTGCGGGGTGTGAAATTTACAAAAAAAGATCTTAAAATGAAATTTTTTCCGCATTCCGTTCCCTCCGC